>DASTJH010000016.1:0-46444 GCA_035716645.1 Terriglobales bacterium | reverse complement strand
AACTTGAAGCCGGCGGCTTCGAGTGTTTCGATGTAATCGACCACGCATCCCTGCAGGTACATGAGCGAGGTGGCATCGACGAAAACCTTCAGCTCGTCGAAGTTGAAGACCTTGTCCATCATTCCCGAGGAGTTCTCGAAGCTCATCGAATAGCTGAATCCAGAGCAGCCTCCGCCCACGACGCCGATCCGCAAGCCGGCAGGCATCGGATCCTGCTGCGCCATGATTTCCTTCACTTTGGCAACAGCCGTCGGTGTAAGGGTAACTGGCGAGGGCGAGGTCGTCGGTGTCGTTTCAACGTTCGGTGTAGTAATGGTAGCCATGATCTCTCCTGAAAGGGATTCGACTCACTAGTATAACAGCCGCACAATCCCATCCTTTGGATGATGGTCGGTGCAATTCGGCTTCATACTCCCGGAGGTCAGTACCATTCCCGGTAGGGAATGGGTATGAGGTTTGGATGCACCGCCTTACCCGTTCGCTACCGCGAACGGTACCGACCCCAGCGGCAGGGCCGCAACAAGCTCCCGAGTATAAGGATGCGCCGGTTGCGCCAGCACCTCCCGCGTCGCTCCCTGCTCCACGATCTCCCCGGCTCGCAGGATCGCGATGCGGTCGCAAAGGGAAGCCACGGCCAGCAGGTCATGCGAGATGAGCAGGATTCCGGTTCCCATCTCACGGCTAAGCCCGCGAAAAATGTTGAGCACCTCTTTTTGCGTGATCAAGTCCAGCGCGCTCGTACATTCGTCGGCAATCAACAGCGGCGGCCGGTGAATCATCGCCATCGCGATCAGCACGCGCTGCGCTTGTCCGACGCTGAGCTGCGCCGGTTTGCGGTTGAGAAACTTTTCGTCCACATCGAGGTTCAACCCGCGCAGCAGGTTAAGGAATTCCGGCACGGACTGCTTGCGATCTCCGGTGCGGTGCGCCCGCCAGGTCTCGTGCATTTGCGTGACGATCTTCAGCGCGGGATTGAGTGATGACATCGGGCTCTGCAACACCAGGCCAATGTCTCGCCCGCGGACAGCCCGCATCTCGGCGTCGCTCAGCGACATCAGCTCGCGGCCATTCAGACGCACGCTGCCGCTGGTACTTCCGCCTTTCAGATCGAGCAGCCGCAGGATCGCCAAAGCCAATGTGCTCTTGCCTGAGCCGCTCTCGCCGACAAGTCCAACGATCTCGCCGGCTTGCATCGTGAGCTGCAGGTCGCGCAGAACTCCCATATTGTGCGGATAATCGGCGCTGATTTGCAGATCGAGTAGCGGCACGCCAGGCTGAATGCGCGCTCGCTCTTGCGGCGACTTAAGCTCGAATTCCACTGCGCTCTTCATCGCGTGTTCCCATCCAACGACAGGTATTCGACATTCCAGTATGTCTCCGGCGTCAGCACCACCGGGTCGGCGCCTTTCACTCCCGGCGAGACTGCGACCAGCGCGTTCTTGTCCACCAAATACAGCATCGGCTGCTCGTCATCGACGATTTCTTGCACTTTGTCGAAATCCTTTTTGCGGGATGCTCGATCGAGTGACGAGGCCTGCGCCCGCATGTAGTGGTCGATCTCGGCTTCCCAGGGAGTGTCAGGAGTTTTTTGATCCGGATTCCACTGATGAAGATCGGCGGAGCTGAGCCACACATTCATTTGGCCGTTGGGATCGAGATCGACATTCGTGAGTCCCAGCAAGCAGGATTCATAGTCGAACGTCTTCGTAATGCGCTCGGCAATCGATGGAAAATCGAGCGGCACAAAATTGAGTTGGATGCCAATCTGCTGCAGGTCCTGCTGGATCAAGCTGCCCATGCGCTCACGCGTCGTATTTCCCGAATTGGTAATCAGCGAGAAAACGACCGGATGGCCTGCCGCATCTTTCAGCGTAGTACCATCCCGGCGAAACCCGTCCTGCTGGAGCAGTTGCAGCGCGCCCCGCGGATCGTATGCTTGCGGCTTCAGATTCTGGTCGAACCAGAATTTATTCGCTGGGCTCAGCAGGCCCACGGACGCGGTGGCGTGTCCACGAAAAGCTACCCGCGCCAAATCCCCGCGATTTATGGCCATTGAGATCGCGCGGCGAAAATTGCGCGAACGAAACCATGCCTTTTTGTACGCCGGCAGAGGAGATCTGGGCACCTCGTTAAACCAGAGTTCTTCCGATTCCACCGAGGGTCCAAGATCGCGCGCCGCCGACGGATCTTCCGCGCGCAACTGCTCATACAAATCCGGCGAGAGCTTATTGATCAGTTGAACGTCGCCTTGGTGGAAGCGCAGTAGTTCGGTGTCGCGGTTTTGGAGTACGTACAGCCGAACGGCGCTCAAGTACGGAAGCTGATGTCCGGCGCTATCCTGCTTCCAGTAATACGGATTGCGTTTGAGCAACACGTACTGGCCCGGCTTCTCATCCGTGAGCATGAATGGCCCGAGCACCACCGACGCATCGCCTTTGCCGGCCATGCGCGCGGGCGAGATCGCCACCTGATCGAAGAGCCGCTCCATGCCTGCCACCGGCTTCGGGAAGGTTACGCTTACTTCGTACTTGCCCTTCGACTCTGCGCTGACTTTCCCATTTCCGGAACGGAAGGCGTCGCCGGTCGAGGAGTGCAGGTTCGGATCCATGAGCGCCTTCATCGTCGCGACCACGTCGTCGGCCGTGAACGGTGTTCCATCGGAAAACTCAACATTGGGACGCAACTCGAAGTCGATTTGACGTCCGTCTTTGCTGACTTTCCACGAAGTCGCCAACGCAGGTTCATTTTCCTGCGTCTTGCGATTCACCCGAATCAGTACTCCGCCCGTGAGATAGCGGACAATCTCCGAAGAATCGTCTTCCACCAGCAGCGGATTCAATGTCTTCGGATCGGAAGCAATCGTGAAGCGCAGCTCGCCGGTGTTCGTGGTGCGGTGCGCGCAGCCGGCCAAACACAAGGTTAATCCCAAAAGAAAACCGGGGTGAACACGGAGGTCACGGAGAGGACGAAGGAACAAGGGATATTGCCGGATCAAGCCCTTCGTGCCCTCCGTGACCTCCGTGTTCACCCCGGGGTTTTTCTTCGGACCCCTAAGGGCGGAGCGCGACTTCATGACGCGTATTCCTCCCCGCCCAGAACGAACTGGAAGAGGCTCACGACGAGAACCAGCGAGAGCAGCGGCGCCCACAGCCATGGACTGTGACGTAGCGAAGAGTAATTTTCAAGCTCGCGCAGCAGATTTCCCCAGGAGGGCATCGGTTCCGTTACTCCCAACCCAAGCATTCCCAAATTGGCCTCAGTGAGAATGAACAGCGGAACCGAAATCCAAAACTGCGCGAGCAGAATCGGTTTCACATTGGGAAGCACCTGACGACATAGCAGCCGCCATTCCGAGCACCCTGCCGCGCGGGCCTGAAGAACGAAATCCGAGTGCCGCACGGAGCGCACCTCGGCAGAGACGACGCGTGCGGAAGCTGCCCACCCCAGCGTGCCCAGCAAAGCGAAGGTCACGATCACCGAAGTTGTCGCAGGGATATCTAGCGGCAAAAGCGCTCGCAACGTGAGCAGAAGGAATAACCAAGGCAGGCTGAGAAACAAGTCGATTGCCGCATGAGTCAGCCGTTCCCAATTTCCGCCCGCATATGCACCCGCGCCGCCGATCAGCGCGGCCAGGAGTGTCGCGATCAGTGCAGCCGCAGGAGCCAGTAAGAGCGAGATGCGCATACCGTAGAGAAGCCTTGCCAGGCGATCGCGCCCCAAGTCGTCTGTCCCAAGAAGGAACTGCTTCGATGGTGCATGGTCGATGCTGGCGCGATACTGCTTCTCATAAGGAGCAGGCGAGATCACGCTTGCGCCCAGGGCGAGGAGAAACACAAGTACAAGCAGGCCCGAGGCCATCCAGCGCATGCGCGTCATATCACGTCCCTCGTAGCCGCTGGAGCGAGCAAATCAGAGAAAGAATTGGCCACTACCGTGACCAGCGCGATGATCAACGTGAGATTCACCAGCAGCGGAACATCGCGCGACAGAGCGGCCCTCCAGGCAAGCTGTCCAATGCCGGGATCGTCGCAAACGACCTCAACCGGAATCGTCGCTCCCAGAGCCATGCTCACGGTCACACCGGCCAGAGCCAACATCGGTCCAGCAATATTTGGTAGCACGTGCCAGAGCAGAATGCGCAGACGCGTGAGCCCGCGAGACTTCGCGGTGAGTACATGCGGCATGGCATAGGTCTTGAGCAGAAGATTGCGGGAAAAGCGAAATACTTTCGGGAAGACCACGAGTGCAATCGCGATCTTTCCCGGCGAGCCCATGACGAGAAACAGCAACGCAAGCACCGCCGAGGGAATGCACAAAAACACTCCGGTAATTACCGTCGAGGCAGTGCTGTAGAGTGGCGAACGCTTCCACGTGGCCGGCAAAGCCAACGCCAGTCCGAGGAGCCATCCCCCACCAACTCCGATCGCTAATGACTTCAAGGTCTCAGGGACACGGTCTCGCAGAAGCTCGCTGACCGGCCGATCCATAGACCGCGAGTACCCAAGATCGCCATGCAGCATGCCAACCAGGTAATGGCCGTAATACGTGAGCACATGTTGCTCGGCAGCGTCCTGCGCATGCAGCGCTCGCCGACTCTCGGCGCTAAGCTGCGTGTTCAGATCAGATTCCTGCACTCCAAACCCCGGCGCCAATCGCACGAGGAACGCCCCGAGGAGTCCACCCAGCAGAACCGTGAGGAGGACGATAATCAATTGGCGGCCGAGTTTCTTCATTGCTGGTTCTCAAATCATTTTCACCACGGAGGCACGGAGAACACGGAGGAAATCAAAAATCAAAGTTCAGAAGTAAGCGTGAAAGCAGCTTGTCGCCACAGCAGGAGATAGTTTCGGACTGCAAAAACCGACTTCTGACTTGGCCCACCTGACTTCTGAACTTCTCCGTGTGCTCCGTGTCTCCGTGGTGAAATTCAATCAGCGCTTATGCAGCCCATAAGCCCGGAGCTTCCGGCTTAACGTTCGCCGCGAAATGCCGAGAATTCGCGCCGCTTTTTGCTGATGTCCGGCTGTTCCGCGCAGAGCTTCAAAAATCAAGTGTTTTTCTGTGGCTTGCAATGGTCCGGGTTCCGTCGGCGGTGACAGCTTAGGACGTGACTCCTGCACGTTGGCCGGCAACTCGTGTACGGTGATGGTCTCGTCCATGCAGAAAACTGCCGCCGTTAGGACTGCGTTGCGCAGCTCGCGCACATTGCCGTTCCATTGATGCGCCTGCAGCGTAGTCTTCGCTTCTTCCGAGAAATTCAAATGCGGATACACCTGGTGCAGAAAGAAGTTGGCCAGCGGCAGAATGTCTTCCGGGCGCTCACGCAGCGGAGGCACGCGCAGATGGATCTGGTTCAGTCGGTGGTAGAGATCATTGCGAAAACCGCCGCGTGCGACCTGCTGACTCAGATCACGGCTCGTGGCGGCAATCACTCGCACGTCCGAAGTAACTTTTTTCACTCCACCAACACGGTAATACGGCGTGCCGTCGAGTACGCGGAGCAGCTTTACCTGTGTTTTCGGTTCGAGTTCGCCGATCTCGTCCAGGAACAGTGAGCCCCCGCTGGCGAGCTCAAAAAATCCCGGCTTCTGCGCGTCGGCGCCGCTGAATGCGCCCTTCTCATAGCCAAAGAGTTCGCTCTCGACCAGATGATCGGGAAGGGCCGCGCAGTTCACATCGATCCACGCCTGATTGCAGCGCAAAGAATAATGATGGATGGCTCGGGCGACAATCTCTTTCCCGCTGCCCGTTTCTCCGGTGATCAGAACCGAAGCGTTGGTTTTTGCGATGCGTTCTGCTGTGGACAACACCGAGACCATGGCGGGACTCTGCGCAATCGCAGGCACGCCCAGCAGCATCTGCGGCTTGGCATCAGTGGACAAAGTTCGGCACTGCCTGGGAAAAAGGCCTTTGGGGAGCACTACGAAGTTAGTTCGACTCAGAATAGATGGCAACGCTAATGCCTAACAGACTTGATCTTTAGTAACCGGAAGTAACCTTCACTGAAGCGCCGTCCAGCCTTCTTCAATCTGGCGTTGCAGCATCCAGCGCTTGAGTTCCGTTTCGGAATTGCGGTCCATGTGCCGGAAGCGAATACCGGCCTGGCCATCGCGAGAACACCACGCGATGTCACATTGGGCATGCACCTCGGCGTTTGTGCTGGGGAGTTTGAACGTGAGCTGGAAGGCGCCGGCTTCTTGAACTTCGATCGGAACATCATTCAACGCGATGCCGCCCGCACTCAGGTTGGTTGAGCTGGCGGGAAATTCGCGGCCGTCCGCAATCTTCATTCTGACCGGGACTTCGAGCGTGCTACGAAAGTAATTCTGTTGCCGTTGGCTGAGCTGACCAAGGTTCTCGTTCCCCGGTTCGCCTTGCTCGCGCATGGTCTTGAGCTGCCGGCTGAGAGTTCGGCGGGAAATGCCTAATTCGTCCGCGGCCATGCCCTGATGGCCGTTGTGCCGAGTTAAAGCTTCGAGGATTCGCTGACGCTTGATATCGCGCAGCGCCGCACCGGGTACCGGCGCTGGAACCGAGAACAATGCCTGGGCTGGCGGAACGGCGCTGGCCGCAGCCGTGCTTCGAGGTTCCTGATAGGACGCGATCTCCGCCGGCAAATCTTCGGCGCGAATGAGACCATCGCTCGACAACGCCACAGCGCGCAGAATCACGTTGCGCAGCTCGCGAACGTTCCCCGGCCAACGATATGCTTCGAGCATCTGCACGGCTTCACTCGACAGTTGCGCTTCCACAGGGTTCATCTTCAGGAAGTGCTCAGCGAGCAACAGAATGTCCTCTTTGCGTTCCCGCAGCGGAGGTACCCGCAACTGAAACTGCGAGAGGCGGTGATAAAGGTCTTCGCGAAACTTTCCCACGCGAACCGATTGTTCAAGGTCCTGATTGGTAGCCGCGACCAAACGAACGTCAACCGCGACCTTCTTCGTTCCGCCCAGCCGGTAATAGGGCGCGCCGTCGAGCACGCGCAGCAGCTTGACCTGAAGCTTTGACTCGAGTTCGCCCACTTCGTCCAGGAACAGCGTGCCTTTGTTGGCGAGCTCGAAGAAGCCTGGCTTGGAAGTGTCCGCTCCGCTGAACGCGCCTTTTTCGAATCCGAAAAGCTCGCTCTCGACCAGATGTTCGGGAAGCGCTCCACAGTTCACGTCCACCCACGATTGCTGGGAACGCAGGGAATGATAGTGGACGGCGCGCGCGATCAGCTCCTTGCCTGTGCCCGTCTCTCCGATGATCAGCACAGCGGCATTGTGCCGAGCGACACGTTCCACCATTTGCAGCAGTCGCTTCATCGATTCGCTGCGGAAGACCGCCCGAACGCCGGGCAGGTCCAAACTTACCGTCTCGCTGTTCGCCACAGACACGTTCTTCCTGAAAGCCTTTGCGCGGAGTGTAGGTCAGCAGAGTAGATCGTCGCAAGTCAAATAAACAGCGGTACTTGCCCCGATAATGCCACGGTAAAGCCCTTAGACCCGCCGTTGACAATCTCAGCTGCGGACATACTGCTGTGGCTGGAAACAATGAAACTTTATCGCCGAATGATCATCGAATACCGCGACGAGCCGTACAGCTTCGCGAAATCTCAATGAAGTGAGGGAATCATCATGTCCAATAAGGCAGAAGCCATTCTGAATGAGTTTCGAGCGGAAATGCCCGCCACTCGTCGTTTGCTGGAGCGGGTGCCCGGCGACAAGCTGACGTGGAAGCCGCATGCTAAGTCTCGCAGTTTGGGAGAGTTGGCGGCGCACATCGCCGGTCTTGCCGGCATGGCCGAGAAGGTTGCGGCCAGCAATGAGTTCGTCGCCGGTTCCGGGGCCGCAGCTTCGGCCGGCAACATCGATGAGATTCGGCAACGATTTGAGCAGAACGCTCGTGCTTCTGAAGACGCGCTGAGCAAGCTGACCGACGAGGCTGCTTCGGGGAAGTGGCGGCTGGTGTTTCAAGGCAAGGAAATTCTCAGCCGTCCTCGCATCGAGGCGCTGCGCACGAATGTGCTCAATCATCTTTACCATCACCGCGGACAAATGTCGGTGTATCTGCGCCTGCTTGATGTCGCGGTCCCAACGGTCTACGGGCCGACTGCTGATGAGAATCCGTTTGCGTGAGAGCTTCTAGCTTCTAGCTACTAGCTTCTAGCAGACCCAAGTTTCTGCCAGCTTGGTGACCGAAGCGTGGTAAACGATTCAACTGGCCTGTCGATCAAAAAGCTAGCAGCTAGTAGCTAGAAGCTGAAGTACCAGCCAACGTAAGCCCTTCCTCTCTGCATCGGCATATATAAGCGTATTCTGCACGAACTCATGCTCTACGGCAGCGATGTTGCACCAGCAATTGGGGAGTACGGCATCATCGGCGATTGCCGTTCGGCAGCCTTGATCTCCCGTCACGGCTCGCTCGATTGGCTGTGCTGGCCGTGGTTCGATTCCCCAACTCTGTTCGCTGCCATCCTCGACATCGAAAAAGGTGGCTTCTGGCGGATTGCTCCTCAGGGCGAGTTCACCTGCCGGCGCCGTTACCTGCCGGACACGAACGTCCTCGAAACAGAGTTTCAAAATGGGACAGGCACGCTGCGCCTGACCGACTGCATGCCCGTCTACGACGACGCCTATGAGCGCAAGCACATGGTGGCGGATCGCGAGGTTCTGCGCATCGTGGAATGCACGGCCGGTGAAGTGCGGCTGGACGCAGTCTTCGCGCCAGCGCCCAAATATGGAGCCTGCAAAGTGCGCTGGAGCAGCAGTAAAGCGTTAGGCATTCGTGTCGAATTTGTAGGCGCCGGCGTCCGACTCCTGAGCGATCTGGATTGGATCCTGCGCGACCGCCATGCCACCTGCGACGCGGTGCTGCGCGCCGGCGATCGTCGCTATTGCTCGCTGGTGCTCATGGAGAAAGGGCCGGCGGTTCTTTCTCCTTTGGGCGCGTTTTCCGATGAAACGCTGCGCCAGACTGTGAGTTGGTGGGAGCGTTGGTCCTCGCGTTGCGAATATGACGGTCCGCATCGCGAGCACGTCGTCCGCAGTGCACTGGCTTTGAAGCTGCTCAACTTCACACCTTCTGGCGCAGTGGTTGCGGCGCCTACCGCGTCGTTGCCCGAGCGTCTCGGCGGCGACCTGAATTGGGACTATCGCTTCTGTTGGCTCCGCGATGCCTCGATGACGGTGACCGCAATGTTTGGCCTCGGCTACCACGATGAAGCGGAAGCATTCATCGAATGGCTGCTGCACTCGACCAACCTCACGCAACCTCGATTGCTCGTGATGTACACGCTCTATGGCAAGCAGGCAGGCGGCGAGCAGGAGTTGGATCGCTGGAGCGGCTATCGGAATTCTCGGCCAGTACGCGTCGGTAACGGCGCGCGCTCGCAGTTGCAGCTCGACGTCTATGGCGAAGTCGTCTCGGCGGCGGCACAACTCGACGAGTACGACAAAAACATCGATCGTTCCAGCGCGCGTGTTCTGCGCGGCATCGGCAAGTACGTCCGCCAGCATTGGCAATTGCCCGATAAAGGCATCTGGGAGCCGCGCACTCCGGACATGCACCACACGCACTCCAAGCTGATGTGCTGGGTGGCGATGAACAAACTGGTGCAACTGCACGAGCGAGGCCTGCTGAAGAAACACGATGTCGAGCGAGTGAAGGAAGTCCGCGAAAAGATCCGACAACAGATCGAGACCGAAGGTTGGAATGAGCAAGAGCAGAGTTACACGGCGATCTTTCAGGGCAGGGAAGTCGACTCCAGTCTGCTGATGCTTGCCAAGCATGAGTTCATTCCCGCCGACTCGTCGAGAATGCGCAGCACCTATCGCAAAATTCAAGAAAAGCTCGGCGCTGGCCCGGGTTTGCTGTATCGGTATCGTGATCCGAAGATGAGTCCCGGGGAAGGTGCATTTGGCATCTGCTGCTTCTGGGCGGCCGAGTGCCTCGCGCTCGGCGCGGGAACACTCGACGAGGCAGACGCGGAGTTTCGTAAAGTACTCGCCTACGCCAACGACCTCGGACTTTTCGGTGAAGAGATCGATCCTGCCACCGGCGCGGTGCTCGGCAATTTCCCGCAAGGATTCACGCACGTTGGCCTGATCAACACTGCACTCACACTCGCCGAGCGCGCGCGCCGCGAGAAAGGACAACCAGCCGCTTGATAACCATCCACTGGGGACACTGGATTTTCTGGGGCTTCGTCGCGAGCGTGGCGCTCGTGTCAGCCGAGAGCGCCGCACAAGGCCTGGGACTCACACGCCTGAACTTGCCCTACATCCTTGGCTCCATCTTCACTCCCGACCGCGATCGCGCGCGAGCGCTCGGCCTGATTCTGCACATCTTCATCGGCTGGGGATTCTCCTGCTTCTATGTAGTTGCCATGCAGTTCATCGGCGGACCAACGTGGTACAACGGCGTGATCATCGGCGTAGCTCACGCTGCGTTCATCGTGCTGATCGCGCTGCAGGCCATGCCCGGCATCCATCCACGTATGGCCAGCGAAACCCACGGACCCACTTCCACCCGACTGCTAGAACCCCCGGGATTTTTAGGACTAAATTACGGCATCACCACGCCAATGGCAATTTTTGTGACTCACGTAATCTTCGGCGCAATCATCGGCGCGTTCTACCGATAAATTTTTCCGTGCTGTCCGCCAGCGAGCCGAGATGGTCAGTACCGTTCCCGGTAGGGACGGGTCCTGGTTTGACTCTGTTCTATTACCCGTTCGCTACCGCGAACGGTACTGACTTTCGGTAGTGGTGAGCTCGAGATGGTCAGTACCATTCCCGGTAGGGAATGGCTTCGAGTCGACTGTGGCATTACCCGTTCGCTACACGCGAACGGTACTGACGTTCGCAGCCTCGCAGGTGCTAAGGTGATTTTTGTAAGTTGTTCGTCCGACCCGTGTGAGAGGATGTTCCGTTATGACGAACACCCGACCGAAGATCCTGAGCATCGACGATCACCAGATGCTCAACATGATGCGCCAGAAAGTGCTCGCCACCGCCGGATTTGATTGCGACCTCGCCTACACCGCCGAACAGGCGCTCGCCATGGTGATCACCGCCAATTACGACACGGTGCTGCTCGACTACTACCTCCCCGGCACGACCGGCCTGCAGGTGGCAAACACGATGAAGACGCTGCGCCCCGATCTGACGATCGTCGTCGTAACCGGCGAAGAGCTGTACGAGCGCAGCGACGCCGTCCACAGCTACCTCATGAAAGGCGAAGGCCCCGAAGCCCTCATCTCCCGCCTGCGTTCCCTCACCAAAAAGCAAGAATATTTCAGCGTCGCCGCCAGCTGAATTCCAACCGTCTCAGGAATGAGAGTCCCCTGAGAACAGCTCCTACGGATAGAACTAACGCATAGAGCGGTACGCCATTCTTTCCGCTTTTCTTAGCGAAGGTGAAGACGTAACCAGCGAAAAGTTCAAGGACCTTAACTAGTCAACGGTCAGCGTGAACTGCGTTTGGTGAGATACAGTGTTCCCATTTTGGGTTTCGCTGGCCGTCACAGTCACTGTGCTCGTGCCTAGCGGTGTGGTGGGTACTGGCGGTGGCGGTGTGCCGCCTCCGCTCGATCCGCTGCCCCCGCCGCCGCAAGCTATCGTTCCGGCAACCACGACGAGAAGCACGCAAAGGGCAATGATGTTGGTGGAACGGCGTCTGGTCCCTCCACCGAGCACCAGCCCGATGATGCCGAAGCCCCCAATCGCATAAATGAAATAGCCGCCGATCCCAGGATGCTCAACGTGTCGCAGCGAGGCGCTTGGGCCGGCAGTAGATATTGTTACCGCAACCGCCACGCTCGATGAATTAGTGAAGGTCACCGAATTCGGGTTGAAGCTGCACGCCGCCAATGCGGGAAGGCCGGAGCAAGCAAAGCTAATTGGGGCGGCAAAGCTTCCAAAGGGAGCGAGATTCAGCCTGAAACTTGCCGATTGCCCCGGATGCACGGATTGCGACGTTGCCGACGGCGAGATTTGAAAATCCGGCGTGACGTTCACGTTCACCGCAGCCGAAGTCACACCGATGAAATTCACATCGCCGCTGTAGGTCGCCATAATCGCGTCGTTGCCTATGGGAAGCGAACTTGTCGAAAAAACGGCGGCGCCGGTATTATCCACTGCAGTCGATCCCAAATTGGTACTGCCGATCGAAAAAGCTACCGTTCCTGTAGGCGTGGTGCCGAATTGTGGCGCGAGTTTAGCAGTAAAGGTTACGCTCGATCCTCCTCCCGCCGATTGCGCAGAAGAAGACAGCGCGATGCTGCTGGCTATAGGAGCGACAGTCACCGTTGTCGTCGCTGAGTTAGGTTCAAAAAAGGAATTGCCGGCGTAAGAGGCAACTAAGTCATGCATGCCGCCGCTAAGACTGGAAGTGGAAAAGCTAGCCTTGCCGCTCGTGTCCAGGTTCACTTGTCCCAATGTGGTACTGCCGAGTTGAAAGGAAACCTGTCCCGTCGGAACTGCCGTGGTGCTGCCCACCGCAACCGAAAATGTCACAGTGCTGCCAAAGCTGGCTGAGGCAGCACTGGAGGTTAGCGACACGTTTGTGGCGTTCTGGACATCCACAGTGAGAGGCTGCGCTGCAGAAGCGAGGAAATTTGAATCGCCGCCATAGGCGATCTCTAAACTATGGAGGCCGGCCGATAGAGTCGCGACCGAGAACTGGGCCTGACTGCTGCCATCGAGCGCCTGTGTCGCAATCTGCGCGTCGCCGTCCAGAAGTTGAACCTCGCCACTCGGAGTACCGCCGAACTCACCCGCCACCTGTACAGAAAACGCCAAAGTCTGATTGACTAATCCGCCGCTTGGCCCGCTCAGTTGCGCAGTGGATGTCGCCTTCTGTACGACATAATGAAGGCCGGGAAGTGCGCGCGGATAGTAGTTCCCATCGCCCGAATAGGAGAGTTGGATATCATTGCTGCCAACCGGCAGGGAATTGGTGGAGAGTGAGGTGTTCGGCAGTTGGATGTCGCCCAACACCTGCGCGCCTGCCGTCACATGAATTGCCCCTGTTGCGGCGGGAAGTGAAGGCAATGGAGCCGTGAGCATAGCCTCGAGCTTGATCGGCTGCGCGTAGGAGGATGAAGTCGGAGTAGCACTTAGACTTTCATCTATTCCGCCGGAATTCGGGAAAATACTCATCAGATCGTCTCCGGCAAACAGCGTCAAATCGGGAACACCGGAGCCGGTCAAGTCTGCTGCCTGTAATATGCCGGAATTCCCAATTGCGAGTATGGTGGGCGTACCCGGAAAGGTTCCGGATCCATCTCCGTAAAACAAATCAATTTTGTTGCCGTCAGTGGCGGCAATGTCTAGATTGCCGTCAGCGTCGAAGTCGCCCACTGCTGTGATCGTGGAAATTGCGGTAACCGGATACTCGGCAGCGGATTGAAAACTTCCATCCGCTTTCCCAAGAAAGACCTCGAATTCATTTTGCTGTTTTACTGAATTCTTGAATGTAGAGACAACTAGATCGGGATGGCCGTCGCTATTGAGATCCGCAGTTCGAATACTTAGGGCAGTGTCCACCGCTCCTGCATAAGCATAGGGAGCAGCAGCCTGGAAGGTGCCATCACCCACGCCCAGCAGAACGCTTACCGCGTTGGTCGCGGCGACAGCGATATCTTGATTTCCGTCTCCGTTGAAATCGCCTGTGACCAGCGCATAGGGAAATCCGGACACAGCCTGCGGTGAGGCCGTCCCAAACGTTCCATTTCCAGTGCCCAAGAGGACCGCAATGTCAGTACCAGTAGTCGTGGTATTGCCGAGAACTAAATCCAGCGTTTGATCGTGGTTGAAGTCGGCTAGCGCCATTGCGTGCACTCCGTTCGCATTCTGCGGGAGCGACGCGACTAGTGGCGCAGTGAAAGTCCCATCGCCATTGCCGAGGAAGACGAAATAATGGGTTCCCCCCGCCACCACGAGATCGATGTTCCCGTCGCCGTTCACATCTCCAGCGACGAGGGAGGAGCAAGCCTCGGTTAACCCAACGACCGACCTGAGGCTGAATCCATAGCCGCCCGAATTAAGCAGAATGTTTACTCGGCTCGCGCCGTCGAGCACAGCGGCATCCGGCAGTTCGTCGTGGTTGAAATCCGCCAAGGCGACATCCACAATGCCGCCGAGCGCGTTGCCAGAGAAGAATTCATCGGGAATGCCTGCCGTGAAAACGCCGTTGCCGAGATTATTGAAAACTTCCACATCTCCGCTTGTTCCAGAATCGAGTGAGTTCAGGACGACGAGGTCCGGCAGCGCGTTTCCGGTAATGCCTGCGGCGGCAATCGAGGTTGGGAGACCTCCAGCCGCATAGTTCATGGCGCTCGAAAAAGTGCCGTTTCCGTTATTTAGCAAAACGCTGAAGCTATTGGAGAATTCATTTGTGACAACGATGTCGAGCTTCTTGTCGCCGTTCACATCCGCGAGGACTATCCCAGCTACGTCTGCCTGTGCAGTGTAGAAGACAGGGTTCTGAAACGTGAGATCGCCGTTCCCTTTTAGAACGACAATATTTTCTGAAGTCGTGAGCACGAGGTCGGGATGGCCGTCGCCATCGAGATCGCCAATGGCGATGCTGTCCGGCTGAGTGGTGTTAAAGAGCAAGGAATTAATGCCGAACTGAAAAGTCCCATCTCCGTTTCCGCGAGCTACGCTGAAATCATTATCGTTTCCGGTGACGACCAGGTCGGGTCGTCCATCGCCATCCAAATCCGCAACTGCAATCCCGTTGGGGTTCTTCACATCCGCCGCATGCGCCGAGGAAGCAGTGAACGTCCCATTGCCCCCGCCGAGGAACACGTTGTAAGTTCCGTCGCCAAAGTTCGCGACGAGCAGGTCCAATTGGCTGTTGCCATCGACATCCTCGGCCACAATGGCCACTGGCGTAAGGCCAGTCGGGTAAGTTGCCCCCTGGGTAAATGTTCCATCACCCTTCCCAAGGTAAATAGTCACCGTATTGAGGACGGAATCTGTTACCGCCAGATCCTGCTTGCCGTCATGATTGAAATCACCCACAGCAACCGCAGATAAATTCGCCGTAGCTTGGGTCACGATCGGAGTTCCCAAAGAACCGTCTGTTTGCGTAAGCAAAACTTGAATAGTCGCCGTCGCCGTACTGGTAGGCGCAGAGACAACAACCACGTCCGGGCGGCCGTCATTGTTGAAGTCAGCGACAGCAATCTGTTTGGGTGCTTTCCCCACATCGTAAGCACGACCCGATAAAAAACCTTTGGCAAACAGGATCGAGGGAGATGTCATGACAAGTACTACGCCCAGCAGAAAACGAGCTGCTCCGAGCACGCTAATCTTCATGGAGTATTCCCTTTTTGAGACAGAAACTCTGAAATGGTGCAACTCAGAGTGGCAGATGTCAACGCTGAAGTTGTTCCCAATCAGATTTCTCGCGACGATTCCCAAAAAAGGCAAACTTTTGCACTTCGAAGCGATTCGGCGGGTCAGGCCTGACCCGTTCGTACCGGCCCGGCATATCGCTTCCGTAGATCGGAGGGCGAATACGTTTCAGCCGCAACCGCGCATTCCGGCGTGATCTCGAAGACGGACGGGTGGCCCACTCTTTGGGTTCTCATGGTTTTGACTTCTTTCTACCCGACAAAACTGTGGGGGCCGCCCCCTTCGCGCTTTGAGGTTGTTACGAAACTCGATTTTCCTCTTTTGAAACCGCAATTGTTGCGCTTTGGGCGGGTGGCCCACCTTTTGATTCAACGGATTTTGACTTCTTGTACCTGGCCCAGCTCCGGGCGCCGCACCCTTCGCGTTGACCCAGTCCTGCGTAGACCGAATAGACGTCCCAGTTCGTCTGCCTGGATGGATTTCCTACCCGGAACGCTTCACAGGGCAGTTTGCGAGATTGCCAATGGTTTGGACTCTGAATCCAGGATTGCCCTGGTTATCACGAGCAGTGTCCCGGCAAACAGCAGGGTGTCGAAGATGAAGTTGAGGGCGATGACCTGGTCGGCGGGGGTGTGGGCGAAAAAGAATTCGGGGACGTAGAGGACGATGGTGAGCAGCGTCATGAGTAATCCGGCTGAGGCGCCGGCGGATCCGGCGACTTTTCTGACTAGCATTGCAACGCCGAACGCGATCAGCAATATTCCGGTGAGATAGGCAACTGCGTGCGGCAGCGGCACCCACGCTGACGTGACTTTCGAATCGGGCACTCCGGGTGAGAACTGCGGATAGAGCACGTGCTCGATGCCGTAAAAAACTAGAACAAACGCCGTCCAGAACCTGGCGATTGCAGCCAAACGATTCGAGCGCGTTGGCCAGCGGTTTCTCACTGCGGTCGCGAACAGGGCAGCCGCTCCAATCGAATAAGTGGTCTCGCGTGCGGCCAGGCTCCAGAACAGCCGAATGGTCGGATGGGTGATCGCGCCGGGCAGATCCATCAGCAGCACAAACAGCGCAAACATGATCGCGAGAAAGAACGCGGCCCAGCGCACATATCGACGGGCGACAAAGCTCAACGCCGCTGCCAGATGCGCTACGCCTACGAAGTAGACGATGAACAGGCGCGCCGGCATAAATTTGGGAACGATCTGGGCGAGGCTCTTTGCGGCAGTGAAATGCTCCCCTGCGAAGGCAGCCAGCGAGGCGGCAACGAAGGTGGGTCCGAGAACTACCAGTCCGAACGCTTCGCGTGAGGTCGAGGAGGCCAACTCGCGGCGATAGCTGACAATTCCGGCAACGAGGGAAGAAACTCCTAAAACAGTTGGCCAGAATACGGCTGGAGCAAGCACCGCGCCTCCCTAAAGCTACGAAATTAGAGTTCCCTAGAAGTCCCGTGTTCCATGTGGAGGAAACGGGTCTTATATCTTGCAATTTCGCGTCGCCGAGACGCGGCCGGCGCTAAAGCGCACTCCTGTCAAAGCGCATCTTTACCGCGACGCTGAAGCGTCGCTCCCCCGACTGAACAGGCCGCGGAAAAAATGCAGTGGAAATCAGATTCAGGGAAGGGCACGACTTCAGTCGTGCCGTTTACGGGCGAAGAATTTTTCGCGCTTTAGCGCCTGAGGTAATCGTTCGATGCGAACAAAAGGCTTACCTCAGCGGCTAAAGCCGTCCCTTCTGGGAACGCGTTAAGGCACGGATGAATCCGTGCCCTTCCCTACCGCTAGGATCATTTTTCCGCAGCCTGTGACGTCGGGGGCTTCCACCCGAAACCATGTCACCAAAACTAGACTGATCCGTTGCCGAAAACTTACTCTGGTTTTTGCATCGCTGCGCCGAGCACCTTGCCGGCCTCACCTTCCTGGACGAAGGCGATCACGCGAAGATTCTTGGCGTCGGTACCGCGATCGGCCTTGATCTCCACATCGCGACTGAACGCTTTGTCTTTTTCAATCTTGCCGATCTTCTTCATGTCTTCGACGACTGCCACGTAGCTGAGACGCTTGCCGCCATTCTCGCCATGCAACACTTGCGATTCAGCGTGATCGAGCGCAAGCGCGAGCATTACATCGGCGTTGTACTTTTTTGGAACTGCGGCGACGTGCACGTGTGCCCGCACCGTGGGTGACGATCCCGGCTCAACCACGACCGAGCTGATCTCTACGGGAATTCTCGGCCCGGTCGCGGCGGCAGTTAACATTTTCCCAATTTGGGCAGAGTCGCCGCGCAGAACAGTCGTTCCGTCCACGATGATCTGCGGCGTGTAAGGTTCCTCGATCCGAAGCGCTCGGACATAGTTCTCCTGGCGCTCTGTGAAAAAATGCGAAGAATACGGATCCTTCCAGCCATCATGGTCCCAGTAGTCCACGTGTTCGCTGAGCACGATAAGCTCAGCTCCCGGAACCGGCTGCGCGCTATCCAGCTTTTGAACATAAGCGTCCACCGGAGGACAACTGGAACAACCCTCAGAAGTAAACAGCTCCAGAAGCACGGGAGAAGCGGAGGAGCTGCGGTCGCCAGCCGGATTCGAAAACGCTGTCAAGGCGAAGCAGCTCACGACAAGCAGACAAAGCTTCTGCGTCCGCCTCCAGCGGAGAAGTGATGAACATCCGCTGCCCGTTCTCGCGCAGGAGTCTGTAACGGCACTCATGGCAGCCTCCTCTCTCCCCAATTCTGGACGTTAGGGATGCAAAAACCAATTCTATCGATCGATAGCGAGCACTCGGCCTGAGCTCGGCGTGTTAATGCTATTCGGTTTAATTCTTTCTTGGGAAGAAGAGTCCGGCAATATCCACTTTGGCTAAACCGAGGATGGCCACTTTCCGAATGTTAGTCGATGAAGTCGCCGCGCGGTGCGCTTTGATTTGTCTTCAACGGGCAAAGGCGTCCGGGTAGTGGAAGTACACATCCTGCAGAGACGCGACCGGCACTCCATCGAACGATGCCGGTTTGAACCGCCAGTGGCGCACGGCTGCGAGGACAACTGTATCCAGATCATTCGCTGCGCCCATCGTTTGCAGGATTCTGGTCCTTACGACTTTTCCTTTGCGGTCGATCATGACCTCGACGATCACATCGCCTTCATATCCATTCGGAAAAAGATAGCCGCGAATCCGAGGTTTGGGCGTGAGCTCGGGGAGGGCTACGTGGATCTCATGCGTTCCCGGGAAAAGCAGCAGCGCCGAGGAGGGGCGCAGAATCGGACCAAGATTGGCAAGCGATTCTGTTTGCGCCGTGACGTGCAGCTTAGGCCGCAAGCGACGATTGTGCGATTTAATCAGATGCAGCAATGATTGCGCGTTCTTTGGTACTAGGCGCGGCGAATATTGCTCCGCATCCGGCAGTGCGAGCGAAACTGGCTGCGCGTTCGCAATCATCGCGGTGGTCACGACGATCCGCTCAAAGCGCGCCTGCGACCAGCGTACGACGAGCACGATCAAGCTCACATGCAGCACCAGCGAGATGGCAAACCAGCGCCGCCGGATCAGATAGGTTCGCACTGGCCAAGACAGCCTGCGATCGCGCATCGAACCGTGTCCTTACGATGGGATCTTACATCTCCTGGCGCGGCGAGCTAATTAACGTCTGCGATCCTGCCCAGTACCTGCGTAATAGTAAAGGCTATCCCCGGCTTGCCCCCGATGTTTCCCGATTTCCGCCTACCCCTGTGCTCAGGGATTCTCACCTCTGGACAAGGCCATGATCTGCCACTCACCGCAGTCATAGATTCTGCACAAACCAGAACACGGCCGTCAGTGGGCTGAGATCGGGCTGCGTCGCCGGCGCAATCGGTGAGTGCGCGTGGGCACGTTCTACGCCGCGATCTTCGCGCCCTTTTCTCGCATCTGGTCGTAGAAGCTTGGTCGAGCGACGGGGATGCTGGCGGGCCACGGTTCTTCGACGCTCATCAGCGCGAGCGCGCCGCCGAGCAGGGCCATATTCTTCGTGAAGTTGATCATGTCGTTCTGGCGCTGGTTGGGATCTTCGCTGCTCCAGAAGTCATGCATCAGGGGCGAGACGCCTGCGAGAAATCCGGCCACAGTGGCCGCTCCGATTTTTGGCTTGATGCCCAGCAGCAGGCTGGCTCCGCCGAGGATGAGCGCGGCGCCGGTTGCGCCGACGGCCACATCAGGTAAAGGAACGTGCTTGGATTTTGCGTACTGGGCCAGGCCTTCGCGCTGCTGGAAATGATGAATACCGCTGTAGAGAAAAAATCCGCCGAACAGCAGGCGGCCAATCATAAAGGGAGCTTTCATTGGGGGAATCCTCCGGACGGGCGTCCGCAAACTTGGATTCCAAACCGGCCGCGCAGGTGGCCGCGAGCGCGGCGGCGTGTGGTCCCGCCAACTTGCCGCTGGAGGCACTCGGACTCTAAACTGGAGACTCCAGCAACTTAGCCATTTTTTATTTTTGATCCGCTGTTTTTCGCCGGGACAACAGATCGAGCGTTTGGTCGCCGATGTTCCGCCAGCGGGGAGGTTTCATGCGTCTTCGTATTGCCCGGTCCGTGCTCCTGGTGGGAGCTGCCGGGATACTGGCTTCCTGCGGTGGTCATCACTCCACTCCTGCGCCGAATCCGGCGACGACGGTTGTCGCCAGCCCGACCAGCCTCTCGCTGGAGTTTGGCGAGGTGGAGGCGCTTAGTTATCAAGTACTCGACTCGACCAATACCCCGATCTCTCCTACGCCGGCGGCGACGTTCAGTTCGGCCAACCCGGCTTTGGTGACGGTGACCTCTTCCGGAGCAGTCTGCGGAGGTGTCTTTGACGCAAATAACATCGGCTGCCAAGTGGTGAAAGACAGCAGCGGCAATCCGGTTAGCGGGACGGTGAACGTAACGGTCACGTCAGATGGGCTTTCCACTGTCGTTCCGATCTTTGTCCACGCGCACGTGAACAGCGTCGTGGTTTCGGGACCCGCGAATCCACCGCTGTGTATTTCCCAGAATCAAACCGAGCAATTTACGGCTCGAGCCTTTAGCGGTACTCAGGACATCACGTCGACGGTGGGTTCATTTACGTGGAGTACCGGCAACGCACAGATCGCCGAGGCGGCCCAAACCGGCGTAGTCACTTCACGCACCCCCGGTTCTACCAGCGTGGTGGCGGCGGTGGGGCTGCCGACGAGCGGACAAGGACAGACTGTCGGTTCGGCGCTGTTCCTTGCTTGTCCACCGCAGTCGATCTCATTGCATGTGGTCGGCGGCACGGACACGACCTTCAACGTAGCTGCCAGCACCGCCGTTTCCCTGCAGGCGGACGTGACGGACATTCTGGGTCAACCGATTAACAGTGCCACCTTGGTCTTCGGAAGTTATGTTCCCAGTGCGGCCGCGAGTAGCCTCGTCGGGTCGGTGACTACACCCGGAGCGGGCGTCACTACCATTGTCGCTTCTTGCAATCCGAATGGCGCCTGCAATTTTGCCCCAGGTCCAAATGTAAATTTAAACGGCACCGGTGTGGGCATTCCGGTCTATAGCAATCCAGTGGTGGGAACCGTGACCGGCACCAGCGCTACGACAGTTTATGTGACTGGCGCGGACAATCCCGATGGCTCGGCAAACAAAAATCTCATTCCGATCGACAGCACAGCCAATACCGCCGGCACTGCCATTACGCTCACCGGCTCTCCGAATTCCATGATGTTTTCGTCCGACGGAACTACGGCCTTTCTCGGCAGCTCGGCTGGGCTGATGGTTTTTAATGCGGCCACGAATGCCGTGACCAATACGATCACAAACGTGACAGGGAAAGTGCTCGCGGTCTCTCCGATTCAGCCGTTTAAGGTGATTGCGTCCGACGCGGCCGCGGGCAAGGTCTTCATTTATGACAGCTCCGGAACAGGATTTGTGCAGACGATCAGCATCCCGAACGTGACCGCCGCCGACTTCGACTCCGACGGCAGTAAGGCCTATTTCACCAACGGTTCCACAGTATTCGAGTACACGCCGGCCTTAGGTCTGACACCCAAGACACTCAGCTTCTCCGCTGATGGGGTCGCATTCACTCCGCAGGAAAACCTGGCTTACTTGGGTGGTCAGTCCATTTTGGGACTGGCGCCGTGCAACGATACGCGCGTGGATGGCGCTGCAGCGATAGCCAACATCCTGAAGCCAACGCCGGACGGCACGCACATGATCGCGGCGGGCAGCGCCGGATGGGCGGACTTAACCTACACCGTCAACAGCAATGCCTGTCCGCCGACAGCTAGCAATACCGTTCGCACGGCGACTTTCCCGGCATTTGTTGGGACGCCCACGCAAATTACTGTGGCGTCCGACGACTCGAACGCTTATCTCACCGCGTTCACCGGCGGAAGCACGGCGACAGGCATTCCGTTCTATCATTTGGCGGATGGCACGACCGGAGTCGTGGCGCTCGCCGGCGCAGGCGGTCCGCTCTTTTCTGGCGGCATTACGCAGGATGCGCACTCGCTTTACGTCGGCATTGGAGCGAATGGCGGGACCGGAGGCCAGGTGCATCGCATCGACCTGACTCCCGCAACCGGACCGGCAGACGCGCAGCAGATCGACGTCAGCTTCAATCCTGAGATCGTTGTTGTACGTCCGAAGTAGACTGCAACGGGAACGCGGCCTCAGCGAGAAGCATTGCTGGGTGAGACTGGCGATTTCCCATTTTGGCCCATAAACACGAGCGTGACTCCGTTCGTCCAGCCAAACCCCACTTCGTTGGTCTTGTAGCCGGTAGCCACCTGCGCGCCGGTTGAGCGAGTCACCACGTTGTACTTCTCGCGGATCGTATGGTCGCGTTCGAAACTGTCGTACACGTCGGAGGTAAATTCCTGCGCGATGCGATCGGCGTCATCATTGAACCCATAGCGCCGCAGACCTTCAACGGTGAGCAATTGAAGTGGCGCCCAGCCGTAAGGCATGTCCCATTGCGTGCCGGTCACGCGGTCGCTCATCGCGATTCCGCCCGGGCGCTCGAACAAGCCAACGCTGTGCACGACCGCTTGCGCCTGTTCTGGAGTCGCAAGTCCCGCCCACAGTGGATAAAACGTCGTGGCGTAGTGATAGGACGATTGCCTGGCACGCAGAAAGTCATAGTCAAAGAACATTCCGGCGGATGCGCTCCAAAGGTATCTATTGATCGCGCTCTTTCGCTGTTCGGCAAGCTGCTTCCAACGCTCCGCTTCTTGCGGTCGTTCCAGCATCTCGGCCATCTGAGCGAGATCTTGTTCGGCCTTGTACAGCAGACTGTTGAGACAGACAGGAGCGTAATGATGCGTGGAACCGTCAAAAGGCCCAAATCGGAATGAAGGATCGAATCCGGATTCGCGCATCGCGCGATCGCCTTTGTAAAAATCTTCCGAAAGGCTTACGCGCTTCATCTTTGAGCAGTAACGTTGACCCGCTGTCTTGCCGCTTTGTTCAGCGCACACCTGCACATCAAACACAGGGCCGATCTGCGAGGATCGGCTGTCCGCATCGTCGCCAAAATAATTTTCGGCGGTATTGTCGTGGAGCGTGAGAAGCGAACTCGTCACGTCGGCGTAGTAGCTAGGATCATCTCCCATTTCGGGAACCGGCCCTTCGCCTAGATCGAAATAGCGCGACAGGCCCGTATTGCCCGCGAGTTTGGGATCGTGTGTCCACAGGGCATAATCGCGCTGAGCGAAATCATAGGCGCGCGCCAGCCACTGTGAATCCTGCTTGCCTGACGCCTTCTCGGCGTCGTAATAAGCGAGGATCATCGAGGTGAGGAACGGCGGTTGCGAGCGCGTGAAATAGTACGTCCGGTTCGCGTTCAGGATCGAACCGTAATGCTCGATCTCGAAGAAGAAGTTCTCGATCATGTCGCGGGCGAGATCGAGTTCGCCGTCTTGCACCAGGCCGCGAATAATGAAGTAGCTGTCCCAACCGTACATCTCATTGAAGCGCCCCCCGGGAACAACATAGGGATTAGGAAGATACAGCAGCCCCGGTGGCTGCACCTCCGAAACCTTCACGTCGCCCATCTTGTGAATCGGCCGAGGCAGACGCCTAACCTGCACGCCACATTTCGATTCCAGAGCTTGGACGGCAGAGGGCAGCTGAATGTCTGCGGGAACGTAGAGCACCGGCTTGGTCTTCAGTTTCGGATCGGAAAGGGAGCGGCATTCCGTCATCGATCGTGACAGAGTTCCCCATGCGGTGTGGATGTACGCGCGCAACTGTTGCTGTTGTGAACTTGAGAGAGGATGCGATCCGCCGTTTGCGTTCTGCTGCCCGGCGCAGGGTAGCGCCAGTAGCAGTGCGAAAACAAAGGCGGTGCAAGTCAAATGCTTTTTGAATGGATTGGTCATGGAGCTAGAAGTGAATCCTCAGGTCGCGTTCGGTATAGCGAGCTTCACCGGGCGGAAATACAACGTGAATCTCTTGTTGCCTATCTGCGCCGCGCGCGACAGCGCCTCCTTCTACAGATTGGATCGATCGGCCATAAGCTTTCAGTACATACTCTCTTCCGCTTAGCCCGGCAACGTGCAGTGTGTACTCTTTCCCATCTGCGCTCCACTGCTCGCGCGAAATCTTGAGATTTGAGCTTTCCGCGCCAAGCCCAGGTAAATTCTCATCAGCTGAAATCGCGAAGTCATCCGCGATATTAATATCGAGCTCGCCGGATTGCAGGGGAAAATCAACTTCCAGATGCTGATCGTTTGTGTTCGGGACTACGCGTGACAGCGCGTCGTTCGAAGCGCTGAAGCGAACGCTCGTAACTCGCGCTGACTTGCTCAAAGCGGGCGAGAACGTGACACCGCACTGTTCCATTTTGGGGCTCTCAACCGCTAAGTGGATGGAATCAACCGTGCGCCGGTATTGCAGCTCCACCGTCGTGCCACAGAACTGAAGATTCCGCACTCCAAAAGTGTCCCAGTCCGGCGGGAAATGCGGAGCGAACGTGAGCGTGGTGTGGTGAACGGAGAGGCCCATCATGCCGCGAACAATCGGACTGATCACCATCGCCGACGACCAGATCTGGTGCGGAGAGGCCGTCGAGAGCGGCTCGTAGTAGCTACCCGAGAGCACTTCCGTTACGTGGCCGAGCGGACCGTCGAGCGCGAGCAGCGCGTTCGCGCGCAGGTTCGCAAAAGCTTCGATTGGCCGATGATTCAGATACTCGCCAACCGCAGCCCAGCCTGTGAACAGAGGCCAGACGGAGCCGAAGTGATATCCGGTAGGCCCGAATAGGGGACTACGTTCGGAAATGATGCGCATGCCCCAGTCGGTAGAATGATCCCAGTTCGCCAGTTGATCGATGGTGCCGTTAGCTTTGGGGGCATCGAAAGCGCCGAACCACATCGGCGCGGTACTCAGGACGCTCGGCAGATCGATTGCTTTGCCGCTCGCGTCGAGGCCGAAATCCAAGTAATTCCCATTGTGGTTCCAGAAGGCTTTGTTCACGGCTTCACGCAACTGCTTCGTTTGCTCGTCGGCCACGCTGGCCTGCTCAAGTTGACCGTCCGTTCGGGCCAGGGAAGCAAACGCGGCGAGCGCGGCGACTCCCAGTCCGCTCTGGTACGACTCGGTTTCGAGCGATTCCCGTAATGGACCGCCTTCCACCCAACCGTGTCCGACACCCAGATTCTTGGGCAGGCCATTCGCATCGAAAGTAGAACGGAAGAATTGATGCGCGCGGGAAATGTTGTCCCAGTGTTGCTTCACAAATTCGGCGTCACCGGAAGAAGTGGCATAGTCATTCATCGCGATCAGGAACAACGGCGTCGCATCGGCCGAGGCATAGGCGTAGGGCATGCCTTTCCACCAATCGACGAGAGTGGCCGTTTGCGAGATCTCGTGCTCGATTTTGCCATCCTGGCGTTGGTACTTCGCGATGAAGTCGAGTGCCGTCCGCGCGTCAGCATAATCCTCGATCGAGTCCAGCGCGAGATCGGTCCAGAGCGAGTCCCGGCCAAAAAACCACGCGAATCCAGGACGGGCGGAATCTCCCGAAGTGCGATAGCCTGCGACAAGTCCGGTTCCCAAAAAGGGATTTGTTACGATCCCCTGCAAGACACTGATCCGAGACCAATCGTAGGCTGCCTGGAGCTGCGCATCGGGCAAATCCAATTCGAGAGTTCGACGTAGAAAGTCCTCGTAATATCGCTGCGTGGCCGCGAGTTCGGCTCCAGGATCGGCGGAGATTTTCCGATAAGCGGCGAGCGCCTGATCGGGGCCTTGTACCGAACCGGTAAGGAAAATGTATTGGACGGTTTTGCCTTTGTTCGCAGTGGCGAGTCGCATCATGCTGCGTTCGCTCGAGAAGCTGTTGGAGAAAAACTCTGGATGCGCGGAAACGGCCGCAGGCGATCCTACAAGCGCAGCGAATTTGCGACTCTCTTCACCGAGGTTGTACGCGTGCAACTCAGGATCCCAGCTCATATACGTTCCACCGATCGCGGCGGGCCACATGAGCTGAAAATCGCGCAAGAACGAAGCTTCGATCGTCAGCGGCTCCCAGGTATCGATTTCGAAGCGGATGATGGCGCCGCTCTCGTCGGGCGGCACGAGCCACGACTCCTTCACGGTGAAAGAATCGGAGGCGAAGGTCAGCGTCGGACCCTCCGGGCGCTCGACCAAGGTTCTCACGAGTGCCGAAGCGGGAAGCGTTCGGTCAGCCAGGATAAAGTGTACGTCGAAGTCACGCAGGATTTTCAGTGGATAGACCCAGGCTTCAAAGCGTCCACTCTCATTGCCAAAGATTCCCGCCCGCTTGCCGACGGCATCCAGGAACTCCCAAGGGCGCGCCGGGCGCGAGAGGCTGTGGTCTTCGATCTCGACGCGATCGCGCGTCTTCGAAGCCGATTCTTGACCGCTGGAGATGCCGGCCAGGCACAAAACGGCGCAACTCACAGCGCCGAGAAACAAAATGCGGCTCCAGCATCGAGACATGTCGTTGGTCCAGTTCTCCAGATGAGCTGCGCTGTGCTTAAATGAAATGAAAATCGGGACAAAATCGTAACACAGGAGCAAAGGGCCCCACGCTTGCCGTTCACTCGCCGTCACCTTCTGAAATCGTTGAGCCGATCGGCTCTGGTGCTGACCGTCGACCAGATCTTCGGACTCGCTGACTTCGGCTCGCGAGCATGGGCTACTTCGCAACAGAGCGCGCCGAAATCTGAATCGAAACCGGGAAAGAGCACACCGCTGGACGTCTCATTCGTTGATGTTGCGCGGGCATCCGGCCTGAACGTCAAGACAATCTTCGGCGGCGAATCCAAAAATAAGTATTTGCTTGAGACCACCGGCTGCGGCGTCGCTTTCTACGATTACGACAACGACGGCTGGCTGGACATCTTTTTGGTCAATGGCTGGCGACTGGAAGGATTCCCGAAAGGGGAAGAGCCGGTTTGTCATCTGTTCAAGAACAACCGGGACGGGACCTTCACCGATGTCACGCTCAAGGCGGGCCTCGCTCGTTCTGGTTGGGGACAGGGCGTCTGCGTCGGCGACTATGACAATGATGGGTACGAGGATCTATTCGTCAGCTACTACGGACAGAACGCCCTCTATCACAACAATGGCAACGGCACGTTCACCGACGTAACTGCGAAGGCTGGTCTCACGCAGAAGAAGACTCGCTGGAACACCGGCTGTGCATTTATCGATTACGATCGCGACGGACATCTCGACTTATTCATCGCTAATTACATCGATTTGGATCTGAAGACCGCTCCCGTTCCCGAATCGGGACCTTGTCTTTATAAGGGCATCATGGTCGCCTGCGGTCCACCAGGACTGAATGGCGGACGCGACATCCTCTATCACAACAACGGCGATGGGACTTTCACGGATGTTTCGGAGAAATCCGGAGTCACACAGACCGCCAGCACTTACGGTCTCGGCGTGTTGACCGCCGACTTTGATGACGACGGCTGGCCGGATATCTACGTGGCCGACGACTCAACCGCCAGCGCGTTATTTCACAATCTGAAGAACGGCAGATTTGAGGACATCGCCATCGCTGCCGGCGCGGCGCTGAGTCCTGACGGGAAGCCGCAAGCCGGCATGGGCGTCTCGGCCGGGGATTACATGCACGACGGCAATCTCGGCATCTTCAAAACGAATTTTGCGGGTGATACGCACTCTCTATATCGCAATCTCGGCAACGATAACTTCGACGACGAGACTTTCCAATCTGGTCTAGGTTTGAACACCCGCTATCTCGGTTGGGGCTGCGGCTTCTTCGACATGGACAACGACGGCTGGCTCGATATTCTGGTGTGCAACGGCCATGTCTATCCCGAGGTGGCGCAGTTGCGGACGGAGGCAGCGTACGCGCAGCGCAAGCTGCTGTATCGCAACTTACACGACGGCAAGTTTGCCGATGTTTCGACGGATGCGGGACCCGGAATTTCGGCTGCAGTTCCGGCGCGCGGTTGCGCCTTTGGCGACTTCGACAATGATGGCGATGTTGATGTCGTCGTGAACTGCGTAAATACCTATCCTCAGCTTCTGCGATGCGATTCGACGACCGACAATCACTGGATCAAAGTGCGCACGATCGGGACAAAGTCGAATCGCAGCGGCATCGGAGCCAGAATCAAATGCGTAACCAAGTTTCCCGGAATGGAAAAACCGGTCGAGCAAGTCGATGAAGTGCGCAGCGGCGGCAGCTACTTCTCACAAAATGATCTGCGCGTTCATTTCGGACTGGGCAAGGCCACGAAGGTCGATCTGATTCACATCCGCTGGCCCAGCGGCCACATAGACGAAATGAAAGACATCGATGCGGACCGCGTTATTTACGTCAAAGAAGGGCAGGGAATTGTGAAGACCGACGTTTTCGGCAAGACTGGACGATGATGAGCGTCATCTCCAATTCGGCGACGGTCATGCGATGGGACCCAGCGGTTCTCGCTTTTTTCTGAACCATCCACACTAAAAAGACGAACCGCGTCGTGCGCCGGTTAGGCTCAAGTCTTTCCCTTTACAATTGATCTTTACGGAAAATAACATGCATCGCTGGTCACAGCTCTTCATTCCTACCCTGCGCGAAGCGCCTGCCGACGCCGAGGTTGCGAGTCACAAATACCTGGTGCGCGCGGGATACGTGCGTCAACTCGCGGCCGGCATTTACTCCTATTTGTTCTTAGGTCAACGATCTGTCAACAAGATCATCGCGATCATCCGCGATGAGATGGACAAAATCGGGCAGGAGTTCCTACTGCCGGCGCTTCATCCGCGCGAGCTGTGGGAGGCGAGCGGACGCTGGTCGGTGATGGGCGACAATATGTTTCGCCTGAAGGACCGCGCCGGACGCGATCTCTGTCTTGGTATGACCCACGAGGAAGTGGTCACTGACATCGCGCGCAAAGAGCTGCGCAGCTACAAGCAATTGCCGCAGATCTGGTACCAGATTCAGACGAAGTTCCGCGACGAGCCTCGTCCTAAATCGGGACTATTGCGTGTGCGCCAATTCATCATGAAGGACGCGTACTCCTTCGATATCGACGCCGATGGCTTGGACGTCTCTTATCGCAAGCACTATGACACTTACACTGCAATTTTCCGGCGCTGCGGGCTGAAGTTCGTCGTCGTCGAAGCGCATTCCGGCGCCATGGGCGGATCGCAATCGCACGAATTCATGGTCTACACCGATGCCGGTGAGGACATGGTCGCGAGCTGCCCCAAGTGCGGGTACGCAGCTAACCTCGAGAAAGCTACTTCGCGCCTGGAAGGTGTGGAGGAACTTAAAGCCACGGGAAGCGGCTCTCCCGAATTGGTCCACACGCCGGGCATGAAGACCATCGAAGAGGTCTCCACATACCTCGGCGTCTCGCCACGGCAGAAGATCAAGACGCTCGCCATGATGGGGACCTTTGAGTCCCAAAATGGGAAAAAAGCCGAGCGCCCGATTGCCGTGTTCGTCCGTGGCGACCACATGTTGAATGAAGCGAAGTTGCTGGCAGTCAGCGGCGCGAGCGATCTCCGTCCCATGCACGCCGAGGAAATTGAAGCTATGTTCAAGTCGCCCGCCGGCTATCTCGGACCAGTGGGGTTACAAACAGAAGAACTGGTCATCGTCGATCAGGCATTAGAAGGACGCAAGAACCTAATCTCCGGCGCCAACAAGGATGAATACCATCTTCGCAACGTGACGCCGGGCAAGGACTTTCCAGTGAAACAGTATGCCGACGTCCGCAACGTCGAAACCGGCGAAGGCTGTCCCAGTTGCGGCACGCCGATGGTTGTGGCGAAAGCCGTGGAGATCGGACACATCTTCAAGCTCGGCTACAAATATTCCGAATCCATGGGGGCTCGCGTGCTTGATCAGCAAGGCAAGGAAGTCGCTCCCATTATGGGAAGTTACGGAATTGGAGTAGAGCGCATCCTCACGTCATCGATCGAGCAGAGCAACGACGCCGAGGGCTTCTGGCTGCCCCGCAGCATCGCGCCATTCGATGTCGTGGTCACGCCGACGAACATGAGCGACGCGAAGCTGCGTGCCGCCGGCGACGACGTAGCCGAGAAACTGTCGAAAGCGGGATTCGACGTCCTGCTCGACGATCGCGAAGACCGCGCAGGCGTGAAGTTCAAGGATGCCGATCTAGTGGGAATCCCTTATCGGATCAACGTTGGCAAGAAGGTTACCGAAGGTAACGTGGAGCTCGTTCAACGCTCGACACGCCAATCTCAGGATGCTAGCATGGCCGCAATTGCTGAGAAAATGCAGCAAATTGTGCAATCGTAAGGCCTTAGCATGCCAAGAATCAAAGCTCTCATTGGAGTCGTGGTGGTTGTCGGCTTCTTTTATCTTGCCTGGAACCTCGTTCCTCCCTATCTCGCAAATTACCAATTTCAGCAGGAGATTCAAACGGTCGCGCGCGACAACATGTACACGCCCCTCGATGAGAATGGAATCCGTGACCAGGTCAAGCGCAAAATTTCGGATATCGGTGTCCCGATCAATCCGGATAATGTCGTCATAGTAAGAAATGGCCAGGATGTCACGATTGGCGCGAACTATTCGGTGCACGTGAACTTGGCGGTGCACCCGGTCGATCTCACCTTCCTCGTGGCCACCAAGGACGGCGACAAGATCGACAGCGTTCCGACGGCCAACCCGTAATCTGCCGGCCTGGACCATGCGTCAAAATCGCAGCCCGGCGCGTCTAATTAGCCAATAGCGATGTGTCCCAGAGCGACGCCTTTTCGTCTAATCTAAAGAAGTAGAAGTTCCTCCAGAATTGGCCATTCGAATCAAAATTCCGCGGGGTAAGAACCTTCTCGGCAGCGTCACGCATCCGGCAGTCAAGTTTGGCGTGGCTGCGTTCCTCATCGCTTGCATTGCCTTCTTCGGGGCCTTCGCCTATTACTACGTTCGCTATCAAAAGATCATCGATAAGCGCCTGAGCGGCCCGATTTTTTCTAATTCGGCTAAGATCTATGGTGCGCCGGCGACAGTGAAGCTGGGCGAGCCACTCAAGCTGGGGACCGTAGCCGGCGAACTGCACCGCGCGGGCTATAGCGAAAAGGGCGAAGTCGATTCCCGCATGGGGACCTTCAAGCTGACGGGATCATCCATTGAAGTCGATCCTGGCCCTCAGTCCTATCACACGCCGGAAGCCGCCATCATTCACGTGACCGACGGCAAGGTCGATACAATCACGCAGCCCAACGGCAACCAACTCGAAGCCTACGAGCTGGAACCGCAACTGATTACCGGCCTCTTCGATCGCGAGAACCGTGTCAAGCGCCGCCTCATTACTTACGACGAGATGCCCAAAGTGCTGGTCGATGCCATCCTCTCCATCGAGGACAAGCGCTTTTTCCAGCATGGCGCCGTGAACTACTATCGCATGCTGGAAGCGGCCATTAACAATCTCCATAGCCGTCACAAGCAAGGCGGATCCACGCTGACCATGCAGCTCGCGCGCGGCTTCTTCCTCACGCCGCAGCAAACATACAAGCGCAAGGCCGAAGAGATGCTGATCGCCACCGAACTGGAGCAGCGGCTTTCGAAGCAGCAGATTTTCGAGCTGTACGTGAACCAGGTGCCGATGGGAATGCGCGGATCGTTCTCCATTCGCGGATTCGGCGAAGGCGCGCAGGCATACTTTGGCAAGGACATCGGCAGCCTCAACCTTCAGGAAGCAGCGCTGCTGGCCGGCATCGTGAATGGCCCGACGTATTTCTCGCCCTATCGCCATCCTGACCGCGCGAAGGAGCGCCGCGACATCGTGCTGCAAGCAATGGCCGACAACGGCGTAATCAGCCAAACGCAAGCCGACGAAGCAAAGGCGACCTCGTTGAAGCTCGCCCCGCCGAACGTCGAAGCCAGCGACGCTCCGTACTTCGTGGACATGGTCCGCGAGTCGCTGCTCTCGCAATACAAAGAAGGCGATCTCAACGAGAACGGTTACCGCATCTACACAACGCTCGATCCCGATTTGCAGAAAGCCGCCGCCGATGCCATCGACATCGGCATGAAGCAGGTGGATGATCTCGTCCGCAAGAAGCGTACGCGACGCATTCGTGAAGGCAAGGGTAAGAGCGCGAAGACGATCACCAAGGTGCTTCCCGGACCCGAGGCGCAAGTGGCGCTGGTCTGCATCGATCCCCATACCGGCGCGGTGCTCGCTCTTTCCGGCGGACGCAATTACGGCTTCAGCCAGTTGAATCACGCGCTGGCCAGCCGTCCGACCGGATCGATTTTCAAGCCGTTTGTCTTTGCGACAGCGATGAACACGGCTATCAATGGCACGCAGCCGGTCTTCACGCCGGCGTCGGTCGTCGATGACGATCCGACCGTCTTCCAGTACGAAGACAAGGTCTATACCCCCAAGAATTATGAGGACAAATACTACGGGCCGGTGAGCTTCAGTTTTGCGCTCGCGCACTCGTTGAACAACGCAACCGTAAAGGTCGCGGAGATGATTGGCTATGACAAAGTCGTCGATCTGGCTCACGCCGCCGGCATCAAGTCCGTACGCGCCACGCCCGCGATGGCGATCGGTTCCTACGACGCTACGCCGATGGAGATGGCGGGAGCCTACACCGTCTTCGCCAACGGCGGCACCCGCGTTTCGCCGATCTTTGTGAGCTCGCTGCGCGATGCCCGCGGCGACGTGATTCAGGATTTCAACACCGACACGCGCCAGGTGCTCGATCCCCGCATTGCCTTCGTCGTGACCACGATGATGGAAGGCGTGTTGAACTATGGCACCGCAGCCGGGATTCGCGCGCAGGGATTTACCGCGCCGGCGGCGGGCAAGACCGGCACGTCGCACGACGCCTGGTTCGCGGGCTATACGTCGAATCTTCTGTGCATTGTTTGGGTCGGCTACGACGATTACAGCGACCTGAAGCTGGAAGGCGCCCACACCGCCGGCCCAATTTGGGAAGAATTCATGAAGCGCGCAATCGCGCTGCCGCAATACAAAGACGGGGTAAAGGACTTCACGCCGCCTGCCGGCGTAGTCGACGTCAAGCTGGATAAGATCACCAATAACATCGCGACGGCCGTTTGCCCGAACGATTACGATGCCGCCTTCATCGACGGTACGCAACCGAGCCAGACCTGCGAGATGACGGCCGGCGACCAGCGCAACTTCTTTCAGAAGCTTTTTGGTATCGGACCCAAGCCGCCCGAGCCCACTGCGGTGTCTAATCCTAACCAGCCGGTCACCCCGGGGCAGCAGGCGGCCACGGCATCGTCCCCGGCAGGACAGCCCGTCCCGCCGGCCGACGATCAGGACAAGAAAAAGAAAGGTTTTTTTAGCAAGCTTTTTGGGTCGATAAAGGGCGATAATAGCCAAAACTCGCCGCAGAGTTCTTCACCGCAACCTGCGCCCAGGGAGAACCCGCGACCACAGTGACCAGGAGGGCAGTCCATGACTCGTCCATGGCTCGCGTTTTCGATCGTACTCGCTGCTGGATGCGCGTTCGCGCAATCTGAAACCAAGAACTTCCCTGACAGCATCAACACCATCACCACTCCCCCGCAACTGCGCCGCATCGAGCCGCCGTCGCCGAACATGACGGAGGAACAGCTCGAGCTGCGCGCCGACGTCCTGCGCGCGGAAAAGTTCTACGCCGATTCGGTGGACTACTACCAGGCGGCGATCCACAAAAGCTCCGATCCTGCGCAGCTCTACAACAAAGAAGGCATCTCCGAACTGCTGATGCTCCACTACAGCGAAGCCAAGCACATGTTCCAGCACGCGATGAAGTACGATCGCCACTATCCCGAAGCAACAAACAATCTCGGTGTCGTCTACTACAACGAGCGCAACTACGGGAAAGCGATCAAGTACTATCGCAAGGCAATCGCGCTGAACAATGCCTCGGCCAGTTTCCACAGCAATCTGGGGACAGCGTATTTTGCAAAGAAGCATTACGACAACGCGACGAAGGAATATGCCACCGCGCTTACGCTCGATCCTGAGATCTTTGATCGCCGCTCCCAGTCCGGCGTGACCGCGCACATGTCGTCTCCGGAAGATCGAGCGCTCTACGAATATGTGCTCGCCAAAATGTTCGCCACTCGCGGCGACGCCGATCATTGCCTGCTCTATCTCAAGAAGGCCATGGAAGAAGGCTACAAGGTAGCCGAGAGCTTCGAAAAAGATCGCGAGTTCGCCGGCTTCCGCAAAGATCCGCGCTTCCTGGCCCTGTTCCAAAACGCCCCAGCCCCGCTGCCGAACTGAGGAAGCAGGCTGCGAAGCCCTGAAGACAGTACCCGCTGCAGTAGCGGCGGGCGCTGTTGTTTTGCTGCCAAACAAGCTGCGAAGCTAAAGCACGTGAACATGGGCACTTTGCGTTGGTTGTGAGGCCGCGCTCGGCGTCCACACCGTCCACCAAGTCCACAGCGTCCACTGCTTGGCCGTAGCCGTTAATTTTCAGCTTCGCAGCTTCGGGCTTCGCAGCTTTTGAGATAATCCAGCCATGCAAGATCAATTGCAGATGAGCCGGGCATTTCAGTTGGTCAATGAGATGGAAGCCGGCAACATTGTCCGCCGATATGCTGTCGGCGGCGCAGTGGGAGCGATGTTCTATTTGGAGCCTTTCGTCACCGGCGACATCGATTTTTTCGTCGATCTTGCTACGCCGCCTGAAAGCTCGTTGCTCAGTCTTTTGCCACTTTCGCATGACCATCTCACCGCACGCGGGGCCACCTTGGAGAGCGAGTATCTCGTCATCGGAGATTGGCGTGTTCAGTTTCTCCCGGCCACGACGCCATTGGAAAAGGAGGCGCTGGAGCAGGCCGTGCAGCATACCATCAACGACCAGAAGGTTCGGGTTATCACCGCGGAATATCTAGTCGCCATTTGCTTGCAAACTGGCCGTCTCAAAGACCTCGAGCGCGTGATCCGATTTATGCAGCAGGTTAAGCTGGATCGACCCAAGCTGAACGAAATTCTCGCCCGCTACGGCTTAGTCCAAAAATGGGAAAAGCTGGAGCGAGAGGACTTGCCTCGCGAAGCGAAGGTGCGCGACCGCATTCACGATCCGCTGAAGTATCGACGCAGCCAGGCCGCAGCGGCTCCCGAACGTAAGCTCCGCAAGATGGAGTCGCTGCGCGAGGATGTAGCCTACATTCGCCGTCACACTCGCCAGTAAAAAGCTCCGAAGCCGCGAAGCCAAAAAACGTGGAACCGGCCGCCCTCGGCCGGGTGTTGCTGTTGGTGTGAATGGTCCCGTGTCCACAAAATCCACCAAGTCCACGGCGTCCACTGCTTGGTCGTAGCCGTTGATGTTCAGCTTCGGGGTTCCGGGGCTTCGCAGCTTCGGGGCTGCCCGCTCTTCGCTTGACTTTTGCTCGCTACCTATGGTCTCATCCCTCTCCTCAAGCGAAGAAACGGAGAATACCAATGAACACCTGGTTGCAAATCAGCAAATTCGTTCGCGGCAAGTCCGTCAGCATCCTTAACGAGTATGAACCCGGCGCGAATGTTGTCGACGATCGTCCGCTCCGCAGTTTCGTCCGCAATGATGACGGCAAACTGGAAGATGTCACCGAGCATGTCCCGGTCGGCGATGAGAACGACCGCTGGATTTTGGCGAACTTCGTCGACGATCCCTTCCAGCCGAAATCCGCCACCGCCGAACCCCCACAACCAGAAGAAAGGGTAGCAACAGAACGGCCTGCAGTGGCGGGCCGCGCAGTTGACTCGGGCCGCGAACCTACAGAACGGCCTGCGGTAGCGGGCCGTGCAGTTGAATCACCAGCAGCGGCCTCCGATGACGACGAGGATGACCAGGAAGACAGCGACGAAGAGGTCGATGGCTACGACCACCTCCAGGACGCGATCAAGAACATGCTCAAACGTCCCATGCCCGGCGAGGCCGAGAGCCTGCCCGAATCCCTGCCAAATCTCTGTTCCCAGGATCTGCGGGATCTACAGAGCATGGGTCCGAGAGACGCCTTCCGCACGCTCACCACGATCGAAGCCTATGAAGAGCTGGAAGAGATGCGGGCACTCGCGCGCCAGAAGGCAGCTCGGATCAGCAACCTTGCCGAAGCCCAGTCGGCGCCGCGGTGCGTGCATCGCAAAAGCGACGGCACAAGCTGCGGCTCGCCGGCCATGTACGGCCAGGTGCTGTGCTACTACCACGAAAAAAGTCGGCCACAGCGTTATGAGCACCGCGGCAAACCATTCGAATTTCCAGTGCTCGAAGATCCGCGCAGCCTGCAAATCGCAATCACGCGAATTTGCGAGCTGCTAGTCAACAACAACCTGGACGCCCCCACAGCCCGAGCCCTGATCTACGGAATCCGCACCGCACAGAGAACGTTCGTCCAGGAGGGATTATGAGGGGCAGCCCCGAAGCCGCGAAGCCCCGAAGCCCCGGAGCTAAACCAACCTGTGGCCGCGTGCGGTGTGTTTCCGTTGCTCATGGCCGTGATTCCAGGTTCGGCGTCCACAGCGTCCACAGAGTCCACACCGTCCATGGGGGCCGGCTTTGCCGTTGGTGTCGGTTCTGAGCTTCAGGGCTTCGCAGCCTCGGGCCGGGTCCCAAGAAACTCAGGGATCACTCCCTAAGCGATCTCAACAAATCCAGGGATCTCCTAGGGATCAAGATGCCTAAGTCCTTTAGATCTTGAGATCACGAAAAAAAAGATTGTTTGGCGGTGCCCGCTGCGGTAGCGGCGGGCGATGTTGGGCGCAGCCCCGAAGCTAACAACGTGGAACCGGCCGCCCTCGGCCGGGTGTTGATGTTGCCTTTGGTGTTGACGTTTAGCTCCGCAGCCTCGGGGCTTAGAAGCTTCGCAGCTTTATTGTTTGCCGTTGCTTTTGCCATTGCTGTTGATTTTCAGCTCAGCACCTTAGGAGCTTAGAAGCTTAGCAGTTATTCACAGAGTTACCATATGCCAACACTACAATTACTACTTAATAAATACTCAATCAGTTACTCACATGTATTAACCATAGTACAACAGAGTAAACTGAGCCCAAACTCCATCCAGCAATTCTGCTTGACACCCCGTCCCATTCTGGTTACTAATGTAATGCCCCCACCTATGACTAGTTCCCCAGGCTAGTCCTGCGTTCAGTTGCACAAGCTCACTCTTTGATCGATTCAGAAGGGGACCTTTCAAAATGAGGCGATCCACTCCGGCTTCGGGCTTCCTACGTTTGGCGTTGGTTTTGATTTTCCTTGGATTCTTTGCAGCGGGTATAGGCTACGCGGCCACCGACGATACGGCCACCGCAATAAGCTCTCCTACTACTTCGATACTTGGCCAGTCTGCAACGTTGACGGCGACAGTGTCCGATGCCGTTCCCGGAAGCGCCAACGGAGCGCCAACGGGGAGCGTCACCTTCTTCGACAGCGTGAGCTTCAACGGCAGCACCTTCGAAGTTCCCATAGGAACCATCGCGTTGACACCGGTCACCACCTCATCCACAGCAACATTGGATATTTTCACACTCGGAGTCGGTTCGCACTCGATCACGGCGACGTACAATTCAGGCGACGCGACGAAATTCCTTACGAGCTCCTCCCCGGCTGTCACGCAACGGGTCGCCCCGCGCTCGGCGACGATTTCAATCGCGCTAACTCCCACGAGTGTAGTTGTCGGACGTCCTAGCAATGTTGCTTTTACGGTCAGCGACAGCGCCGCCGGTGCGACTGCCGGAGTCTTTTCCAACATTTCGGGAAATTTGATTGCGGCGCGCTCGGGACAGGCAACTACTTTGCTGCCTGATGGAACGGTTTTGCTAGTGGGCGGAAACGATGGAACCACCGTACTCAGTAGCGCAGAAATCTACAATCCAAGCAAGAAAACATTCGCTTTGACCACCGGTAACCTAAATGTTGCGAGGACTGGCGCTACGGCTACCCTACTTCAAGACGGCACTGTTCTAATAGTTGGGGGAAGCACGGCTCTCGTGTCAACCGGAGCTGTTGCTACTGCAGAGATTTACGATCCGGCTACGGGAGACTTCGCGAGTCTGAATGCAAGCTGCCATCCGTCCAGCCAATGCTTAACAACTCCGCGATCCGGGCACACAGCCACACTCTTGCCGAATGGCAAGGTGCTGATAGCTGGTGGCGAGGACGCGAGCACCACGCCAGTAACGCTCAGCACAACCGAAGTTTACAACGCAACTTCGCAAACCTTCAGTCCTGGCCCGGCACCCCTACAAGTAGCCCGCTTCGAGCACACCGCCACGTTGCTGCCAAATGAAAAAATATTGATGGCGGGTGGCGATACAGCAGGCACCGCGGAGTTATACGACTTTGCGGGAGCCAGTTCGGCAGCTACGGGCAGCCTGAACTCAGCGCGATCTGGACAGGTTGCGACTGTCCTGCCAGATGGACTCACACTAATCGCGGGAGGCAATGTATCTGGTGCTGTAAATACAGTTGAACTTTACGATTCTTCCACGGGAACATTTACTGCTATAGCGGCAACCACGAATACCGCGCGCGCCAACGCCTCTGCAACATTACTCAACGATGGTACTGTGATCGTCGTTGGTGGCGTAGATGCGACACCGACGGCTCTGGCGACCGCCGAAGCTTACACGCCCTCCTACGATCCGCAAGGGACGCCCATCATAGCTTCAAACAATGGAGACGGCTCGCTCACCGTTGGAGGCGGTGATGCTCTTGTTTCGTGCACTTTGATTTTGACGGGCACAGGCGCGACGACTTGCAACACCGGATCAGTCACTCCGAGACACGTTAATGGCGGGAGCCACATAATCACGCCGGCCTATTTACCCGACTGGAGCACAAACACCTCATACCAACTAAATGCACTGATCTTGCCCGCGCTCAACAATGTCGCAGGATTCTCGTTTGCAGCCACGGTTGCGGGAACAAGCAGCGCTACTTTAGGGGGCGAGCCAAATCCCTGGCCGCAAGCGGCCGGCAGTTCGATCCTTGATCCGCTGTCGACTGGCCCGTTGCAATGGACCAATGCTGGCCTCCCGAACCATACGACAGCAACGCTGGCGTCCTCCGCACTGACGTTGACGGTAACTAAATTGGCGACGACGCTCACAGCGCATACCGAGACGAAGAGTTACGACGGAACAAGAAATTCGAGCGTCTCCGCGATCGCCTCGGCGCTGCTCCCGGGCGACGCTACTGTTCAGAGTTTCGAGGCCAAAGACGTACTCGGAACAAACGGAAGTACGCTGAGCGCTGTTAGCGTGCTAAATGGCAGTACCGATGTGAGCGCCGACTATTCGATCACGTCAATAAGTGCTCCGGGCACGATTACAGCAAAAGCAATAACCGAGAGAGGACTGACCGTCCCCGTGAGCAAAGTCTACGACGGCACTAAAGTCGCGGCTGTCAGCGGAACGGCGACACTCGCCTTGCCTGAAGCTCCGGGTGCCGGAAGCACCGGCGACGGCGTCCCCTACAACGTTGATAACGTGAGCATCACTGGAACAGCAACGGGAAGCTACGACTCTAAGGATGTCCCCTCAGCCAGCAAAGTGACCTTTGGCGATGTGAGCCTATTGGGAAGTGGTTTCGGCAATTACACACTGACGATACAAGCTCCGCAGAGCGCAGCAATTACCGCGAAGGTGCTACCTGAAAGCGGCCTGACAGCGACGGCCACCAAACCGTATGACGGCACGACGACAGCCCTTTTAAGTGGTACTGCTACGCTAGGCAGTGCCGAAACTGCAGCGTTCGGCACCGGAAATGACGGCAGACCCTACGCCAATGATGATGTGCATTTCGCAGGTACAGCGGCGGCAAATTACGACTTTAAGGATGCGGCAGCGGCGACCACGATTAATTTTGCTGGTTTGACCCTGGCGGGGGCCCAGGCTGCTGATTACACCTTGCAGATTCAGTCTGGAGTTCCAGGCAACATCACTCCGGTAACAGTCACAGCCTCCATTACTGGCACACCAACGAAGACGTACGACGGCACCACGAATGCCACACTAACGTCGTCGAACTATGTCCTCGCCGGTTTAGTGGGAACCGAGAAATTCACGGTCACAAAAACGACAGGCACCCTGACCATCAGGAATGCGGGAGTGCCCAATAACGTCTCAGTAAATCTCGCGGCTGCGGACTTCACTCCTAGCAACGGCGCGGTCGCTACCAACTACAACCTGCCGACCTCGGCCACTGGCACGGCCTCCATCACTCCTCTGACCCTCACAGCTACAGCGGTTACCGACACTAAGGTTTACAACGGCAACACAGCCTCCACGGCGACGGTTAAGTTGTCATCATCGCTCGGCACCGACCTGTCAGCTTTGGGGAACGGAGATACGGCGAGCTTCAGCCAAAGCTTTGATAACCGAAATGTCGGCACTGGGCACGTGATGACGGCTACTGGCTCTGTGACCGACGGCAATGGGGGAAACAACTACACCCTGCGTTTTAGCACGGTTAGTACCGGGGTGATCTCCGCAGAACTGCTCACCATCACCGCCGCGACAAGTGCTAAGCCCTATGACGGAACAACCATAGCCGCCTCCGGGAGTACGCCCTCGATCACAAACGGCGCTTTGCAAGCTGGGGACACGGCGAATTTCACCGAGGCTTACACGGACAAGAATGCCGGATCTGGCAAAACGTTAATGCCGAGTGGGGCGGCAAATGACGGCAATAGCGGCAACAATTACAGCTATAGCTTCCAGCCAAGTACGACTGGGGTGATTAATCCGCTCGGCGTGACCGTTACCGCGACGACTAACACCAAACAATATGACGCCACTACATCTGCAGCCGCAATTCCAACTGCTTCTGCACTGGCGCCGGGCGACTCCGCGACTTTCACCGAGGCCTATGACAATAAGAACGTAAGCGGTACGCATGTATTAACCGCCGCAGGAGTTGTGACGGATGGCAACAACGGCAACAACTACACGTACACGTTCCAGACCGGATCGGGAACAATCACCCCTGCTCCATTGACGGTGACCGCACAGGCTGCCGGTAGAGTCTACGACGGCACTGCTACGGCTTCGGCTACAGTCAGCGACGTACCCCTAGCTAACGACCAGGTCACGGCCGCCTTCACTGCCGCGAACTTCACCGATAAAAACGCGGGCACGGGCAAGACCGTGAACGTGACTGGCATTTCCATTTCGGGAACGGATGCGGGCAACTACACCTTCAACAGCACCGCTAACGCGTCGGCAACGATTCTGCCCGCGCCGTTGACGGTCACCGCCGATCCGCAGTCGCATATCTTCGGCTCGGGGCTGCCGAATTTGACGGCTTCGCCGTCGGGCTTCGTTGCCGGCGAGACGCTGGCGACCAGCGGCGTGAGCGGTGCGGCCTCCTGCTCGACCGGCGCTACCATGCTGAGTCCGGTGGGCTCGTATCCGATTACCTGCACGAACGGAAATTTGGCGGCGAACAATTACGCCTTTGCGTCCTTTGCCCCGGGCGCGCTCACCGTTGGTCCGGCCACCACGAACAGCGTCGTGGTCTCGCCGCAATCGACGAAGAACTCGGCGACCTTCACGTTTATCGCTACGGTTGCGCCGCAATTTGCTGGGGTTCCGGGTGGGACCGTGACCTTCATGGATAACGGCACGGCGCTCGCGTCGTCGATTCCGCTGGACGCGAATGGGCAGGCGTCCTTCAACACGACGGTGAACGAACTGGCGGCGGGACAGACGCACACGATTACCGCGGTTTACAACAAGGACGATCCTAACTTTGCCGCTGCGACGACGCAGGTGGGGGCGAGCATCGCGATTGGCGCCGCGCTCTCGACGACGCCGGGCGCGCCGATCCCGGCGCAGACGTTGCAGCTGGCGAGTTCAGGCGGCGCGTCGGTGACGTACTCCGGTTTGTCTTGCGGCGTGCTTGATGCTTTCGGCAACACGGTGAAGAACACGATCTGCACCGGGACTCCGGCTGGATCGTTCACCTTGCCCGCGACAGTTACGCTGACGATCGCGACCAGCAACGGCAACAGCACAACCGCATTCTCCGCCGCGCCTCAAGACGTGCAGCGCGTGCATGCGCTCGAGAGTCTGTGGCTGGCGATGCCGGCGATGGTGCTGCTGCCGCTGGCGATTCCGGCGGAGACGCGCCGCAGGTTGCGCCAGAAAAAGGCGTTGTTTGTGATTGGTCTGCTGCTTGTGTTGTGCGTGGTGCTGGTTTCGGTTGGATGCGGTGGCGGGAATGGTTTCTCGAATCCGAACAACCAGCAGCCAGGCACAGTCGGCACTGCCGCTACGCCGAACGGCAGCTACGTAGTGCAGATCACGGCGACGAATCAGCAAGGACAGAGCGTAGCCGTGGGCAGCATTCCGCTGACGGTTGCGGCGAACTGAAGTATTTCGTGATTTCGCGATTTCGTGATTTCGCGATTGCGAAAGATAAAGCTGTCATCCTGAGCGAGGGCGAACGCCCGAGTCGAAGGACCCCAGAGATGTGTCGGTTTAAGTGCAGCGTAAAAAGTTTTGCGAAAATCGCGGTGAAAACTGATGGCATTGTCGCAACGCTACGGGCATCGGGGTCCTTCGACTCGGGCGTGCGCCCTCGCTCAGGATGACAGCTTTTAGGGATTGATCCGGTTTTCAAATCGCGAAATCACGAAATCACGAAATCAGGATTGGTTCGGGGGTAAGGACATGTACAAGCCACTTAGAAACTTGGCGGTAGGAATTTCGTTGTTGTCGGGCTTTGCTTTTGCGCAGACGGCTGTGCCGCCTTGTCCGGGATACAATCCGACGCACAATACCAACCTGGCTTGCGAGTTCGCTACCGCGATTCCTACGAGCGGCGGCAAGAACGGCAACCTGGGAACGCTGTCGTCGGTGCCCGCTACCTTTGCCGCTCAACTTAGCAATTTGCCGGTGGCGACCGCCGTTTCCGGAACGGGAATTACGTTCGTGAACGGTATTCCCACGTTCAGCACCGAGAGCCTGGGGACGATCCTCACGCAGCGCGGCGAGACCCTCGGCAAGCATCGCTTCTTTGTCTCGTTCAACTACCAGCGCTTCGGGTTTGGCAGCGTCGATGGCGTCCGGTTCAAAGATTTTAAGACCGTCAACACCGTCAACTTTCCCGGAATAGGAACGGCCTTCCAGGTCAGCGACAACAACATCAACCTGGTCATCGATCAGTACACCGCACTGGGAACCTTCGGGTTGACCGGACGCACCGACCTCACGCTGGTTGTGCCGTTTTCGACCGTGAGCCTGCGCACAATTTCAACGGGCAGCCAGTTCAACATCGCTCCCGATGGAAGCACGCTATCGGCGTTTCCGCTGCCTGGCGCGAACTTGCCGGGATCGAAGAGCGGACCGGGCGACGTCACGATCGGCCTCAAGCAGAACGTGGTCCGCGCCGAAAATGGCACCAGCATGGCCGTCGGCGGCGAGTTCCGCGTGCCCACCGGCGACGAGACGAATTATCTTGGCACTGGCGCGTACGGAATCAAGCCCTACATAATCCTTTCTCATCGTGGGAAACGCATTACGCCGAACGTCAACATTGGATACGAGTGGAACGGCAAATCGAGCCTGTATTTTAATCCGGCCAATGGCGATCACCTGAACCTGCCCGCAAGCTTTATCTACACCGGCGGACTGGACGTCAAAGTCGCTGCACGCTTGACGCTCGTCGGCGAGTTCCTCGGTCAATACGTGATCAACGGACCGCGCATTGCAATCGCATCCGTTACTGTGCCCGGACAGGGTACAGTCAACTCGATCGTGCAGGCGCCGACATCGTCCTACGCAATGGACAACGCCGGCTTCGGTTTCAAAATTAATCCGTTTGGCGGATTGCTGATCGATGCCAGCGCGATGTTCAAGCTCGACGACGCGGGGCTAAGAGCGAAAGTCGTGCCATTGGTGGGCGTGTCGTACAGATTTTGAGATTTCGCGATTTCGTGATTTCGTGATTCTGGGTTTGGGTGGGAGCCCCCGCATTCATGCGGGGGAAGCGATACTTTAGCATCGCGGGAAAAAGTCTTTACAGAGAGCGCGCTTTAGCGCCGGTTTCAAGCAAGCCAGCGCTAAAGCGCAAGACTTTTTGAACGGCTCTTTCCGCTGCGCTAAAGCGCAGCTTCCCCCGCATGAATGCGGGGGCTCCCACCCAAATCACCCCATCACGAAATCACCCGATCGCGAAATCGCGAAATGTCTCACGAGTAAAACAACAGCGTGATCACCAGGCCGATCGCCAACACAATCATCACCGCCGACGTGGTCCACGCGATGATGTTCGCCAATGTTGAGTTGCGATACTTGCCCATGATGTCCGCCCGGTTCACTAGTCTCAGCATGAAGAGCACGACAAACGGGATCAGCACGCCGTTGAGCACCTGCGAGTAGAGGATCAGCTTGATCAGCGGAATTTGCGGGATCAGGACGAACGCCGCGCCACCGGCGATGAGGAACGTATAGAGTCCGTAGAAAACGGGGGCCTCGGAGGGCCGTTTGTTAATGCCCGACTCGACGCCTAATCCTTCGCAGATGTTATAGGCCGTTGCGAGCGGCAGGATTGCCGCGGAAAGCAGCGCGGCGTTGACGAGTCCGACCGCGAAGAGCAGGGAAGCGAACTGTCCGACGAGTGGACGCAGCGCGACCGCCGCTTGCGCGGCGTCGTCGATGTTGTGCTGTCCGGTCACATAGAGCGTGGCCGCGCAGGCGACGACGATGAAGAAGGCAACGAGGTCGGTCACAATGCAGCCGAGGACCACGTCCCATTTCGACAAGCGGTATTCGCGCTTGCCGATGCCTTTCTCGACGATCGAGGCTTGCAGATAGAACTGCATCCACGGCGTGATCGTTGTGCCGACCAGGCCGATGGTCATGATCAGGTACTCGGAGCTCTTGTTCACGGCGGGCACGAACGTGTTGTGAATGGCCGAGCTCCAGCTCGGATGCGCGTACAGCGCCGACGCGATGTAGGTGAAGTAGATGAACGAGAAGAAGATCAGGATCTTCTCGACCGGCCGGTAAGTGCCCTGCACGACCACGATCCAGACGAGCGCGGCACCAATGGGCACAGCAATGTATTTGCTGACGGCAAAGATGCCCATGCCGGAAGCGAGTCCGGCGAATTCGGCGGCGATGTTGCCGAAATCGGCGATTCCCAAAATGAGCATGGTGAAGACGGTCATGCGCAAGCCGAATTCTTCGCGGATCAGATCAGCGAGGCCTTTGCCGGTGACCGCGCCCATACGCGCGGCCATCTCCTGCACGACGATCAGCGCGATCGTCGTGGGGATCAGAGTCCAGAGCAGCGTGTAGCCGAACTTCGCGCCGGCCTGCGAGTAGGTGAGAATGCCGCCAACATCGTTGTCCACGTTCGCGGTGATGAACCCGGGGCCGAAGACCGCGAGAAACGCGAGCACGCGGTATCGCCAGATGCGGCTAAAAGACAGTCGGCGGCGATGGGTCTGCGGTTTGGTCACGGCAGGTTCTACATTGCTCAGTGCCATCCGCGGAACGGATGGCGCCTTTGCTCAGTACCACCTGCCGTAGCGGGTGGTGCCTTTGAATTTCGGGAATGAACTTCGCGATCGCGAAGCCTGTCCAGAATAAACGCGTCCGGGAAATACGGCTAGTAGTTTGGAAATGGCAGAGTGGACGAATCGCAAGCGGAGGGGTGAAGGACAGCAAGTATTTAAGGAAATGTCATCCTGAACGGAGGCGCGTTTTTTGCGCCGGAGTGAAGGACCTTGCGGTTGCTTTTGGTTTTGCGGTTGCTTCTGGTTTTGCGGTTGCTTCTGGTTTTGCGGTTGCAGCCCGTTTTGACGGTGCGCCTCTCGTATGCAAAAGAGGCAGCCCTAAAAATAGAAGGAAAAACAAAAGCAACAGCAACACCAAAATCAACCGCAAGATCCTTCGCGCAAAAAACCGCGCTCAGGATGACACGTTGTTGCATCGGGAGAGAACTAGAGCTTCCGCGCCGTGATCCGCTCGGCGCCGTTCATGTATTTCCTCAGCGCTTCAGGAACGACTACGCTGCCGTCGGCTTGCTGGTAGTTCTCGAGAATCGCCAGCCAGGTGCGTCCGATGGCGAGGCCGCTGCCGTTCAGCGTGTGGACCAATTCGGTCTTCTTCTTGCCGCTTGGACGGAAGCGGATGTTCGCGCGGCGCGCCTGGAAGGCTTCGAAGTTTGAGCAGGAGGAGATTTCGCGGAAGAGTTGCTGTCCGGGCAGCCAGACTTCGAGGTCGTACGTTTTCGCGGAAGAGAAGCCGAGGTCGGCCGTGCACAGGGACATCGCGCGATAGTGCAGACCTAATCGTTGCAGTACGATTTCGGCGTCGTGCGTGAGCTTCTCGTGCTGTACCTGCGAGCGCTCAGGATGAGTGAATTTAACTAGCTCAACTTTCTGGAACTGGTGCTGGCGAATGATGCCGCGTACGTCTTTGCCATACGATCCGGCTTCGCTGCGGAAGCACGGTGTGTAGGCGGTGATCGAGAGCGGAAGCTGAGCTTCTTCGAGAGTCTCGTCACGGTAGAGATTCGTTAACGGAACTTCGGCGGTCGGGACCAGCCAGAGATCGTGGTCCTGACACTTGAAAAGATCGGAGGCAAACTTGGGAAGCTGGCCGGTGCCGTACATCGACGCAGAGTTGACCATGTATGGCGGCAGGACTTCGGTGTATCCGTGCTCGCTCGTGTGGAGATC
>DASTJH010000015.1:0-26330 GCA_035716645.1 Terriglobales bacterium | reverse complement strand
GATGGGAAGCGGTGTTCGTATTCGGACAGCTCGGGTTCGTTGACAAGCAGAACTCCAGCCATACGAACGAACGGCTTGAGGAAGCCCAGCATCTCGCAATCGGACTAAAGCCATCCAACGGTCCAGCAGCAGTTAAGGATTACCCCGCGAATGCTTTCCTGGAATCTAAGTTGGCGACGACTGTCCCTGTGGATCGCCTTGGTGGCCGCGAGTTCATGTTGTGTGCTGCAGGCGCAATCCAATCACGCCGGCAGCCTGAGTGTCGCTGGGATCTGGCGCTTACACTCTCGAATTCCTCTTGGCGCAGACGCGCTGCTGCTCGAACCTTCCCATCAAACAGTCGAGATGCTGGCCAGCGCCGAAGCGCCGCAGTTCGAAGGCTGGCGGCTGGATGCAGCCCACGGCAAGCCCGCTCTGCTCAACACTTCCGGAAAACCGGTGCGCGCCTTGCCCGAGCGTATCGCTTTTCGTGTGACCGCAGGCACGCTCGACAGACTGTCGGATCTCGATCCTCTACCGCTCCGATGTTCAGAGAGCCTGAATGATTTTCTGCTTGGCCTGCGCTTTGAAGTGGAAGTCTTTCGCGGGATGCAGATGCGAGTGGTGAGGCCGGAGAACGTAAAGATCATCGGCGTTCCGGCGGACGAAACTTCCCAAGAGAGAATCTACCGCGTGCAATTCGATCTGGGAACGCTCCTGCCTGAAGACCGCATCGCGCTCATCGTCTCGGATCGGCACGGCGTGCGGCTCACTAAATTCCACCTGGAATTTTTGTGAAACCAGAATCGCTTTCCGAGCGCTACCCGACTTCTGCTTCAGGAATGCTGAAAGCGGCTTCCAACTCTGGTGCTCCACCTGCTCCGAGTTCTTCCTGAATTTCCGCGAACAGATCGGGCATGGCGTTCGACTCGGCCATCCACACAGGAGCAAACGAGCGCCGGTGCAGTGGAGACGGTCCACGCTCGCGCAGAACGGCTTTGTGCTTGGGCGTGCTGTATCCCTTGTTCGAGGCCAGACCGTAGCCGGGATACTCCGCGTCGAAGTCGCGCATCCAGCGATCGCGTTCCACTTTGGCAATGATTGATGCGGCGGCGATCGAGCAGCTCAGCGCGTCGCCATGGATGATCTTGGTCTGCGAGCAATCCACATCGATCTTGAGTGCGTCTACCAGCACATGATCCGGCGTGGGATCGAGGTTTTTCACTGCCAGCGCGAGCGCCTCGACCGACGCCCAGTAGATGTTGATCTTATCGATCCGCTGCGCGTCCACCGAAGCAATCGCATAAGCGATCGAATGATCGAGAATCCGCCTGGCCAGCACTTCGCGGACTTCAGGAGCAAGTAGTTTGGAGTCGCGCAGTCCGCGAATGCGGTAGTCGGGCTTGAGAATTACGGCAGCCGCGACTACGGGGCCGAACAGCGCGCCTCTTCCAACTTCATCCACTCCGGCGACGAGCTGTGCGCCCTGAGCCCACGCCAATTTTTCATATTTGAGCGTGCACTTCAGCTTCTTCAGCAGACGAAGCTTCAACGTGGACATCGAACGTTGTTCCTCGCCGGGCTTGAGCAGCTTCAAATACTTTTGCGCGCGCTTGGAAGGTTTCTTCCCAGGCATTTGCCGCGATGATAGCAGGCCTCAGCTTGTGGAGGAGCGTGGAAAACAAAGTTCTCCGCTACATATATAGTCAGAACTTACCTATGGCCAAGGAAGTCCCGATCGGCACGCGCGCCGAACTCCAGCATGTGATCGAACACAAGCACACGCTGGCTGCCCACAATCCCGATCTACCTGCTGTGCTGAGCACGCCGCAGATGATCGGCTGGATGGAACTCGCGTGCTGGCAGGCGCAGCAGCCGTTTTGCGATGCTGGAGAGACCACGGTCGGCACTGCCATTCACGTCGATCATCGCGCACCGAGTTTCGTAGGGCAGACTGTTCGCGCCGACGCTGTGTTGGAGCGCGTCGAAGGACGCTTCCACATCTTTCGCGTGACCGCCTGGAACGACGGCCAGCCGATCGGTTCCGGCACCGTCCACAGGGCTGTCATCAATGTGGAAAGATTTATGAAGAAAATGCAGAAAGCGTGAGGAACTGAAACGCCCAAGCCTCGAAGCTTCGAAGCTTTCTTGCGCCTTTTCGGCGCTCTCGATCATCGACATCGCCATGAACGCAAATCCCGCCGTAGCCAACGATCTTCGCTTCCCCCTCGGCAAGTTCCATTATGAAACTGCCATGACTAAGTCTCAGCGCGAAACCGCGCTGGACACGATTTCCCAAGTCCCTGCCCGAATGCGCGCGGCAATCCGCGGACTCACTCCGCAGCAGCTGGATACGCCGTATCGTCCCGAAGGCTGGACCGTACGCCAGGTCGTACACCATGTTCCGGACAGCCACCTGAACGCGTATATCCGCACTAAGCTGGCGCTGACGGAAACGGAACCGACAATCAAGCCGTACGACGAGAAGCGCTGGGCCGAACTGGCGGATTCACGGCTTACGCCGATAGAAACCTCGCTCAAGATTCTCGAAGCCGTGCACGAGCGTTGGAACTATCTGCTGCGCTCGATGACCGACGCCGACTTCACTCGTACGTTCCGCCATCCCGAACACGGCGTAAGAACAGCCGATTGGATGGTGGCGCTCTATGCCTGGCACGGGCCGCATCACATTGCGCACATCACGTCATTGCGTGAGCGCATGGGGTGGAGTGAATAAATAGAACAACCCGGAATGAACACGAAGGTCACGAAGAGCAAACAAGAAATCTCTTCATTTTCAACCTTCGTGTTCCTCCGTGTCCTTCGTGTTCAGCTTTTGCTTCGTATCAGAATGGAACCTATCCGTGCGCGCTGCGTTTGCGCATCTGAATCTCCGCTCCGTTTCGGGCGAAGCGCACGTCGTCCATAAATTCATTGATCAGGTAAATGCCGCGGCCGTGGTCACGATAGATGTTGTCGCCCTGCAGGGGATTCGGCACTTGATGAACGTCGAATCCCGAGCCAGGATCGCGCACGGTGATCAGCACTTCGCCTTCTTCGTCGCAAGCCAGGCAGCATTGGATTTTCTTGCTCGCATCCTCCCGACACCCGTGAGTAATTGCGTTCGCCAGGGCCTCGCGGATAGAAGTTTCAATTTCGAACTCCTTGCCTTCCGCGATTTTCATTTCGTGAAGCAACTGCATCACTCCTTCGACCACCGGAGACACCTGACTCGCCGCCGCCGGAATCGTCATATTCAATCGGCAGGCGGAGCACAGCGGGATCAGCTTGCTCACGCGATGCAGCTCTTCGAGCGTGGTCTGTAATTCGTCAATTAGCTCTTCGCGGTGGGCTTCAGCCGCATCCCGCGCGGCGAGCGCCTCTTTCAGTTCGAGTAAGTTCTTCCGCAGTTCCATCTGCGCCAGCGCTTGCCGGCTGAGCGCTTCGAGCGCGTCGCGCTGCTCGCGCGTGAGCTGACGTGGCACACGGTCAATGACGCATAGCGTCCCGAGCGCGTGACCCTCTTCGGTCAGCAGCGGCGATCCGGCATAAAAGCGAATGTGCGGATCGGAGCGGACGAGCGGATTGTCCTGAAAGCGCGGATCCTGATGCGCGTCCGGCACCACGAAGGTTCCCGCCTGGTTGATCGCATGTGCGCAAAAGGCGATCTCACGCGGCGTCTCGGATTGTCCAATGCCAAAGCGCGACTTGAACCATTGCCGATCGCTATCGACGAGCGACATCATCGCGATCGGCGCCTGGCAAACATGCATGGCCAGCAGAGTGAGATCGTCGAAGGCCTGCTCCGGGTCCGTGTCCAGGATTTTGTATTCGCGCAGAGCGGCCAAACGCGCCGCCTCATCGGGGGGAGCTGCAGGTGCGATCATCCGCCACCTCGAACTTCGGCCAACGCTTATATCACATTCCTACTCGGAACACACTCGTTGGCTGCCTAAAACTTCTCGCTCACAGACTTGCGAAGGCGAATACCTTCTCGACGGCACGGCAGGTATCTTCAATTTCTTCGGCGGTTAGCGTGGGATGGACCAGAAAAGCAAGGCTCGTTTCGCTTAATTCGCGAGCCATGGGAAACCGATGTTCCGGCCGCGCGCTCGCGAATGCTTTTTCCAGATACACCTCCCCGCAGCTCCCCATAAAGCAAGGGGTCCCCTCCGCTCGGATAGCCTCGATGATCCGGTCTCGACTCCATCCTGCACGAAGCCGTTCTGGACGGACAAACACATAGTAGCGATAGAAAACCGGCTCAATTCCTATTTCGGGAATGAAGAGCGGGCGCAGAGCGGCAATTCTTACGAATCGCTCGTTGAGCGCACGCGCGTGCCGCCGGCGAATGTCGCCCCACTCAGGAACCTTCTTCAGTTGCCAGCGTCCAATGGCCGCCTGGATTTCCGTCATTCTGGCATTCGTGCCGATCAAGTCGTGGACCAAAGGAAAGCCCGCGGCATTCCCATTCGACCGACTCGCATTGGACCTGCCGTGATCGCGGTATGCCGCAGCTCGCTCCCACACATCTTCGCGATTGGTAACGATCATGCCGCCCTCGCCGGCGGTGGTCATGATCTTGTCCTGGCAGAAGGAGAATGCAGCCGCATCGCCAAACGATCCCACTGGTCTTCCTCCATAGATTGCGCCCTGCGCTTGGGCGCAATCTTCGATCACAAACAGCTTGCGTTCGCGCGCGAGTTCCAGAATGGGATCCATGTCACAAGGCCAGCCTCCGAGATGAACGGCGACAATCGCACGAGCTCGCGGAGTGAGCGCAGCCCGTATAGCCTCGGCTGTGATGTTCTGGGTCTCACGATCGACGTCGGCAAAGACCGCGCGAGCGCCGCACACGACCGCAGAACTCGCAGATGCGATAAACGTCCGGCTGCTCGTGACCACCTCGTCGCCCGGACCAATGCCCAGCGCGCGCAGCGACAGCTCTAGCGCGGACGTGCCGTTGCTGACAGCCAGAGCGTAGCGGCAGCCACAGGTTTGGGCGAACTCCTGCTCGAAGAGCTTGCCTTGCTCGCCCGTCCAGTAGTTCACGCGGCCTGACCGCATGACTTCGGCACACCCGGCGATTTCGTCTTCGGAAAAGAATGGCCACGGCGGAAACGGAGCTGTGCGAATAGGCTTTCCGCCTTCGATCGCCAGTTTGGCCGGAGCAAGCGCGGGTTGCATCCGCGTTACTTTACATCAGTTTGGCGGGAATGCCACTCCGAGGCGAGAATCGCGTACATTTCCACGTCGAGGTACTCACCCCATTTTCGGATATGCTCGCGATTTGTGCCTTCGTACTTCATGCCGAGCTTGCGCAGGATGCTTCCCGAGGCAGGGTTGTTCGAATAGTGACCGGCAAAGATTCGGTTCAGTTTCAGCTGCTCGAATCCATACTCCACTACCGCAGTCGCGCCTTCTGTCGCGTAGCCTTTGCCCCAAAATGGGACTCCGATCCAGTAGCCGATTTCGGCATGATTGTGGTCGCGGCTGATGTGCAGCCCCATGCCGCCGCAAAGACTCCCATTTTCTTCGAAGAGGATGAAGCGCACGGCGGACCCGCTCTGCCGCGAGTCCTCAACGTAATTAAGAAACGCTTCTGCGTCGGCTTCGGTGTAAGGATGCGGAATACGCAGAGTAGTCGCCGCCACTTCGCGAGCGCCGATGAGAGGAATGAATTGCGGGAAGTCTTCGCGGCGGAACGGACGCAGCAAGAGCCGCTTCGTACGCAAAACGATCTCGCTCGTTGGAACTGATGCTGTGCTCATGGTTGTGGAAAGGCGCCACCCGCTACCGCAGGTGGTTCAGATATTTTTGCAGGGCGACTGCGTTGTTGTGTTCCTCGTCGTGCGCTCCGTACACCAGCGTGATCGTATGTTTGCGCGATTCGGCCAGCAGCGGCTTCCACGTTTCCCGACTCGCGTTCAACTCCGCTGTGTAGCGACGTAGAAATTCATTCCAGCGTTCCGGATCGTGCCCAAACCATTTTCGCAGCGCGGTGCTCGGCGCAACATCCTTGATCCAGCCGGCAAGATCGAGATCTTCTTTCTTTTTCCCGCGCGGCCAAACACGGTCCACGAGAAAACGCTTCCCATCGCCCTTCGCCGGCGGTTCATACGCTCGCTTGATGCGAATCATCGCAACCTCCTTCCTTTCTATTTTCGCTGGAAACTGAGTAATTGTGTAATTCGCAATTGGATAAGTGACAACGCAGGGTAAATTACTCAGTTACAGAATCTCTTCCACCGCTGAAAACGAAAGGACGCACCGCCTGACCGCAGCTCTGCCGCAATCGAGAGTGCGCATTGCCTTCCGTTCGCTCCGTCACCGGAATTTTCAGCTCTTCTTCTCCGGGCAGCTCATTTCCCTTGTTGGAACCTGGATGCAGAACGTGGCGCAGTCCTGGCTTGTATACCGGCTCACCGGCTCGTCACTGCTCCTCGGCGCGGTTGGCTTCGCCTCACAGATTCCCATTTTCATCCTCTCGCCTATCGCGGGAGCGATAGTCGATCGACACAACCGGCATCGCACGGTCGTCGCGACGCAGAGCGTCTCGATGCTGCTGGCCTTTGCTCTCGCGGGGCTCACTCTCTGGAACGCGATCACGGTGTGGGAAATATTTGTGCTCGCGGCTCTGCTCGGATTGGTGAATGCCTTCGACATCCCGGCGCGCCAGGCGTTCATCGTCGAGATGGTCGGCAAAGAAGACCTGATGAATGCGATCGCGCTGAACTCGTCGATGTTCAACGGCGCTCGCGCCGTGGGACCCGCAGTTGCCGGCATCCTTGTTGCCGCCATTGGCGAAGGCTGGTGCTTTTTCGCGAATGCCGTCAGCTACATCGCCGTGATCGCTGGACTGCTCATGATGAAGGTCGCTCCCCGGGTTCCGCGCGCGACAGATAAATCCGCGCTACACGACATCCACGAAGGTTTTCGCTGGGTGGTGAACACGAAGCCGATCTTTGCTCTGCTCCTGCTCGTCGGACTCGTCAGCCTCGTCGGCATGCCCTACGCCATCCTCATGCCGATCTTCGCCGATCAGATTCTGCACAGCGGTGCTCAAGGACTGGGCATTCTCATGGGGTTCAGCGGAATCGGCGCGCTGATCGGCGCGCTTACGCTCGCGGCTAAGTCCGACCTGAGGGGACTCGGCAAATGGGTCGCCGCCTCGTCCGCTCTGTTCGGAGTTTTTCTCGCGCTGTTCGCCTATTCGAAGAGTTTCTGGCTCTCGGCCGGGCTGCTGATCCCGGTGGGGTTTTTCATGATGGTGCAGATGGCGTCTACGAACACGCTGATTCAGGCGATGGTCCCCGACCATCTTCGCGGACGCGTCATGTCGGTGTACTCGATGATGATGATGGGCATGGCGCCGGTCGGCGCGCTGCTCGCCGGAGGAGTTTCGGACAGCATTGGCGCGCCGCTCACGATCGCGATCGGCGGATTGTTCTCGCTCCTCGGCTCAGCTTGGTTCAGCATGAAGCTGCCAGGCATCCGCAGCGAAGCCCGACGGCTGATCATCGCTCAGGCCTACGCGGGCGGCGATCCCGCGCAGGAAATCACGATGGTGCGGGAGAACTAGGTCAGGATAGTTTCCTAAGTCGGTACCGCTCCCGGTAGGGAACGGGTGGCAGATCTCCGATGTAGCCATCACCCGTTCCCTACCGGGAACGGTACTGACGTCCGATCGCGCGGCACCGCGCAAGATTCGCAACCAACTCCGTTCTACCGGGTTGGAGAATGTGTCTGGATATTTTTGCGCCTGTATCCAGCAGCTCTGGCATCTCAGAAGGACAGGGCGAAATCGTACGAGAGTAACTGAATTCGCACGCTGCTCATCGAGCTGAATCACGTAAAATAGCGGGTAGCTATGAAGTCTTTTATTTCCATCGTTTCCACTCTTTGCCTGGCTCCGATGTTGAGTTTTGGCGCGCCTTTGCCGAGCGCCACGCGCGCAGTGATCCCTGCCGACATCCAGCAGATCATCAGCGTCGATTACCGCAGCATGGAAGACTCCCAAAGCGGGCAAGCGCTCAAAGCCCGCGTGCTGCCCGACCAGCTCAAGCGCTTTGAAGCGGCGCTCAAAGGCATCGGCATCGATCCCGACAAGGACGTGGACACGCTCACCTTCGCCTCCTTCCGCGTGAAAAGCGGACTTCAGGTGGTCGGCATCGCCCAGGGCGAGTTCGCCGGCAATCAGGTGATGGCCCGACTGAAAAAGAAAAAGATCAAGCCGATGAAGTATCGCCTGTCGGATTTGTATCCGATGGATGGCGGACTTTCGATGACGCTGCTCGACAACTACAACATGCTCTTCGGCGATGCAGCCGCGATTAAGAGCGCGCTCGATGTCCGCGATGGATACGGCAGCAGCCTGGCCTCGAATTCCGAAATCACGGACATGATCGCCAATGTCGATTCCGACGCAATCTGGAGCGTGCTCGACGAGAAAGGCACGCAGGAGATGATGAAGTCCGCCCTGGGTGAAGCTTCCAATCTCGCCGATTACAACGTGATCAAGAACCGCATCAAGACGTCGGCTTACAAGATGGATTTTTCGAATGGCGTGAAGTTCAACCTGAACGTCAACACGTCCGACGCGTTCACCGCCGCCACGCTATCGTCGCTGATGAATGCCGGCGTGCTCTACAAGAAGGTGGGCGCCACACCGGCGGAGAAGGTCGCGCTGGATAACATGAATATCCACTCCGACAGCAGCAGCCTCAACATCAACTTCGCGACCGACGACCACAAATTCATCGCGCTGGTGAATTCGGACTTGTTCACCGCAATCTCAAAGTGAACGGCCGGAGCTTCGAGGTTCTGCAGCAATATAGAGCGGCAAAATACCCCTAAAGACCGAAATCAGCGGCAAACCGGTGAAATTTTGTAAAAACTAAATGGCCGCCGCCGTTCTCGGTTGCAAATTGCAGGCCGGCAGGTCACAATTTAGAAACCAACCAATCTCACCTCAGAGTTACAGCAGGTGTTATGCCCGAAGTATTGTTATTGGAAGACCTCGACAGCGATGTTCGAGAAGTTCAATCTGCGCTGGAGCAGATTGGGGACTATCAACTGAAGCATTTCGATATGGCGCCGCGTGCTATCGAGTTTCTCTCCGACAAGCTGGAGCAGGGCGCGGAACTGCCCGCACTGATCATTGCTGATCTGAACCTGCCTAACTCCAGCGGCTATGAACTGCTGCGCTTTTACCACGGCAACGCAGGACTGCGTTCGGTCCCATGCGTGGTTTGGAGCGTGATGGATGGCGATACGGAGCGCAAGCTGACCGAGTGGATGGGCGCGCATACTTTAATCTCGAAGAATAGCGGCCCGAAAACTCTCCGCAAATCACTTGCAGCCGTGTTGAGCCCGGACTCTCCTCGGAAACGGGCTTAGGCTTAAGGGCAGTCGAGAGGGAGCAGGCGGCGGCCGAACTGAGATCCTTCAGCTCTCAAGGAACAAATCCTATCTGGTGGCAGACAGGCTGGGGGCCGCGCAGTGAAGAGGCCGCAGGCCGAAATTCTTTAGCCCAGGCCGTGAGGGCGAGTAAGCGTTAACCTACATTTGTTGGTGGGAGCCCCCGCATTTATGCGGGGGAAGGCGGACTTGAGTCCGCCGGAAACGATGAAGGATTTGTGAAGTGGGCTTTAGCCCCGGAGCTGTCCGGCGATGAGGCGCGAGTCAAAGGGTTATGAAAGCCCGTGGCTGAAGCCACACTCAGGGAGCGCACATACCGCGGAGGCTTAAAAGCCTCGCTCCCCCGCATAAATGCGGGGGCTCCCACCCGAAAAATTCTCAGGTTAACTAAAGAATGCCGCGCCTTCGGCGCTGCACGAATTCGGTATAGTCCAGAACGCGACCCTGAACTGCTCATTGCCTCACTACCACTTAGCGGCGAGGTCTATTGCTCAGGACCTTGTCTCCCCTGTTCGGGTCTCTCGACTATAATCGCTGTTTCGTTTCAGCAGCCAGCCCGCTTGTCTGCCTGACCCTTCTGCCTGGAGAACCCCATGAGCAAAATCGCCGATATCCTGCAAAAAAATGAGTCGGAGCTGCTTACCGATTGGATGAAGGAGCAGCTAGCCGCCGTGCGGCGCCGCGATCTGATGAACGACACCGATCTGCGGACGCAGTCGACTGAGCTGCTTCGCGAGATCACGCAAGCAGCGCGCAACGGTAACGTGACCGATATCGGCTCACCGGAGTGGACCGGCGTTCGCGAGCGCCTCTCGGAGATTTCCCGTTCGCGCGCCAAGCAGGGCTTCTCCCCTGAGGAAACCGCCACCTTCGTCTTCTCGCTGAAGCAGCCGCTGTTCCGGCGATTACGCGCCGAATTCGGCAAAGACGCCGACGCTCTCTTTTCGGAGACGTGGAATGCCACGATCCTCATCGACAAGCTCGGCCTGATGACGTTTGCCGCGTTTGTCACGGCGAAGGAACAGATCATCGCGCATCAGGCGGAAGAGATGCTGGAACTCTCGACGCCTGTCGTAAAGTTATGGCAAGGCATCGTCGCCGTTCCGCTCATCGGCACCTTGGACAGCAATCGCACGCAGGTGGTGATGGAGTCACTATTAGGCACGATTGTCAATACGAACTCCAAAATCGCGATCATCGACATTACTGGCGTTCCGGCCGTCGATACGCTGGTCGCGCAGCACTTGCTGAAGACGATCACGGCCGCCAAGCTGATGGGCGCCGAGTGCATCCTGAGCGGCATCCGGCCACAGATTGCGCAGACGATCGTGCACCTCGGCATTAACCTTACGGATATCATCACCAAAGCCACGATGGCTGACGCGCTTGCCATCGCTCTGCAAAAAACCGGCCGCGCTGTCGTGCGCGTGGAGAAGGTAGCGGCAAAGGCCGGTGAAGGCAATCAGAAAGAAGCAGTCAACGGAATCGAGACCGCCGAAAGAAAGCGAGCGTAGCCCATGGAACGTATTCCGATTCTGCGCATGGGCGACTTTCTCTTGGTCACCATTCAGGTGGATATGCACGACCAACTGGCGATGACCTTGCAGGACGATCTCACAAACGCCATCGCGAAGCATTCATCGCATGGCGTGCTGATCGATATCTCGTCGCTGGAGATCGTCGATTCTTTCATTGGCCGCATGTTGGCCAATATTTCCGGGATGGCCCGAATTCTGGACGCACAGACTGTTCTGGTAGGCATGCAGCCCGCCGTGGCCATTACGCTTGTCGAGCTGGGCATGTCCATGCCTGGAGTGAGGACGGCTTTGAACGTCGAAGCCGGGATGGAGCTGCTGCGCGAGCTGGTCAGCGCAACGCGAGTGGAGATGGGAGATGAAGACTCTGAAGTCTGAGTCGGTGCCGCTCCAGAGCTCCGCCGATCTCGTCAGTTTGCGGCAGAAGGTCCGTGTCTGGACGGGCGAGCTGAAGTTCAGCCTTGTCGACCAGACCAAGATGATCACCGCATCCAGCGAGCTCGCCCGCAACGCTATCGGGCACGGTGGTGGCGGCTCCTGTTTGATGGAGATCGTGGAAAACGGCACCCGCACCGGCCTGCGCCTCACCTTCGAAGACCACGGACCAGGCATTCCCGATCTCGATCTTGCTCTCAAAGACGGATACTCCACCGGTGGAGGCATGGGCTTAGGCCTCAGTGGCAGCAAGCGACTGGTCAACGACTTCCATATTGCATCCAAACTGGGAGAAGGTACCCGCGTCTCCATAGTGCGATGGAAATGAGGTCAGGTGTCCAGTCCTCAGCTCTCAATTCAAATCTCCGATAACACCCACGTCAGCGAAGCAAGGCGCGCCTCGGTGCACATGGCGAAGATGGCGGATTTCGACTCCCATGCTGCCGGCCGGCTGGCCATTGTCGTGAGCGAGTTGGCCCGCAACGTCCTGCTACACGGTGGAGGGGGTGAGATTGTGCTGCAATGTGTCGGATCCGACACGGGCTCCGCCGTTAACGTGCTTGCTCTGGACCGCGGACCCGGCATTCAGGACGTGGGTCGAGCGCTTGCTGATGGGTATTCCTCCGCCGGCACCTCGGGCACCGGGTTGGGAGCGGTAAACAGGATGGCCTCTCTCGAGGTCTACACTCAGGCGGGAAAAGGCACAGCGGTCCTGGCGACCGTTTCTGCAGAAAAACCAAAACAGAACGAGACGACCACCGGCGCCGTCTGCGTACCGATTCACGGTGAATCGCGTTGTGGCGACGACTGGGACGATAAGCAGCAGACGGATAAACGGTTGATCATGCTCGCCGATGGTTTGGGCCATGGTCCTGCCGCAGCCGATGCCGCGGAGGAAGCTATCGCGGCTTTCCGTGCCAACCTGCACCGGAGTCCGAAGGAGATCATCGAGTTGGCCCACGCACGTTTACAAAAAACGCGTGGAGCTGCGGTGGCGGTAGCCGAAATTGATTTTGGCCGCCAAATCGTGCGTTATTCCGGTGTGGGCAATATTGCCGGGACTCTCCTGGTGAACGGCAGCAGCCGAAGCCTCATTTCCGGCAACGGCATCGTTGGCCACCAGCTCGCACATGCTCACGAATTCACTTTTCCCTGGGAGCGCACTGCATCGTTGATCATGCACTCGGACGGCGTGAACACTCGCTGGAGTCTCGATCCGTATCCTGGTCTGAAGAGCAAATCTCCCGCGCTGATTGCGGGGGTGCTGTATCGCGATTTCAAACGTGGGCGGGATGACGCAACCGTGGTGGTCAGCCGGGAGGCGAAGGCTGCATGAAGAGGCCTCTCTTGTCGGTCAATCTTCGCGTCGAACAGGATGTGGTGCTCGCGCGCCAACGAGCTCGTGATGTGTGCGAGTTCCTGGGATTCGATCATTCCGAACAAATCCGGCTCGCTACGGCCACTTCGGAAATTGCGCGCAATGCCTTTCGTTATGCCCACGGAGGCCGGGTAGAGTTTCTCGTCGATTCCGACACGCCTCCCAAGCTGGTCATCAAAGTGCGCGATGCCGGTCCCGGCATTCCCAATCTTGACGAGATTCTCGAAGGCCGCTACCAGTCGAGTACCGGATTGGGAAAAGGCATTATCGGCACGCAGCGCCTGATGGATTCATTTTCGATCACGACGGGTGCTGAGGGCACCACGGTCGAGATGTCTAAATTGACTCCCCGGTACGCTCCCGCTCTCAGCCTCAACCGCCTCGAGGACATGACGCGCAGGCTGTCCCAGAAGCGGCTCGATAATCCGTACGCCGAAATCGAAAAGCAGAACGATGAGCTGCTCAAGACTTTGGCGGAGTTGCGCGCGCGGCAAGAAGAACTCGTTTCTTTGAATCGCGAACTGGAAGATACGAACCGAGGTGTGGTGGCTCTGTATGCCGAGCTGGATGACCGTGCCGACGCGCTGCGGCGCATGTCCGATGCCAAGACCTCATTCCTCTCCAACATGTCGCACGAATTCCGCACTCCCCTGAACTCGATTCTCTCGCTCTCGCAGATGCTTATGCAGCGCTTGGATGGAGAGTTGACGTCGGAACAGGAAAAACAAGTCGCATTCATTCGGCTTTCCGCCCAAGGGTTGCAGGAGATGGTCAATGATCTGTTGGACATTGCCAAAGTCGAGGCCGGCAAGGTCGAGGTGAAAGCGAAAGAATTCGAGATTGAAGATCTTTTTGGCGCTCTGCGCGGCATGTTGAAACCGATTTTGCAGACTTCTTCCGTCAACCTGGTTTTTGAAGATCCGGAAAATCTGCCCACGATGTTCACCGATGAAGGCAAGATTTCGCAGATCCTGCGTAATTTCGTATCGAATGCGCTCAAGTACACGCCTCGCGGCGAAGTACGAGTTTCCGCCAAGCTGAAGGATGCGGAGACGGTGGTCTTCGCCGTCGCGGACACCGGGATCGGCATTGCCCTCGAAGACCAGCAACGCGTCTTCGAAGAATTCGTGCAGGTGCAAAATCCTTTGCAGAAACGCACCAAGGGCACCGGCTTAGGACTGCCGCTTTCGCGCAACCTCGCGCGTTTACTCGGTGGAAGCGTGAGCCTGACAAGCGAGGCCGGTGTCGGTTCCACGTTCTGCGCCTGCATTCCTGTGGTGTATCCCGGAGCCCGGCAGCAAGCTTCTGAGCTGCCGCCATTGCAGCCCGATCGCATTCCGGTCGTGGTCATCGAAGACAACCGCGAGACCGCTTTTCTCATGAGCAAGTTTCTGGAGAATACCGAGTTTCAGGCCATCCCCGCTCACGACACTGCAACAGGTTTGGATTTCGTGGCACGCTCACATCCCGCGGCCGTAGTCTTGGACGTAGTGATGAATGGCGAAAGCTCGTGGGAGGCGTTCCGGCAGATCTCGGATCGCAAAATACCGGTGATCAGCGCGAGCATCATGGCGGGCGAGCGGGATAGAGCCACAGCTATGGGAGCAACCGCATTCTTGCACAAACCCGTTACCAGAGACATGCTGCTGAAGACGCTGCGTTCCGTGGCGCACCGCGGCGCTGTGCGCAAGCTACTGCTGATCGATGATGATGAATTGTCGCGCTACTCGGTGCATGAACTGCTGTCCGCAACGAACGTCGAAATTCTGGAGGCCAGGAGCGGCCGCGAAGGCCTGCGCATGGCTTCCGAGGAGCATCCCGACGTAATTTTTCTCGATTTGATGATGCCGGATATTTCAGGTTTTGAAGTGTTGCAGGAGCTGCGCGCTTCCGAGTTTGGACGCACGCTGCCAGTGGTAGTCCACAGCTCCAAAGATCTTTCCTCGGAGGAAAAAGATAAACTTTCTTTCCCCATGGTTACACTACTGTCGAAACGAGACACTTCCGGTCCGGAGGCTATCGAGCGGGTCGGCCGCGCGCTTCTCTCCGTAGGATTCAGCTTTGAGCCTGTCCAGCAACATGCCTGAAACCGCTCCGCGTATCCTCGTGGTCGACGATCGCGAGGAGAACCGCTACATCTGCGCGAGGATTTTGCGCAGCGGCGGGTATGCGGTCGTCGAGGCCCGCAGTGGACGCGAGGCGCTGCAGAAAGTTTTGGAGGATCCGGCGCTCGTGATCCTCGATGTGCGTCTGCCGGACATCGTGGGATACGAGGTCTGCCGCCGCATCAAAGATAATCCGCGAACGGCTCACATCCCAGTCTTGCAAATTTCGGCGGCATTTATGTCCAGCGAGAGCCGCGTGCAGGCGCTAGAAAGCGGAGCCGACGCCTATTTAACTCAGCCGATCGAACCTACGGTGCTCATCGCTACCGTTCGCGCTCTGCTTCGATTGCGCGACGCCGAAGCGTTGTCGCGCTTGTCCGCCAAGCAGTGGCAATCGACCTTCGACGCGTTGCGCGAAGGCATTGCTCTCCTCGACAACAACTGGAACGTGGTCCGCTGCAATCGCGCCCTGAAAGAGTTGTTCGAGAGCACGTACGCCGAAATCGAGCAGCAGAATGTTCTCTCCTTGTTGCGGCAACATTTGGGACTCGAGCTGGCGACGGAAGAAATTGCTCCTTTTCTACGCGAAACTCAGCAGGGGCGGCGCTGGTTCTCCACCCAGGTCGAGGTCATCCGAGAAAACGACGCGGTACGCGGCGGAATCCTGATTGTGAGCGAGATCACCGATCGCAAGCAGGCGGAGGACGCCTTGCGCTCCAACGAGCGGCTCGCTGCCATGGGGCGGCTATTGAACAGCATCGCGCACGAAATTAACAATCCGCTGGAGGCGGTCACGAACTTGTTGTACTTGATGCAGAGCAGCGCCGCCGATCCGCAGATGGCCGAATATGTAAGCATGGCCAGTTCCGAAATGGCACGCATCTCCCGCATTACCAAACAGACACTGACGTTCAGCCGGGAGAGCAGTGAACCGGTCGAGATTGCCTTGCCGGAGATTCTCGACAGCGTAGTTACCCTCTATGCGCCGCAGTTCAATCAAAAAGACATCCGCGTGGTACGACGCTATGAGTCGCCAGACCTGCTGGTTGGCTTTCCCGGAGAGTTACGCCAGGTTTTTTCCAATCTTCTGCGCAACGCGCTCGAAGCTCTTCCGGTCAACGGTCAGTTGACCATTCATGCCTATGGATCCAGGAACTGGAGAGACCTGTCACAACGCGGAGTGCGCATCTCCATCTGCGATTCTGGTTCCGGAATCCCGCCGGAGATCAGGTCGAGCGTCTTTGAACCCTTCTTTACCACCAAAGAACTCAAGGGATCAGGACTGGGGCTCTGGTTAACCGCAGGCATCGTCGCCAAGCATCACGGACACATCGGCGTAAGATCCAGCATCGCTCCCGGCCAAAGCGGCACTTGTTTCTCCATTTTCCTGCCTACGCAACGAGTCGCGAAACCGCGTCGCGTGATCACGAAGAAAAACGCCGTGGCATGAGCCACAACGAGTTAAGAGATCTTCGGCTGCGCGCGAAAGTACCGCGCAGCATGTTCAGGAGAAGAAAACAAAACAACAGCAACACTTGGGCCGAGTGCCGGTTGCAGGCTGATGTGCTACGGGCTTCGCAGCTTCGGGGCTTAGCGGCTATTTGTTCTTCCAGACTGGTTTGCGCTTTTCGAGGACGGCGCGGAGACCCTCTTGCACGTCCTGCAGGTTCATCAGCTCGTTGAGGTAGATGTTTTGCGATTTCTTCATGGCTTCGTCGAGCGGGAGGCCCATGGCGCTGCCGATGACCTTCTTGGTCACTTCGAGCACGGGTCCGCTGAACTCGGCGATTTTGGTGAGGATCGCTTCAACGGCGGTATTCAGTTCCGATTCGGGAACGAGCTTGTTCACGAAGCCGAGGCGTAGCGCGTCGTCGGCGCTCAGGGCTTCGCCGGTGAGAATGAGTTCGTATGTCTTCTTTGGTCCGATGAGTTGCGGGAGCATCACCGCGGCGAACGGCGGAAAGACGCCGAGCTTCACTTCCGGCTGCGCAAACTTCGCATTGGGCGTAGCGATGACCATGTCGCCGAAAGCGACCAATTCGGAACCTGCGCCGATCGCCGGTCCGTTCACCACCATGATGAGTGGTTTAGAAATCTCGCGGATCGCGGAGAAGACGCGGTTAAATGCTTCCAGAGTTTGGAAGACGCGGTCGGGTTTAGAGTCTTCGAGCGAGATGCCGGCGGAAAATGTCTTTTGCGACGAGCTGACGACGATTGTCTTGATGTCGCCGCGTCCGTTCAGGCTTTCGATGCTCTGCGCCATCTCCGTCATCATCGGCACAGTGAGCACGTTGTACGGCGCGTGATTCAACACAATGCGCGCAACGGCGTCGACCACGTCGAATTGAATGAACTTCAACTGTTGGTCTTTGGTCGGTTCTTGGTTAGCCGCAACGGCAACAAGGGACATCCGGACTCCTCGACGGTACCGCGAAATTATGGCATAGGGCGGCGGCACTCCAGAGTCTTGAGCTTGGTTCGGGCGGTGACGAAAGGCCAATGCCCTCCACATTGACACTCTGGGATAAGCTGCTGGAGAATAAAGGTCATCGGCGCGTAAAAACGCTAGTCATCCCTGGCCGATCGCGGTACAAGACCGTATGGCAAACATCCTTTGCGTGGATGATGAGCCGCACGTCGTAACTCTGAAGTGCGCCATCCTCGAGTCCGCCGGACATTCCGTGACCGCCTGCACCTCTGCGCGCGATGCGATCGAAAAATTGCGCCATCACTCCTACGACGCTGTCGTGACGGACTGGCGGCTCGGCGACGCCAACGGCCGCGCTGTGGTGCAAGCTGCAAAAGACCACTCCAGCATGCCAGTAGTTGTGGTTTCGGGCTACGTGGCGGAAGCTTTTCAAGCCGCTGAACCGCTCGCGGACCTTTATCTCGAAAAGCCGGTCAATCCGGAAGAGCTGGTCACGATCGTCAACGAGCTGCTCAAAAATCAGGAGCGCGACGAGGCAAGTCCGCAAAGCCGGCGATCGTAAGAGTGGACTTTGTGGACATGATGGACGCAGTGGACAATCACTGACTTAGCAGGTCCACCCAGTCCACCAAGTCCACTTCGTCCACAAACTCCACTTCTTGTTTCTCACTCAGATTCCACGTGACTTAAGTTACTTTCGTTTCCGTTAAGCCTCGGTTAATCTGCCACTACTCGCGCCAGATTGGGGTTCACCTGCACGAATCCCGAATCTGGAGATTTTTTTATGAAGCTGCGGAAGATTGCGATGGTCGTTCTAGCCGGTATCCTGACGATGGCTCCGGGTACGTGGGCACAGGACGGCGCTCCAGCACAGCAGCGGCAGAGTGCCGGTGCGGCGCAGCGCAAGCGCTTTCAGGCGATCGCGAAGCAGCTTAATTTGACGCAGCAGCAGTTTCTGGAAATCAGAAACATTATGCGTCGCCAGCACGAGCAAATGATGGCGCTGCGCGACAACATGAGTTTAGGCGACCAGGACAGAAAGGTGCAGGCACAGCAGATCAGGAAGCAGGCGCAGGATGCGTTCGTCGCCATGCTCAGCGACGATCAGAAACTGCAATTCGCCGGAATAATGGAGCAGTACCGCAAAGAGCAGCAAGAACGCCGAGCGCAGCAGCAGAATGCTGGTCAGAATCAGGAAGACAGCGCGAATGAGAGCTCGACAGTGCCCGAGTCGGAACTGGATGCCATCATCGACTCAGCCGCGAGCGACAACGCTCCAGCGCCGAAGACAGTGAGCCAAAAAGGATCTGGCGGCAGCCAATAAAAGTTTAGACAGCAAACAACGAACAGCAGACAAGCGACTGGGCGGACTTCGGTCCGCCCGATTTTTTGGTGGGATTCAAATTGCCGCGAGCGCGTGGTCAAGGTCGGCGATGATGTCTTCGATATCTTCGATGCCGACAGAGATGCGCACCATGCCGTCGGTGAGACCGATCTTTGCGCGTCCTTGCTCGCCCAGCGCAGCGTGCGTCATGGTAGCGGGATGCGAAATCAGCGTCTCCACTCCGCCGAGCGATTCACCCAATGAGCAGACGCGCACTTTGCGAAGCATCTTTTGCGCGTTGTCGAACGACCCAGTTTCGAAAGTCATCATGGATCCAAAACCGAGCATCTGCCGCTTAGCCAACTCGTATTGAGGATGGCTCGGCAGTCCTGGATAAAACACTTTCTTCACTTTCTTGTGCCCGCTGAGGAATTGCGCGACTTCACGTCCGTTGTGATCGTGCTGCTCCATGCGCACCGCAAGCGTCTTCACGCCGCGCAGCACCAGCCAGCATTCAAACGGCGACATGATGCCGCCGGTACACTTCTGCACGAACGCAAACGTTTCTTTGTGTTGCGGCTTGGTGCCGACGAGCACGCCGCCGAGTCCATCGCTGTGGCCGTTCAGGAATTTCGTGGTGGAGTGCATCACTATGTCCGCGCCTAGCGAAAGCGGTTTTTGAAAGTAGGGAGACAGGAAGGTGTTGTCCACGGACAGCTCGGCGCCGCGCGCGCGAGCGATTTTTGCGATCGCGGCGATGTCGCTCACCGTCATCAGCGGGTTCGTCGGAGTTTCAATATGAACCAGTTTCGTATTGGGACGGATCGCGGCTTCCACCGCCTTCAGGTCTGAGGTATCCACATACGTGAATTCAAGGCCGAAATTCACGAGCACCTGATTGAACAGTCGCGGGACGCCACCATAGACATTCGATCCGCAAACAATGTGATCGCCGCTCTTCATCATGGTGAACATCGCGGTAATCGCCGCCATACCGCTGGCAAACACATGCGCCGAAGTTCCGCCTTCGAGCGCTGCTAAATTCTCTTCGAGACGCGTACGCGTCGGATTGGAAACGCGCGCGTACTCGTATCCCTTGTTCTTGCCGATCTCTTCCTGAACGTAAGTGGAGGTAGCAAAAATCGGAACCGTGACGGCGCCGGTGGAAGGATCTGGCTCTTGTCCGGAATGGATCGCGCGTGTGGCAAAACCGCGGTTGGGCGATGGCGTCTTGTTCATGAACTCAGAATAGCAGGCTGATTCGGGTAAGCAGATGGCACTCAATACAGCCGAAAATCGACAGCGATGGAAACCTGTACTGCTACCGGTTTGCCATCCTTCAGTGCAGGTTTGAAGCGCCAGCGCCGCACGGCCAGGACTGCTTGTCGATCCAATTCTGGATTCAGTGATTTCACCACCTTGACGTCTTTTGTGTGCCCCTTCGGATCCACAATTGCAGCAACCGTGACTGTGCCCTGAACCTTTTCTTTCCTCAATTCAGGCGGATAATCAGGTTCAGTCTTTCGAGTGAGCGTCGGCGCTGTAATTTGAGGAGTGTGACGTTGGATAGCTTGGTTATCCTGCTGCGCTAGTGAAATTGAACACAGGAACGAGACGGCAATAACGCTCGCGAATATTTGGTTTCGGGCGGGCCAATGCACTCTTAAGCTCCTCCGCCAAAAATATTCTTGGATAAATAGCGTTCCGCCGCGTCGGGAATGATCGTGACCACGCGTTTGCCTTTGCCCAGACGCTTTGCCACCTGGATGGCCGCGAAAACGTTGGCTCCGGAGCTGGAGCCTCCCAGCACGCCTTCTTTTCGCGCGAGCTCGCGGACCGTGCCAAAAGCGTCGTCATCGGAAACGGCGATGATTTCGTCGCAGACTCCACGATCGAATGTCTTAGGAATGAAGCTCACGCCGATGCCTTCTACCTTGTGCTTGCCCGGCGGGCGTCCTTGAAGGACCGACCCTTGTGTTTCTACGGCGACGGTATGAATCTTTGGATTCTGCTTCTTCATGAAGCGAGCAACGCCGGAGAATGTGCCGCCCGTACCTACGCCGATCACGACGGCCTCGATTCTGCCATCCATCTGGTCGTAGATCTCCTGCGCGGTGGTTTCAAAATGGAACTCGGGATTCGCGGGATTCTCGAATTGCAGCGCGATGAAGCTGTTGGGGACCTCGGCGCCGACCTGGCGCGCACGCTCAATCGCGCCTTGCATGCCCTTTTCGTCCGGCGTGCGGATCACTTCGGCGCCGAGCGCGCCCATCACTTTCACCTTCTCCTCAGAAAACCGTTCGGGCACGCACACGATCACCCGATAGCCTTTGTTCACGCCAATCAGTGAAAGTCCGATACCGGTATTGCCGGCGGTCGCTTCGACAATCGTGCCGCCGGGTTTCAGCTTCCCTTCCCGCTCTGCGCGCGTGATCATGCCAATGGCCGCGCGATCTTTCACGCTGCCGCCCGGATTCAGGTATTCGAGTTTGGCGTATAGGTCAGCGCTGCCGGACGGAACCATGCGCCGCAAATGCAGCATGGGTGTCTCGCCAACAAGTTCGGTGATATTTTCCGCGATACGCAGGTGGAGGGATTCGGCGGTAGTGTTCATGGGCTGCTAAATCATCTTACGGCGGATTGAGCCATTGAGTAATCGAGTAATTTCGAAATTGAGAAATTGAAAAATCCAAAGCTGCATAACAAAGCGGCAACAAAAAAGGCACAGCCGCAGCCGTGCCTGATGCAAACCTGGTTCAAATCACCGGGAAGCTCGCTGCTGCTGGCCGGGATAATAGCCGCTGCGGGTGCGGACCATGAGCTTTCCGTAGCCCGGAGCGTGCGCGTCGACTTTCACCTGGCGATATCCACCTTGCTCCTGCGGACGGCTGGGACGATAGAAAATCGAGTACTGGCTACGGATATCGCGCGCGACCGCGCGGCTGATTTCGTCCACTTCGCTCAAATCTTTCGGAAAGAACGCGACGCCGCCGGTTTGCAGCGCGAGCTGTTCCAGAGCGCGTTTCGCGCGTTTTTCATGGTCGCCGCCGAGGATGCCGATGCTGTAAATCATCGGTCCGTTATCGTCCTGCACGCGGCGAACGGTTTGTTCGAGCGTGTCGGTCGAAGCGTTATCTTCACCGTCGGTAACGACGAGCAGCACCTTCTTCTCGCGATGTCCCTTCTTGGCGAGGTAGTCGGCTGAGGCAACGACAGCGTCGTACAGCGCCGTTCCGCCGCGCGAGTCGATCTGCTGCAAGCCTTCTTTCATCTTCGAGATGTCGCTGGTGAGATCGGTATCGATAATCGCTTCGTCGCTGAAGTTCACCACGAAGACTTCATCATCCGGATTGCTGGACTTCACGAGATCCAAAGCGGCGGAGTTCACAGCCTGGCGCTTGTCGCGCATGGAGCCGGAATCGTCGATCAGGATGCCGATCGAGACGGGAATATCTTCACGCGAGAAGCGCGTAATCGTCTGCGGCTGGCCATCTTCATAGACCTGAAAGTCGTTCTTGTTCAAATTTGTGACCAACCGTTGATGCTGATCGACGACCGTAGCGTGCAACACCACTTCTTCGGAAACCACTTGAACGGTGTACTGCCCGTTCTTGCCCGATTGCACTTTCCCGTTGGACGGCACATTCACCGTCGGCGAGGGCACATTGGGCGCGCTTGGCGTCGCCGCAGCTTCGGTCGCGGGCTGCGGAATGGACTTGCCAGACTGGTCTTCGAGCGGAATCCCATTGGCATCGACGAGGATGTTGTCGGTTCCTGCGCGATGTACGCCAGTCGGCGCGGGCGCCTGTGCTTGCGCCGCCGGGGGATTCTGCGCAGAAGGCGCAGCCTGCGCGTTCGCAGCGCCGGCGGACGCACCGCTCTGGGGCTGCTGCGCAATTACAAACGCCGCGCAAAAAGTCAGGAGAAGAAGGGCCGCAAATCGCGGCAGCTTACTCCGTAGGCGCATAATAACCGGTTTTTGCATGAACAGTGAGTGGAGGCAAACCCTTCGGCGGAACCAATTTCACTTTGATTTTTCGCCACTTGCCATTTCGAGCTGCATTGGTTGGACGGTACCCGAGCACATATTGGTTGCGCAGCTCTACTCCAATCTTTGTCGCCACGTCAGCCAATTCGCTGGGATCGTCCACCCGAAACATGCGCCCGCCGGTCACATCCGAAATTTCCGTCAGCAGATACGGGCCGTAACGCTCTTCCGGAGTGGCAGCGCTGGCGTCGAATAAGCCAATCGAGTAAATCTGAACGTCCGCTTCTTTCACAATCGATTTGATTTCACTATCAGTATATCGGCTGCGATTATCGCCGCCATCGGAGACGATCAGCAGCGCTTTGCGCTGGTAATGCGACTCTTTCATCTTCTTAATGCCCATGTAGATCGCGTCGAGCAGCGCCGTGCGTCCTTTGGCGTTAGCAAAAACCAGCCGGCTCTGGATATCTTCGATGGAGTTGGTGAAGTCCGAGAGCAGTTCCGGACGCTCGCTGAAGCCGATCAAAAAGAACTCGTCCTGCGGATTCGCAGTCTTGAAGAACTCGACCACCGCCTCCTTGCTCTTATCGATTTTGTTGCTCATGCTGCCGCTCATGTCGAAGATCACGCCCAGTGAGATCGGCGCATCCTGGCTGGAGAACGTGCGAATCTGCTGCGACTGACTGCCCTCGCTCAAAGCGAAGTTGTCCTTTTCCAGTCCCGTAACCAGCCGATTCATCGGATCCGTCACCGTTACCGGCACCAGAACCAGGTTCACATCCACTTTGATCGGCGGCGTAGCGGTCTTCAGACCCGGCGCGAGCGGATGGACATCTCCTGCTGCAACAGCGGCAGCAGCAGCGTCAGGATTCACGCGCGGCGTGATGTGGACATCAGTGACTTCGCCATTCCCCTGTGCGAACAAAGGAGCCGCGCAAAGGAAAAGCGCAAAAACAAACGCAAATTGCAGGGCATTTCGTACCAGCGGCGAAACAGGGCACAACTGAATGGAAGATGAACGCCTGATTCTGAGGGCAATAGATGCGGAAAGCCCGCTTACTCCGGGCATAAGCAAAACCCCTAATCGTTGTGCCGATACTAACACAGGCCCAAAATCCCGCTAGGGACCGGGCGGTGAGCTGCTGCTGAACGGTAAGATGACCTGAAACAGCTCATGGTTACCTGTCTCCTATACGTCCAAGTCGGCCAAAATTCCTCAACAATGCTGCTGGTAGAATGAGCGATTGTCAAAGTTCCTAGTCTCTCTCAATCGGCGAATCGGAACTTTGCGCTGCTCTAGTGTCAGTAAAAATCACGAAATCAGTCCTGAGTTTACGAAGGATCACGAAATCACGAAATCTTCCTCTATGGCCGAAATCGCACCTTTTGCCGCCCTTCGCTACGATCCTGAGAAAGTCCAGCTCCGCGACGTGATCACCCAGCCCTACGACAAGATCACGCCCGAGATGCAGGACGGCTACTACAAAGCCAGTCCTTTCAATCTGATCCGCATCATTTTAGGACGTCCCGAGGGCCCGGAAACCGATAGCCAGAACCGCTACACGCAAGCCGCCGGATACCTGAAAGCATGGCGCGAGAAGGGCATCTTAGCCCAGGACAGCTCGCCTTCGATCTACGCCTACGCGCAGAAATTCACGATTCCCGGGACAAACACGCAAATCGAGCGCCGCGGATTCATCGCCATCGGCCGCCTCCACGACTACGCCGATCGCGTGGTTTATCGCCACGAACAAACACTTCCAAAGGCAAAAAGCGATCGTTTGCGGCTGTTGAACGCGACCCACGCGCATTTTGGACAGCTTTTCATGCTTTATAGCGACCCTGCGCAAAGCATCGACGCCCTGTTATTCGACGACGAGCGCTATGCCTGGCAGGAACTGACGGACGAATACGGAGTCCTGCACCGCGTCCGCCGAATCAGCGATCCGGCTGCACTAAATATTGTGCAAACCGAAATGGCCGACAAAAAGCTCATCATCGCCGACGGTCACCACCGCTACGAAACTGCCCTCAACTTCCGCAACGAAATTCAATCCAAGAATGCAAACGGCGATCTCCGCGAGAAGTCCAACTTCGCCATGATGACATTCATCAACATGGACTCGCCCGGCCTCGTGATCTTGCCCACGCATCGCGTCGTGTACGGACTGGACGGATTCGACGTTTCCGAGTTCGTAAAAAAAGCGCGCGGATTTTACGAAGTAAAAGAACTCGGCCAAATCGACGCCGCCAAGGCAGCAGAAGCGCTTTCCCAATCTGGGAAGCGGGGGATTTCGTTTGTCGCGGCAACCAAGAAAGGCTCGTACCTCCTCAGAGCCAAACCAGAAAGTACGGATTCGCTGCCAGCGCAATTCTCGCCACGCCAACGCAAGCTCGACATAGTCCATCTCCACTCTCTGCTGCTCGACCGCTGCCTCGGCGTCACTCCCGAGCAAGTAACGAACATGCAGCACATCCGCTATCTCCGCGACGCCGGCGAAGCGCTAGCGCAGGTAAAAAGCGACCCAACCGTAAACGTCGCCTTCCTGACGAATCCCGTCAGCATCGACCAGGTAAAAGAAATCGCCTTCGCCGGCGAAGTCCTCCCGCAAAAATCAACAGACTTCTATCCCAAGCTGCTCAGCGGATTTGCGATTTACGCGCTGGAGTAATCGGAATCCACGACAGAGTTGCTAACACCTGGGCTAAATCAACGTGGAACCGGCCGCCCTAGGCCGGGTGTTGATTTTGGTTTTGCTGTTTGTCATCCTGAGGGCCGGTTTCGGCCCGAAGGGCCTTGCGTTTGACGTTGCCAGTTGTCATCCTGAGGGCCTGCTGTTGGCCCGAAGGATCTTGTGGTTGACTTTTGCCCCAACTACGCACTCCTGCCGGCGCAAGCAAACCACAAGGTCCTTCGGCAAAACCGCCTCAGGACGACAACGCGTGTTATGCGTGAACAAAAAGTCGTCATCCTCAGCAATCGACCTCGCTTTTCGGCGAGGTTATGGACCAATGAACAAGAGGCTCCCGCCCTGTAACCAGGCGGAGGAACTGACAAAAAGCAAAAGCACGACACGGATTCCACGGATTTTACGGATCGGACGGATTAAAAAAATTGGAAAATCGCGATTCCCCAAAAAACAAAATGGTTTATCCGTCCGATCCGTGGCAATCCGTGAAATCCGTGTTCCAGCTTTTGAATTGACTGTGCGGAATTCCAAATGCGATTGCCCTGACTCGATGCTCCTTGAGCTGCTTTTCCTGGCTCGACACGTCAAAGGTCAACGTAGCCAGATCAGGATCGGTCTCATAACTCCCTTCGGCCTGCACGATCAAAGTATCGGCAACAGGGTGGAAGCCCCCGCATTCATGCGGGGGAAGCTGCGCTTCAGCGCAGCGGGAAAAGCACGCTCCCAAATTATTGCGCTTTAGCGCCGGTCCCCCGGTCTAAGCTTCGCAGCTTTGGGACTGGCCAGCAATTTGCCCGAGGGTGTTGCGAGAGTAAATGGGAAATCAGGGATAGGGAAATCAGGGACGACGTGCCGTATTTACATTTCACAGCTTGATTCTCAGGAAGGGCGGATCAGGCTGTCCATGACTTCCACAACGTGGAACCGGCCGCCCTCGGCCGGGTTTTGACTTCCGTGGCCTTATCAGGACTCTCGGCAGGCAAGTACGAGTTCAATTGTGAGAAGACGAAAAAGGCAAGCAAAATCAAAGGCCAAATTCAAAGCCAAC
>DASTJH010000014.1:0-29337 GCA_035716645.1 Terriglobales bacterium | reverse complement strand
ACCAGCAACTCCTCAGCGACGCGCACCATCGCGTTCGAATACTTCTCGATGATGGCGCGCGCGCGACTGTAGGCGGTGGAGATGATCCGCTTCACTTCTTCGTCGATACGGATTGCCGTCTCTTCGCTGTAGTCGCGGTGCTGCGAAATTTCGCGGCCGAGGAAGATCTGCTCTTCCTTCTTGCCGAACGTGACCGGACCGAGCGAACTCATGCCGAACTCGCAAACCATGCGGCGCGCGAGATCGGAGGCCTGCTCAATGTCATTGCCGGCACCCGTGGTCATTTGTCCGAGGAAAATCTCTTCGGCAACGCGGCCGCCCATCATGATGGCGAGACGCGTTTCGAGATACTCCTTCGAGTACGTGTGCTTGTCGTCGATCGGCAACTGCATGGTCACGCCCAGCGCCATGCCGCGCGGAATGATCGTAACTTTGTGCAGCGGGTCCGCATACTGACGCATAGCGGCGACGAGAGCGTGTCCCGACTCATGATAGGCCGTTACCTTCTTCTCGTGGTCGGTGAGCAGCATCGACTTGCGCTCCGCGCCCATGAGGACCTTGTCCTTCGCCAGCTCGAAGTCGTACATGTACACCGCTTTGCGATTCTGGCGAGCGGCGTTTAGCGCAGCTTCGTTGACCATGTTGGCGAGATCAGCGCCAGAGAATCCCGGTGTGCCGCGCGCGAGGATCGAGAGATCGACATCGTCCGCGATGGGAATCTTGCGAGTATGCACGCGAAGGATTTCTTCACGTCCGCGCACGTCAGGACGAGCAACGACCACGCGGCGATCGAAGCGTCCAGGACGCAGCAGCGCCGGATCGAGCACGTCCGGCCGGTTCGTGGCCGCGACAAGGATCACGCCTTCGTTCGACTCAAATCCATCCATCTCGACGAGCAGTTGATTCAGCGTTTGCTCGCGCTCGTCGTGTCCGCCGCCGAGACCGGCGCCGCGATGGCGTCCGACCGCGTCGATTTCGTCAATAAAGATGATGCACGGTGCGTTCTTCTTGCCTTGCTCGAAGAGGTCGCGCACGCGGCTCGCGCCGACGCCGACGAACATCTCGACAAAGTCAGAGCCGGAGATGGAGAAGAATGGGACATTCGCCTCGCCAGCCACAGCGCGGGCCAGCAAGGTCTTGCCGGTTCCCGGAGGACCAACGAGCAGAACGCCTTTGGGAATGCGTCCGCCGAGCTTCTGGAATTTCTGCGCCTCGCGCAAAAATTCGATGATCTCCTTCAGCTCCTCTTTGGCTTCGTCCACTCCTGCGACGTCTTTAAACGTAACTTTCTTCTGCTGCATGGAAAGCAGCCGGGCGCGGCTCTTCCCGAACGAGAGAGCTTTATTGCCGCCGGTCTGCATCTGGCGAATCAGCACGAACCAGAGCGCGGCAAACAGAATGAAAGGCGATAGATTCAGGAGGATCGACGGCCAGCTCATTCCCGAATTGTCCTTCACGGTAATGTTCACGCCCTTATCGCGAAGGTCCTTGATCATGTCCGGATAGTTCGTGGGAACGACGGTGTGGAAGCCGCTGTTATTTTTGTACTTCCCATGTACCTCGGTTCCGGACATAGTTACGTCGGCCACATCGCCATGGTCTACGTCCTGCATGAATCGCGAAAACGCGATCTCCTGCTCCTTGGCGCCACTGCCGCCCATTTGAACAACTCTCCAGAGCAGCACTCCGGAAAGCAGGATTACCAGCCAGAACGCCACGGTCTTAACGGTCGAATTCACTCTTGAATGCTCCTAAACTTCCTCGATGCCCGCGTCATTACCCGCGAGCGCCCACAAATGGCCGAACGCAGACTCCCCTACCCGGTTTAGATGCCGGAAACCGGAATCTGCCTTCCCAACCAAATTGTATATGCTTTTTGGACGGTCCTTCGGGTCGAAAGTAACGCAAGCGTAAGTACAAGCCAATCAGTTAGACACCATGACTCGGATTAAGGTCGCGGGAAAAAGAAGCACTCAGTGGTCAGCACTCAGCATTCAGCCAAAACGGCCACTGCAAAGAAGGGACAATCTGCCGTAAAAACAGCCTAACTGGACCGTGTGGCCGGCGCTGGACGTAATAGACTGAGTGCTGAATGCTGAATGCTTCTGTTACCTGCTCGCCAAATACGGCAGATTTTGGCCGTAATGGGGGTCGCCCATGCCGTAGCCGACGACGAAGGTTTCTTCGATGACGAACCCCATGTAGTCGGGCTGCAAAGGGACTCGGCGGGAGGTTTGTTTGTCGACCAGGGCGGCTAACTTGACCGAGGCTGCCCCGCGGGTTTGGAAGATCCTGATCAGGAAATCTGCCGTTTGGCCCGATTGCACCAGGCCTTCGAGGAGCAGCACGTCCTTGCCGTTTACGTCGAACTCCGCGCCATAGAAGATTTGGACGTGGGGTGAGCCGTCAGGAGAAGGTCTGCGCTGCGGCTGAACAAACTGGCAGGAAACGGGGATATCGATGGCGCGAATCAAATCGGCGGCAAAGACAAAACCGTTGGGTAGTATGCAGATAAGCAGCAGGTTCTTGGACGCGTAGTCTCGCGAGATCTCCTGCGCCATTTCCCGGATTCGGCGCTGAATCTGCTCCGCGCTGGCCAGCACGGTCGGTGGCATGTGTTGGGCCCTCCCTGGGGGTCGGACAGCGAAACACTTACTTCACCCACTCTTGCACGTTCAAAAAGCGACCTTCATCCCATCTTAGCCGTGGATTTTCGAGCTTGCGCACCCACAGCAACCGGCCTTCGACAGCGACGACCGGCCAAATGCGCTTTTCCTCGGGAGAAAGATGCAGCGGAGAGAGCAGCTCCTTCAGTCGCTTTTCGGAGCTGCTGGACGCAGTTCTGAACCTGTCTCCCGACCGCCAATTGCGCACGACCAGTTCGGAAACGCGCGGCAATGGGATCGAGCGCGCCCGATTATAACTTGAATGTTCTTCGATCGCAGTATCTTCGCAGATGCGAGCGGAAATCGTGACTGCCGCTTCGGAAACGTAAACCTCTCCTGGAACGGGAAGCCGATATTCGTAGCCGGAGGAAGACTCCGATTCCGTCCCTGTCTCTCGCTCGAAGCGGAATTCGCGGAAGAGCAGGCGAACGCGCCAACCGTCGGGTAGCTCGACAGTTCGATGTTTTCCCGGGCTTCCCGATCCACTCGCGAAATCAATCACGCTTTGCAGGTGCTCGAAGTCCATCGCGAATTCCAACTCCCGCGCGACAGCCAGCAAGAGATGTCGCTGCATGGCCAGAGGCTGCAGGCGAAATTTGCCCAGATCTAACGACAGCGACTGCGACGACGTTTGCTTCCTGCCGCCTCCACGCGCGGGCACTCCAGGCAGAACCAACGTGGGAAGGATCCGCGCGACTTGCTCATTCCAGTAGTCTTCTTCGCTTCGCGCGATCTCGGCCATGCGCGCAAGAGACAAATCAACGCCGGGATTCAGCTCTTCTCGAAGCAGCGGCAGCACGCGCGCGCGCAGTCGATTGCGGGTGAAAGCGGCATCGGCATTGCTGGCGTCTTCGCGCCACGCTTGGCCGAGCGATGCAAGATAATCGCGCAATTCAGCGCGCTTCACCGCGAGCAGAGGGCGGACGATTCGGCCAAACTCCAGCCGCTGCTCCGGGAAAATGCCGGCTAATCCACGCGTGCCTGCTCCACGGAGCAGCTTCATCAAGACTGTCTCCGATTGATCGTCGAGCGTGTGCGCCGTGGCGACGCAGTCGACTTTTCTTTCGCGCAGTAGACCTGTGAAGAACTGCTGTCGCAACTCGCGCGCAGCTTCTTCCAAGGTCAAAGCTTTTTCCTCGGCAAGGCTGCCCGCATTGCCGTGCCCGACATGGAACTCAAGACTGTGTTCTCTGGCTAAAGCGACGACAAACTGCTCATCCGCGTCGGCATCGGCTCCGCGAATCCCGTGATGAAAATGTGCGACGGAGAGCACAGCTCCCAGTTCTTCCCGCAGTTCCAGCAGGAGCCGGAGCATGGCAACGGAATCCGCTCCACCGGAGACCGCAACCGCGACGCGCTCGCCTGCGCGCACGAGACCACTGGAACGAAGGTGCCGAAGAACGCGCTGGGCTAGCTGCATGGCGGGAACTCGTGCATTGTAGCGTGCTGGAGATTGAATAACCGGTTTTAGAGAGGGGTGCTATGGCTTTTCCTGGATAACGTAAACCGATCTAAGAACTTGTCATCCCTCGCGCCGCGTGATTATGGTTTTCCCTGTGAAGATTTTGATTTTGCGGCGCGGGGGATCTGCTGTTCTGTCGGTCAATAAAAAGCAGATCCCCCAGGCCGCCTCGACTTCTTGCCAAGCTTTCGAGCTCCTGCTGGCGGCCTGGGGGATGACAATCCATTTTGGTCCCGAATTGGAAAGCACCCGATTCACGATCGCGCTTCGCGGCTCCGGAGCTTCGTGGCTTCGCAGCTTGTGTTAACTCAAATGCGGCTTGGCGGGCTGGCTCTGCGCCTGCTGGACCTGGCCGTTGCTGCTGACTTTCATGACCATCAGCACTTTGTCGTCGGCTTGAACTCCGCCGCACCACTCGTTGATCTCGGTCATCACGGCTTCGACAATCCCCGCTGCGCTCTTGTCGCGATGTTTCACGACGGCCTGCGCTAGGCGCTCGGAGCCGAACTCGTTTTCCTGGGTGTCGTAAGCTTCGAGAATGCCATCGGTGCAGCAGACGAGAATGTCGCCATTTTTGAGCTGAACCACGCCGCGCGTGTAGTCCGTTTTTGGGAATAGCCCGATCACGGTGCCGCCCTCTTCAAGCAGCGTAGTACTCCCAGTGGCGCCATCCACCAGTATCGGAGGCACGTGGCCGGCGTTGATGTAGTGCAGTCCATTGCGGCGCGTATCCACCAGGCCGAAGAAGCAGCTCAGATATTTTTCCGACTTAGTGTCGTTGTAAATCATTTCGTTGAGCGACAGCGCCAGCACTTCCAGCGAGTGCAGATGCATGACCAGCGCTCGCAGCGTGGCCTGCAAGTTCGACATCACCAGCGCCGACGAGACGCCTTTGCCCTCCACGTCGGCGACAACCAGCAGCAGCGACTGCGGACCGAGATGGAGAAAGTCGTAGTAGTCTCCGCCGCACTCGAAGCACGGCTCATTGGCTACTGCAAGCTCGAATCCCGGGACAACCGGCGGATGCTCCGGCAGCAGGCTGCGCTGGATGCTCCGCGCCAGCGCCAACTCCTTTTCCATCCGCTGCTTTTCGAGGGACTCGCGATGCAGACGCGCGTTCTCCAGCGCCATCGCCATGTGGCCGGAGAGCTTAGAAAGAAAATCTTCGTCTTCGGCAGTGAAGCGCGGGCCGGTAGTTTTGTTCAGCAGTTGGATCACGCCCACGACCTGTCCGCCGTGGTGGCGGATGGCCATGCACAGCAGTGAGCGGGTGCGGAAGTTGAAGCGCTGATCGAAGCTGGATTCAAAATACGGCAGCGCGTACGCATCTTCGACGTTGATCGTCTCGCCGGTCTCGGCCACACGTCCGGCGATGCCCTTGCCCCAGGGCACGCGAATCTCCTGATGATCGAGGCCGAATGCCACGATCGACCACAAGTCCTTCTGCTTGGGATCGACAAGAAAAACACTGCCACGATCGGCTTTTACTTCCTGGCGCGCGATCTTGAGGATCAGCTCCAGAAGCTCGGCTAGGTCGAGCGTCGAATTCAGCAGCCGCGTCGCCTCAAATAACAGAGAGAGCTGCGTGATCTGCTTTTGTTTTTGCTGCGAAGCGAAGACGTCGGGGACCTTAATGTTGCACATCTCCGCATACACCCGCCACAGCGCAAGCAGCGACTCCGAGGCGCCTGATTCCGAGTACGAGGTGAGCACGCCCAGCAGCGTGCGTTTGTGCGTGAGCAGCGGATAGCAGGAGATGTAATCGAAGCGATGTCGGCGCGCGAATTCCTGATCCGCCCCTCCGAAGGAAGCGAGGCTCACATTTTCGAGCGCCTTGCGCGCGCTGGCGACTTTGCCGATCGCGCCGTCATCCGCGCAGATGTAATCCCTACGATGCTCGGCCGGCGCTCCGGCGAAATGGACGAGATAAAGGGAATTGGAGTTGTCGTCCCACAGCCATAGCTCAGCGCGCTTGGCTTGAAATTCGGAGACCAGAAATTCGGGAATGCCCTGCAGAATCTGCTCGTCCGGATCGTGGGAGAAGAACGTGACTACGCCGGCAAGGGCATCGAGTACATCCTGCCGCGCGTACTTGCTCTTTTGTGTCTCTGCGCCCGTGGATTCCACGTCCTTGGCCGCTTTCCCGAGTGGCATAGGTCCGAACGCTCACATTCCGAGCCGGCAAAAATGAACAGAACTTCGCCATAGCGCCAAACTGATGTCGGAATTGGCCCAACTATAAGCGGGCTTTACCAGTTTGTAAATGCAAACTCAAGGAAATAGGAAGACAAACGTAACTACGGATTGAAGTTCATCGCAATCCGGGTCTCCGCCTCTACTGGCTTGCCATTGAGGAGATACGGCGTGTATCGCCACTCGCGGGCGGCGCGGACGGCTTCTTCGGCGAGCAGCGCGTTTCCGCTGACAACCTTCAGGTTCTTGAGGTGGCCATCTTTGGTCACCGTAGCCGAGATGATCACGGTTCCGGTAATCCCGCTGCGGCGCGCGAAGTCGGGATAGACCGGCATCACGCGGTGAATCAGCTTGCCTTCTTGCACACTGGGCTGAACCGCAGCAGCGGACTGTACCGTTACGCGCGGGGTGGCTGATGGAATGTCCGGCATGGCGGATGCGTAGCCGCTGAGTGCGGTAATCGCCGGAGCCGCTGGAGCCGCATCGGACTGCGCGCCTGATCGAGATGCAGCCAAAGCTTTGTCCTGGCGCACCGCGACACTAACCTCGTTCGTTGTCCTGGTTTCGGTATCAGGTTCCGAGACCTCTTCTTTTTTAGTAGCCGCCGTCGCCGCGTGCCGAGGAGAGCTATGCGTGGACGCCTCTTCGGCTGCTGCCGGTTCTGAGACTGTGGATGCGACCGCGGTAGCGGGCTGGGCGTTGGCCGGTGCCATATAGGCGGGTGCCGGCGCGCCGCTGGATGCTTTGCGCGAGGTAAGGTGCCAACCGAGGTAGTCGCCCAATGCGATTATTCCTAGAACCAAGACTGCCGCCGCAGCCACGTAACGCATACGCCAGGCACGCCGCGGAATCGAACGCGGCCGGGCAACGGAAACAGCGGGTCTGGCTATAACCGGTCTCTTCGGCAGCGGCGCAGGGATGGATTTCGGAGCCGGGACAACCGCCGGCGTCGGTGTTGGCGTACTGACGGACTCGGCTGCTGTCTGCAATTCTTCGACGGAGCCTATGGAAAGGCTCGTCTCAGCTTCTGGCGCAAGTGGCTCGTCCAGAGACGTGGCCAGAACGGCGGATAAATTTTGCGCATCTGGCGCTGGAGTATTCTCCTCTTCCTCTTCGATGGCCGCTGCCTGGAAGTCCGCTATGCACTCGTCGAGATCGAATTCCTCGGTTTCTCGCTCGGCGCGCGAAACGCGAATACCGGCAACCAGTTCGGCGATCAGACCCAGCGTGAGCATGTCGCCGGCATCGAAATTGTTCGGTTCCGGAGAAAGCGCCTCGACGATACCTTCGACGTTACCCTCATCCAAAACGGGCAGCACTGCCAGCGAGCGAATCTGAAGCGTGCGGCAAACTTCGCGGTCCACTCGTTCATCAGTCTCCGAGTCGGACATAGAGATCGCCACGCCGGTCCGCAAACACTCTCCCGACAATCCCGATCCCGTAAGCTTTACGCCGACCTCGGGAGCATTGCCGACACTCGCACGGCAGATCACTTCCGCGCCTTCGCGCAAGGCAATCGCCGCCCCAGTGGCCCGCGTCGCTTGTAAAGCCCGCCGCGCGACCAGATCAAGCGCTGCCGGAGCATCGAGCTGCTGGGCCGCGATTTCACATTGCAGCTCCGAAACCTGCTGGAGCGCGCGAATCCGCTGTTCGAGCGCATCGTCCGGCGCGATCACGGATTCCGGTTCGGATTGCGACACAACTTCGCTCATCGGTTCGCTATCGTTTTTCAGCCAACGTTTCAGAGCGGCGGTAGAGTCCGGCTTCACTCGCGTGAATCGCACGCCTACATTGCCGGAGGTGTCGCTCCAGGCGACCACGCCTGCCGCTTCAATCGGGGAATTCGAGGACGGTAGCAGGAAATTCAGAAAGGTGGTAGTGCCCGGCTGAAGACGCGAGCTGCCGGAAACGCGCAGCCCTCCCTCACACAGATTCTCGAGCCACACTTCCTTGCCGGGAAGCAGTTCGATGGGAAGAGGCTTAGAAACTTTTTTGCGTGGAGATAGCCGTTGTTCGTGGGTCCGCGCAGCGGACCCAACCAATTGCGGAGAAGCGCTCACTTCGAAAGAACTCCCGTTTCGGTTCCCGAATGACTATGGGAACTGTTTGGCCGAAGCCCATGCTGTCGGCGTCGCGGCCGGCGTAGTCACGGGACGCGGCACAGGCGCCGGACTGTACGTCGGCGTCTCGCGTACGGGGGTAGGGGTAGTTGCTGCCGGACGCGCGGCTACTTCCGAGCTTTCCTCCAGCAACTTGGCCGCAAGACGTAGCGCCTCGATTTCTCGATGAAGACGATCAATGTCGCCCTCTTTTTGACGAATAACCTCGTGAATGTCCCTCAAGACAGCTCTTCCTTTCTAGCAGGAATTCGGTATCTCGCATCATCCACTACTTTCGTGTGGGAGTAAAGAACGAAATGCAGGGTTAAGGAGAGATTTCAAATTGGGACTACTCTGCAAGGTAACGGAGAGTATGTTACCCGACTATGAAAAACCGGGGTGAACACGAAGAACACGAAGATCACGAACGCAAGCAGCAAGAGCAATCGCTCCTCATTTCCCTCTGTGTTCCTCCGTGACCTCCGTGTTGAAGGCTTTTGACTTTCGTCGCCTCTACAAACTGTTGGTCACAGATGGCAACTGCTCGGTCGAGCGCGCATTCTCATTGTCGTGCTCTCGTGAACGAAGATGAGAATCGCCGCTGTTGCTGATCTGCATTTTTCTCCGCAAAGTTACGACCGCATCCGTGAGGCGATGACGCGTCTGCGCGACGAGGCGGACCTGCTGATTCTCGCCGGCGATCTGACCAACTACGGCAAACCTGAAGAAATGGAATCGATGCTGGCGTCGCTCATGAGGCTGCGCGTGCCTATCGTCGCCGTGATGGGCAATCACGATTTCGAGAGCGGTCGCGCCGAAGAATTGTCCAAGATGATGCTTGCCGAAGGAGTGAAACTGCTCGATGGCAGCGGCTACGAACGCGATGGCGTCGGCTTCGCCGGAACCAAGGGTTTTCTCGGCGGCTTCGGACGCGGCGTACTAACTGCTTTCGGTGAGCCCGAAGTCAAAGCCTTCGTCCAAAGCGCCGTCGATGAAACATTAAAATTGGAACGCGCTCTCTCGATGCTGCGCACGGAAAAGCGCATCGTGATCACTCACTACGCCCCGATCGTCGATACTGTCAGAGGCGAGCCGGAACAGATCTTTCCCTATTTGGGAAGCGGACGCCTCGCCGAAGTCATCGACCGCCATCAGGCAATCCTCGCCGTCCACGGCCACGCCCACCACGGCTCCCTCGAAGGTAAAACCACCGGCGGAGTCCCCGTCTACAACGTCGCTCTGCCGCTGCTCATGGCGCGCACGCCAGCCGCGCCGTATCGGCTGTTTGAGATCTAGAAGCAGCTACTAGCTGCTAGCTACTAGCTTTGTATTTCAGGCGCTGGCATTTGGCGGAACACCTAGTTCTTTAGCGCAAGCTGGTCGATCTCAACCGGATCAAGCTCAGTCTGAATTCCAGGTGGTAATGTGGTCTAGCTAGGTGCTAGAAGCTAGCAGCTAGAAGCTGCCCTTGCCAAGGAGCTGGAATGCCTCGATCGGTTCGTCTTTTCGTGCTTTTCCTCTTCGCCTCTTCCTGCCTGCCGCTTTTCTCGCAAGACCTCGCTTCCTTCGAAAAGAAGACTCATGTAAAGACGCTGGCGAACGGTCTCACGATCGTCGTCTGCGAACGGCATGAGGCGCCTGTCTTTTCGTTTTACACGCTGGTCGATGCTGGGGCGGTACAGGATCCCAAAGGCGAGACTGGCATGGCGCACATGTTCGAGCACATGGCGTTCAAGGGAACGACCACGATCGGGACTACTGACTACGCTGCGGAGAAAGTCGCGCTACAAAAAGAAGAGGAAGCTTATCAGGCACTGGAGCGCGAGCGTCTGAAGCGCGTAGGACGCGATCCGCAGAAGATTGAGGCACTCGCGAAAACCTTTCACGAACAGGAAGAAGCCGCCGACAAGTATGTTAAGAAGAACGAATTCGGCGAGATCGTCGAAGCCAATGGCGGAGAGGACCTGAACGCCACCACCACCGAAGACGAAACTTCCTATTTCTATTCCATGCCCTCGAACCGGCTGCAGCTGTGGGCGTATCTAGAATCCGAGCGATTCCTGCATCCGGTGCTGCGGGAGTTTTATCAGGAACGCGATGTCGTTTATGAAGAGCGGCGCATGCGCACCGATTCGAGTCCAATCGGCAAGCTGGTTGAGCAGTTCCTGGCGGCGGCATACATCGCGCATCCATATCGCAATCCTGACGTGGGATGGCCTTCAGACCTCGAAAGCCTGACGATGACCGACGCGCACGCTTTTTACGACAAGTACTATGTCCCCGCGAACATGACGATTGCCGTAGTCGGTGATGTGAATCCGGAGCAGGTATTCGCCTATGCGGAAAAATATTTTGGCCAGCTTCCAGCGAAACCCAAGCCGGAGGACTTGCACACTGTTGAGCCTCCGCAAACCGACGAGCGCAGCATCAATGTGCCTGAGCGCGCGCAGCCGATCTATTTAGAGGGCTATCATCGGCCCGATTACCGCAATCCGGATGACGCCGTCTACGACGTGATCTCTGATCTGCTCTCCGAGGGCCGCACCTCGCGGCTTTATCGCTCGCTGGTACGCGACAAGCGCATTGCCGCCGTGGCCGCTGGTTTCACCGATTTTCCCGGCGTGAAATATCCAAGCCTCTTCGCGTTTTACGCCGTGCCCATGCCGGGACACACGACGAAAGAACTGCAAGATGCTATTAAAGAAGAGATCGACAAAATCAAGACACAGGACGTAAGCGACACTGAACTGGAATCCGTTAAGACCCGCGCCAAAGCCAATCTGATTCGCGGACTCGACGACAACTCGGGGCTCGCCGCGCAGCTCGCTGTTTATCAAGCGCGCTACGGCGACTGGCGCGAGCTGTTCCAGAACGTCGAGCGCATGGACAAAGTCTCGAAAGCCGACATTCGCCGCGTCGCCAACGGCACGTTTACGCCGACGAATCGGACAGTAGCGATCGTTCAAACCATCGCGCCTCCCAACGCGCCGACGCCTGAGGGAGGTGTGCAATGAAAAAAGTTCTCAGCTTCAGGGAAGGGCACGACTTTAGTCGTGCCAATAAAGCATCCAAACTGGATGCGGCTTTAGCCGCTGAGGTAAGTCTTCGCGCGGACCAGCAGTGCGTCACCTCAGGCGCTAAAGCGCACAAACAACAACTTGAGAATCCAAACGGCACGACTAAAGTCGTGCCCTTCCCTACAGCTTCAATCCGCCTTTCCAACCTGCGCGCTTTCGCCGTAACTGGTTTTGTCTTGGTACTCCTCTCCGGCTTTGCCAACGCGCAGCAAACCTGGCAGCAGGTTCCCATTCCGCCACTCCCGAAGTTCACGCCGCAGGAACCGACGCGCGTGCAGCTTCCGAATGGCATGGTGATCTTTCTGCAAGAGGATCACGAATTGCCGCTGATCACCGCCACGGTTCTCGTGAAAGGCGGTTCCAGTTCGGAACCAGCGGCGAAGACCGGACTGGTCTCGATTTACGGCTCGACCTGGCGCACCGGCGGCACAGCCACGAAAACCGGCGACCAGCTCGACGATGAATTGGTCTCGATCGCTGCGCATCTCGAAACCGGTGGCGGTACCGACACAACGTCGATCAGCCTGAATTGCCTCAAGCAGAATTTCGATCAGGTCTTTGCTGATTTTCTCGAAGTGATGGAGCATCCCGTCTTCCGCGAAGACAAGATCACGCTGGTCAAGCGGCAGATCGACACCGGCATCTCGCGCCGCAACGACGAAATCGGCAGCATTGCCGGACGCGAGAGTGCCATTTTGGGATACGGAAAAAATAGTCCCTATGCGCGCGAGCCGGAATACTGGACCATTGCTGCGGTCACGCGGCAGGACCTGCTCGACTGGCATCAGAAGCACTTCTTCGCCAACAACATCATCTTTGGCATCGTCGGCGACTTCGACTCGAAACAAATGGAAGCCAGGCTCCGCCAGGCCTTCGGCTCGCTTCCGAAAGGACCGGCCTACGATCCGCCGCAAATTCCGGTTCCGGGACCGAAGCCCGGCGTTTATCTCGCGCAGAAAGAGGACGTGAACCAGAGCGACATCAGCCTGCTGGGCCTTGGCATCCGTCGCGACAATCCCGATTATTTTGCCGTGCGCGTGATGAACGAGATCTTCGGCGGCGGTTTCTCATCGCGCCTATTTAAACATCTGCGCGAGGAGCAGGCCTTGGCATACTCCGTCGGTGGAGGCGTCGGATCGGCCTACAATCATCGCGGGCTGATCGACATCAACATGGGCACGAAGAGCGCGTCCACGGCCAAAGCGATGACGGCGCTTTATCAGCAGATCGATGACCTGCTGAATAACCCGCCAAATGAGACCGAGCTGAAGCAGGCCCAGGACTCGATCCTCAACGGCTTCATCTTCGCCTATGACTCGCCAGGCAAAATTCTCAGCGAGCGGCTCGTGTACGAGCTTTACGGATATCCTCCCGATTTTCTCGAACGCTTCCGCGATGCTGTCCAGAAGGTCACGATCGCCGACGTGAACCGCGTCGCGCACAAATACATCGACAAGAGCAAACTCGCGGTGCTCGTGGTCGGCAATCCAGCGGATTTCGACAAGCCACTCTCGACCTTCGGTCCAGTGACGAAACTCGATATCGCTATCCCAACCAAGCCACCAACAGCAAGCGCCGCCGCGGAAAAACCATAGGCGAACACGGCAGCATTTCGTGATTTCGCGATTTCGTGATCGGGTGATTGGGAATCGCGAAATCACGAAATCGCGAAATCACAAATCCCAAGATTGAATCGATTTACCTACAGAAGATTGTAGAAATCCCTCCGGTTTTTCATAGATAGCCGCAGGTGCTCGCCCAGTTACGTCTTCATCCCGTTTCAATTGCGTTTTTTCATTGACTTCGATAATACAAATCAACTAGATTTCGCCACGATTCAACATCTACTCGGAATCAGCGCAGTAGTACGCGCGACGGCCGTTCGATTGGATTTGCAACCGCACGGCCGAGAGGAAGTTAACTTGAGTCCGAAACTGGGCTCAATTTTTAGAAGAGATTCGCTGCAACAAACAGCTCTTCTCTTTGGCGACTTGAGGGTCATTCCACATGACACGTGCGAGATTTACCTCCTTTCTCACACTGCTGCTCGGCCTGTTTCTCCTTCTGCCCCTGCAAAGCTTTGGCCAGGCCGTGTTCGGCTCGATCTTCGGAACGGTGACAGACCAGTCCGGAGCGGTGATTCCCAATGCGAAAGTCACAGTCACAGACGTGCGCAAGGGAACATCGGTAACTTACACAACCAACGAATCGGGCAATTACAGCGCCACCCACCTTATTCCCGATACGTATCAGGTGAAGGTCGAAGCGCAGGGATTCGAGAGCGCGCAATCCAATCAGATACAGGTATTGGCCGATAACGGCGCCAAGTTCGACACGTCGCTGAAGGCGGGTGCGCAGAGCGAGACCGTGCAGGTCACGGCCGAAGCGCCGCAGCTGAAGACCGACCGCGAAGACGTCGCGATCGAGTTCAACCAGCGCTATGTGGAGGATCTGCCGATCCTGAATCGCAACTTTACGTCCTTTGAGCTGCTCTCGCCAGGAACGCAGAAGTTGGTGGGCTGGAGCCATGCGGCAACTGAGAATCCGCAAGGCGGACAGCAAATCTTCGTCAACGGCCAGCACTTCAGCGGAACGGCTTTTGAGCTGGACGGCACCGACAACCAGGATCCTATTTTGGGAATCATCGTCGTCAACCCGAATCTCGACGCAGTCAGCGAGACAAAAATCGCGACGCAGAACTACGATGCGGAATTCGGTAAGGCCATCGCCGGCGTAGTCACAGCGCAGACGAAGTCAGGCAGCAATGAAGTCCACGGCAGCGGCTTCTGGTTCCGGCGCACCGATGCTACGCAGGCACGAGATCCTTTCACCCAATTCGCGCCCGATCCAGTTACCGGCCGCATGCTTCCGTCGAGCCGCTGGAACCAGTTCGGCGGATCCGTTGGCGGGCCGATCATCAAAGACAAGCTGTTCTTCTTCGGCGATTATCAAGGTACGCGGCAAGTGAACGGCATCAGCAACCAACTCACGATTCCTACTTCGCAGGTACTTAGCACTTGTCTGGCAGGAACTGGATTCTGCGATCTGAGCCAATACGCGAAGTTCGTGGGCAATGGCAAGGCCGGCGATCCGAGCAACTACATCTACGATCCCGCGAGTGGCGATCCGATCACGGGCGCCGGCAGGTTGGCCTTCTGCGGAGCGGCAGGCGAAGTGGCCAATCCGAATCCCGCGAACTGCACAACACCATTCCTGATTCCAACGAGCAGCCTTTCACCGCAGGCGCTGAACATTCTGAAGCTCTTCCCGACTCCGACGAATGGCAACATCCAGAACAATTTTGTGGGAGCTGGCTCGGGACCGTTCAACCAAAACAGCTTCGACACCCGCATCGATTACACGGTCAGCTCGTCGGTGCAGGCATTTGGACGCTTTAGCCTGGATTACTTCAATCTTTCCGGCAAAGGCGCTCTCGGTCCGCTTGGCGGTATCGGGTTTGGTTTGGGTGGACTCGACGGCGAATCGACAATCCACAACTACAGCTTGGCGTCGGGCGTAACCAAGACCTTCAGTCCCACGCTGTTGGCGGATTTCCGCTTCGGCTACTTCAAGTACAACCCGGAAGCCAACAAGCTCGACGCGGGTACCAGTCCGGCGACGGCGTTCGGCATCCCCGGTTTGAACCTGAACCAGGAGACTTCCGGCCTGCCGTACTTCAACATGAACGGCGGACCGATTTCCGACTTCGGCGATGGGCTGGGAGTTGGCCGCTGTAACTGTCCATTGACGGAAAGCGAACAGCAGTTCCAGTTCGTGAATAACTGGACGAAGATCATTGGCAACCACCAGTACAAATTCGGCGCCGACATCCGTTACGCCGAGAACCTGCGTGTGCCCAGCGATTCCAATCGCGCCGGACAACTGCAGTTCAATGCGTTAGGAACGTCGGGCGGAACCAATGCGGCCGGCGTGGGAGCAGGGCAAGGCGGCTTGGATCTCGCCACGTTCCTGCTTGGCAATGTGACCCAGTTCGACCGTTATGACAGCACCATCATCAATGCTGCCGAACGGCAAAAGCGCTGGTTCTTCTACGGCCAGGACACTTGGCGCGCCACCCAGAAGCTGACCATCAACTACGGCCTGCGCTGGGAGGATTACTTCCCTGAGTCCGTCAACGGGAAAGGCAATGGCGGCTTCGCGAACATTCAGGAAGGTGTGATCCGCGTTGCCGGTTTTGGCCCGTACGGCCTGGACGGCAATGTCGGTAATGCCACCGGAGCGTTCGCGCCGCGGCTCGGCATCGCTTACCAGCTCAAAACCAATACTGTTGTGCGCATGGGCTACGGGCGTAGCTATGATATGGGCGTCTTCGGCTCGAACTTCGGACACACTGTCACCCAGAACCTGCCGGTGCTCGTCGATCAGCAGATTCAGTCGGTAAACGTGACCGGCAATCCGAATACTCCGAACAGCATCGTTCCCGTCTTCCTGCTGAGCCAGGGACCGACGCCGTATCCATTCCCAACCGGGAGCACCACGGTGACTTCGATTCCGGCCAGTGGCCAGCTGCCGCTGACTGGCTTTGATGGAACCGGCAACCCGCACATCCGTCCGCTAACGCAGCGGCTGCCAACCCTCGACGCGTGGAACGTGACTGTCCAGCACCAACTGAACAGCACCACTTCCATCACCGCCTCCTACATCGGCAATAAGGGTACCCACATGTTTGCCGGTACTGGGCCGACGTATAACGTGAACCAACCATCGATCGTGGGCTTTGGGACGCTCTCGCAGGCCGAGCGTCGTCCGCTGTTTAACAAATTTATCTACAGCGGTATTCCCGGTTATGTTGACCCAGTCACGGGCAAGCCTCTGGTTTGCTGCTCGGGCGATCTGGGCAACTACGCCGGCAACGATGCCAGCACCAACTACAACGCGCTGCAGGTGCTCGTGGAAAAGCGGTTCTCGCATGGACTGCAGTTCCTGAGCCATTTCACCTGGTCGCATTCCAACAACTTCGACAGCAACTACTACGTCGATAACCCGGCACTTGCCTACGGGCCTACCGACGACAGCCGCAATAAGGTGTGGGTGGCCAACATCGTATATGAGCTGCCCTTCGGTCGCGGCAAGATGTTCCTGGGTAACGCTAGCCGAACGATGGATTACATCGTTGGCGGATGGCAGATCAACACGACAACAAACTGGAGCAGCGGCTTACCGTTTACTCCTAGCATCAATGAGTGCAATTCCGAAGAAGACGTAGGTCTTTGCCGTCCAAGCACTGGATCCGGTTCGTTCGCTTTGGGAGCTGGCTCATTCAATCCGGCTACGCACAGCGTCCAGTTCTTTACTCCAGTGGCGCTGGGCGGCGCCTACACCGATCCTGGCGTTGGCAGTCTCGGCAATGCCAAGCGGAATAGCCTTATTGGTCCGCGCTACTTTGGCACTGACGCCTCCCTGATGAAGAACTTCAACATCACAGAACGCGTCAAAGGCCAGTTCCGCATGGACGCCTTCAATGTCTTCAACCACCCCGTGCTGGGCTTCAGCAGCACGCAAGGCGGTACCTGCGTGGATTGCGTTGGGACCAACAATGGCCAGATAACGGACATTGAATCCGACACGCAAATGCGGCAACTGCAGTTTGCGTTGCGGTTCACGTTCTAGTTGTTGGAACGTTGCAGCCACTCGTCAGGGAGCGGATATTTCCGCTCCCTGATTTTTTTGTACGACGTACCATGGGGTCAATGATTCGGCGGAAGGGTTTAGGGTTCCTCTTGCTGTTCGCGGTTGCCACCGTCGGGCAATCGCGACCAGCTCAGGCAGGTTACGCTGGGAATGCAGTCTGTGCCCGCTGCCACGTCGACATTGCAAAGAGCTACGCAACAACCGCCATGGCTCACGCCAGCGGTCTGGCGAGCGAAAACCCGATCACCGGTAGCTTCTTCCACAAAGAATCTGGAGTCACCTATCGCGTTTACCAGGACGCGGGCAAGCTCTGGCTGGCTTTTGATCGTGATAAAGCTCCCGCGCTGCACGGCAAACGAGAGTTTCTGTACTACATCGGCTCCGGCCAGCTCAAAGGACGGACTTACCTCTTCAACGTTGATGGGTTCCTGTTCGAGTCGCCGGTGAACTGGTACGCGCAGCAGAGGCTCTGGGACATGACTCCGAACTATCAGAACACGCGAGAAGCCCCGCTCGATCTCCCGGCCTTTCCCGAATGCCTGAACTGTCACAGCAGCGACATGCAACCTCCCATTTTGGGAACGGTGAATCGCTATCCCGATCCGCCGTTCGCGCATGGTGGAGTCACCTGCGAGCGATGTCATGGCCCTGGGCTCGATCATGCGACGCCTGGAGCGAAGATGCTCCGTCTTGATCTGCTTCCTCCGGCGCGGCGGGACGCGATCTGCATGCAATGCCATCTGGAGGCCAATGTCGCAGTGGAAAGGCCACATCGACATGCCTACGAATTTCGGCCCGGCGACGATCTCTTCGACTTCGTTCGCTATTACGTCCTCACCAGCAAACGCGGAACTCGCGGAGTGAGCCAGTTCGAAGCGCTGGCGCAGAGCGCCTGCAAGCGCGCCTCCGGCGACAAAATGACGTGCATCACCTGCCATGATCCGCACAGCACTCCCGATGCGGCCACGAAGGTCGAGTACTACCGCGCGAAATGTTTGGCGTGCCACGGCGAAGCGTTTGCGGCGAAGCACCATCCGGAAAACCGCGATTGCGTGACCTGCCACATGCCCGCAGCTTCGACGACTGACATCACTCATACGCAGGTGACCGATCATCGTATTCTGCGTCGTCCCGGCGCGGCTACGCTGAGCAGTGCGACGTTGCAGACCAGCGAACTCGAACCATTTCCCAACACGCCCGAAACGAGCGGCGATGTGCGCGATTTGGCGCTCGCCTATGAAACGCTGGCCGAGCGCGGAGACGAAGCCGCAGCCGGGGAAGCGCAGCATTTGCTTCCGGCAGCGAACAAAGCAAATCCCAATGACGCTCCGGTGCAAGCCGCTCTGGCCTACTTGTCTCAAAAGCACGGCGATACCGCCAAAGCGCGGGAGCTGTATGAATCCGCGCTACACGAGGATCCCAACTTGCCGGATGCAGCCACGAATCTAGGCATCTTGGAAGCCAAAGAAGGCCATCTGCGCGCCGCAGTTTCATTATGGGAAAACGTCTTCGAGAACCAACCATGGCGGAGCAAGGTCGGACTGGACATCGCGCTCGGCTACTGCGCCGCCGGCCGCTTCGACCACGCGACCGAATACGTGAACCGCGTGCTCGAATTCAATCCGGACTTTTCGCTGGCGAGATCGTTGCAGGAGCAGCTTAAGATGACTCCGCCACAATGCTCGGTGCGCTAGACCATTTTGGTTTTTCTGGCCGCACAATCAGTACCGCTCGCAGTAGAGAACGGGTAATGCTCACTTAGGACCCAGACTTCTCACCCATTCCCTACCGGGAATGGTACTGACATCGTCCTAACCGGCAATGGTACTGGTTTCGGTTCTTACACCAGATCCAACCCGCGCGTTTCCGGAATAAAAAACGCCACTAGCGCCGAACACAAGAATGCCAGTCCACAGATGTAGAAGGCGGAATCCAATCCATGCTGCTGCCCCACACGTCCAATCGTGAACGGAGCGATTGAGCTCAACGCGCGCGCACCGTTATACGTAAATCCCAGTGCCCGAGCGCGGACATGAGTGGGGAACAACTCGCTGCCGATGATCCCTGATCCGGAAAAGAATCCTGTGCCGAAAAAGGCGACCACAGCGCCGAGCACTAAGAGTGCTGCGGGTGCGCGCGCGGCTGCATACACGGGAACGAGAACCGCAGCAGCAATGGTGTAGAGAATGAACGCCGGCCGGCGTCCCAATCGATCCGCCACCCAGCCGAATGTGCCATAGCCGGGAGCCATGCCGACCAGGTTCAAGAAAACCAGCAGAGTCGTCGTGCTCAGCGAACCGAATCCCCGCCCGCCCTGGCTAACTGGCAACGAAAGATACGGCGGAATCCAGGTAAACAGTCCCCACCATCCGAACATGCCGAAGGTGTTCATGATCAGGAGGATCATTGTGGTTCGGCCATAGCGGCGGCCGAACAGCTCGCGAAAACTAACCTCAGGCATCGCGGCGGCCTTCGCGGAAAATTGACGATTTCGTTCCCACAGTTCCGATTCGGGAACGTCCTTCTGGATCCAAAGCGTGACCAGCGCAGGCAGAATGCCGACGAAGAACACGTATCGCCATCCCGTTCGCGGCAGCATGATGCCTGCTACCACAGCGGCGAGGGCAAAGCCGATCGCCCAGGAACTTTGCACCATGGAAATCGCGCGCGCGCGCAGGTCGGTAGGCCAGCTTTCCGCGACCAGAGCCGCGCCCGTGTTCCACTCGCCGCCCATTCCCAATCCCAGCAGAAAACGAATAATGGCCAGAACCAAAATGGAATGCGCCAGTCCGCTGCCGAACGAGCAGACGGAGTACGTGAGAATACTGAGCATGAGCGCGCGCGTGCGCCCGATGCGGTCGGCGATGAATCCGAAGAGCACGCCGCCGATGCCGGAGGCGAGCAGCGTGAGCGTGTTCAGCAGGCCGGCGCTTTGCTTGCTCATGTGGAGGTCGAGCATGATGTGCGCGACCACGAGCGAGTAGAGCATCACGTCAAAGGCATCGAGCATCCAGCCTAATGCGGCGGCGATCAGAGTGCGCCGCTGGCCCGGAGAAACCTCGCCAAAGAACGAGAATGGGTTGTGCATGAAGAGGTAAGGCAGAAAGACTAGCAGACCTTCCGGAGGGCTGCAGTCAAAATCGCTGGTCTTCAGCCAGTCGGCAGTATCGGATTGCCAATCCCAAGGCTGCTCCGACTATGATTGTGGTGCGAAGTGAGCTGCTGCTATGTTCCGAGTGGTTCTTCCTCTGATTGTATTTCTCACTGCCTGTCTGCCGCTGAACGGGCAGGATGCCTGTACCCTTCCAGCCTCGCCTTTTAAAAGCGATCCCAACATCCTTTCTCCTCAGCAGGAGATGTATTTGGGCGAGCTAGTCGCGGCGCAGGGAGCGCGCGACTGGAACGTGATTCCAAAGCATGAACTGAACGCCCGCCTGGAGCTTGTGGGCGAAACGCTGCTCAAGCATCTTCCTCCCAGTGACGTGAAGTACAGCTTCACGCTCGTCGATTTGCCAATGATCGATGCGTTCGGCCTTCCCGGCGGTCACATCTACGTGACACGGAAGCTGGTGGCGTTTCTCAAGAGTGACGATGAGTTGGCAGCATTGCTCGCCCACGAGATCGGCCACATTTACACCCATCAACAGGCCATCGACTTCACGCGATTGCTGCGCGAGAAGCTCGGCATCCAGTCGGTTCGGGACAATGACGATCTTCGCCGCGATTTCAATCTGCTGCTCGATCAATGGCGCAGCAAGTCCGGACGGTTTAATTCCGGGCGAAGCGTGCGAGAACAAGAAGCCGCTGACCAACTTGGGCTATATGCACTTGCGCGAGCCGGTTATCCGCCCGAGATCATGGCACAGTTCTTCGATCGACTGGCGGAGACCCACGGAAAGACCGGCAATTTTCTTTCCGACCTTTTTGGCGTTACGTCGGATGAAAATTTTCGCCTGCGCGCCATACTGAAAAACACAGCCACTCTACCTGCCACATGCATCGATACTCGCAAGGCGGTCTCAGGATCTCCTTTTGCAGATTGGCAGCGAGATGTTATGGCGTTTTCCGCCGCCGCTGAGAAGGATGCCGACTTCGGTGATGCGCTGATCCGAAAAACGGAGCTCTCGCCGCCATTGCAGGACCAATTCCGGCAAATCCGATTCAGTCCGGATGGGCACTACCTGCTTGTGCAGGACGAATCGGGGATCACCATCCTGAAGCGTGATCCGCTGTCCGCGCTCTTTCGCATCTCCGAGCCTGACGCCACGCCGGCAGGGTTCACACCAGATTCGGCGTTCGTGGTGTTTTACACCACGGGATTGCGAGTTCAACGCTGGAGCATTGCCGAGCAGAAGCAGGTCTCGGTTCACGAAATATTCGAGCGACAGCCCTGCCTGCAAACCGCCCTTTCGCCGGACGGCAATTCTTTGGTTTGTTTCGATCGAGAGGAGACTCTGCGCGTCTTCGATGTAGAAACAGGAAACGCGATTTATGAGAAGAAGCATTTCGCCGAGATCACCAGGCTGGAAGAGATCCTGATGGAGGAGAGCGGACGCCTCCAACTCATCGGATATGTCCGCATCAAGTTTGATCCTGCAGGCAAGATCCTGATTGCGGCCTCGGCCAGCAATACGCTGGTTCTTGAGCTCGCGACCCATCAGACGGTTTCGGTCCCTTCCTCGATGAAAGCGCGGCTGATCTACCCGTTTACTTTTTTAACGTCGGATAGGCTGGTCATGATTTCGCCTTCAGAATCCGGAGTCTATGAATTTCCCTCCGGCAAGCTGATGCAGAAGGAGAAATTGGGCGGACTCGGTATGGAACACGCCGGCCACGGTAATTCAGTGTTCCTCCGACCGGTGCAGACGCATGCCCTGGGCCTCTACGATTTGGACAGACAGAAACTCATCATGACCAGTGACAAGCAGGCAGTCGATGCTTACGACGACGTGATTGCGAGCGAAGGGAAGGATGGCAAGCTGCTGCTCACACGCTGGGCGGAGGGTAAATGGGATGTGCTTGCGAGCACGCAATTGCCGCGCTCGCAACTAACTCAGTTGCAAACTGTCGCAGTCTCTGCGGACATGAATTGGATGGCACTGTCGCTGCGCGATCGTGGCGGCGTTTACAAGCTCGATTCCGGTGAGCATGCGATTCCTGTGCGCGGTTTTCGTGGCGCTTACTTTATCTCTGGACCGGCACTGTTTTCGGTCTATCCCAAAGACGGGCAGACCCCGCGTACTCTCGCCGAGCTCGATCTGCAGCACACCACCGCCAGAAGTGTGAGAACTCTGCCGGATGATTTGAGCGCGGCTCAGCTAGGCCCATTCCTGGTAGTTCGCCGCCCTGACAAACATGGAGGACTGCTGGGTATCAACGCCACCCTGGAAATTCAGGACGTGGTGACTGGGAAGGCTATTTTTTCACAGTATTTTCCGCGGTTAGTGCCGGCAGTATTTATCGATACCCAGTCAAACCTGATGATGTTGGCAGCAGGAGTCACGGCTGGCGCAGCAAAGAACGCCGACTCCGGACAGGTCGAGGCGAAGTTTTCCTGGCCGGATGAAAAGCAAAGCGTCTATGACATTCAAGTCATCGATCTCAACTCCGGAAACAAGATTCGTGACATCCACATTGATTCCGGCAAATTCTCATTCGCCATCCGCAGCATCGATGCCACTCGCGACTATCTTGCTCTGGCCGACAATGAAAATCGCGTTCAGTTGTACTCGATGAAGACGGGGCAGCAGATCGGGATTGTCTTTGGCGGCCCGGCAGATCTCTCCGGGCAAGGCCTGATGTCTGTTGTGTCGCAAGCGGGGCAAATGGATGTGTACGACTGCGCGACGTTGAAGCGAGTGAACCAATTCCACTTTCCGGCCGCCGCAATCTATTCGCACTTGAGCAATGATGGTGAGCGCCTGCTCGTGCTCACGGTCGACCAGACCGTGTATCTGTTGCGCACGCGTCCGGCGGCACAAAAAACAACGCAAACGGCTGCCAATTGAGTGGCATTGCTGATGCGGAGCAAATCTGGATTACGCTGCTCTCGTCGTCAGCTTCCCGGGTGATATTCGCGTTCGGTGTGTCCTTGCAGCTGCGACCGGTAGTAGTACACCTCGCGCAGATTGCCGGTGGCGTAGCGCTGGGCTTCGTCGTCAAAATGAGGTGACGAAGGATGGCCGCTCTCTCCTCCCGCAGTCACGGCTCGGGCGCGCACACGCGGACCAAATTCGACGACTGCGACAAAGCTGTTGCCGCTGGTTCCGTACCACTTTTTCGTATTTGGATAAGGGCGCGCGCCGAACGATGCCAGCGATCCCCAATAGGACGAAGTAAAGCCCACGGGAATGCTGGGCTCAGCATCATCAAAATTTGATTCTATGTCGTCGTTGAGACGCTGGAAGCGATTGATCTCTCCCCACGGTGTCTGCCATTTCCCAAAATCGGAAGTGAGCCGGTCGGACGCCGACGCCAATGATTCCAGCAACTGCTCCGCCGGCGCTGCCGCTACGTACTCGATCGTCGAGACATTCACGCCGCGCGCTTGCTTGCCCAAATGATGAGTCACATCCTCTCCCCAGAAGACTGCGAGTGAAGTCGGCACAGAATCGACTCCCCAGCGAAAGTCCCACTTTCGAAGCGCGGCAATCTGGTCGGAGACTTTCGCCTTGAGCGCATTGGATTCAGGTGTCACGTCCCAGGCTTTGACCAACGCAGGAATCGTTTGCGCGAACCAGGGCAGGTAGCTGTCATAAGCCGTGGTCATCAGCGACTCGAGCGTGAAGTCTTTCTTGTCACGCAGCAAACGTTCGGCGTGCAATCCACGCGCGGTCTCGCCGCCCATCTCGACGTAAGCCGGATAATTTTCCTTCTTCGGGCTGCTCGGCCCGGCGGCCCACCAAGGCGCGTTGTTCGAGTTATACAGCCAGCCGCTTTTGGGATTGAGCAGATGTGGCGTTTCGTCCACCGAGAGCTCGCCATGCCAGTCAGTTGCCGGATTGCTGCCGTCCACCGGCTTGGTGTAATCGAAATGCGTGTCGCGGCGCGGGATGAAGTTGCTCTGAAAATAGGCGATGTCACCGTCCGCGTCGGCGAAGATCGTGTTGTTCGACGAGTTCGCCTTCAGCTCCATCGTTTGCAGGTAGGACTTGTAGCTCGTCGCTTTCGTGCGCGTGAATGACTGGATCAATTGCGGAATCGGTTTCTGCATCAGACGAATGCTCACCCACTTGCCGTCCAGCTCGCGCACCACCGGACCGTGCTCGGTGTAGTAAACCGTGAACTTCTTCTGCGCCATGCCGCTGTCGGTCTTATAGGGCACCCTGATTTCTTTCACGATCACCGGACGCTCTTCGTTTCCGTATTTGTAGTAGTAACGGTCGCCTTTTTTGCTTACGTCCTCGATATATTCATCGACGGCATCGACGCCGCTCGAAGTGTGCATCCAGCCCACATGCGTGCTGAATCCCTGATAGACGAAGAACTGGCCCCATGTGACGGCGCCGTAGGCGTCGAGTCCCTCATCGCTAACCATCTGCAATTCCGAGCGGAAGTAGAACGACGTATGCGGATTGATCAGCAACAGCGAATGGTGATCAACAGTTTTCGACGGAGCGATTGCGATGCCGTTCGATCCGGTCGGCTCGGCGTCCCACGGATTCTCCGGAGGAAGCGCGCGCGCTTCAGCCGCATTGCCGTAGAACGCCGCGAGTTGCTTAAGGCTCACCCGCTCGATATCGCCTCCGATGCTGCCTTCGGTAAACGTGAGCGCCATCCACGGCTCGAAGCGCGTAATCACGCGCGGCTTCACTTCGGGATGCTTGTACAGGTAGAAGTTCAACCCATCGGCAAAGGCGTTCATCAATTTCTTAAGCCAGGCAGGACTTGCGTTATAGTCCTTCTTCATGGCCACGGGATCGATGAACAGCTTCTCGCGCAGGTCCTGATAGATCTTCGATTCGCCTTCCGCTTTGGCCAGGCATCCGATGGAGTTGATGTAATTCGTCTCCACACGATTGAAGTCATCCTCGGCCTGGGCATACTCCATGCCGAAGACGGCGTCGGCATCGGTCTTTCCGTACACGTGCGCAATGCCCCAATCGTCGCGAATGATGGTCACGTTCTTGGCCTCTTGCTGCCAGCGGCCGATGTCGGAAGAGCTAGGGGATTGGGCAGCAAAACATGCCGGAGTAACAGCCGAACCGAGCGCAAGAACGATTATGAAGAAAACAGTAAGAGCTGATGATTTGCGATGTGAAGTAGAGCGAACCTCGGTCGTCTGCATGAGTCGCGTTGCGTGCACCTTTCCAAAAGTAAGCTTTTGAAGCGACACAATCTTACAGCGTGCTTGGCGACCCAAAGCAACAACATGAAGGAAAGATGAAAGGACCGGCGCGCGTCTCTTGCGCGGCGGTCCTTCAGTTTCTCGTGCTCTACCCGAAGGGAGCCGATGGTCCTCAATAGAACAAATACTTCCGCCACTTCAAATCCGAGCGGCCGATCATGCGCATGATATGGCGGCTGGTGTGAAGATTAAATGCGCGCGGCTCGCGCATTAGACGCATGCTGATCTCGCCCAGCAGATGATTGCCTTTGCGATGATTGCAGGGATGGCAGCAGGCAACGAGATTTTCCCAGGCTGAAACTCCGCCGCGCGAGCGCGGAATCACGTGATCGAGCGTGAGTTCGGCGGACGAGAGTACGACCCCGCAGTACTGGCAGGTGTTGCGGTCGCGCAGCAGGATGTTCTTACGCGAAAGCGCGCGCGTCTGATGCGGGATGCGGCGGTATTCGAGTAACCGGATCACTGAAGGCAGCCGCATCGTCAGCCGCGCCGAGTGCAGATAATGGCCGTTCTCTTCCTCCGTAATGGCCACGCCCTTCAGCACCAAAACCAAAGCCCGGCGAGCCGCGCAGATATTGATGGGTTCATACGAGGCATTCAGCACCAGCACCGGCGCATGCATAGGCAGACGCGCATTCTCGCTGCAAGCCGTCACGTTCGCAGCCGTCAGCGCGCGCGGCGTATGGTGCGTCGCCGAGTGATGCGTGATGTTGTGCCTCGACATACCTTGGCTAACCCGCAGCCTTCATCGTAGCGGCTGCCAAATCGCGTGCGTTCTCACTGGCTACCACGGCGAGCGCTTCGCGATAGACTCTCGCTACCGTGGCCACTACGATCTCCTTCGCTCCGGCGTTCCGCAGCACGCGTGCGCACTCGTTGAGCGTAGTTCCGGTGGTGTACACGTCATCGACTAGCAGAATGCTGCGGTCGCGAATCCGTTCGGCAGCTGTGAGTACGAAAGCCCCGCGCACATTCTCGCGTCGTTGATGCCGCGTGAGTCCGGTTTGTGAAACCGTGGCCCGCACTCGCCGCAGATTGCCCGTATGCAGCTCCAGAGCCGAATTCCCCAGGTTCTTGATCGCAACTCTAGCGATCGACTCGGCCTGATTGAACCCGCGCTGCCTCTGTTTGCTGCGATGCAAAGGAGCAGGAATCACCAGCATCGATCTACCATGGAGCCGCAGATTCGCCGCTATGACGCCCGCCAGTTTTTCTCCCAAAACCTTGGCTGCCGGGCGGAGCCGCTCATACTTAAGTAGATGCACGAGTCGGCGCAAAGTGCCGTCGTACACGCCATAGGAGATGGCGAAATCGAAATGCGGCGGCACTCGGCGGCAGACACCGCATAGTTCGTCGGCTGCGCCCGGCGCAACCGCCTCGCCACAAATGCTGCAGCGGGTAACGTGCGCCGCCTCGAGAGAATGAAGGCACAGTTCACAAACCGGAAGCCGAGCAAGATGAACCAGAGGCTGCGCGCAAACTCGACAATCGGAAGGCAAGAAGACGGCAGCAAAACTATCGAGCATCAGACGCAGGCTGCGTCCGGCTCGCTCGAGGAAGAAGCGGTAAAAACCGCGCGTCGAAACTAGGTCACCCGTACTGCTGAAGACGACCCTCCAGGCTGCGTGGAACCTGAGAACAGTATAACCGCCTTGGCAAGAGGCATACGTTGGGCTGTCGAGCAAACAGTGGAGTGTCCACAGCGTCCACTAAGTCCATCAAGCCGGCCCCGATCGCCCCATGCTTTAGAATCATTCGGCACGGCCGCACGCGATCTCGCGGGAGGGACAACCTTGGCGACCACTACTCAGCCTAAGCCGCCGGAGACGGGCTTTCAGCCTTACGTTTCGCCCGACGCAAACCTGAAAGAGTTCACACCGCGCGCGCTGATTCTGGGCGCTTTCTTCGGCATTCTCTTCGGCGCGGTTACTGTGTATGTCGGGTTGCGGGCTGGCTTGACAGTTTCCGCATCAATTCCGATTGCGGTCCTCTCGATCAGCATTCTGCGTGCGTTTGGCAAGTCGTCGATCCTCGAAAACAACATCGTGCAGACCACCGGCAACGCCGGCCAATCGGTGGCGTCAGGCGTGATCTTCACACTGCCAGCTTTGATTTTCTTGGGATTCAAGCTGGAGATCGCGCGCATTTTCCTGCTCAGCCTGGTCGGCGGACTAATTGGCGTGTTTTTCATGATCCCGTTGCGCCGGCAGCTCATCGTGAAAGAGCACGGGGTGCTCACCTATCCCGAAGGCACGGCATGCGCCGACGTGCTCGTCGCAGGCGATCGTGGAGGCAGCTTTGCCAGCCGGGTCTTTTGGGGACTCGGTCTCGGCGCGCTCTACACGTTGTTCCAAAATGAAAATCTGTTCGCCGCCTGGCCCAGCACGCCGACTTGGGACATGGCTAAATATCCCGGCGCTTCGATTCGCGCGTCGACTACCTCGGAGTACCTGGGAGTCGGCTACATCATCGGTCCGCGCGTCTCCGGCGTGCTTCTGGCTGGAGGCGTGTTTTCCTGGCTTGTCCTGATGCCGGCCATTCATTTCTTCGGCGCAGGACTGAGCACCCCGGTCTATCCGGGCACGATTCCCATCGCGCAGATGTCGCCTTCAGACTTGTGGAGCGCCTACGTGAAGCCAATGGGCGCCGGCGCGGTGGCCGCTGCTGGATTGATCACGTTGCTGAAAACGGTTCCGACGATTGTCTCAGCGCTCAAGGCCAGTGTGGCGCAAATGGGCGGAGTCAAAGGCGAGCAGCTTGGATCTCGCACCGAACGCGATCTGCCGATGACCGTAACCATCGGCGGCTCGGTGCTGCTGATTATAGGCATGTGGGCCTTTTTGACCTTCAAGCCGGTTCCCGGCGCTTACACCTCGTGGATCGCGAACGTATTGGCGGCGATCTTCGTCGTGATCTTCGGCTTTTTGTTCGTCACGGTTTCCTCTCGCATTACTGGCCTGATCGGCAGCTCGGCTAATCCCGTTTCGGGAATGACCATAGCCACGCTAATGGCGACTTCGGCCATTTTTCTTGCGTTGCATTGGACAGCCCCAGCTTTTGGTGCGCTGGTGCTCTCGATTGGCGGTGTGGTCTGTATCGCATCGGCAAACGCCGGCGATACCTCGCAGGACTTGAAGACCGGATTCCTCTTGGGCGCGACACCGCGAGCGCAGCAGGCGGCGTTGATGATCGGCGTCGCGATCTCCACGGTAGCGGTCGGCTATACGCTGACGGGCATGAATAAGGGTCTGGAAGAATTCCGGCCCATGGTTCGACAGATCGACATCAACCGTCTACCCTCCGGCGTGACCATCGAAGAGAACAACGGCAGCAAACAGTTCGATCGCACGCAGTTTACCTACAAAGCTGCCGATGGTCAGGAAGTCACGAAGCCCGGCAAAGATTATTACCTGCTGAATTCGATTAACTCTTCCGTAATTGGGAATGGGAAATATCTCTACAGTCCGCAAACCAAAGAAATCGAGGTGCAGTGGATTCAGGGCATCGGCAGCGAGCGCGCCGCAGCACCGCAGGCGCAGTTGATGTCCACGGTCATCAACGGCATCCTCACGCAGAAACTGCCCTGGGGACTGGTGATGCTGGGCGTGTTTCTGGTGATTGTCGTGGAACTGCTGGGCATTCGTTCGCTGGCTTTTGCTGTGGGCGCGTATCTCTCAATCGGAACCACGCTGGCGATCTTTGCCGGAGGCGCAACGCGCTGGGCAGTGGAAGCTTTGGCCCGGCGCAAAGGCGAAGAACTCGCCGAGAGCGAAGTCAGTCCTGGATCGCTCTATGCCAGCGGCCTCATCGCCGCCGGCGGCATCATGGGGCTGATCGGCAT
>DASTJH010000013.1:0-65266 GCA_035716645.1 Terriglobales bacterium | reverse complement strand
TCGGATAAGGACATGCCTTGACTGGCAGCCCGAACTTTTAACTGCCGATGCAGGCCGTCCGGCACGTTTCGCACCTGGATCATCTTGCTCATGTGCCGAGCATAGTTTCATGTGGAGCACATGTCAAGCCAGCTACTAGCTTCTAGCTACTAGCTTAAGCAACATCCCGGTGCGCTACTTCCGAAGCTAATAGTTAGAAACTAGTAGCTGCTCTTTTCTAAGTGGAACCGGCCGCCCTCGGCCGGCTGTTGACGTTGGTTTAGCCCGCAGCTAGTAGCTAGGGGCTAGAAGCTGCCTTGCTATGCCGCGCCGGCTGCTGGTTGGGCAGTCGCATTCGGAGATTTGCCGGCGGCCTGCTTGAGCCAGGTTTCAAAATGGGTCTTCCCGAGTCGGGCGTCATCGTCCGGGACGAGTGTCCTCTCGCTCACCGCTACGCCGTAATACTTCGCGCTCGGGTCAGTGACAACCTCGCGAGAATCTTTGGTTGCGGCAAGGTAGCGCCGCACGAGTTCGTCCAGGCCAAACTTTTCCGGCCCTCCCACTTCCACGATGCCATTCACCGGCGAACCCACCGCGACCTGGCCTACGGCCTCGGCAACATCCGCGGCCGCCATGGGCTGGATCAGCGCCGATGGCAGCCGGATCTGGTTGCCTTCGGTAGAAAGATCGGCGATGCCCTTCACGAATTCGAAGAACTGCGTCGCGCGGACGATGGAATACGGGATCGAGGAGCCCTTGATCAAATTCTCCTGCGCCATTTTTGCGCGGAAATAGCCGCTCGCGAGCAGGCGATCGGTTCCGACGACGGACAGCGCAACATGATGTCGCACGCCCGCAGTTGACTCGGCGGCGAGGAGGTTACGGGTGGACGTCTCGAAGAAATTCATCACAGCCGCGTCCTCCCACGAAGGAGCGTTGGAGACGTCAACAACCACCGATGCCCCTTTCAGCGCTTCGGCCACTCCCTCGCCCGTGATCGTGTTCACACCTGTTTGAGGTGCGGCCGCAGTGGCTTCGTGTCCGTGCTCGCGAAGCTTGAGGACGAGCTTCGATCCGATCAGTCCGGTGCCGCCGATAACTACGATTTTCATGATTGTCTCCTTTCGATCAGGTTGGCCGTCTCAGAGGTCTGCAAAAACCAGAGAGGAAAACTTCGGTGGACTCGTGAAGCGGTTGCCGGGTCGTGAGTGCGCTCAGCCACCGGCTTCAGCGCAAATGTCGATGCGGTGATTTGTCTTGCTTCTTTAATGGCGCAACGTGGTCGCCGCCACTAACCAGTCATTATAGTTCCAGCGCCTGCGGTTTTCCGGTGGGAGCCTCCGCATTCGCCGGGGTCCCCAGCAAACGTGGTGTTCGTTTGCTGGGGTGGATTCATGCGGAGGAGCGAGGCTTTCAGGCCTCGCGGCAGCCGCAATTTTTGAGGTTCTGCGGCTTCAGCCGCGGGTTTTGGTCAAAGCGGGCTTTGTAGATCGCCCAGAAGACTATTTACATTCTTCGGCACGGCTCAAGAACGAAGTCGATCCTGCACGGCTCATCTTCGACAAGCTTGGGACATATGAGATGAAGTCCCGTGGCTAAAGCCAAAATTTAGGGAGCACTGCGCTTGCCGCGAGGCTTGAAAGCCTCTCCTCCGCATAAATGCGGAGGCTCCCACCAACTTATTAAGGCCCGTTTACATGCCTAAACACAACTTATCGCTCGACGCGATGACCCCTCTCCGATTTCTGGGTCTAGTTACTTCGTAAGCTGTACCGAGTCCGGGGGCGGCCATGGTCAGCAAGCGGCAGTCACAATTACCTTCGAAGTACCAAGTCCAGTCTGTTGCTGTAATTCTCATTACATCACTAACCCTGATTGGTTGCGGCGCAAACTTCAACGGCGGTTCTTCGCCTGATATCGATTTTTCCCTGTCTGTTTCGCCTGGGGCGCAGACGATTGTTGCCGGACATGGCGCCGGATTCGCAGTGACCGTGAATCCTCCGGCGATGCTTGGCGCGGTGAGCCTGAACACCAGCGCGCTCCCGGCAGGAGTAACAGCAGCCTTCAGCCGCGATCTGGACCCAATCACCGGCCAGAGGACGCTCAACATCTTCACGTCGCAAAGCACGCCGGCCGGCAGCAGCACCATCACTGTGTTCGCGAGCGATACCAACAAAACACGGAGAGCGTCTGTCAGCCTGACGATCACGCCGGCGGCCGACTTCAGCATGGCCGTGAATCCTTCCTTGCAGACGATAAAACCGAGCATGTCGGCGACGTACGCCGTTAGCGTTGCCTTCAGGAGCGGAGCTGCCGGGCCGGTCACATTCTCCACCAGCGGACTTCCCTCGACCGCAACCGCAAAGTTCGATCCTCCCACGTTAACTTCTTCCGGCACGACGAACCTGACGCTCACCGCTGGGCCGGAGATTGTGGCCAAGCTCGTTCCGGTAAACGTGATCGCCTCCGACAATTCCGGCACGATCACGGTTCCAATCACGCTCGTCATCAGCCCGGCGGATTTTTCGCTGTCGCTCCTGCAGGGACCGTTCGCTATCCAGGCCGGAGGCACGTTTGCCGCTCAGGTAGGAGTGCAGGGATTGTTCGACGCTACTCCGGGGACTGTGACATTGAGCGCCACAGGCCTGCCCGCAGGCGTAGGCGTAAGTTTCCAGCTGTCGACGATTACCGGTTCGGGAAACGTGACTATGTTGATCAGCGCGAGTCCAAGCACAGTAACCGCTAATTACACGTTCGCGATCAAAGGCCAGGACGCGAGCGGCAAGAACATCGAGTCGCTTCCTCTGACCGTGCTTTCAGGTATGCCTGGAGCCGATCTCTTCCTCGGAGTCTCAACCCTGACCGAAACGATCTCAGCGGGCGAGACGGCTACATTCGAGATTTTCGTCAGCAATGCAAACGGCCCACAGGCAGCCACAATGTCCGCCTCACCCGATAAGTCCGACGTGCAGGCAAGCGTGGTTCCGGTCGAGAACCAAACAGGGGTCTATCAGTTAATCGTCACAACAGGCAATCCGCAAACCACTCCAGGCGTGGCAACGATCACCGTATCCGCAACCGACACCAACAGCACGCAGTCGATTCCAGTGCAGGTAACGATCGAAGCCGGACCGCCGTCGTCGTGAAATCGGAACTCAGGCGTTCTTGATTCTCTGGTCGAGCAATAGGCGACGAGAAACCTGCAGACAGACCGACTTCCCATTCTGAAACTCGGTTTCAAACGTGGAACCGGCCGCCCTCGGCCGGGTGTTGACGTTGGTGTTGGTTTTGGTTTTGCTGTTGCTTCTCTCGTCTCGCCGTTACGCTGATGCGCTCTTCGCGATGTTGCCCGGCCTTACCGATCTGTGGTGGATGAACCAGCGCGTGAGCGTTTCCAGAACTTGCTCGCGCAGCTTTCGGTTCCGATCTTACGAGAGTGCCGTGGGTACGGCAGTACCTCTGTTTGCCCGCAGCTTCCAAGAATGAAGCTCGATTGGGAACATCCCGTCTTTCCCCGGGCCTTGTGTTTCATTGAATATTTTCCTCATTAGATTGGAACGCCCTAGTCACTTCGCGCGGATCCAGACTGGCTTAGTGCCCGACGTAACTTGGACAGCCGTTTCCGTGACCGTAGCATAAGCAAATGGGCAAGTCGACCGCAAGAAATGTGCTCCTTGTAATCGGAATGTGGACATTCTCAGAGTGATCGCATCTGTGCTCCAGGTTCTGGTAGCCCTGATCAAACATCAGGCGACATTCACGGGAGATGCGGGAACAGTAATGATGTGGCTGTGGATTGGCTTCCCCAATTACCTCGTGGCAGCTCTTGCAGCAATTGCATTGGTGTGGGCGATAGAGACGAAAAAACCTTCGGTGTGGCTAGCAGGTCTTGCAGCGCTCTATCTATACGGCGGAGCCTTGCGTGCGTGGAGAATTCTTAGCCATGGCTGGCACGTACCGCCGCGAACACCTGACTATATCGGAATTCTGATAGAGGCGATCATGCCTTCGCTCGCATGCCTCGTTGTTGGCATTTGGTGGACGAGACGGTCGGCCACGCTAAAGGCTATCGTAGCGTAATCTTACATATCGGGAGAGAGTCACGATCCGCGCTCAGGTTCTTGGCCCCATTCGCAAATTTCGGAAGTTTCGGCGGGTGGCGCGCGCTTCGATTTTTTGGGTTTCATCTCAGCCTACTGACCCGTGGGTGCCGCACTCTTTGTGGTGTTAAAAAGGGTGCGAAAATCACAAAGCGTGCCGCACCCGGCCGACGTGTAGCGATCGCCAGACGCTTGGCTCCACTTGACGAAGAATTGCTTCCGTCAGAGTATGTTTGTTTTCATTCTTCGTTCAACCGGAGGCCGTATGCGAAAGTTCATTCTTTTTCTTCTCATTCTTGTCATGGCCAGCTTTGCTGTATTGGCGGTAGCCCAGAATGCTGACGACATCGATTGGCGCATCCGCAAAGAGGAAACTGAAAATTCGCAGATCATGCATACCATGCACTACCTGAGCGACGTCTACGGTCCGCGCCTGACGGGCTCGCCCAACCTGAAAGCTGCCGAGGATTGGGCGATGAAACAGATGACCAGCTGGGGCTTCCGGAACGTGCACCTTGAACCCTGGAACTTCGTCAATCCGGGTTGGACGAATGAGCGCTTTTCCGCTTACCTGATCGCGCCGGCACACGCGCGGCTGGTCGGGCTGCCGGAGGCCTGGACGCCCGGCACAAATGGACCGCTCACCGCCGATGTGGCCGTCATCGAACCGCCGGAGCGGCCGACGCAGGAGAAGCTTGCCGCGTACCTGAACACGGTGACTGATGCCGTCAAAGGCAAGATCGTAATGGTGGGCAAGCCGCGCCAGATCCCGATTAACTTTAACGAACCAGCCAAGCGCCGCGACGAAGCTGATCTCCGCAACCTCTTCGATCCCAACAATCCTAATGCTGGCCAGTTTTTTCCGCGGCGGCCGCAGCCGGCAGAGGGTCAAGACAAGGAGAAGGTGCTGACCAGGAACGAGATTGCAAAGACGATTGACGAATTTCTGGTGGCGCACGGAGCCGTAGGTCGCATCAACGATGCCGGGCGCGAGCATGGCCAGCTCATCTCTTATGCCAATGAGACGTATGACCTCACGAAGGCCGTTCCCACGGTGATCCTGCGCAACGAAGATTACGGCCGCCTTTATCGCCTGCTGCAAGATCAGTCGCCGGTCAGGGTGGAGCTGAACATCCAGAACCGCTCTTACCCGGAAGGCAAGACGGCTTACAACGTGATCGCCGAAATCCCTGGCTCCGATAAGAAGGATGAAGTTGTCATGCTCGGCGGCCATTTCGATTCCTGGCACGCTGCCACCGGAGCCACGGATAACGCCATCGGCGCCGCCACCATGATGGAAGCCGCGCGCATCCTCAAGGCAATCGGAGTGAGACCGCGCCGCACCATTCGTGTCGCTTTATGGACCGGCGAAGAGGAGGGCATCTGGGGCTCGCAGTCGTATGTGAAGCAGCACTTCGGATCGTTTGAAAACCCCACTCCTGAGTTTTCCAAGCTCGACGCCTACCTGAACATCGATTCCGGCACTGGCCGCGCGCGCGGCGCCAGCGTCTTTGGACCGCCGGAAGCCGGCACAATCGTCCGCGAGGATTTGAAACCCTTCGCCGATCTTGGCGTCGTAGGCGCCGTGGCGACGAAGAGCCGCCGCATCGGCGGAACCGACAGCACTTCATTCAACAATGCGGGGCTGCCGGGCATCGGCTTCATGCAGGATCCGATCGAGTATGGCACCTACACCCACCACACCGATCTCGATACTTATGAGCGCATTCTGCCGGAGGACGCACAAGCGTCCGCAATCGACATTGCCGCCGTGCTCTACGACCTGGCCACGCGCGATGACATGGTGCCGCGTCTCACCCGCGAGCAAATGCCGCCTCCGGTTGTCAGCCCATACCCGCCGCCCGGCTCTGCGCCAGCCGCGAGTACACAGGCAACACAGTAGTGGAGTGCCCGGGGCCAGAGTCCGCCACGGCGGATTCAGGCCTGCATTTTGGCCGTGCCAGAGAGTGGCTTTGCCACCAAGGGTGGAGCAGGCCGTTCAGGCCTGCATTCTGGCCGTGCCAGAGAGTGGCTGTAGCCAAGGGTGGAGCAGGCCGTTCAGGCCTGCATTCTGGCTGTGGCAGAAAGTGGCTTCGCGGAACCCTGGGTTGCGAGAAAAGGTTTCTATTCCGCGCTGCCGCAGGCCCAAGCGGAGCGCAACGCGCGGAGCGACAAAACAAATGCATTTTTTGCTGATAGAGAACGTTCCGCCTGCCCCGTCGCCAGTCCCGTTTCCATTCCAATCCGAATTTCCCCACATTTACTGAGCGTCCCGTGATATTGCAGCTCAGGCAATAGTCGCGCTGGGCAGATCAAGGTACCGTCTCCAGAACTCCCAATTCTGCGAAGTTGGAAAGCTATCTTTAGCTGGAAGATGAACGGCTGCATCACGCTCGACACTTCGGGCGGCAAGGACGATCTTTGTCAAGTCCGGAGACGCGAGCACGACGGACGGTGGACCTTTGGGCGGCAAGAAAGTCGCCAGCCTTTCGATCGCCCGCCTATGCTCCGACTGCTCAGGCTGGGGTGATGGCACCCATTCAGGCAATCTTGGAGTACCTATGGGTGAGAGAATGTCGTACGCTTCATTTGCCGTTATCTCTTGCGCCTCAGCCAAGCTGAATATCCGGACATCCTGCTCGCTATCCCAAGACACTACTTGGAACGTAATTCCGGGCGATCCGGCATTGCACCAGGCGAGCCCGACCAGCGATCCGTCCCAATAGTCCAGACTGATGACGTTGGTAAATGGTGATACGACTGGCGACACCAAGGGAAGCTCTATGTCGCCTAATTTAACCATTGTCTCGTTCCTGCTGATACGGCCCAGCTTACCTCGCCCGTCTTCCCGATTCAGGAAAACGTCCCATAGGGTCCCCGTGTTCCCGCCAGTGTTCCCGGGAAGTGTTGCCCACAAACGACGGATCAGAGTGCCGGAGGCACAGTAGAAGATAGCTCAGGGTGGAGCGAATCGGTAATCGCAAAATTTGCGATTACCGGATTCGCGGAACCCTGGGTTGAGAAGGAAAAGATTTTGTTCCGCGCTGCCGCAGGCCCAAGCGGAGCGCAACGCGCGCAGCGACAAAACAAATGCATTTTTTGAAAGCGCTTCCCTACGCTGCGCGCCCGGCCTTCGGCAGAGCGGAATCGGGATCGTTCGTCATCGTAACCCAGGATTCCCCAACAGCCTGCTAGGCTGTCTCCTGTCGTGCCTGCGGCACGTCACCAGTTCCCATCATCAAGATGCAGCACAGGGCGACGACAAGAACAGGCGAGATGTGCGCGCGTAGAAAAATGCGCCCTACTGCACGGTAATAGCATTTTCTAGCAGATAGCTGGATCCGTCGGGATTTCTCAAAATCAAGTCGTAGATTCCTGATGAGACTGCTGGCACCGTAACAGTGAGTGTGTTCTCGTCAACCCAGGTGACTGTGGCTGTTTGGCCGCCAAGCATGGCACTGGTTCCCGGATTGAAACCACTTCCTCGAATTGTGATCTGGGCTCCACTGGAGGCATTGAAAGAGCTGAGATGTCCAATGGCCAGAGGTGCACTTCCCAAGTCGACGATAGTGAATCCCTTGTCCGTCAGCAGGTACACATGACGTCCCCCAGAATCGATCGCGATCGGGGCCACGGTATCGAGGACAGTCTCAGGCAACGAAAATCGCATTCGCAGCGTGCCGTGAAGTACATCGACAATTTCGAAATAATGACGTGATGCCCAGAAGTACAGGCTTCCGGAATCGTTCAGTTTCGGTTTTCGCAGAAGATTTGCGCTTCCAGAACTGAAGCCGGTGTCCTGCGCGTTGGTGCCATAAAAGATTTGTGGATGAGCCGTTCGACCCACAACTCGTGCAGTGGAATCCGTGAACACGAATTGCGCGGCCACGACATTGCCATCGCCAGACACTTCGGCTCCATACGGTTCATAGAATCCTGCAGTCGCGTAGGTCTGAGCAACGGCATTATAGACACAGAACCGTCCAAAGCCGTCGGCGTCGGCTCCCAAGGCAACTACTCCGCCATCCGTGGAAGACGCCACATTCGCGCCACTGAATGTGCCCGCATAAATAGCACAGGGCGTTGGCACCTGCAGTACATGCGCGCTGCCAGTTCCCAAATTGATGGAATAGAGATCGCCGCCTGGGCCACAGCCTACACTTGGTACTCCACCGTACGCCACATACGCCTGATTGTTCTTATCCGCAGCTACGTACAACGGGCCGCGCAAACAGCGAGAATCGCTCGTATCTGGCGCCGCAAGGAAAATGAAATAACTGCTGACCGGATTATCCAGAGGAACAACCGCTAGTGAGCCATCCGTCGTATCCGCAGCCAATAAGTCAGAACCATCCGGCGTGAGTGCCAGCCCATTAAATTCTTTATTCACCCCCTGTGCCGGCGGAACGAGCGGAGGCGCGAATCCATTGGTTTGCAGGGAAAACACGTCAACATGATCGCCGGCAGACAAGTAGAGTTGTTGGCGTTTGTCGTCGTACAGCACAGCAGTAAAGGTATCCGAGGATGAGTAATCGATTACGCTCTGGCCGTAGTAGATTGCTCGTGTAAGAGTCGATGCGCCATCGGCTGTGTGGATGCTCACATCTGCCCATCCTGGGCTTCCGGGCGGGATAGTGAAATTGAGGAATGTCGATGGGAAGGGTTCACCCGTAAATGGCGGATATTGAGACGTGTGCGTCGTGATTGTCGCCGCGGCCGAAGCGACCGTCAGAGTTGCATCCGCGGCGTCGTATGGAAGTCCGAATCCGGCAACTTGACCTGGGACATTTCCCTGTGGCGGTGCTCCATTGAGGAGCGAGTACTCCAAAGACGGTCCGTAGGAGAAGAAGAGTGGGTCGAAGATTTGCGTGCCATCAGGAAACAACATCTTCAGATTGACAGGACCTTGAGCATTTCCCGGAGGGGAGGTAATCGCCAGCTCCCCATTTTGTAAAGTTGCCGTTCCGCGATTGCTCCCATACCAGATATCTGGTGTAAGAGACAGCGCGTTACCGAAGCCGCTGGAAGTTGTTCCACCGGCAAGCGGACCGAAGTATGGCGACATATGCTGCAGGGATGTTGGACTTGCCGGCTGCAACACGCTGAAGGTCTGAACAAAGGTGGCGTCATCAAAAGCAAGCCCGTGATCCTGCATCTCAAGAATCATTCCGCTGCTGTCTACTGCGAAGGGAACACCTAGAAAGAACCCATAACTTAGCTCACTCATAACCGGAATGATCCCAAGTGCGGGTTCTGTACTCCGGACGTTGAGCGAGTTGGGATCGATGTTGAAGATGACTGGGATATGAAGAGGTTCCGATACTTCGTAGAGAGTGGAATCATCTGGACTGAAGATCAAGCCTCCGGACCAGAGCGGACCGCCGAAACCTCCGCCCGGGAGGGATCCGATCAGATTCAGTTGACCGTTATACATTTCGAAACAGCCTACAAGACAATTCGTGTAGTAAACGGCGACTCGCGAACCGTCATAATTGACAGCGGCTGAGAGTGCATAGCCATTCAACTGAACTGGAGAGCTCACCGTTTTGGCGAGCACGTCGTAATAAAAAGACTCTCCTCCTGAATCTGATCCGATCGAGTACACTTTTTTCCCATCTCCGGAACGCATCACATAAGACCAACCTGCCGGGAAACTACCGCCACTGGGAGGAGAAATACCAGTTAGGCTATTAGTCTGTGGATTCCAGATCGCAAAGTGGTCGAGCTGATTCCCCGTCGCTTCGGTGAAATACAGTCCTAATGTCCCATCGGCGAGACAAAATACCGTGTCACCCTCCCAAGACTCAGATACACCTAAGTTGTCTAACTTCGGCAGAGAGTATCGTGTGGCAGCAAGTGTCTGGGTATCAATCGAAAATATATCTTGTGATTCAGTGGCTACCCAAACTCGGCTGCCATCGACCGCCATATCGATACCACGGGGTTTGGTGGGGATTGGAATGCTTTTTACAAGTTCATGTGACGCATTGGAGATTACGTCCACACGGTTCCATGATGGATTGCTCACATAGATTAGGTTGCGTGCGCGGTCATAGGTAGCCGAGTACGGCGAGCCTGAGGTGGAGATGTAGTCGCTGCGGTTGTCCGGCAGCGATCCAGGCTTCGGAGAAACATCCGCGAGAAAAATTCCGGCGGCAGCAACAACAGGAGCTGAGGGAACGCCTGTGATCGTCACTGCTGTGTTCTGCGAGATGGGTGCATCTGCGGCTGCTGACAGCGTGACCGTAGCGCTCTGTCCTGGCGTGATTGTGGCTGGCGTAACACTTGCGGTTGTTCCGGGAGGAAGCGAGCCTACGGTGAGCGCAATATCGTAATCGACTGGACCTTCTCCGCTCAGGCTGCTGCCGACCTGAATCTGACCGGAGCCACCTATGGGCACTACCACTTCCGAAAAGGCAGGCACGCTCAAATTGAAACCTTGCGGGGTACCCGCTGAGGCCGCTAGGTTAACTGTGGCCGTGGCAGTTGCAGCACCCGATTGGCCAGTTAGGGTCAGCGTGTAGTTTCCTGCAGCTAGACTCTCATCGGCCCTGAAGCTTAGCATCACGCCGCCGGCAGGCAGAGTTACGGGAAAACTACTTGTAGAGCTGATGCCTGCCGGCAGCGCTGCCAGGGTTATCGTCGGCAAAGATAGGTTGCTCGGTTGTTTTGCGCTGACGGCGATGGAAAATGTCGTGTTCGGATAAATCGTAGCGGACGCTGGAGAGACGCTCAGACTGAAAGACTGTTCCTGCACGTTCGTGCTGGTCGCAGACGACCCGCTCCCTCCTCCGCCACCACACGACGCAGTCACTGCTGCAAGAGCAACGGCTAGCGCACACTTACGAAGACGCTGCACGAATGACACCCAGCACAAGAATTTCGAACAACAACTCCAGCTTGGAAAGTCCCGTTTAAGTGGACTTGCTGTCCAGAACTGAGATTCGTGAGCCCAGAACCAGAGTTGCTCGTTCTGCCGTTTTGCATTTTCCGAATAAGCGGGTTGGAAAGAGGCGGCAGTTCAAATTAGGCTGTGGCGGTCAGCTGCCAAGGCAACAGCACGCCAGGTAGCCGCGGCGAAAATCTGGACAGCCCTGATCTACCCGACTTTCAGCTCGTGAATTAGCACGAGTTCCTCTCACGTCGCCTTCTCTACACTCAGATCTCTCGTCCTGCTCCATTTCCATATCAGCACAAGCGTTGCAAACAGCAATGCCGGAATCCAAATCCAAATGAGTTCGCTTTGGAGCACGACGTAGCCTCGATGGCCGAAGAAGCGGGTTGGCGAAATCGGCGAAACGCGAATTGGTCTCCATGGCAGGAAGTAGCGGGAGTTGTCGAATGGGGAGAAGAACGCGACTCCCAGCCCTCCATTCGTCATGGCATCAAGGACGCCGTGACTGGCTGTTGCCACAAACAAGTAGGTGAATAGGGAGAAGCCGCGCATGAGAGCCTAGGAAGATGGTTGATACCGCTGGCTGCTCGCGAATTCAACGTCAACACCCGGCCGAGGGCGGCCGGTTCCACGTTTGGGCGGCGTAGCTCTTTGGTTGGAACCGAACACAGCGCTCCGGCGACCCAGACGCGCTTGGGAATTTCCCTTCTGTAGAAGCAAGCTCCGACGCTCGGCGCCGCGATCGCATGTGAAAAAGCTGACGCCATTGTGCTCCAACCTTCTCCGGTTGATTGAGATTACATCGCGACGTCACTCTTCGAAAAACCGGCGGAAACCCGGGGAACCGGGGCCACTTCCAGACGGAACGTTCCCGCTCGGTGTCGTCGGGCGATTCACTCCGGATGATCCTCTGCACCAGGAGCGTTCTCGCCCGAGGGAGAAAATTGAAAGAAGCTTCTAAAAAAGAAGCTGCTGAGCTGCTAAGCTTCTAAGCCGCTAAGCTGCCGCCAAGAGAGATCAAAGCTGGCGGCTAGCCGTCCGTTCTCGAACACTGAAACGAGCGTTTGGACGATACCGCGTCCGGCCTGAGACTTACTCGATCTGCGTTTTCAGGGGTTTAGGTACGAATGCCGGCGGAGTGGAAATTGCTATTCACTTTAACGCTAACTCCTGGAGGCGCCGACAATGAGCGGCTTGTTGCAGGACGTGCGTTACGGGTTTCGCATTCTTTTGAAGACGCCGATTGTGAGTGTTGTGGCGATCGTCACGCTCGCCCTTGGCATTGGCGTTACTACCGCGATCTTTACCTTCGTCGATGCCGGCCTGCTTCACGTTTTGAATTTTCCCGATTCGGATCGGCTGGTGCAGGTGAGCATGTTCAAGCGCGCCGAATCGGCGAAGTTCCAGGTTGCTTACCCTACGTACGTTGACTGGCGAAACCAAAATTCCGTGTTCTCATCGCTCGCTGGATACACGAACGGCGGTTCTACCATGCATACGGCGAGCGGAGTCGAACTGGTTAGCGGCGGCATCGTCACCGACAATTTCTTTTCGACGCTCGGCGTCCAACCTGAACAGGGATCGTGGTTTCACGGAGACCCTGCGAGCGCCGCGCACGAAGTTATCATCAGCCACGGATTCTGGCAGCGGGAGCTCGGCGGTAAGCCTGCACTCGGGCAATCGATCACGCTGCAGAACTTTAACGGCGACGATGAACCGTACACGATCGTCGGGATCACGCCGCAGGGTTTTGAGTTTGCACCGATCGGGCAGGCAGACTTCTTCGTGCTGCCGCCTACGACCGGATTTCTGGTTGAGCGGCGCAATCTGCACTGGCTGAATGTGGTTGGACGGCTGAAGCCGGGGGTCTCACTCAAACAAGCGTCGGCCGAGATGGAGACGATTTCTGCGCGGCTAGCGGCTGCGTATCCGCTGGCCAACGGCGAACTCACCAGCCGCCTGGAGTCGCTGCACGATTCCATTGTGGGACAAATTCGGCCCGTGCTGCTCCTGCTGTTCGCCGCTGCCGGTTGCGTGCTGCTCATCGCGTGCGCCAACATCGCCAATGTTCAGTTGGCCAAGGCGGCTGGACGATCCCGCGAAGTTGCCGTGCGCCGAGCGGTCGGCGCGTCCCAGGCGCGCATCACGCGGCAGTTCCTGGTGGAAAACGTTCTGCTGTCGCTGATCTCCGGCGCCGCTGCCGTTTTGGTGGCGCGCTTCGCTGTAAGCCTTCTCGTAGCCGGCGTCCCCGCCACGGTTCGCCAGAGCATGCCGTTCCTCGAGCGTCTGCACGTCAACTTGCCGGTATTGCTGTTCACCTTCGCCCTCGCGGTGATTGCGGGCGTCTCCTTCGGACTCGCTCCGGCGCTGCACAAAGGCAGAGTGAATCTGAGTTCCGAATTGGCACAGGACACGCGCACGTCGAGCGGCACGGGCCGGGTACGCGACGCTCTGGTCGTCGGGGAAGCCGCGCTGGCGGCGATGCTGCTCGTGGGGTCGGGATTGTTGATCGTGGGAATGTGGCGGCTGGTCAACGTCTATCCGGGATTCAATCGTCACCATCTGCTCACGCTGGGGTTCCAGCCGCCGCAGGCGCGATATCAGGATCCGGCGCCTCCCAAGGCGGATCCGCCCACGCCGCAGCGAAGCACCAAGGCCATCGCTTACGAGCGCGCCGTCGAACAGGCGGTGGGCGCGATTCCCGGAGTGCAGGGGGTGGCGGTGGTGAACATCCTTCCGCTCTCCTGCGATGGATGCAACACCATTCGTTTCCGGCCACAGGGAACCACGGCTCCCACCAGCGCCGTGCAGCCGGAGAGCAACATTCGCAGCGTGACCGATCATTACTTCTCCACGCTGCAGGCACACCTGCTGAAGGGAAGAGTCTTCGACGAGCGCGAGACCGATATCTCTCCGCAAGTCATCATCGTGAATCGCGCGCTGGCCGACAAATTCTTCGGCGGCGATGCGGTCGGCAAGACGCTCACATTTACCTTTTCGCCCACCGAGAAGCCGCGTGAGATTGTAGGTGTAGTGGACGAAATCAAAGACGGATTCTTTGACGCGCCCGACACTCCGACTCTGTATACTCCGTTTTCCCAATCCGGGAACGTGGGCGGAAACTTGATTGTGCGCACCTCGGGCGATCCTGCTGCCGCCGCTCAGAATGTACGACGCGCGCTGCTGCAGCTCGATCCGGACACCGCCATCTATCGGGTCGACACTCTCGATGCCAAAGTGGAAAATTCTGTGCCGATGTTTGTGCGGCGGCTGCCTGCGCTGCTGGTCACCCAGTTTGGCCTGCTTGCGCTGCTGCTCGCGGCCGTGGGTGTGTACGGCGTGATCTCGTATTCGGTCTCGCAGCGGACGCGTGAGTTCGGTATTCGCATCGCTCTGGGCGCAACGAAGGGTCGACTATTGACGCTCGTCATCGGACGCGGAGCGCGGCTGGTCGCCCTCGGCGCCTTCTTCGGACTCGCCGGCGCGGCGGCGTTGGCGAAGCTGGAAGCGAGCCTGATCTACGGCCTGCGCATGCGCGACGCTCTCCTGTTCGTTGCCGCGGCATTTGTGATCTTCCTGATCGCCCTGGCGGCCAGCTATATTCCTGCGCGAAGAGCGGCGCGCCTCGATCCGTCAGAAGCGCTACGATACGACTGAAATAAGTTGCTAGCTCCGGCTATTAGCTGCGAGCTGACGGGACAAACACCTGGACAAAAACAGCTTCCAGGCGGGACGTTTTCCTGAATCGGGAACTCGATCAGAATACCCTTCGTCTGCTCCCGGTGTCCCCGCGTGTCGATGAACACAAAGGCGCCGGCTTGCGCGTTCCTATAGCGGTTGCGCGTCGTCGGCATTCGACCTACACTCGCCGGATGCAAAAACGCAAGTTCGCGGGGCTGCTGCTGGCGCTGCTGGTGTGGCTTGCTCCATTGGCAGCACAATCCGCTCCGCAGCAGAGCACGGCGACCTCGGCCACATCGGCGCGATCGCGGTCGTGGGAGAGCAAAGCACTGGATTCGGTGGTCCCCGCCGATCTGGTGGTTCAGGGTTCCGACACGAAGGTCGCTCCGCTTACCACCGCGCAAAAATTTGGCGAGGTGGGGAAGAACTTCGCCAATCCTTTTACTTTCGTGGGAACGGCCTTCCAAACGGGGATCGACCAGGCCGCCGACATTCATCAGGGCTACGGACAGGGAGCCGCGGGGTTCGGCAAACGCTACGGCGCGAACATCGCCGACACAGCATCGGCTCAACTCTTTGGCTATGGAGTTTACCCGTCAGTCTTTCACACGGATCCGCGTTATTACCGCATGGGCAGCGGCGGTATCTTCAAGCGCGGCTTTTACGCCGGCAGTCGCATCCTGATCACGCGTACCGATTCGGGACGCCGCGTCTTCAACACTCCGGAGATTCTGGCGGCGGCAACGTCCAGCGGCATCAGCCGAGCTTACTATCCAAGCGATGAACGCAACTTCGGCGACTTCGCGTTCAACATGGCCTCACGCATTGCCTTCGACGCTATCTACAACGGAGTGAAGGAATTTTGGCCCGATGTGCGCAAGCGTGTGTTTCGGGGACGATGAGGGAGAAGCTGCTAAGCTGCTAAGCCGCGAAGCGCGGCATCATCAGTACCGTTCCCGGTAGGGAATGGGTCAAGCCACGTAGACCCATCCGCTACCGCGGATGGTACTGACAGAGTCAATGGCGAGCGCGCGGCAAGCGACAGGCAAATAAAGGACGGAATCGGAAACGCAACGTATTCTCGCCAAGATTCCCAATTCGGGAAATACTACGGGCTCACCGGCGTTCCGGCAGCTCGGGTCCATCGTGTCCGTGTTTTCGTCCTCTGTTTTAAGAACGACATTTCGTCGGCTCACGAGCCGCTGCGGTTGGCGCCCGAGTTGCGCTCCGAAGCAAGAGTTTTGCCAAGGCGAAGAGTCGCGCGACCGTGAGCGTCGCTCTCCTTCGAGCGCACATTTTCCTGCGGAGCGAGGAAGGGACACTCGCGGCAGGCGTCGGTCCTGTAAAAGCAAATTCAGAGTTGGTATGAGCCAGATCTCGGCTTAAGGGAAGGGCACGGATTTATCCGTGCCGTAGCGGAAATTTCCTTTTCAAGTTGGAATCCAGCGGCTTCAGCCGCGGCTGAAGCCGAAGCCAACTGAAACGCCGGCGTTATCGGCACGCATAAATGCGTGCCCTTCCCTAAACCTGTCCGCACTAACCTGGCAATTTCTCTAAAATCAGCGACAATTTTCCAAAATTCGCTCCCCTGTCGTATCTCTGCCGCTTGCGTGCTGCTTTTTGACGCTTGCGCGTGCGTTGCACGTCGGCTTGGACGCTGTTGGATGTCGCTGCGGCGCGTCTCTTGTGCTCGATTTCTGCGCCTGACTTTGCTTAGAAAGCTGCACGGCTTTGTGCTTCCAGCTTCCAGCTTGCGTCTTGTTTGCGGCTGGCCCTTGATCGGCAGGCCTTCAAAGCCGCACAAAATTTCGGCCAGTTTACGAGGCCATTCTCGGGTTTCGCGGGTCGGGATCTCATACGCTGGTCATGGCGACAAAGCTACCAGCTTCCAGCTATCAGCTTCCAGCTTGCGTTTTGTTTGGGTTACCCCCGGATCCGGAAGATGGATGCAGTTCGCGCGCCGCGCCATCTTTCGAAAGCGGAGGTGATGCATTGACCCATCATTGTTAGCGTGACACCGCGTGTTTACAGAAGATTTATAATTTGTCGCATTTCCCGAATTGGAACTAGTCATGAACAGCGTTTTGTAGAACGCTGTTCTGGGCTAATTTCGTTCACTGCGCCTGGGAAGGGGTAAACGGTCATCCGCGAGCTAAAAACGCCGCTAGCAGCCCAGGAATCGCGGCAATGCGCATTCTGGCAAGTGGCGTGACCGTCAAAAAGCTCGCCTCGCGCAAATTTTGGAAATGGCGAAAATTTCCAAACTGCGAATCTCAAGAAATCCCGAGCGCTAGCCTGAAAAACGAGTGCCTGATCCGCCCTGAATTGTTATTCGGGTCCGCCGATTCCCTTGCTTTCATGCCGTTGCGCGGTAATAGACAATCGCTCCGAAAAACTTCTGTTTGCGATTGTTCTTTCTGGCGGCCGAAAATCCGGCTTGATTCATGAGGGCAAGAATCCGGGCTTCGGAGTTTTCTTTCACATGGGCGTGGGATTGGAATATTCGCGCAAAGAATCCGCGCGGACTGTCCTCCGTAGCTTCAAAGTCCGCCATATGAAATTCGCCGTTTGGTTTGAGCACGCGACGCGCTTCCAGCAGCATCGGTTCCCGTTCTGGCGGGGAAACGTGATGAAACATGAACGCCGAAAAGACTCGGTCAAACGAGCTTTCCGCATAGGGGAGTTGATCGGCGAATCCCTGATCCCATTGGACCGACAATCCTTCTCGCGCTGTCTTCCGCCGAGCTCGTTCAAGCGCCTTGGCGTCGGGATCGAGGCCTACTACCTCAACCGTCGGATAGCGTCGTTTGATCATTGCGAGCAAGGTGCCGGTGCCCGAACCGACTTCCAGAATGCGATATCCGGATTGAAGTTCTGCCTGATCGATCAGAGCGCGTCGAGCTTCATCGCCGCCGATGAGTTTCACGATCGGGTCGTACAGAGGCAGCAGCCAATCATGTCCGGCGGCAGGAAGATAATTTCTATCGGTTTCCATAGACATAGTTCATTGCGAAGTCACGATTATGCCTTCTAGCTCGCGGTGATCGCGATAGATCACATTCTTTGCCGGGACTTCGCCGATGGCATCCGCATGAACGACATAACTGCCGAGGGGAAGGCTGGATGTGAACGCAAGATCCGGCGTTTCTGACTTTGTGGGCAGAGTCAGGTGCTCGTAGCGCAGCGCGAAGGCTTTGCCAATCTCGTTGACGGCAACGACGATCACGGTAAGTTGGACCGTGTCCTTGGTGCCATTGCTCACCCGGAGCGCGCCCGAGAGATTGCTTCCGTCCAAATGGGGCTTGGTGGTCCATTGAATCGTTAGCGGCGCCGCGGTCGCGGTGACGAGTTGCTTGACGACGGTGACAGGCGGCTCCGAAGAGTCCTGTACTTGGACGATGATCGAGTACTCGCTGCTCGAAACTGGCCTTCCGTAAATGAGTCCCGTGCTCTCCTGAAGAGTGAGTCCGGGAGGCAGCGGCTTCGAACTAGGAGCGAGAGACCAGCGATACGGCGGCAGTCCTCCTGCGGCCTGCAGTTGCACTTCGTACTTTTGCCGAGCCGCGGGCACCGGCAGTTTCGCGGTAGTGATTTGCAGGGGACGCTGGGTTGAAGTCTGCGCTGACACCCCGTAAGAGAGCAGCGACAGGAGTAACCAAGCGGCGATCCCAAGGACACGCATGTTCCGACTATATCCCTGCACTACGAACGTTCTCCGATTTCGGTCTTGCGGGATGAGTGTATCGGTACCGTTCCCGGGAGGGAATGGGTGAAACATTTTAGTTCCAGCTACCCGATTGGTGTGACCCGTTCGCTACCGCGGAACGGTACTGACTGTCACGACGCTGAAAATCAAGTGAAACCTAAATGTCCCGTTACCGTCTAATCAGGAACGGCCGGAGTAGCCGGTGCTGTTCCGTATGGCTAAGATGTAACACTCTTCAACCTTCAGAGGAAAATTTTCGATGACGAAACGATTGGCGATCTTTTTGTTGCTGTTCCTGAGTCTTCCCATTTGCGCGCAAACGCAAAAGAAGAAACCGACAACTCTTCGCGAGGTTCTTCTGTCCGAACTGCGATCGACGCACAATAGCGAAGAATGGTTCGTGCCGGCTAACGTCGCTGTGAAGGGATTGACCCCGGAGCAGGCTGTCTGGAGGGATGACAAAGGCAATCACTCGGTAGGCCAGCTTGCCTATCACCTGGTGTTCTGGAATCGGCAGAGCCTCGCACGTCTCAAAGGCGAGACTCCAGAAAAGTTCAGCGGCAACAACGACGACACCTTCAACAATTTCGACAGCAAGAACTGGAACGAGACCGTGCAACAGCTCGATCAGGTTCTCACCGATCTCGAGAAATGGGTCGAAACCGCCGATCAAGCGAAACTCGAACAGTCGGCGCAGATGCTCACGCATATCAGCACCCACAACGCCTATCACATCGGCGAGATCATTTATGTCCGCAAGGAACAAGGGTCGTGGGACCCGAAAAATGGCGTGAAGTGAAGGCGCTTTCTGAGTAGTCTGTTCCTTCACAGATGAAAGCGATTGCCATTATTCCCGCGCGGCTCGCGTCCACGCGCCTGCCGCGCAAAGTTCTGCGCGAGATTGCCGGTAAGCCCATGCTCGCGCACGTCGTCGAGGCGGCACGCGGGTGTCCACAGCTCGCCGATGTGATCGTGGCTACCGACTCCGACGAAGTGCTGGCGCTTTGCCGGCACAACGGCTGGCGCGGAGAGATGACGTCCGCTGCGCATCGCAGCGGAACCGATCGTGTGTGGGAAGTCGCGCAGCGGCTCACCGCCGATGTGTACGTGAACGTGCAAGGCGACGAACCGCTGGCGCGTCCGGAACACATTGCTGCGCTGCTCGAACCGATGCGCGATCCTAACGTGATGGTCTCCACCGTGAAGACTCCGTGCAGCGCTGCTGACGTGAATAATCCAAACGCGGTGAAGGTGGTGACCGACCTCGCCGGAAGAGCTTTGTACTTCACACGTTCGACGGTTCCGTTCGATCGCGATCAAGCGGGCAGCGTACGCCGCTTCAAGCACCTCGGCTTTTATGCTTACAGGCGCGAAGCCTTATCCCAGTTCTGCACCTGGCCCGAATCGGAACTCGAACGCGCCGAGCGTCTCGAACAACTGCGCTTTCTGGATCACGGCATCGAAATCGCTGTGGCGGAAACTCCGTTTGATACGATCGGCGTCGATACCGAAGAGGACCTGAAAAGAGTCGAAGGACTTCTCAACACAAGAGCTTCGCAGGTTCGGGGCTTCGAAGCTTCGTAGCTCTTCTCCGCTTGACTCACTCGCGCTCGATTGCGTACCTTCATCGGTCCCGCACAACTGGTGCTCTGGAGAACGGATGAAGGCTCTTGCCGCCGCAATTCTATTTCTGCTTCCACTCTGTGCTCTTGCGCAGGAGCGCAAGCCGGAAGCTGCTTCCTTCGACCTGAAGGCGCACTATACGCATTACGAGTACTACATCCCCATGCGCGATGGCGCCCGGCTATTCACGTCGGTGTACGAGCCGAAGGACACCTCGCATCCCTATCCGTTCCTCATGACTCGCACTCCCTACACGGTTTCTCCGTATGGAGAGGATCATGACCGTCGCCAGCTTGGTCCTTCCGAGGCATTTGATCGCGCGGGTTACATCTTCGTCTTCCAGGACGTGCGCGGGCGCTATCTTTCCGGCGGCAACTTTATCGACATGCCGCCGCAGTTCGATCAGCCGAGTTCGAATCACGAAGTCGATGAGAGCACCGACATGTATGACACGGTGGACTGGCTGCTCAAGAACATTCCCAACAACAATGGACGCGTTGGGATCTGGGGCATTTCGTATCCGGGCTTCTACACGTCAGCGAGCATCATCAACTCGCATCCTGCAATCAAGGCCGCATCGCCTGAGGCGCCGATGACGAATCTGTTCATGGGCGATGACTCTTATCACGGCGGCGCCTTCATGCTCGACGCGAACTTCAGCTTCTATGCGTTCTTCCGTCCGCGTCCAAACAATACGCCCGCGCCTCCGTCGGGCAACTTCACTCCGTTCAACTACGGGACGACTGATGCCTATGATTTTTATTTGCAGAATTATCCGCTCTCGAATCTCGAAAACTTGATCAAGAATCCGCTCTTCGATGACAACGTGAACCACGACACCTATGACTCATTCTGGCAGCCGCGCGATCTTTCCCAGCACATGAAAAACGTGAAGTGCGCGACGCTGGAAGTCGGCGGGTGGTTCGACGCCGAGGACCTCTCCGGTCCGGTGCGCACCTTTCACGCGATCGACAAGTTCAATTCCGGCAACTTCAATGGTCTGGTGATTGGGCCGTGGGTTCATGGCGGATGGGCGCGCTACGAAGGCAATCATCTTGGACGCGTGCAGTTCGATTCCAACACCGGCGACTTCTATCGCGAGCACATCATCTTTCCCTTTTTTGAACAGTACCTAAAAGGGAATGGCGACGCGAAGCTGCCGAAGGCCTATGTCTTCGAAACCGGAAGCAACGTCTGGCGGCAATACGCGAGCTGGCCGCCGAAGAACGTGGAGAGCAAAACGCTCTATCTGCACGCGCACGGCAAACTCTCGTTCGATCCTCCGGCAGCGGGCGAGCAGGCGTATGACGAGTACACGAGCGATCCGAAGCATCCGGTACCGTTCGTCGCCTATGCTGCCGAGGACGTCCCGCAGGAATATATGCTCAGCGATCAGCGCTTCGCCGCGAAGCGTCCGGATGTAGTGACGTATATGACCGATCCGCTGGAAGAAGATGTCACAATCGCCGGGCCAGTGTCACCGCATCTGCGCATTTCCAGTTCGGGAACCGACTCTGATTTCGATGTAAAGCTCATCGACGTCTATCCCGCCGATTATCCCGATCAGGAAACTCCGGAAGCCCGCGGACAGCGCACAGATGTAAACATGCCGGTCGAAAAAATGGGCGGATATCAAATGCTGGTGCGCGGCGAACCGATGCGGGCCAAATTTCGCAATTCCTGGGCAAAGCCTGAGCCACTCGTGCCCGGGCAAGTGACCCCGCTGAACTTCGACATGCAGGACATCAACCACACCTTCCGGCGCGGACACCGCATCATGATCCAGATCCAGAGCTCGTGGTTTCCGCTCACGGATCTGAATCCGCAGACGTTTATGACGATACCCAACGCCAAACTGTCGGATTTTCACGCGGCGACCGAACGTATTTACCACTCGGCCCAAGCACAGTCGGGCATCGTGGTCGGCGTTCTTCCGCGTCCGCCACAGTAAGCCGAGTAGAGACGTCCGCGACGGCGGGCGTCTCTACCGATCCAACCGACTAGGCGCCAGCCGCAAACCTCTTGGCCGGGCGGATATCGGTAGCGGTATCAGGGTGGTTGATCTGCCGCATGGCATTGACAATGCGATGCGTGTCATCTTGCGCGAGGAAATAATCGAACCCAAAGTAGAACAGAACCAGGGCACAAGCGAAGGGACAAACAGAAACTGCGAGAAGCATAGCGTGAAGCCTCCCGGGGAACCTTCAGAAGTATGCCGGGAATCATGGTCTCCCGCAATGAGACGAGTTGCGTACGCGGTGAGACAAAGAGAACTAAGGTGAGGGTTAAACGTTTCCGAGTTGCTGCTGGCCCGAGTGACCCAATACCAAGTCCCAATCTGGGAAGCGGGCGGCTCGATTAGCTGTGCTTGTGCAGCTTAAGCTCTTCCATGATCTTGCCGATCAGGCCGGGCAATTCGCGCTGCATCACGCGTTCGACCACGCTGGCGATGCCGTGCTCGTGGGCAGGTTTGGTGTCGGACTCGGCGGACGCCTCCACCGGCGCCGCAGGTTCGGCATCCGACAACGTCAGCTCGGATGCGACTTGCTCTCTTACAGAGAAATCCGGGGTGGTAACGGCTGCTCCGGCAGTGGCGGCCATAGCCATCGGCGCTGCCTCCGCCTCGATTGCCGCAGGAACATCATCGCGCAGTCGAGCTAGAGATTCCCGCATTTGCTGGATCACCAACTCGTCGGTGTCCGGCACGCGAGCTGTCTTCACGCCCGAAGAAACCGCTGGTGTATTCAGATGGCCGGAGGGCTCGGCAGATGCCGCGACAGCATCTTCCTGCCTTGGCTCGGACTCAGAACTCTCCGGTTCACTGGTTGACTCGAGCTCCGGCTGGGTCGAACGGCTTCTATAGGCGGCCGGCAAAGCCGAAAGCCAGGAGGGCTCTAATCTATTCTCTTCGACAGTCGGCTCGGAAATCGGCTCTTCTTCGGTTGGGGAGGAAATTTCAACCGGTGGATCGATAGAAGAAAGAGCAGGGTTGAATTCCTCAACCGGCGATACTTCCCAGTTTCCCTTGGCCTGGCTTACTTCCGATTCCAGCCGAGCCATCAGCGGGTCTGCCGGTTCTTCAAAAGAAGACATGGCGGCTTGCAGGCGCGATTCGAAATCGTCGACCGGGGCTGCTGCCGAAGCGGAATCCGTCACAGGCAGCTCCGGCGTGGAGTGGCTCTCACTACCGCCAAAGCTGGTGGGAAAGTCGTTGGTCGAATGATGCAGATCGCTGATGAACGCCGGATCCGGAGCGACGATATCCGACGCCGCAGGCGAGTGCAATGTGGCCTCAAAGCCAGGCTCTTGCACGACCTTGGCATCCACCTGGACGGGCGCAGTGGTCTCAAAACCTTCCGGAGCTGTGACCTGGATTTCCTGCACCTGCGCGCTCTCAAAGGTTTCTAATTCACCGAAAGCGGCCGGCTGCTCGTTTCTTTTTTCGAGCGCAAAAGGCGCCGAGGATTCCTTGGTCCCAAAATGGGAATCGGCCGGGGCAGAATTTAATTCCGGCGTGCTCTCCAGATAAGAAGCGACGTGGTCTCCCAACTGCGGCTCAGGAGCGACGATCGCCGGAGCCACGGACGCCAGTTCTTCATGAAAAGCGGGCGTCGCGGTTTGCGGCGCGGGTTCGGCGCCAGGGCTGGCAGAGATGGTGAACTCCTCGGCTGCCTGAACGGGAAGTTCGCTTCCCTGCTCCACCTCGGCGGCAACGCTGGAATGCAGATGATCTCCGTTGCTCGATACAGCTGACGATCCGAAAATCGCAGTAGCGGGAAAACTGTCGGGCTTCTGGAAAGGTGTAACCGTAGCCGATGATCCAGACTGCGACTTGCCGGTCTTGGCTTTGGTCGCAAGTCGATCGACGGCGGCAGTGAGATCGCTGGCCTCGAAAGGTTTCACGATCACGCCATCGGCGCGAACGCGAGCGCCGTCCTGAGCGTTGTAAGGCTCCATGCGGCCGACCGTCAGCAGGACCGGCAACTTCGATGTGCCGGCGGCGTTGCGCAGTTTCTCGCAAAGCTCCAAGCCGGTGTAGCCGGGCATGAAGACGTCAAGCAGTACAAGATCAGGATGGATCTCGGCGATCTTCTTGGCCGCAGCAGCGCCATTGCTGACCGTCACTACATCGTGCCCAGCTTCGCTGAGGATTTTCTTCCCCATGTTCTGGGCGGTGGTGCTGTCGTCGGCAAGCAGTATCTTGATACCCACAAAAGCTTCCTTTTACTCCGGAGGAAAACGCACGAGTGCTGTTGCTTGAAAACTAATGTTTCCTCACTTCCAAGTCAATGAAAAGGGAACCTGAGTAACCGGTAGGGTTATCTCTTAGTTACGAGGGGACAGGGACCGTTGGGATTGGTGTTTTGTTCTGCTCATTCCGATCCCGCAAAAGCGGGAGAGGAATCCCTACCCTCACGATCCGCTACGTGTGTAGGGATTCCTCTCCCGCTGCGCGGCTTCGGAATGACATAAAAATGACTACGCCGCGTGGGTAACGGTGATCATGTGCTTGATCGTTTCGTAGGCGCTTTCGGGGATGATGCGGCGTCCGACCAGATCGATTTTCGTGTAGTAGGGACGGTTGTCAATGATCCGTCCGGCGAGCGCGTCGCCGATACCACGCAACTCCTTGAGCTCAAAAACGGTAGCGGAATTCAGGTCGAGCAGGCCGTCCTGATTCCGATGGCGAAAGCGCATTTTGCGCGCGCGGCGGCGAGTCTTGCTTTCCTGCCGTAATGCCTGCTGCCGTGTCCGAGAGGCCGATCGTTCATACTTGGCCAGCGTGAATAGTCCAACCGCTCCGAACAGAAACACCAGTGCAGGTTTCATGAGCCCTCCCACAGATACGCCAGTTATTCGGATGAGCATCTTAGGGCTCAGTGTTGGCTCACACAGCTTTGTAGCTTCGGGGGCTCAGCAGCTTCGCAGCTGTGTCCCTCACATATCAATCCGCTGGTCAGCATGGCGGACTAGATACCAGCACGGTGGATCATCCATGTGCGGAAACAGCGCGTTCACGCAGGTGACCTCCTCCGTGTCGGCAGGCATAAACTCGAGCTTCCCGCCTTTTTGTGGGATGGCGTAGTACCGATGGACGAGCACGGATCCCAAAGCGCTCCCGCTGTGCACGCGAAAGCGCAGCACGATCCAGTCAGCGACATAGCAAGCCAGCAGTAGCACGAGTATTGCAGGCAGCACACGCGTGATGAACGTTCGCCACATCGGATCAGGTCGTACCGTTCCCTTAGCGACAGGTCGGTACCGTTCCCGGTAGCGAACGGGTCTTGCTGACCTGACCCATTCGTTACCGCGAACGGAACTGACTGTCGCTAGCCAATTAACTTTGTGAGCGCCGCCTCGTCAATCACGGCCACGCCCAACTCCCGCGCCTTATCGAGCTTCGATCCGGCGTCGCTGCCGGCGACGACATAATCGGTCTTCTTGCTCACCGATCCGGAAACTTTGCCCCCGGCATCTTCTATCTTCTTTTTGGCCTCATCGCGGCTCAAGTTTGGCAAGGTGCCGGTGAGGACAAACGTCTTGCCTGCCAGCTTAGTCCCGCGCGGCTTGCGCTGCGACTGGAAACTCAAACCTGCGGCTCGGAGCCGCTCCACGAGTTCGCGATTGCGCGGCTCGGCAAAAAATTCCGTAATTGCCTCCGCGACGCGCGGACCAATTTCGTTCACCTGCTGCAATTCGTCGAACCCGGCATTCATGAAAGCATCCATGCTGCCGAAGTGCTCAGCGATCAGCTCAGCAGTGCGCTCGCCGACAAAGCGAATTCCCAATCCGAGAATCACGCGCTCCAGCGGCAGCTTCTTCGAGGCTTCAATCTCGCGCAGCAGATTCGCCGCCGACTTCGGACCAATGCGCTCCAGCGAAAGCAGCTTGGCTTCGTCGAGCCGGTAGATGTTCGCGATGTCCTTCACCAATCCATGCTCGGCCAACTGGTTCACCAGCGACTCGCCTATGCCTTCGATGTTCATCACGCCGCGCGACGCAAAGTGAAGAAGGCTCTCGCGCAGCTTCGCCGGACACTGCGCGTTCACGCAGCGATGGTCGGCTTCGCCTTCGGCGCGCACGACCATGCCTCCGCACTCCGGACAATGCTTGGGAAAGTGGAACTCTCGCGTGCCCCGCGGATGATCTTTGTCCTCGACCACCTGGACAATTTTGGGAATCACGTCGCCGCCGCGCTCCACCAGCACCCAGTCACCGATCTTCACGCCGAGCCGCTCGATTTCATCCTGATTGTGCAGCGTGGCGCGCTTGACCGTCGTTCCCCCAATGGGAACCGGACGCAGCGCCGCCAGAGGCGTCAGCTTGCCCGTGCGGCCCACCTGCACGAGGATGTCCTCCACCTGCGTCACGCCGGAACGCGCCGCGTACTTGTATGCCACAGCCCAGCGCGGGGCTTTGCCGGTGAATCCAAGCTGCCGCCATAGCTGAGACGAATCGACTTTGATCACGATGCCGTCAATCTCATATGGCAGCCGCTCGCGCTGTTCCTCCATCTTCTGAATGAACGCGACGACTTCATTTAAGTCGCTGGTCCGCAGCCGATGCGGATTTACTTTGAACCCTGTCTCGGCCAGCGCTTCGAGTGATGCATAGTGGCTCGCCAAGGCTGCGGTTCCGTCGTGCAAAAGAAAGTAAGCGTAGAAATCGAGACGGCGTTCAGCGACCTGCTTGGGATCGAGCATGCGAATACTTCCGGCCGCAGCGTTGCGCGGATTCGCCGCCGGCGCCAGTCCCTGCCGCTCGCGATCTTCATTGAGGCGAAGAAACGCTTTGGCCGGCATGATCACCTCGCCGCGCACTTCGAAGTCGGGCGGAATGCCGGTTTTTTTCAGCCGCTGCGCATCGATGTGCAGCGGCACCGAACGCATCGTGCGCACATTTACGGTGATGTCCTCGCCGGTGACGCCATCGCCACGCGTCAATCCGCGGACCAGTTTGCCGTTTCTGTACGACAGTGCCAGTGACATGCCGTCGAGCTTCAACTCACAGACGAACTCGACTTTATCCTTACCTGATAGTTCATCCACGCGCCGCGCCCAGTCGCGCAGTTCGCCTTCGTTGTAGGCGTTGTCCAGCGACAGCATCGGGCTGGAGTGCTGGGCTTTGGCCACTCCCTCGCGCGGCTGTCCACCGACCCGCTGCGTGGGGGAATCGGCAGTGATCAGCTCAGGATGCGCCGCTTCCAGTTTCTTGAGCTGCTGCATGAGCTGGTCGAACTCGGCGTCGCTGATCTCGGGATCGTCGAGCACGTAATACCGGTGCTCGTGATGCCGGATCGTCTCGCGCAGCGAGGCCATCTCATCGACCACGTTCTTCTGGACGAAAGCTTTAGCCATTGATGGAGAAGAATACCAAGCCCCAGGCGGCACAAGCAGTGCCCCGGAAATGCAGCACAATTTTGCCGGTTCGGCGACGTCGAAATATGGAACTTTCCCTGAGAGCAGGGATATTTGCAGGCAGGTCGTTGTCACAAATCACAAATGCCCGCCGTTGACGCGGGTGTGCGCCAAGGGCTCAGGGAAACCAGTAGGGAATTTGCAGGGAATTCCGTCTTTTTGGAGTTAAGTTATTTGTTTCTATGTTGCTAGCCAGGGTGTAGCAGCCAAATGGCTCAGGCTGAGCGAATGGAGCAGCGATTTTGCAGGGAATTCCGCCCTGGCCTGGCAGCCTCCGGAAAATCAGGGAGCCGACCTGGTTCGTCGCCGACTCGTTGATTGCTTGTTCTTGTCGCTCAGGGTGACAATGGAAGCTCCAGATTATTCATGGCTTCCGACACCTCTCACTTCTATCCTGTGATCCTCGCCGGCGGCAGCGGGACGCGCTTTTGGCCGCGCAGCCGCCGCAAAATGGCCAAGCAGGTCCTGAACCTCGACGGGGATCAATCGATGATCCAGCAGACCGTTGCCCGTCTGCTTCCGTTGACCGGCGAAGACAAATTCTGGGTGATCACCAACCAACACGTCTTCGACGTGATCAGCGGACAGCTCAAGAAGATTCCCAAGAAGCAGATCGTCTCCGAGCCGGTCGCCCGCAACACCGCACCCGCGATCGGACTCGCGGCCTTCCTGCTCCTTCGTCAGGACCCTGACGCGGTGATCGGCATGTTTCCCGCCGATCACACCATTCGCGATGAAAAGCTTTTTCGCCGCGTGCTAAGTGAAGGCGTCGAGCTGGCGGCATCAGCGGAGAACATCGTCGTGATGGGCATCACGCCGAATCGTCCCGAAACGGGATACGGCTACATCGAGGCCGGCGAGAAGCTGGGCGACGAGTTGTTCCGCGTGCGCCGCTTCACCGAGAAGCCGAACCAGCAGCGCGCCGACGAATTCCTCGCCGCGGGCAACTACTACTGGAACAGCGGCATGTTTCTCTGGTCAGCCAAAACGCTGGTGAAAGCGCTGCGCGAGCATTTATCGGAAACTGCTCCGTATCTCGAAGAGATCGCGGCTGCTTATGGGACGTCGAAGTTCCAGTCGATCTTTGAGCATCTCTACGAAAAGTGCGAAAACATCAGCATCGATTACGCGGTGCTCGAACCGCGCTCAGCGAAAGGCGAGCACTCGTCGAACCTGTATTGCCTCCGCGCCGATTTCGGCTGGAACGATCTTGGCTCCTGGGCTGCGCTGTACGAGCATCAGTTGGCGCAGGGTAGGAATGGCTTCGGCTCAAACGTTCTCGAAGGCGACGGCGCCTTCGTCCTGAACGCTGACGGAAATTATGTCTATTCGCCGAAGAAGTTTGTCGCCACGCTTGGTGTGAAAAACGTCGTAGTTGTCGAGACCGAGGATGCGATCCTGATTACAACCCGCGAGCACTCGCAGGATGTGGGCAAAATCGTGAAACACCTGAGCGAGCGCAAGCTAACCAAATTAATCTGAGAAGTGAGAACGTGCTTCGTCGGATCTATATAGGTCCACACCGGCGCCCTACAGTCCAGCATATCGGCCTGAGATTCGCGAAAGTATCCCTGTCGTCTGGCTCTTGTCAGTAAGCGGAAGTCCCACCGCGGGCCTGAGTCTGAGCTTCTTAAGCGGCACTGCTACGACCCAGGTAATTTCTAATTACCTCAACAATACGTTCTGATGCGCGCCCATCCCAAAGCGGCGGAGGCTGATGATTGGTCCTCGCGTGCCCCTGCTTGAGGATTTTGGCGGCTTCCTCGTAAAGCTTGGCAGGATCGTTGCCGATCAGACGATTGGTTCCATCGGTCACTGTAATGGGTCGCTCGGTGCTGTTTCGAAAGGTGAGACAAGGCACTCCCAGATATGTGGTTTCTTCCTGGATGCCTCCCGAATCGGTAATCACCATGGCGCTATTTTCCACAAGCGCAAGAAAATCTATGTAGGAGGCCGGTGGCATGGTCCAGATTCCGCTTTTACCGATTGGCGATGAACCGTCCCACGGATGCATATGGTTAATGTTAAACTTCGCGGCATTTGCAGCTGTTCGTGGGTGAATCGGGAAGAGCACAGGTAATTTCTGGGCGATAGAAGCGATCGCTTCGATTGTCGAGCGAAGCTGGACCGGATCGTCAACGTTCGAGGGTCGATGGAGCGTCAGAACGGCGTATCCGTGCCGATCCAGATCCACGTTCTGGGTATCTGCGAGCCGCGAGCCTTCTCCAACGCATAAGTAAGGCCGTCGATCATAACGTTGCCTACAAAGTGGATCCTCTCTGCCGGTATTCCCTCAGCCGCGAGATTTTCATGCGCGGAGCGTTCGGTAGTAAAGAGGATATCGGCAACCGCATCGGTCACGATGCGGTTAATCTCTTCCGGCATGCTGCGATCGCCGCTGCCAGACCGGATTCGATGTGAGCTACGGGCAATACTTCCTTCGCTCCCACCAGAGCGCAGGCCATGGTTGAGTTAACGTCTCCTGCGACGACAATCATCGCTGGTCGATCGGCGCAGACGAGCTCGCCGAATCTTCTCATCACCTCTGAAGTCTGCGCGTGGTGCGTCCCGGAACCAACCTGCAGGTTGTGATCTGGCTTGCCCAGATTGAGCTGTTCCAGGAAGACCTGAGACATGGCAAAGTCGTAGTGCTGGCCAGTATGAATCAGCACGGGGTCGAGGTCGGGATGCTTACGCATCTCTGCCATGATGGGCGCAATCTTCATCATGTTGGGTCGGGCGCCGACGACATTGAAGATCCGAAACTTCTTTGACACTCTCAATTTCCTCGCTGCTTGGCCCAGCAACCAAGCGGTTGCAAATTAAATAGTTCTTTTTGCTTTCACGGGCTCCCTGGCATGATCGAGATAGACGGTCCATCGCTCAAGGTCATAAAGATCGGTGGTATTCATCGCAAGCATCTGCTTCACCACCTGCTTGGCCTGATGAACGAAGTGACTTGAGCCACCATACCGCGGCGGCGGGCACGATTTTTGTTTTCTGAGCATATGCATCAATTCTCGGTGAATTTCTCGTCGAACCGCATCGCGATTGTTGTATTGAAAGATCCCGCCCGATCCGACGAACAGCACCTCGCTTCCGTAATCGGTGACGAGGCTGCTTTTGAGGTAAGGAAACCGAGTGGTGTAGATGACGTCATAGCCTTGGTGACGCAGGTCTGCCGTCGCAGCAACAGTGATTTCCTGCGCGGTCTTTGCCAATCAATTCAGTCGTTCTGGCCTCGAGGAACAATCCGCAGTTCACGGTTAGCGGAGGATTCCTAAATTTTCTGACTGGTGCGGCAACTGATATCCAGCCCACCTTAGTTACCTTCGGTGCAGGCTCCTCTTCCACCGATCTCAGCATCACTGGCAGCGTGTTTAACGGAGCTACTGAAGTCACCTCAGGGTCACTTCTGACTGGGAACTTCGTGAGCGGCACGCTACAGACGGGCGCGGTAGGTGTTCTCGGAGGTATCTTCAATGTTACGAGCATCAACCCTGACCTGATGCTCGCGCTTTTCGGGAGCATCCCGCCAGGACCCTCCACCGGCTCAATCGGCCAAGTGCTGTTTAATATGCAGTACAACGGAAGCTCCTACAGTGGAACAATCGGTAGCACGAACCTAATCGCGAGCATTCCCGAACCTGCTGGACTTCTGCTTCTCGGTTCCGGCCTCATTCTTGGAGCTGGTTTCTTGCGCCGCAACTTGGAGGGAGTGCGCAGCGAGAAAAGCGAGAGTCTGCTTTCATAAGGAGTGCATGACTCGTCTCTGTGGTTAAATGCACTCGCGAAGATGAATCATCCTTAACTACGTCAACGGATCTGACAGGTATCTTCCTTTGACTGCCGAGATGGGTGAACGCTGCAGCTGGACGACCCAAGCTGCAGCGTTTTTGCTCACTGATCAAAGAATAGTGCGCAACAAGAGTCTCGGGGCCGTTGATCGCCCGCTCGACCTTCCATAATTCACCAGGACCGCTCAAGGAAATCCTCTAATTGGTATTCAAAGTTCTTGCGCCTCGAAGCCCGAGTATTTGCCTTCGCGCGGGGGGCTTTGGCAAGCAAGCACAGCGAGCATCTTCTACTGTCATTGATTCTGTAGCACGTCTTGGAGAAGTCTTCTCCTCGGCCAACTATGGAAGACGGACGTTCGTCGCCGCCCAACCGCTTGGTTCGGGGAGCATAGGCGCCCGACGCAAGGGTTGCCCTCGGAAGCCACGCAGGCCGTCGTTGATGGTGCTGTTCGAGATCGTGTTGTCGATGACTAGTTCCGGCGGGCCGCTGCGGTGAGAGACGTGCGGGTGTGATTGCCCTGCAGCAGCCCGGTCGCTCACCTAGAGCGATTCCGATCAACGAAGCGCCTCCACGTGCGGAAATCCCGCACAACGGCGGGAATCCCAACTTTCGCGTAGCACCGACGGCAGGACCCAATCCCGCCCCAGCAACTCCAACAAATTTGTTGACATCCACATGATGCATATTTATACATAGAAATGCATATTCATGCATCATGTCGAAACTAACGAGGCAGCAGTTGATCTTGCAATTGATCCAGGACGGAGGTGTTGCCAGCCAGGAAGATCTCCGGCGTGGTCTAGTTCGCCATGGACAGCGAGTGACGCAGGCGACGCTGTCTCGGGACGTGCATGAACTTGGATTGATCAAGATGGCGGACGGCTACGCGCTCCCTCAGCAAGTTGCCGCGGAAGCCGCTCTACCATCCGCCGGGCGGATGGTGCGCGAATTCGTATTGAGTGTGCGCGAGGCCCAGAACCAGCTTGTGGTGAAGACCAGCGTGGGCAGCGCACAACCGGTAGCCGCCGCGCTCGATGCCGAAGGATGGGAAGAGATGCTGGGCAGCATCGCCGGCGATGACACGATTTTGATCATCTGCGAGAACAAACAGGACGCCGAACGTCTCGCCGGTCGCATACGGGAAATGCTTGCCTGATGCAAAAGCAACTCCAAACCGCGGTTGTCGGCGCGACCGGGTATGCCGGCTTTGAGCTCGCGCGCCTGCTCGGCAAGCATCCGCGCTTGGCGAAGCCGCTGCTGTTTTCGCGCGAGAGCAGCTCATCCGCTGAGCTTGCCGACTTGTATCCGCATATCGCTGGGAATGGAGACTTATCGGTTCAGACGTTTGATTGGGACGCGCTCGCGAAGAACAACGTCGATCTGCTCTTTCTGGCAACGCCGCACGAGATTTCCCGCGAGTGGGCGCCACAGGCACTCAAGCTTGGCATGAAGGTGATTGATCTGAGTGGAGCGTGGCGGCTTAAGCAAGAGGCCCATCGCGCGAGCTATGGTTTTCGCGATGTAAATCCCCAGGAAGCCAAGAACATCTCGACGACCTCCGCTTATGGCCTGCCAGAGATTCGCGAGCAGCAGATCGTAAATTCCTCGCTGGTTGCTAATCCCGGCTGCTATGCGACGTCGATCATAGTCGCGCTCGCTCCGTTGATTGCTGCCGGCGTTGTGGACCGCAGTGCCGGCGTGATTTGCGATTCCAAGTCGGGTGTCTCCGGCGCCGGCAAAAATCCGTCGGTGACGACGCACTTCGTCGAAGTCGCCGACAATCTATCCGCCTATGCCGTGTTCAATCATCGCCATCTGGGCGAGATTCTCGAGCAGTTGAACTTGGCTGACGACGAGCTCACGTTTACGCCACACCTGCTCCCGATTCCGCGCGGAATCCTCTCGACAATCTATGTTCGTTTCCAGCGATCGATGACGTCGGTGGAAGTGGAAGCGCTCTACATGCAGGCTTACGGCCACAAGCCGTGGATTCGACTCTTCGGCACACGGCTCCCGCAGATCCGTTATTCGCTGTACACGAACTTTTGCGACATTGGGTTTCAGCTCAGCGCCGACGGCAAGCGCGCTGTGATCGTCTCTTGCCTCGACAACCTGATCAAAGGCGCTGCCGGACAGGCGGTCCAGAACATGAACGTGATGTTTGGCTTCGACGAACGGGAGGGGCTGAATTGAGAGTCGTAGTCAAAATCGGCGGTGGCGCGCTTGACGATAAAGAGTTGGTTCGCAAGTGTGCGCGCGCGATCATCGAATTGGTCGATGGGGACCATCACCAAGTGGCTGTGGTCCACGGAGGTGGCGCGGCGCTCACGCGCACGCTGCACCAACTAGGAAAAGAGAGCAGCTTCATCAATGGCCTGCGGGTCACGGATTCAGAAACGCGCGATGTCGCGCTGATGGTACTCGCAGGAAAGGTAAACAAGGCTTTGGTAGCCGAACTCGCCGCTCTCGGTAAACCGGCCATTGGCCTCTGCGGCGCCGATGGATTCACCTTCCGCGCGCGCAAGAAGAAAAATGAAAACTGCGATCTCGGTTATGTAGGCGAAATCTGCGCTGCCGATCCGCGCTGGATTGACGCAATCTGGAATGCTGGCGGTATTCCCGTGATCTCCAGCCTCGCGCTCGGGACCGATGGCCAGTACTACAACGTAAATGCCGATCAAACCGCTGCAGCTTGCGCTGTTGCTTGCCATGCGCATGCGCTCGTCTTCCTCACGGATGTCGCTGGGGTGAAGGACGCCGATGGTTCGGTGATCCGCTGGCTGCAGATCAAGGAAATCGGCCGCCTAATTAAACAGTCCGTTATTGCCGGCGGCATGCTACCCAAGCTCGAAGCTTGCCAGGAGGCTTTGCGTCGAGGGGTTGGACGCGTGCGCATTCTGCCGGCCTCTGAGGTGAACGTTTTGTCCGATTTCTATACCTGCCGCATCGAGTGCGGCACCGAGGTGATGGTGGCATGAAGACCTTGGCCGAGACCAAGCAGAAAGAATCGCAGCTTCTGCTGCCCACCTATGACCGATATCCGTTGCTACTCGAGCGCGGAAAAGGCGTCTATGTTTTCGACGCTGAAGGCAAGAAGTATCTCGACTTCGTAAGCGGTATCGGCGTAAACGCGCTCGGCTATGGCGATCGCGCCGTGCTCAAGACGATCGTCAGGCAATCGGCGCGGCTCATCCACACGTCGAACCTCTTCTACCACGAGTTCACGGCGGAGCTTGCGGAGCGGCTGACGCGCCTCTCCGGTCTCGATCGCGTTTTCTTCACCAACAGCGGCACCGAATCATGGGAGACAGCGCTGAAACTCGCGCGCGCTTACGCCAAGAAGCGCGCGGGCCAGTCGGAAGCGAAGTGGCGCATTCTGGCGATGCAGAACTCGTTCCATGGACGCACCTTTGGATCGCTCGCGACGACCGGCCAGAAGAAATACCGCGAGCCCTTCGAGCCTGTGCTGCCAGGAGTGGAATTCGTCACCTTCAATGACGTCGAAGATCTGAAGCAGAAGTTCAACGACAGCGTCTGCGCGGTCGCGATCGAAACGGTCCAGGGCGAGGGTGGCGTGCGGCCGGTCACGCGCGAATTCATGGAAACTGCTCGCGCGCTCACCGCAGGCGCCGGCGCTCTGCTGTTGATCGATGAAATCCAGTGCGGCCTTGGGCGCACGGGCGAGTGGTTCGCCTATCAGCACTACAGCATTCGTCCCGACGCGGTCACGATCGCAAAGCCAATCGCTGGAGGCTTGTCGCTCGGCGCGGTGTTGGCTACGAACGAAGTTGCAAGCTGTTTCAAACCGGGAATGCACGGCAGCACCTTCGGTGGCGGACCGCTGGCCTGCGCGGTGGGCTGTGCGGTTATCGACCAGATCGAGAAACGCAAACTGCGCAAGTCCAATCGCGAACTCGGCCGGTACTTCGTCAAGAAATTGCTGGCGCTTCAGCGCAAGCATCGGGCAATCCGCGATGTGCGCGGCGTGGGCTTGATGGTTGCCGCGGAGCTCGACTCGGCCGATCTGGCTAAAGCTGCCGTCACCTCGATGCTGGAGCAAAAGATCATCATCAATCGCACGCACGACAAAACACTTCGTTTTCTGCCGCCCTACACGATTGCCAAGAAGCACATTGACGAGGTGGTGAAGGCGCTGGACGCATGCCTCAAGAGCATCCATGTAGCACCAACACCAGCAGAGGTGGAGAAGAAGACCAGAGTCGCCGAGGGCAGGTCCGCTGCTGTGCTGGCACTATCTCACGCATTCTCCCAAGGGAGCTCACGTTGAACACGCGATTACTTGAACAAATGTCCGCCAGCCCTATGCCTCAGATTGCAACCTGGTGCGAGGATCTGGTGTCGATCAAAGATCTCGGACCAAGCGGCGTCTCAGCCGTTCTCGATCTAGCTGCGCTGATGAAGGCGCGTCCAGAGGATTTTCGAGGCGCACTCGCTGGCAAGCAACTGGTCCTCTTCTTCGAGAAGCCATCGTTGCGAACGCGGCTCACGTTTGAGGCCGGCATTCACAGCCTCGGCGGCAGCTCGTTCTTCTTCGACCAGACCGGCTCGCACTTGGGCGCTCGCGAGTCGCTGAGCGACGTCGCGCATAATCTCGAACGTTGGGTGGACGGCATCATTCTGCGTACGTTTGCGCACAGCACGGTCACGCTGATGGCGGAGCACGCCAGTATTCCCGTCGTCAACGGACTGAGCGACTACGAGCATCCCTGCCAGGCACTCGCTGATTACCTAACCCTGCAGCAGAAGTTTGGCGACCTCTCCAAAGTGAAGCTTGCTTATGTCGGCGATGGCAACAATGTCGCGCATTCACTACTCCTCGCGGCTGCCTGCAGCGGCGGATCGATTGCGATTGCTACGCCTACAGGTTACGAGCCGAATGCTCAGGTTGTCTCTCTGGCGAAGAGCATTGCCACGACAACCGGAGCGACGATTATGCTCACAAACAATCCGCAAAAAGCGGTTGCCGGCGCCGATGCGGTCTATACCGATGTTTGGGCAAGCATGGGACAGGAAGATGAAGCCGCCGATCGCAAGAATATCTTCGGCGCGTATCAGGTTAGCGATGCGCTGATGGCCAAGGCTGCGCCTCATGCGATTTTCATGCATTGTCTGCCCGCGCATCGCGGTGACGAAGTCTCGGCTTCGGTGATCGACTCGTCTCGTTCCGTCGTCTTTGACCAGGCGGAGAATCGTTTGCACGTGCAGAAGGCAATTCTGCTTATGCTGCTCGGCGGCAGCATCCATCGTTTTTCCGCCGGCTTCAAGAAACCAAGGACAACCCATGCCTGAGAAAGTAGTACTCGCCTATTCCGGAGGACTCGATACCTCGATCATCATCCCGTGGCTCAAAGAGAACTATGCCTACGACGTAGTGGCCATGGTCGCCGATGTTGGACAGGGCGAGGACCTCGATGCTGTGGTCGCGAAGGCATATAAGACCGGCGCCTCGAAGGTCGTTGTGCGCGACATGCGCGAGGAATTCCTCACCGACTACGTCTTTCCGGCGATCTCAGCCGGAGCTGTGTACGAACATAAATATTTGTTGGGGACATCGCTCGCCCGGCCGGTGATCGCCAAGCATCAGGTCGAAGTCGCGCTCGAAGAAAATGCCTCGGCGGTCGGCCACGGATGCACCGGAAAAGGCAACGATCAGGTGCGCTTTGAGCATGCCTATCAGGCGCTCGCACCGCAGCTCAAGGTGATCGCTCCCTGGCGTGAATGGAAGTTGAAGTCGCGGGAAGATTGCCTCGTCTATGCTGAGAGCCGCGGTATCCCTGTCGCCGCGAGCCGCGAGAAGATTCATAGTCGCGATCGCAACCTGCTCCACATCAGCCACGAGGGTGGAGAGCTTGAAGATCCCATCAACGCCCCGCTCGAGACTACGTGGCAATGGACGAACTCGCCGCAGAATGCTCCGAATGAAGCCGAGAAGATTGAGATTGGCTTTGCGCAGGGTTCGCCAGTTTCCCTAAATGGGAAATCGCTCGCACCAGTCACGCTTCTTGAGAAGCTGAACGACATAGGTGCGCGCCATGGGATTGGCCGGATCGATCTCGTCGAGAACCGCTTTGTCGGCATGAAATCTCGAGGCTGCTACGAGACTCCCGGGGGCACGCTTCTGCTCACGGCACATCGCGAGCTAGAGGCGCTATGTCTTGATCGCGACGTCATGCACTTCAAGCAGCACATGGCGCTCAAGTATGCGGAGCTTGTCTATTTCGGACTTTGGTTCACGCCATTGCGCGAGTCGCTCGATGCCTTCGTCACCAGCACGCAGAAGGACGTCACCGGAACCGTTGGGCTGAGCCTCTACAAAGGCAACGTCGCCGTCACCAGCCGCAACTCGGATTACTCGCTCTATCGCACCGACCTGTCGTCGTTCACGATGGGTGAGAGCTACGACCAAAAGGACGCTGCCGGATTCATCCGCATTCTCGGCTTGCCGGCGCGTTCGCGTGCGCTGTTGCGGAAAGAGGAAAAGAAAGCGGAGGCGCTGACCGCATGAAGATGTGGTCTGGCCGCTTTCGCCGGCCGCTCGATCCGGAATTCGAGCAATGGCAGCGCTCGTTTCCTTACGACAAGCGGCTGCTCGTGTATGAGATCGCGGCGAGTGGCGCGCACGCGCGCGCTCTGGCGAAGGCAGGCATCCTATCGGCGCACGAGTTGTCGTCGCTGCTGGAGGCGATGCGGCACATCGAGCTGGAACTCGAACGTAATCCCAGCTTTCTCAACGACAACGAAGCGGAGGACGTGCATCACTTCCTCGAGCGCCGACTCGTGGAACTCTCCGGCGAAGTTGGACTCAAGCTCCACGCCGGCCGGAGCCGCAACGAGCAGATCGCGACCGATCTGCGTTTGTTCATACGCGCGTCAATCGATGAGCTGCAAAAAGAGATCATTCAGTTGCTCGAAGCGCTCATCGCGAAAGCCCGAAACACCGGTGACGCGCCAATGCCGGCGCACACGCATCTGCAAGCTGCCGAACCAGTATTGGTCGCGCATTGGCTACTCGCGTATGCGGAGATGCTGCTTCGTGATCATGCGCGATTGGCGGACTGCCGAACGCGCTTGAACCTGTGCCCGTTGGGATCAGGAGCAGTGGCCGGGGCAACTCTTCCTCTGGATCGCACAAGCATGGCGCAGGAACTTGGCTTCGCCGTGCCGACGGCCAACAGCATCGACGCGACAAGCGATCGCGATTTTGCGATTGAGTTCGTACAGGCGCTGGCCCTGCTCGGCATTCACCTGAGCCGTTGGGCCGAAGAGATGATCCTTTTCTCGACGCGCGAGTTCGCGTTTATTCGTCTGCCTGAGAGCTACTCGACCGGCAGCAGCGCGATGCCGCAGAAGATGAATCCGGACGCGCTCGAACTCATCCGCGGTAAGGCCGGACGCCTTACCGGCGCCGCAACCACATTGCTCCTGACGGTGAAGGGACTGCCGCTTGCCTACAACAAAGATTTGCAGGAGACGCAGGAGCCGGTTTTCGACGCGGCCGACACGGCGATTGGCTGCTTGAAAACTGCAACCGGAGTGATCAAGGAATGCGAATTCGACTTGGCGCGCATGTCGGCCGCCGCCGAGCATGGATTCATGAATGCCATGGCTGCCGCTACATACCTTGCGAGCAAGGGCGTTCCGTTTCGGAGCGCGCATGAATGCATCGGCAAGGCTGTAACTTTTTGCCTGGACCGCGGCTGCGAGCTGCAGGATCTCTCCCTCTACGAACTCCGGCAGTTTAGCGCCGCATTCGATCAGGATTTCTTTCCCGCGATTACCGTCGCGAGTGTACTTGGCTGTCACGATGTGCCTGGCGGCACCGCGCCTGTGCGGGTGCGCGCCGCGTTGAACGATCTCGAGCGCCGGCTCGCGGCGCTGCAGGAGGCGCAGCATGCACACGCGTAGAGCCGTCCTTCCCGATGTGGAACAAATTCATGCGCTGATCGCACAATACTCGCCCGACGGCACGCTGTTGCCACGCTCGATTGCAGAACTGTCGGAAAACGTCCGCGACTTCACCGTCGTCGAAGACAAAGGCAAAATTATTTCCTGTGGTGCGCTCCATTTTTATGGCCGCCACCTAACCGAAATTCGCTCGATCGCAGTCTCGCCAAAGCACAAAGGCAAAGGCGCGGGTCGCGTGCTCATCGAAGCGCTGCTCGAAGAGGCCGAGCACCACAAAATTACCTGCGTGTGCTTGTTCACGCGTATCCCCGACTTCTTCGCCCGCTTTGGATTCGAGTACGCCAGCCGCGAAGTGCTGCCCGACAAGATCTACAAAGACTGCCTCAAGTGTCCGCGCCTCCATGCCTGCGACGAGGTCGCGATGTACCGCGGCGAACTGCCCAAGGTCGCACCGGTCAGGTTGGAAGACATTCAGGTACCTTTGAGCGCGTTACGGGCATAAAGAGTGATCTTGCGCCATCCCGGCGTTCGCCCTACGATTCAAAGATGACCAGCGCTGGTTTCGCGCGGCGAGCCATGTCTCCGAAGCATTGGCCAACATCAATACGTTCTCTGCTTCTGGCCGGCTGTGTCCTTGCCGCACTCGCGTCGACTGCGGCCGCCCAAACTGGGCGCGAAACCTTGCAGTATCTCGGCACGACCCAGATCGATGCTGCGCCTCCGCCGGCGCTTCCCTTTGACGATCTGAAAATCAGCCCGCACGCGGAAGCGGACGCCGATCTGGTCGGCACAAAACGTGGGCCGACATCGGCTTCGATTCCGTTTCTTACGTCGCCGCAGCAGATTTTGGCCGATGCTCCGGGTCTTAGCTTGTCCTTCGATGGACTCTCGCATCGCGATCAGCGCCTGGCCGGAACCGGCCTCTATGCGAACACGCAATTCAGCACCGAGCCTCCGGATCAAGGACTCGCGGTAGGCAACGGCTTCGTGCTGCAAACTGTGAACGCTGCGCTGGCGATTTACGACGCGAAGACAGGCGCACAACTCCGCGGACCAATCGCGATCAACCAGTTCTTCCAACTAAAGCCAGAGATTAGTCGCCAGCGCGGCACCTTCGGAGATTTCACCGGCGATCCGCGCGCGTATTTTGACAACCAGCTTCAGCGCTGGTTTGTCACGGTTGTTGCCATGGCGACCAATCCAGCAACCGGCGAATTGCAGGCTCCTGCACGATTGTTGATCGCTGTTTCGCAAAGCAGCGATCCCACACAAAGTTGGCGAGTCTATTCGCTCGATATCACCAACGACGGAAGCAGCGGCTGCCCTTGCTACGGCGATCAGCCGCTCGTCGGCGCTGATGCCTTCGGTTTTTTCCTGGGTACGAACGCATTCACGCTGCGGCAGCGTTTTGCCGGCGTGCAGCTCTATGCCATCTCGAAACAACTTCTGGTTCAGGGAGCGGCGCCGAGCGTCGTTCATTTCAACTCGCCTGAACTGCGCGGAGGATTTCCCTTCAGCGTGCAGCCCTCGCATTCGCCATCTTTTTCCGACGAGCCGCCGAATGGCGTTGAGTACCTGCTCAGTGTCGCCGATATTCGCAACATGTTGGACGATCGGGTTGCCGTTTGGGCGATCACGAACACCGCTTCGCTAGCGGAAGCCACACCCGCCATCAAGCTGCGTTCGACGATCGTGAAGACACAACCATTCGGTGTGCCCCCTGATGCAGTGCAGAAATCCGGGCCGCAAGAACTCGGCAGCCTGCTCGGCGAATCACAACGGTTTCTAGCGACCAACGATCAACGCATGCAGCAAGCGACCTTCGCGCAAGGCAAGATTTGGTCGGCACTCACGACGATGGTGGCCGTAGAGAATGAGGCCAGTCCACACGCAGGCATCGCTTACTTCGGTCTCACACCATCGCTTCGCGCCGACGGCTCTCTGCAAGCGACTATCTTCCGCCAAGGCTATGTAGCAGCGAAGAACACTGACGTCTTTTATCCGGCGTTCACGCTGAACGCCGACGGCGAAGGAGCGATTGCATTCACACTGAGTGGTGCCGACCGATATCCCAGCTCTGCGTTCGTGACCTTCGATCAGCGTGGAATAGGGAATATCCAGATCGCGGCAGCAGGAGCCGATCCTCAAGACGGCTTCAGCGGGTATAGCTACTTCGGTGGTGAAGGCTCAGCGCGAACCGGGGATTACTCCGCAGCGACAACCGATGTGGACGGCGGAATCTGGATCGCATCCGAGTACATCCCACGGGCAGCAAGGACTTTGTTGGCTAATTGGGGGACGAAGATTGCGAAAACCAGCCACTAGCAATTAGCGATTAGCAATTAGCGAACGCCGCTCGCAAAACAACTTGTCGCATGCACTAAAGAGGTCGCCTCTGAGAAGTTCGCTTTGCTAATTGCTAATTGCTGCTTCTCGCTAATTGCTGCTTCTCATGGCCTCCCGCAATTCCGCCACAATCTCTCTCGCTGCCTCTCTCGCGCGATCCTCCTGGTTAGGCTCGAATGAGATGGCGCCGACTCGGGCGTGTCCGCCACCGCCATAGCGTTCGCAGATCAGCGCTAAATTCACCATCTTCTCCGGCGGCGTTTTCGTCCATGGATTCGAACCCACAGAAACTTTCGTGCGGAACGAGCTCTTGCTCAATCCCACGCTGTACGTCGATTGCGGATGCAGATAATAGGGCACGAACTTGTTGTAGCCTTCGAGGTCGTAGTCCATCACGTCGAAGAAGATCGTGCCGTCCTTGCATTCGGAGCGCTGGCGCATGATCTCGATCGAGCGTTGATGACGCTCCATCAACGGCGGAATCAAAGGCGCGACGAAACGCTCCTCGACAATCTGCTGCAAGGACTTGTAAGCCAGCAGCGGAATGAGTCGTGGAATGAAGTCTTTGTCCTGCGTGGCTTCGATGACCATCGTCAGCTTCATCGCCGGCTCTTTCATCTCGACGGCTGTCTTGGCGTCTTTATACTGCGCGCCATCGACAATATCCGCCCACTCGATCAGCTCCGCACAAGGTGCGGGGTCGAAGCCAAATCGATTCTCCGCAACCGTGGCCAGAAACTTCGTGCAGGATTTGAAATCCGGATCGTAAAACTTTTTGTTGCTTTGGTTGTGCAGGAAGTGCTCGTGATCTTCAGGGGTGAGGAACGCGCTCTGATGATGGTCGAACCACCAGGTGATCTTCGGCGACGGCGAATACTTGAAATCGACGATTGCGTTCTCGTCGCCGGTAAAATCCTCTTCATTGAACAGCGATCCGGCGCGGTGGACGAGCCCTGTGAAGGTGAACTTCGTATTGTCGCGAATGCGCTCGGAATAAAAGCGGGAGAACAAAGCCGCCGAGGCGGTCCCATCGAAGCACTTGTCGTGAAAGAAAACCCGGACGTTCAAATGAGCTCCCGTTAGCGCCTAGCTGCCGGTTTCTGGCTTTCTCCAAGAGAACCGCATGAGTCCGGGTCCGATCGAGGAAAGCCCATCATCATGACACGTGCAAGCGTCGGGATTCAAGCGATGGTGACGCTGCCTCGCCCACAACTCGCATCGTGCTGCGATACACTTCTCCGGGACAAAATTCCTACCTGGGAGATGCACATGCGGAGAAGCAGGAGCACGCCGGTTTTTCTTGGTTTCAGCCTGTTGATGTTCGCGTTGAGTTTTTTCCCGAACGCCCTGGCGCAGTCTAATTGGGCCACAAGCAACACGTGGCATATCGGTGGCGAGGGTGGATGGGACTACGTGACTGTCGATCCGCAGACGCACCGCCTGTACATTCCGCGCAGCACGCATCTGATGGTGATCGATACCGAATCGGGAAAGGTTGTCGCGGATATTCCCGGACAGAAGCGTAATCACGGCGTGGCCCTCGTTCCTTCTGCTAGGCGCGGATTCATCAGCGACGGCGGCGGTGAAGGCGCGGTCGTAATCTTCGATCTGAAATCCAATAAGGTCCTTGGAACGATCAAAGCGCAGCCGGACGCCGACGGCATCATCTACGACTCGGCCAGCGACCGAGTGCTGGTGGTCTCCGGCGACGGCGGAACCCTGATGTCGCTTAAGCCGGACGTGAATCCCAAAACGGGAAAACTGGATCCCGCCATTGACCTGGGCGGCAAGCCCGAATTCCTGTCCGCCGATGGCAAGGGCAAGGTTTACGTGAATCTGGTGGACAAGAATCAGGTCGCGGTTATCGATATGAAGACTCGAAAAGTGCTGGCGCACTGGCCGACGGCTCCGGGTGGATCGCCGGTAGGCATGTCGATGGAAAAAGACAAACGGCTGCTCTTCATCGGCTGCCGCAACCCGCAGAAGATGATCGTGATGAACGCCGATAATGGCCAGATTGTGGCCGACCTGCCGATCGGCGCGGGCGTCGATGCGACCAGATTTGACGATGGCCAGGCGTTCGCAAGCTGCCGCGATGGCAAGCTCATCGTCGCCGGCGAGAACTCCGGCAAATTCGAAGTCATGCAGACCGTCGAAACTCCTCAAGGCGCGAGGACGATGGACATCGATCCGGATACCCACACGATCTATTTACCCACGGCAGAATTTGAGCCGAGCTCAGGCACATCGCGACGTCCGACGATGAAACCGGGTTCGTTCATGATCGTGGTGGTGACGCGACCCTGAGCTAGTCGGAGCGGGTAACTTGCATTAGCGAATCGACTGAAATGGTCGGGTAGTGGATAGGATATCCCTCGGGAGCGGGCGGGTGCGTGGCGCTAACCGTGAAGTCTGTGCCGGCGCAGTCCACTTCATAGGTATAGCCATCGCGTCCGGAGTGCGGCATGGCGAGCGCACTTGAAGAAACGAGCTGATCCAGCGAGACGCAGCTTCCATTTTGCGCGACATAGCTGCGTTCGGTCTGCGCGATCTGCAACAGATCGGTGCGGATACCCGTGAGGCCCACGATTTGAGTGGCCGCCGTGTTCTTCTCCTGTCCTGGCATCTTCTTCAGCGACACGTAATAAATGCCGAAGAACACCAGAGAGATGACCGACAGCCCAGCCAAAGGACGCATAGTGGCATTGTGGGAAGGGTAAACGGATCAATCAACCAGAAATAGCAGCGAAGGAATACGAAAGTACCGCAAAGGAAATACAAAGGGACGCTTCACGTCTCTAGTTGACACCAGGCGGAGCTGCGTAGAGCCATTCTGCCCGTCAATATTGGTAAGATGTCCGGTTCGCGGAGGCGTTATGTTTTTTGGACGGCCGTGGAGCGACTGGATCGCGCAGTATGCCTCGAGTCATCAGCATCCAGCTAACCGGTTTTGCCACACCGTGGGCATTCCTCTGATCATCGTCTCCCTGCTCCTCTTCCTCGTTTCCATCTTCATTCACGGATTGTGGCCGATTCCTGTCGCTCTGTTCGTGATTGGCTGGATCTTTCAATTTGTCGGCCACGCCTTCGAAGGCAAAGAGCCGGAATTCTTTCACGATTGGCGATTTCTGTTCGTGGGTGCGCGCTGGTGGATGGCCAAGGTGCGCGGGCGAGCCTGAGGAAATTTTGTAATTGAGTAATCGGGTAATTTTGTAATTTGCAAACGGGCTTCTTTTCGAAACCGCCTCATTGTCCGACAGCTCCGCTCCTATATACTGAGACGTTTACCTATCAGTCCCAGTGGCGAACCGTACTCTTTCCCAAGTCAGATTCTTGCTCACGGCCTTGCTGCTGCTCTCGCTGTGCGGATGCCTTGCGCGTACCCACAGTGTTCCGCGGCGCATGGTCAACACGTCCAACCTGCTGAACGCCACGCTACCGCAGCTCGTCGAGCGCATCAATGCGGACGCGAAGAAGATCCAAAGCTTCAACGCCACCGTCGAAATTGCCACGTCCGTGGGCGGCGCCAAGAAGGGAAAAGTCACCGAATACGAGGAGATCAAAGGCTACATCCTCGAAAAAGATCCGGACCTGATGCGGATCATCGGACTCTTCCCAATCGTCCGCACCACCGCCTTCGACATGGTGAGCGACGGCAAGACCTTCAAGCTCTCGATCCCGCCTCTGAATCGCTTTATTGAGGGGCCGGCGGACGAGTCGGCTTTGCCGTCCACTAACACGCTCGAAAATCTCCGCCCGCATGTGTTTTTCGACGCGCTGCTGCTGCATGAAATCAGCGGCGATGAAATCGCCGTCCTGGCACAGAGCACCGAAGTAGTGCCGGACGCGACCAAGAAAAACAAGAGTTGGATTGTTCCTGATTACGTTGTCGATGTCATTCGGCCGAACGGCAATCTCGGCGCGCTCGTGCGCACAATTACCTTCAGCCGTACCGATCTAAAGCCGCACCAGCAGATGATTTACGACAAAGAAGGTGCGGTGGCGACGCAAGCGACCTATGAGGATTTTCGCGACTTCAACGGCATCGAATTTCCGGCCAGCATTCAGATCAATCGCCCGAAAGAGGAATACTCGATCCACCTGACGATCGATTCCATCAAAATCAACGTTCCCTTGCGGGACGATCAGTTTGTGCTGAACCAGCCGCCCGGCTCGCAGTTGAAGGTCCTCAAGTAGGTGTCGATTTTCTCTTCCTTCCTTCGTCATCATGATGGGCAATGAGCCAGCGGCGAAAATGGACGCGACCTCCGCGATTGAATCGGTCTTTCGCGAGGATTCCGGACGCATTATCGCCTCGCTGATCCGCATCTCCGGGTCGTTCGATCGCGCCGAAGAGGCGGTGCAGGAGGCCTTCGCCGCCGCGATGACGGCATGGCCGGAACGCGGGATACCGCAAAATCCCGCGGCCTGGATTATGACTGCGGCGCATCGCAAGCTCATTGACCAGGGACGTCATGAGAAGACGAAGCGCGACAAGGAAGACTCGCTGCGGTACGAGATCGAAGTGGTGAATTCGCCCACCATTCCGATGACGGAAGAAGAGTTCATGCACCTGCCCGATGACCGCCTGCGGCTGATCTTCACCTGCTGCCATCCGGCGCTCAACCGTGAGGCCCAGGTGGCGCTCACGCTGCGAACCCTCGGCGGACTCACCACCCCTGAAATCGCCAAGGCTTTCCTGCTGCCGGAGGCGACTCTGGCGCAACGGTTAGTCCGAGCCAAACGCAAAATTGCCGAAGCGCGTATACCGTACGAAGTTCCTCCGCCGGAAGCCTTGCCTGATCGTCTGCTTTCAGCCCAGGAAGTGATCTACCTGATCTTCAACGAAGGCTACACCGCAGCCAGCGGAAGCCATCTGGTCCGCCACGATCTCTGTAACGAGGCGATTCGCCTGGGTCGCGTACTATGCACGCTGCTGCCCAAGGACGCCGAGAGTCTCGGATTGCTTACGCTCATGTTGTTGCATGACGCGCGCCGGGAAGCTCGAGTCAAGGATGGCCGGCTCGTCACATTGGAAGAGCAGGATCGTTCTCTATGGGACCAGAGCAAGATTGCCGAAGGAACGGCTTATCTCGAACAGGCGCTGCGCTTACGTCGGATCGGGCCGTATCAGCTCCAGGCGGCGATCATTGCCGTCCATTGCCAGGCCAAGACTCCGGAGCAAACGGATTGGCGGCAGATTGCCGGCTTATATACCCGACTGCTGGAGATCAATCCGTCGCCGGTAATTGCGCTGAACCGCGCAGTAGCCGTCGCCATGGGACAAAGCCTCGAAGCCGGGCTGAAGGAAGTCGATGAGATTGGGTCGAGCGGCGACCTGGAGAACTACTATCTCTTTCACGCCACACGCGCCGACATCCTCCGGCGAATGGGGAACCGGGAGCAAGCAGCCGCGAGTTACCAGCGCGCGCTGCAGCTCACTACAAACGTCGTCGAACAGGCGTTTCTGACGAGAAGATTACAGGAGACTCGGGGAGCATCGGCAAAGTAGAGATTCTGAAAGTCCAACGCGCATCCTGCCAACTCACTTTTTTCTCTCCGCATCCTTACCAGCAAGGAGAAAAACGCCGATGCCAGTCTCAACCAAGCTCACCGAACTCGCTACCAAAGCCCTGCCCAAAGTGGTCAGCCCGAAAACCCATGCGATCATCGACTACAGCACTGCAGGCGCATTCTTGGCTGCCGCCGCCCTGCTTTGGCGCAAGAATAAGCGCGCGGCTCTGGCTTCGATGATTTGCGGCGATCTGATCGGCAGCTTGATCTTTCTCACCGATTGTCCCGGCGGCGTGTGGAAGAAGATTAGCTTTGAGACGCACGGCAAGGTGGATCCGGGCGTAGCCGGCCTCGTAGCGTCCTTGCCCAACCTTATGGGATTTACGGACAAAGCCGAGTCGCACCTGTTCCAGAGCATGGGCATCGCCTTGGCAGCGGTCGGCGGCATGACCCAGTACGACGAAGGGTCCAGCAACGCGGAGACCCGCCGAAAGGCCGCCTAGTTCCATTCCTTTTGGCCCCGATCTGTCCGGAGCAGTTCGGCTCTGACTGCTCTGGACTTACCGTTCGGACTGGGGCCAGTTCCACAAGCACTGTGCGTGTCCAGGCCGAAGTTTCGCTGCTAATTCCCTGATAGCTCGCCCCTAAAACCGTATTTTCATCCCAAATATCCTGCTAATACATTGAAAACACAGACGCTTACGTTGATAAACTGGAAATTCCCTGCTAATCGCTGCTAGTTCCCTCAGCCAGAACAAACTTCTCTTCCCTACTTTGTCTCTAAGTCAATGAAGAAAGCAGCTTGGCGATAGACCTGTGATTTTTTGTCATGACTTGTGACAGTAAATTCGCTGTTAAATTGCCTGTTACCAGGGAATTTGTTTTTTTCAAACGGCAAGAAACCACGTCTAGAGCCCGCCGAAATGGGTGGAATGTTCGCAGCCGCCGCCAACAAAATGCACAATTTCTAGGCGGTCGCCCGGTTTCAGCGGCAGCTCTGGCCAGCGGCCGCGATGAGCAATCTGACGATTCAGCTCGACCGCGATACGATCGCTTTTGAGTCCGAGATGCTCGATGAATTGGGCCAGCGACAGGCCGTCGGGACAGTTGGTTTCTTCGCCGTTCACGACCAAGGTCATGGCAGTAGTCTAATCAATGCCCAGGCTCTTCCATTTTTTCTGCACCAGCTCTTTGATTTGAGGATCCATTTCGATCTCGGGCGGCCAAGGACGAGCAAAGCCTTCGGTAGACCACTTTCTGGTTGCATCGATTCCCATTTTGGAACCGTAGTTCGGCAAGCGTGAAGCGTGATCCAACGAGTCGATCGGGCCGAGCGTGAACTGGATATCCCGCTCGGGATCGATGTTATTGAATACTTTCAGGACGACTTCGCCGATGTCCTGCACGTTCACGTCTTCATCGACGACCACGATGCATTTGGTGAACATTGCTTGTCCGAGGCTCCAGATGCCGTGCATCACTTTGCGCGCCTGTCCCGGATACGATTTGCGGATCGAAACGATCATCAGGTTGTGGAAGACGCCTTCGACCGGCAAATTCACGTCCACGATTTCGGGCAGCGTGAGTTTCATGAGCGGCAGGAAAATGCGTTCGACGGCTTTGCCCATCCAGCCGTCTTCCATCGGCGGTTTGCCGACAATCGTTGTCGCGTAGATCGGATTTTTGCGATGGGTGACGCAGGTGACGTGAAAGACGGGATAATCGTCCTCCAGCGTGTAGAAGCCAGTGTGATCGCCGAAGGGCCCTTCGGGACGCAGCTCATCGAGCTGCACGTATCCTTCGAGCACGATCTCGGAATTGGCCGGCACTTCGAGGTTCACGGTCTCGCATTCAACCAGCTCAACCGGCTTTTGGCGCAGGAAGCCCGCAATGATGAACTCCTCAATATCCGGCGGCGCGGGAACAATGGCCGAGAACGTGAGCGCCGGATCGGTGCCGATCGCGACGGCGACTTCCATCCGACCTGCAGGTTGGTTCTGGGAAGAAAGACGGCTTCCTCCCGACGTGCGTGCCATCACATCCACTGAGCCGCCCGCTGCCGCAGCTGCGCGCAGATGATCGCGGTAGTGCTCTGCGGCAACTTTCTGCCGCTGCCAATGCATTCCGGTTGTGCGCTCGTCATAGACCTGCATCCGGTACATTCCGACGTTGCGTTTGCCGCTGCGCGGATCCCGGGTGATCACGCAGGGCAGCGTAATAAATCGTCCGGCGTCCTGCGGCCAGCATTGCAGGATGGGAAAATCCAGCAGCGAAAAGTTGTCGCGTTGGATCACTTCCTTGCATGGTCCGGTGGGTACCGTTTTGGGAAAGAACTTACCCATCTCCGCCAGCATGGGCAGCATCTTCAGCTTCTCCATGAAGCCCTCTGGTGACTTCATGTTGAGCAGCTCGCGGATGCGTCCCGCAACTTCATCGAGCGAGTCCACATTCAGCGCCATCTTCATGCGGCGCTCGGAGCCAAACTGATTGATCAACAGTTTGGCGCCGGGATGGCCGGTGAGATTCTCGAACAGCAGAGCCGGCCCGCCCGGCTTCTGACCTTTGGATTTCGAGGCGCGATCGGCAATTTCCGTGACTTCGAGGATCGGGCTCACCTCGGCGCGCACGCGGCGAAGCTCTCCAGCGCGTTCGAGCGCTGCGATCCAATCGCGCAGGTCGGTGAACAAGCTTTTAAACTCCTAAGCTGCTGAGCTTCTGAGCTATTAGGCTCGCAAGTGTCGCCCGCACAAGCGTGAGGCTGAGCAGCTCAGGAGCTTAGCAGCTTAGAAGCTCCTCTGCGTCCAACCGCAGAGCAGCAGCACACATCCTACATTACGTCACACTTCTCCTTGATCGAGGGCCTGCATAGCTATGTCTTCTCAGTCGAACCGTGAAGCTGAATATCTGGATACATTGTTCCAACTCACGCTGAATCCCACGCAAGCCGATGGAGCTTGTGCGCTTGTGGCGTCGCTTTCTGCCGCAGAGCGTGAGGAATTTCTTTCACTGGCGGGTTCCCATCATGTGATTGTCCGCGGATTGGAAGCCGTTCTGCAGCACAGCGCGCGGGAGCGCAACAGCGACATCACTGCCTGGGCGGCCGAGAAGCTGGATAACGAGCAGAAGCGTATTTCGACGGCGCTCGTTTATTTGCAAGCCATTTGCGAAGAACTGGAGAACGCGAACTGTCCTACGACGGTCATGAAGTCACTCGACCATTATCCCGATTTGGGCAATGACCTCGATCTCTACACTACGGCAGACGAAAAGTCTGTCTGTGACGTGATGACGGGAAAATTGAATGCCCACATCGAGCCACGGAGTTGGGGCGACCGCTTAGCCAATAAATGGAATTTTGCTGTGCCGGGATTGAAAGAATCGGTTGAGATCCATGTCCAGCGGCTGGGTCAAACCGGCGAGCACACAGCGCTGGCACGGCGGTTCGTGAGCAGGCGAGTAATGAAAGTCGTCGAAGAGAAGACCTATTACGTGCCGGCGCCGGAAGAACGAATTGTAGTGGCGACTCTGCAGCGCATGTACCGCCACTTCTACTTCCGCGTCTGTGACATTGTGAACTCGGCGGCCATTGTTGAATCGGGCACACTCGATTTTGAAGAACTCAAGCGCGCTACCGAGGCCGCGGGAATCTGGCCAGGCGTTGCGACCTATCTGGCGATTGTCTCCGACCACGTAAAGCGCTATCGTGGCATTCCGCTGAACTTGCCGGCGTTCGTCCTCGCAGCCGCGCGTTTTGGCGGCAACGAAATCAAACCACGCGCGCGATTCCTGCGCGTGCCGGTCATGCCTCACGGCGCTGCGCTGTATACCCATCAAGTCACGCAGACTGCGTTTCATGGTGACGTGCCCGGAACGCTGCGGCTTAGTCTGCTGCCGTATTTGGCCTCGGCTGCAGCCGTCGCTTACCGCGTGACGGGGAGCGACAAGGGAGTGTGGTAAAAAGCAGCTGCTAGCTACTAGCTTCTAGCTTCTAGCTTGTCGCGCTCGTTACCTTTTGTTTCGACGCAGTCGGCAGCGCGGACTGCGTCCTGTGCGCTTCGGCATCGGACTCCATCCGATCCATGACCCTCCTTCAATTGGCAATCTGTACAATCCAATTGACACTCCCCCGCTTTCATGCCGAAACATCTCGCCGGCCACAATACCTCGCAGATCACGATGCCGAAGAACCATTGCTTTGCTTGCGGACCGGATAATCCCGATGGCTTGCGTCTGAAATTTTTCTTTGACGAAGGACACCATCGCGCCTGGTGTCGCTTCCGCCTTCCGAAACGCTACCAGGGCCCGCCTGGGCATGCCCACGGAGGAATCATCGCCACGATCCTCGACGAAGCCATGGGCAAAGTAAACAAGCTGCGTTCGGTGGTCGCGCTTACTTCATCCATGCAGGTCGAGTATTTGCGTCCCGTGCCGCTGCGAAAAACGCTGATCGTTGAGGGTACCGAGCGAAGCGTGCGCGGGCGACGTCATCACAATGCTGCCGAGATCAAAAACGCCGCAGGAGAAATCCTCGCGCGGAGCACTGGTGTTTTCATCGCCGTGGACCCCGAGCGGATGCGCGCGTTCGCGGCTCGGAACGCGGGAAAATAATCCTGTTATCAAACGCAGTTAATCGGCAGATCGCTAGGCCGCGTGGTCGAGCGGTTCACGACGCAAGGAAGGTGAAACGCGATTCAACATCGGCGTGATCCGACGCAGGATCTTCATCAGCTCATTGGCTAATTGCCGAGAAAATTCTGGAGAGAGGCCTCGAGCGCTGGCGAGGAAATACGACTTCTGAGCCGCCTTCAAATCTTCGCGGATATCAGCCGGCAGGAAGTCGCCGTTATCGAGTAGCGGACCCAAATGGCGGATGTAAGCGGCACGCACCGCGCGATTCCACGGAATCAAATCGCTGGTCAATAGCTGCGCCGCCGCGAAGAGCTGTTCGGCGGCATAGGCGAGAGTGACGGCTGAATCCCACTGCACGGCGGTACTCAAAACAAAGTATTTGCTGACTCTAATCAAAGTTAGATGCAGAGCGTCAGCCTCAACTCAACCAGAATCACGACAAATTCCAGGCGCGACTCCGGCCCGCTTCCACTCTCTCCAGCTTCTCGGAACCGCAGATTCAGCCGCATCGGCTGATTCCGTCGAAGCGCTACTTCGACGAATCCTCGCCGGAGCCGCCGGTGTCTAATAAACTGGTCTCATTGCTTTCTTCCCCTATCGAACCATGCGTTTTGCTTTCAAATATTTCGCTCCGCTTCTGCTGCTCGCGTCGGCTTTTGCCGCGGATACGGTACCGCCTCTGCCTAAGATCTTTGCCGGGTGGCAGCAAGATCCGACCTCTGTAAAAACGAGCGCGAACCCCGGAGATGCCGATGGCAGCAATGCCGCCGCTCTCAAGGAATTCGGCTTCAACGATGTGGAAGCAGCAACCTACACCAAGGACGGCAATCGTAAGCTAACGGTCCGCGCTGCCCGCTTTACCGATGCGACCGGCGCCTATGGCGCCTATACGCTCTACAGCGAGCCGGGGATGCAGACCGAGGACATCGGCCGTCACGGTGAGTCCGCGGGCGATCGCGTTCTTTTTCTTCAGGGCAATATTCTTGTCGAAGCGAAGTTCGACGTGGTGAATGCCATGTCAGCGGCGGAGATGCGGGAACTCGCGAGTGATCTCCCGCAGCCGCGCGGGGACATTGCGCATCCGCCGGATCTTCCTCGCTGGTTGCCACAGGCGGGATTCATCGAGCATTCCGTAAAGTACGCGGTCGGCCCGAAGACCTACAACGCGATGGGCACTCCGCTCCCGGTTTCAATCGTGGATTTTTCCAAGAGCCCCGAGGTCCTGACCGCGCAATATAAGAGCCATTCCGGTATCGCGCACCTGATGTTGATCTCGTATCCCACGCCGCAAATCGCGGGAACGCAGTTGCGCACTCTGCAACAGAACCTTGGCGCGTTGAACTCATCCGGCCTTGGTGACCTGCAAATAAAACGCAGTGGACCTCTTGTAGCGATGGTGTACGGCGATGCGTCTCCGTCGGAAGCAAAGTCACTGCTCGCTTCCGTGAATTACGAAGCGGAGGTTACTTTCGACGAGCCAACGTTTCTCTCGAAGCGCGACAACATTGGCAACCTGATCGTCGGCATCTTTACCCTGATCGGTGTCATCCTCGCGTTCGCGTTGGTGATGGGAATTGCCTTTGGAGGCGTGCGCGTTGTGCTAAAGCGGCTCTATCCTGAGAAGTTCTTCGACCGGCCGGAAGACGCTGCCGTGATCTCCCTCAACCTGCGGGACAACTCATCCAAGAGCACCTAAGTTTCTGAAAAACAGTAACTTAGCGGACATCAAGGAGAAAATCACCCAACGCAGGCCCCGTTAACTAACCCATACACATTTTTGCAAGTCATTGATTCTACAGGCATTTGAGCAGCAAAATTCGCTTGACACCCCCGGTGCTCAACCATAAGATTTCGTCCAGAAAGTTCTGATGGTTTTGCCTCCGTTGGAACTATTCTCCCTTGAAGAGAAGGCCGCCTTTTGCCGGGCGGCCTTTTCGTTTCGTCGATGCGACCCAGAGCGGATGATCCGCAAAGCACAAAGACCGAAATGAAACCGCTTCGGTCAGAGAAAGCTATCATGCGATGATCGCAACAGAGAGGCTTACATAGATCTGTGCGAAATCCCGGGCAGAGTCCAAAACGAAACGCAGGAACACGCAAGCGCAAGGGCTACTCCGGATGAGAGTCTTGATCGTGCGCCTGAGCGCTATGGGCGACATCATCCACGCGATGCCTGCAGTCGCCGGCCTGCGGGAGGCTTTCCCGGATTGTGAGATCGATTGGGCGATTGAGGAACGATGGTCATCGCTGCTCACTGCATTGCCAGACGGGAGTAGCACATCTTCACGGACCCTCTCTCAGGAGCAACCTCTGGTCAACGCAGTCCACTCGGTCCACATGCGGCACTGGAGGCGAACGCCGTTCAGCAACAATACGCTGCGCGAAATTAGAGCTTTGCGAGCGCAATTGCGCAGCGCACATTACGATCACGTGATCGATTTGCAGGGCGCGATTCGCTCAGCCCTGCTGGCGCGCATCAGCGGCGCAAAGGTCCGGGCCGGAGCGCTGCACCCCCGGGAGCTGCCGGCGCGTTGGTTATACAACGTGAAAGCGCACACGCCGGCGCGACACGTGATCGAACAAGCCGCGGAGATCGTTTCGGCCTCTGTCGGCCGGCCGATCTCTCCCTCCGAGCAGGTCCCGTTTCCCCACTCGCCTGCAGCAGAGCAGTGGGCGGAAGATATCACGCGACGAGTGTCCACTCAGTTTGCCATCATCAACCCAGGCACCGGATGGGGAGCCAAGCGCTGGCCTAGCGAACGCTATGGTGCGCTTGCGAGTGCCCTGGCCAAACATGGAATTGATTCGCTTGTGAATGCCGGACCCGGTGAGAACAAAATTGCGCAGGAGGTCTGCCGCGGCAATCCCAACGCACACGTTGTCGAGTGCTCCATACTGCAGCTTATTGCGCTCACGCAGCGCTCCGCGTTGTTCGTTGGCGGCGATACCGGTCCTGTTCATCTTGCGTCCGCCTTGAACATTCCCGTGGTCGCGATCTTTGGCCCGACGGACCCGGCGCGCAATGGTCCTTATGCCGGACGATTCACGGTGCTGCGCAGCCCCGAAAGCAAGCGTGATCATAGTCGCCGCACGGAACCCGAAGCCGGGCTTCTGAACATCACGGTCGAGCAGGTCACCGACGCAGCTCTGCGCTTGCTGGGAGTGCCGGCATGAGCGAGGTTGCGCCCTTGGGACGCGCTCCGCGAGGATGGGCAAGAGTGGCGCGCCGAATCCGCGTGCCGCTCGGCTTTCTTTTTGCCGCTGTCTATCTCTGGCTGGCTGTTCCCGGTCTGGGAACTATTCTCGTCGGAGCCGTCCTGATTGCCGCCGGGCTGGCAGTTCGCGCGATCGCCTCCGGACAGCTCAGGAAAAACGAGCAACTCGCGACGGCAGGGCCATACAGCTACACACGTAATCCGCTTTATCTTGGCTCGATGCTCATTGCTGTCGGATTCGCCTTCGCCTCGCGCAGCATTTGGATTTGGATCGTCCTGGCAGGCCTGTTCGTATGCATCTATGTCCCAGTGATTCGCAGTGAAGAAGCTTTCTTGCGCGAAACTTTCCCTGAGTTCGCAGCCTATGCTCAACGAGTTCCGCGACTGTGGCCGCGCTGGTCCGGCGAGGCGTTACTCGCGAACTTCTCGCGCGAATTGTACTGGCAACATCGCGAGTACAATGCTTGGATTGGCGCCGGCTTAATGTTGTTGGCGATTATTCTCAAGATGGCGCTCACGACTCATGTTCCAGCTTGGGACTTTCGCCAAGGATGGCACTGAAGCAAACCTCCTTCATGGTTGCAAAGACGAAATTCACAAAAACCGTCTTGCTCGCCTTCACTGCTCTTGTGCCGATGTTTGCACCTTCGCAAGACCAGCACGCGACGGGAAATGCAGCCGCTAAACCTGATCTACCGAGCCAGGTTCTCTCGGCCAAGATCGCGCGGCCGCAGCCCTTTTATCAATTTCCCGCGAACCAAGAATTCCATTATTCCGTCGAATGGCGGTTGTTTAACGCAGGGACAACGACGGTTCGTCTTGACAACGTGAATGGCGAGCGTCACGTGATCACTTCGGCTGACTCCATCGGCGCTGTGGCCTTGCTGTACCACGTCCACGACGAATTCGAGACCTTCTTCAACCCGCAGACCAACTGCTCGCTCTCGCTGACCAAACACACCGAAGAAGGCTTTCGGCGCGTGGAAACAAAGGTACGGTACGATTATGCGACGGGAAAGAGCATTCTCGACGAGAACAATCTGCGCGCGAAAAGCCAGAAGCATCAAGAGGATGACATCCCCTCTTGCGTAGGTGACATGATCTCTGCCGTGTACTACGTGGCGTCACAAACATTAGAACCAGGAGCCAGCCTGACCTTCCCCATCAACGACGGCGGCAAAACCGCAGCCATCCAGGCGCAGGTAGAAGCGCGCGAAACGCTGAAGCTGCCGTCTGGAACCTACAAGACAATCCGCGTCTCTGCCGAAGCGCTCAACGGTCCGCAAAAGGGAAAAGGCAAGCTTTGGGTTTGGTACTCCGACGACGACCGCCGCCTTCCCGTTCAGGTTCGCACCCGCGCCTTCTGGGGCACATTGCTTTTTCGGCTGGTCAGCATTAATTCGACTCCTCCAGCGAAGAAATAGATCAACAGAGCCGCTTTGCCTTTTCGGCGCGCAATGCTCGATGATGTCCCCGGGAGCCTTGTGGATTTGACTGCGTCAAAAATCAGCAACGAGCGGAGCATCGCCCTCACCTCTGTCGAGCAGTGGGAAGACGGGGCGATCCAACAAGTACAGGACTATCTCGCCGTCGAAGAACCTCTGGAGATCCGCATCGGCGAAGTCCCGCTTTCAGTCACGATGCGCACGCCAGGTCATGACCTCGAGCTCGCCGCAGGCTTTCTGTTTACCGAAGGCATCATCGCGAACGCGGCAGAACTGAAAGATATCCAACAAGTGACGACAGCTTCGGCCGGCAATGCGATTTCCGCTGAGCTGGAAAACAGTTTTGATCCTGGCAAGCTACAACGAAACTTCTTCGCCGCATCGAGCTGCGGTATCTGCGGCAAGCAGGCCATCGAAGCCATCCGCGTTCGCGGAGTTCAACCGCTAAACTCGGGATTCCGCGTTGACTCTGAACTGCTGTGCTCGCTGCCGGAAAAGCTCAGCCAATCCCAAGCAGTCTTTGGACGCACAGGCGGGCTGCACGCAGCCGCGCTGTTCTCCGCGTCCGGCGAGATGTTAGTCCTGCGCGAGGACATCGGACGTCACAACGCGGTGGACAAAGTCGTCGGCTGGGCGCTACAGCAAAAGCGGCTGCCTCTGAACCAACACGCACTGATGGTCAGCGGCCGTGGGGGATTCGAAATCGTGCAGAAGACAATCGTCGCCGGCATTCCGGTGCTCGCATCGGTCTCCGCGCCGTCCAGCCTCGCCGTTCAGTTGGCGCGCGAAATGGGATTAACACTGGTGGGTTTTCTACGGGGAAAAAGATTCGTGGTGTATTCCGGGTCGCAAAGAATCAAGAATCTGGGGTGAACACGGAGGGCGCGGAGGAACACAGAGGAACTCTACGCTTCCCTCCGTGCTCCTCCGTGACCTCCGTGTTCGATCTTGTTGTTCTTACTTCTCGACGAAAAGATTGTTATCCAGCCGCAACCGAAGAGTCGTGTTCTCCGGTAGGTCCACGTCTTTGCCTTTCGTGCCAAGGATGTAACCGCCACCCGCGAGCGCTCCGATGGCGAGTCCTTTCCATGGACCGCCAATGATGAAACCGGCAATGGTACCGATGCCGGCGCCCACCCCTGCTCCCTCTGCAGCGGTCGAAGCCTTGGTCACCGATTGCACTTCGCCTTCCGAGTTCACCTCGCCATTGCTTTCGCTCTGACTCAGCGACAGAAGCGTGGCACTGATCGGCAGCGTCACTCCGCTCGGCAGAGTGATGTTGGTGAAGCGCAAGTTGAGCTTGCCGCGTCCACGCAGCGCAGGCAGCACACGGCCTTGCTCGGATTCGCTGATTTGTCCGCTGATGCGTGACCCGATCGGGATCACGATGCGATCCGTCCCGTCGCGCACCGGATCCATTACGACCGCGGTAAAGTGATCGCCGGGATGCGAAGTTTTCGTCGAGAGCTCGTCCTGGAGTGTGGCATTGATCTCGGTTCCGGCCTGAACTTCGTTCGCGCGCGCATTCGTCGTATCGCGCCGGGTTAACTGCGGCGTCGCACCGTTGGCATCGACTGTGCCATCCGGAACTGGATTTTGATCGTAGAGGGGACGCGCTCCCGCGAAAACAGTCTGGAAACTCTGAAGGCGATTCGATCCTTCGTCGAATTCAAAGTAGTACCGCGTGTTCGGCTTCAGCTGGGCAAGATGAACGCGATGCTCCACCGAATTCTGAAACGTTCCGCCGGTATAGAGAAGATTGTTGCGATCCGGTCCATAGTAGAGAGTGTTGCTGGCAGGGACATTGGTCGTCCAGGAAATCACAGCCGTCGTGTCATCGAGATATTGGATAGTCGGGCCATTGGTAATCGTGATCTGGCCCGCTCCGGCAGCGGCATTGCCGGTGTTGTTCTGCGCGACCGTCGGAGTTGGCTTTGTACCTTCAAACGGCTTCTGATTCTTAATCACCTGCGCGCCGACCGCAGCGGTTTGAAATCCCAGCAGCGTCGATTTGACTCCCTGCCCGGAATCAACGCGGAAGTAGTAGGTCGTGTTCGGCTGCAAATTGTGCAGATCAACCTGATGATGCAAGCTGAGCGCGTGGCCGTCCTCCGCGACTTGCTTCAGAGTGCTCGCGTCCTTGCCATATTCAATGCGACTACCCGACGGCTGATCGCTCGTCCACGTAATCACGGCAAATTCGTCGTCTGCATATTGGATCATCGGCCCCTGGGTGATGCTCACGGGTGCAGTTTGCGCAGCGCTGCTGGTCGCAGCCGGCGGCGTAGTCTGCGCGAAGCCAGCCAGAGCGACGAAGAGAACGGCAAAACCAAAACACTTGCCTATCGAAACTGTCATTCCGGAATTCTCCTTCTGGACAAAGAACCAGAATCCGATCTGCTGCTATTTTGACGCAGAGAAGAAGCTATCGTGATCGGGAGCACCACGGGAGATACTCGCTTGCGCATGATTCCTTCGCGGTTTAGCAACGGCTGTATTCGGAATGGTCACATGGGTTGAAAACGCTTCAACCCCTTGCCTCAATCTCGCGACTACAGTAAAGTACCGCTCATTTCCAGTGAGGGTCGGTACATGCAATTGGGTGAAATCGCTGCTGAACGCTTTGCGTCTGTTCCCGTCCTTTCGACTGTGCTGCGCGTGGATCTGAAGATTCCTAAGCAAGGCCGAGAGAGTGCTCTGAATGTCGTGCAGACTTGGGTAGACCAGAAGCGCCCAAGTTTGCAACCCGACTGGACAAAGAAAAGTAGCGTCTTGCGCGATGTAGCCGGGGGTTATCAGTGCTCGTTCGCGGATGACGACGAGAATTTCGCTTTATCGTTCGAACATCCCGACACGCAAATATCAGAACGCACTTGGCTCGTCGACGTCACGCTCGAGCTCCGGGATGGGCAATTGTACTTTGCAACCCGCCTTAGCGTTCGACAGCCGAAGATTACCGGGATTCCCGCTCCCCGGGCCCCACGCATTTTAGGCGAGTTGATAAAGACTGTAGAGGTCTTCGATGGGGCAATCCTACAAAGCCAGTCGCGAGTATATGAGGCTTCCGATCTCGATGAATTTTTGCAATTGCTGACTTCGCCAGAGCGAAGCCTGCCTCTGCTCGCGATCAGCATTGAAGATTCAACCAATGCTCAGTTTGTAGATGCTTCGAGACTAGCCTCATTGCTTGGAGGTGTAGCGCATGTTGCCCTCTTGTCGCCAGAAGCATGCTGGGGCTTAACACATCGTGTAGGGAAAGGTTTTTCGGTCTATCTTGGCGCAGTTCGTTGCTATGGTGCACATTTTTCTACAACGGACGATCCTAAGCGCCATCGTCTCTGGCTAGCCGAGATGTTGCTCAGGATGAGCGGCGACAAGGATCGATTCATTAATCAATGTCTTTCTTACACATTCGCCCAAGTCACTTCTACCTTTGAGTCATTCCCACTGCAAAACCCGAGAGCCATAAAGAGTCGCGTTCAGGCGACTGCGCCACGGGCAGAGGTTTCTCTAGTTCCGATAATGCATCCCGTACCGGACGTGGCAGAACCAACGGAACTGCGACTAAATGAGCAGACGCAACTTGCAGAGCAGCGAACTCGCGAGTTGCAAGGAATGGTTGAAAAGTTGGAAGCCGAGCTCCAGGAAATTCGTTCTCAAAATGCGGAAATCGTGAAGAAATTCGAAGAAGAGCAAAGTACCAGACAGCTATTTGAGGATGACAACCAGCTTCTGAATCGACAAATTGCAATATTACAGGGCGGAAACTTAGATCAGAACCAGCCGGGAGCAATTTTCTTGAAAGCCTTGGGAGAAGCTGCCATGGCGGCTCAAATCTTCTTGGAAGAATATAAGCAGGTGCATCATACAGCAAGCATGTCAGAAAGTTTGCAGACAGAAATTGAAATTCTAAGAGAAGAGAACTTCGATCTGAAATCAAGAATCTCTTCTTTAGAAAATCACAGCGCTGTTTCCGCCAACGTTCAGCATGAAAGTCTAATAGTCGTAGGAGACACCACAAGTCTCGAAGCTTTTTTTAGAGAAAAATACCCGGAGAACATCGAAATAACCAACAAAGCCAAGAAATCTTTTCGATCATATGCCTATACCGACGGAGAAAGGTTAAATGCGGGACTAAGGGTCTTGCGGGATAGCTATCTGCCGATGAAGCTTAGCGAGAGAGATAACGAACGAAAAAGGTTCCATCAGGATTTCACGGAATCGCTAACAACTCTTAGATTTACTTATGGAAAAACAGCGACTGAAGTAGGCCGCGGAATGGCCCCCAGTGATCACTCCCTCAAGATCGGAACTCGTACTTTAGATCTGTACAAGATCCGGGATATCACCTCCGATTTTAATTGGCAGTATTTCTTTTGCGTATACTTCGCTTGGGACGAGGAACGGAGAAAGCTCGTACTCAACGGGTTTGGGCATGGGGATAGCCCGTCGTCCCATACCTAGGTACCTGACGAATCCACAGGTCTTAAAACTGTAAGTCTTTCCGTCAACCGTTGTAGCCCCGCCTTTCCGGCAATCTGATTGGCGAATTCCGGCACGGCATAATAGGTGGATTTCTTCGTCTGTAGTCGCGCCAGTATAGCTAATTGCCAGTCTCTCGCCAGCCTGCACCTTGTACACTGTTCCGCACTTTTGTTTGGCAGGATGCGATTCACGAAGATTGCCTCCGGGCGAAGCTTAAGTTCGCTGAGACTATCGAGCAGCCTGATCGTTTGCCGATCGGGCAGCGGTTCGGGAAGCATAACGACAAAAACACTTGCCTGCCTTGCATCCTTCATCATCGCCGCCAGCTCGCGCGCGCGCTGCGAGATCGAGGCGATTTCGACAGCTAAGTCCTGCGCCAGCGGAAGACGGCGATGGGCGGAAAGGCTCTTTAGCAACAAGCGTGTCCAGACCACCAGCCGTTCCGGTGTACGCAGCAGTTCGAGTGCGTGGCCCGTTGGGGCCATGTCGATGACGAGCGCCTGATTCCGCGAAGCGATGAAGTCGGTCAGCTTGAAGATCGCGAAGATTTCGTCCACGCCCGGCGGCACAATGTCGAGCAATGCCGAAATCATTTCGTGCTCGAACGAGAGCTCCACATGCACGCCGCCCTGCTGCACTTCAAGGGATTGCGACAGGATTGCTTTCACACGGCGGCTCCAGGCGCGGTACTCGGCGGTGGCGTCCACTTCGACTGCTTGAAAATGGCGATCATGCAGTACCAGTTTGGGAACGTCTCCGACCTCCTGCTCAAACAAATCATCGAGCGACGGTGCAGGATCGGTGGAGCAGATCATCAATCCTTCGCGCGGATGCGCCCGACGGCGAACGTAGGCGAGACCGCCGGAGATCGTCGTCTTGCCCACGCCGCCCTTACCGAGCGTGAAGGTCAGCGGAGTCGCAGTCACAGGCCAATGCGTGCGCATGAAGTGCACTCCTCCCCTTCGTTTGCGACCGTCTCCCACCCTGTCATTCTGAGGCCCGGTTTTCGCTGAAGAATCTCCGCCGATACTTCCCTTACGAGTGCGGTGTCCCGGTTCCACGCGAGATTGTCTGTTCGAAAACCGGGAGACCGCATTTCCAGCCCGCGCATTCGCGGAGATTCTTCGCCCGGAAGAGGGGCTCAGAATGACAGACCTATTGAAAGCTTTCTTAACGGAACCTTCCCGCCCCTTTCCAAACACCAGCGCCCCAAAATCCCGCAGACTGTCAGTGCCCAGAATGGGCATGCCGAAATCTTCACCCACACGAAGTTCCGCTTTGGGAAAGCGTTTCCTCAGAAAGCGAACGGCCGCCTCGTAGAGCTTCGTCCGATTCCGGCATCTTGCACATTCGCCCGCGCGAGTGACTACACGATTGAGTACGATCTCCGAGACGCGCGCACCGGAGTCCTGTTCCAGTTGCGCGGCCGTGCGCGAAACTTCTTCCAGCGAAAACTCCTCCGCGCTGCTGACCATCACCAGTCGCGAGGCTTCCCCCGAGAGTGAGGAACGCAGTGCTTTCAGTGTCGCCTCCCAACGATCCAGCACAGCCGGGCGCCCCGCCCTGACGCTTCCGCCGAAATGCTGTGCCAGAATTTGATCGCGCTTGCCTGCCAGCTCCAGGAATTCGAGAAATCGGGACAGTTGCGTAGGAATCCGAAACAACTGCAGTGTGTGGCCGATCGGCGCAGTATCGACGACGATCTCGTCAAAGCGCCGGCTTTCCAGCAGATCGGAGATCGTGAGCAGCGCGCTAACCTCCGCTAAGCCCGGCAGCGCGGTTTCGAGAAAAGCATCGATTTCATTTCGGGAAAGAAAAGTACCTTGCTCCACAAGAGCGGAGATCGCGTCCCGATACTCGTCCAGAAACTCCCGAAAGCGCGCCCCAGCATCAATCTGCCAAACCGACAAATTGCGCAGTCCAGCCCGCGCCAAGGATTGCAATCCCGGCTTGAGTTTCAAATCCAGCACATCGGCCAAGGAATGCGCTGGATCAGTCGAGATCAATGCAACGCGTCGCTTCCGACCCTGCGCCGCATGAATCGCATAAGCCGTGCTGACCGTCGTCTTACCGACGCCGCCTTTGCCCAAAAAAAACGTAAGACGCGGGTTGGAGATCTTCGTCATGCGCGAAAGACCCATTTCACCACGGAGTCACGAAGAACACGGAGAAAAGCACAAGAAGATGAAAAACGGCATTCCTGCCGTATCCGTCCGATCCGTAACATCCGTGAAATCCGTGCTCCAGCTTTCTATGTCTTTCCTCTGTGTTCTCCGTGACTCCGTGGTGAAAGGGTTTTTCGCCTTTCCCCTTGCAGAAAACCGGCCCAAAATGGCAAAATACCTCAGTCTCAAGCACTTATCAGGTCTGCTTTCTTGCGACCTTCCTAGTATTTGGGACATCGAACCAATGTCGGCTTCAACAACCCCGTAGCTCGGGCGCGAACCTGCGTAGTGGAGCTACTGGAGCCGGCGGATTGCTTTCAACATCCCCGTTTTGAGCAATGTTGCAGGCGAGCAGTTTCGCCGCACTTGTGTCAGGACTGAAGGCGGAACAACCGATGATTGCAGCCACAGAACGAGCCTCGTGCTCGCTCGACAACTATTTAGTTCTCCCCGACCATTCGATGGACGACCGCATCGCCGAAGCTCGCCGCGAGCTTGGACGCGATTGCATCGTGCTCGGCCATCATTACCAGCGCGACGAAGTGATAAAGTTCGCCGACTACACCGGCGACTCGTACAAGCTCTCCAAAATCTCCGCGCAGGCGGACGGCCGGTACATCCTCTTTTGCGGCGTGCACTTCATGGCCGAAAGCGCGGACATCCTCGCGCGCTCCGAGCAGCAGGTGATCCTGCCCGACCTCAATGCCGGCTGCTCGATGGCGGACATGGCTGAGATTGGCCAGGTGGAATCCTGCTGGGAGCAGCTCGAGCGGATGGGCATTGCCACAGAAGACGGACGCGGCCTGATCCCGCTCACCTACATGAACTCCACCGCCGCGATCAAAGCCTTCTGCGGCGAACGTGGCGGACTGGTCTGCACATCCTCGAACGCCGGCGCCGCCTTTCGCTGGGCCTACCAGAAAGCGCCCAAGATTCTCTTCCTTCCCGACCAACATCTAGGCCGCAACACAGCCTTCGCGATGGGTATTCCCGTTTCGGAAATGGTGGTCTGGGACCCCTATCTGCTGAACGGCGGCGCCACGCCGGAAAAGCTGCGCAACGCCAAAGTGATCCTCTGGAAAGGACACTGCTCCGTCCATCAGCGCTTCCTGCCTGAGCACGTGGACAACGTCCGCGCGAAGTATCCCGGCATCCGCGTGATCGTCCATCCCGAATGCCGCTGGGAAGTCTGCCAAAAAGCCGACGAACTCGGCTCAACCGAGCGCCTGCTCAAGATCGTCGCCGAAGCGCCCACAGGCACAATATTCGCCGTAGGCACAGAAATTCACCTCGTCAACCGCATGGCCAAGCAATTCGCCGCCGACGGCAAGAAGGTCATCACCTTGGACGATTCCGGCTGCCTCTGCACCACCATGTTCCGCATTTCTCCCCAACATCTAGCCTGGGCGCTCGAAAACCTCGTGGATGGAAATGTAGTTAACCGTATCCGCGTGGCGAGTGACGTGAAGTACTGGGCGAGGGTCGCGCTGGACCGGATGCTGGAAATCGGCGGCTAAGCTGCTACACCCGAAGCCTCCAGGCGGGCTTTTGAGCAGTTTGCCCGCCTGCCGTGAGGCGAAGGTTCCCTGAGAACAGCGAAATTTGCAGGGGAGCGGGTTTTTAATCTCTATTTTCTCCAACAAAGACGCGGGTTCGGCGTCTCTGCTGAGCGAAAGCAACAGGGAATTAGCAGGGAATTTCCTAATTTTCATGTAACTACATCTGTTTCAATAGCTTATCCGGAAACAAACCCTCGACGCGCTCAAGCTGAGCGAAGTGAGCAGTGAAATAACAGCGAATGGCGGCGCAGCCTGGCGCAGTCCTGAGGGGCAGAAACTCGGTGAACAGCGCTTGTTGATTTAAAAGGAGTTATGGATCGAGCTTCTAGGGAGCGAATTTGCCGTTGTCTCAGGCGAGAGGTTCACTTCCAGATTCGAACCAAGCCCTCTCGACTCCAAGCCTGCCACGGCGCCAGCATATCCCCGCTTAGAAGCTAAGCAGCTTAGCAAGCTCAGAAGCTGCATTCTGGTGGGCCCGGAGGGATTCGAACCCCCGACCAAGGGATTATGAGTCCCCTGCTCTAACCGCTGAGCTACAGGCCCTATCCTGCTGGCGAGTTTTAGTCTCGCACGCCACCTCCACTCCGTCCAAATCCGTTCTGGCGCATTTCACAAACAATTTCAATTGCGGAGCAAAATTTCACCATTTAACCGGGTGTCATCCTGAACGGAGGCGCGCCTTTTGCGCCGGAGTGAAGGACCTTGTGGTTGCTTTTGGGGTTGCTGTTGCAGTTAGGCTTCGGTTGTGGCTCTCGGCAAGGTGCAAACCAAAAGCAACAGCA
>DASTJH010000012.1:0-21876 GCA_035716645.1 Terriglobales bacterium | reverse complement strand
GACTTTCCCGCCTTACTTGGAAATCCCGCAAACAACGCGGGATTCCCACTTTCCCCCAGCCACGACTGCTGCTGGTTAATCTCTAACCACCGGACATTTCATTTGCTATGAAAACCGGACATTTTAATTTGCTAACAACAGGGAAAAACGCGCTGGTTTTAGCTGAACCGTCTTTCCCGAAATGGGAACGATTCAGTAGCCTCTGCCCTGCGGTGAGTAAGAAGTCAGCGAATTTTGTGCGAGCTTCGGAAAGAACGGGAACCTGTGGAGCGGGTGGACGGATGGGCCACCCTTTAGTTCTCATGGTTTTGATTTTTCTCACCTGCCCAAGCTGTGGGTGCCGCACTCTTCGTGGTTTTCGAAGGGTGCGCCTCTCGCAGAACGTCAGCACCGTCTGTCTCTCCAAAGCCGCGAGCTTGGGTTTTCTTGATCTCACAGGGAGGGAACCGAAATCGGCGGTGCACTTAGCAGAACCCGCTGCGGTAGCGGCGGGCGCAGTTCTCAAAGCGCCAGCGGGGAGACGTCCGAGCGCGTGCTGTTCCCAAAAGGTCTTGCGGCGGTAGCCAACTCATTGGGATGAAGTGCAGGTCGCCGCGATCATAATAGCGACACAAGAACGGCGTTGGGGCCGAATCACGCCGTGAAGTTATCACAAATGTCGGAATCCTCGCCCGCGCACCCTTCGAAAATCTCGAAGAGTGCGGCACCCGCATTCCTCTAGTTCGCAGATGAAACCAAAAGTGAAAGGCTGGGCCACCCGCCCGCGGTGTTGATGTGACCGTCGCCTCGTTCTGTTGACATCCGCGTGACGCAAGATCGTTTGGATGGTCAGGTCGTCAACGCCCATCAGCTTCAAATTGCTTGCGAGCCCACTCGGGTATGCATGCGGTCAGAAATCTTACCAGAGTCTTCGCAGAAAGAAAGTGATATGCTCTGACCCTTCCCAATCAGTGCCGTGCCAGGAGGAGCAGACATGGAAATTTCCGTCTGGGTTCAGCACCATCCAATATCGTTTGCGATCACCTTGTCCGTTCTAGGCTCATTCATTTCTATTTACTCTGGAAGCATCAGGCGATTCCTTGCAATCCCACCTCAGAAACTGAACATTGAAATACTCAAGGCCCGGATTAGCAACGCCCAAGATACTCTCAAGACTCTGAATCTGTACAAGAACGATATCCACGCATTGATCGTCGAAATAGGCGAAACGCTGTTAGTTATATGTATGACTGGTCTGGTGCTTTCGCTGGGGTTGGTGGAGTTTCTGATACGACATGTGGCTTCCCTAGAGCCGAAACCGCTTCACGGCGATAGGGTATTTTGGAGCCTCATTATTGGGGTCGTCATCATAGCGGCTATTAAGTTCACGGGCACCTCATGGATACTCGTGCAGCTCCGCTTTTATGATTGGCGGAATGATTCGCTGCAGAAGAAGATAGTCAGGCTTGATCGGAAGCTTGATCGTCTTTCATACGCCAAACAAGAGCCAGACCCGTTCAACAACTTCGATACAAGCGAGTAGTGCAGCTCTTCGATAAAAAGACTGAGTGTACCCCAACCTCCCCATTCCCACCGCGACCACTCATTTTTTCTTGTGTCTTTTTGTGCACAGTTGGTACAACGTTTTGGCTAGCCACTCTAAAGCCCCCGGGGCGGGGAAGGCGTCACACGAACATTCCGGCGTTGGGTTCCGGGGGTTTGAATGGTACATGCTGAAGGTGTCCCTCCAACATGCTTGCGCTCATGCGCAGTATATCAACGAGTACACTTCGGGCAGTGTGAGGCAGCTATTCTGAATTGGTTGTCAACAACGGTACAATGATCCTCCGCCGGAGGGATAAAGAATTGGAGCTATTCATCAGTTGGTCCGGGCCGAAGAGTCAGGCAGTCGCTCAAGCTCTGCACGTTTGGATACCACAGGTCATCAACGCCATAAATCCTTGGTTGTCCAAGGAAGACATTGGCAAGGGACGCCGATGGTCTCCAGAAATAGCAAGTCAGTTGGAGGTCAGCAGGGCTGGTATCGTCTGCGTAACGGCAGCTAACCGGGATGCGCCTTGGCTTCTATTTGAAGCCGGTGCTCTATCAAAAGCCGTTGGCGAGGCATTCGTATGCCCTTTATTGATAGATGTCACTTCGGAGAACATAACGGGTCCGCTTGCACAATTCCAGGCCACAGAACCGACCAAGCCAGACATGCGTCGTCTCATAGGCGATCTCAATAAGGCAGCCGGTGAGGGGTCACGAAGCGATGCGCAATTGAGTACCGCTTTCGAGAAGTGGTGGCCAGACCTAGATGCAACGTTCAAAGCTCTTCCTGCGGAGGGTTCCCGGAAAAACGAAGTCAGGAAGCCCGACGAGATGATCCCTGAGATTTTGGAGATTGTGAGATCACTCCAACGCGATACGTTATATCGAACTGAAGTTTCGACAGGCAATTTGTCACCCGCCATTAGTCCGGCAGCCACACCCAAACTTACCTGGAACCTGGGCGCGATTCCGATTGCTAAGTTCGAAGAAGTCATCAAAAGCATTGACCCTAGCCTCACGCGAGTTGAGGTTGAAAATCTTAGTCCGACCAAACTTGGAATTCGTCTTCGAAAGGAGGAGTCTTGGGCTAGGATTACCCTTTCGACAGAGATGGCCCTCGATGATGCAATAAACAAGATCAGAGACACCGCAAAGAGACTGACATAATAGAACCATGCCTAAAGATCATCTGGTTTCGATTGAGCGCAGACACACTTCTTAACTCGATGGCATCCCACCTATCTCCCATTGCCAATTAGCTGGCTTTGCGGGAAGTCTTTCGGCGATTCACAGAACGCCCGCGCTTGCACTCTGCCCACAAATCAAGAGCCAGACGACTCAGTGTGCAAAGTCCACGGATGATCTGCGCGGAGTACTTCAGGTACTCCAGCACATCAAGCTGCATTTTTGTTTGGGATTAAATAAGCAGAGACACACGAATGTTCTTGGTGGAACTAGGCCCGGATATTCTCAGGCTTATATTCGTGTCCGCTTCCGCGACTTAACACACGAAGGTTCTTGGTCGAACGATCCCCCTTGCTGCTGTTGAGGGTATGTTCGTGTCCACTTCATACGCGAGGGAAGCGACACTGCTTGTCAGGATGGATTTTACGCCAGAGGAGCGGGTATAGATAATAAATAAATGCCCATTCCGAAGGTCATCTGGTTAAAGCCGGTGCTGGGCCGCTATGGCAAGACCGTCCAGCGTATAGAGGCAACGTTGATAGCAGTAGATGAATGCTGGTGTACGGTCGAACTGGAGAACGGGGAACGCCGCGCTGCGCGAGTTGAGGATTTGAAGCTGGTTAAGACCGCGAACGCTTAGTTCTTGGATGTAGAGGCGAAAACCGTATCCATCTCGTATCCGTTTTCCAGGACGGGTGGCCCACCCTTGGTTCTCATGGCTTTGATTTCTTTCCACCCGACAAAAACTGCGGGTGCCGCACTCTTCGTGGTTTTCGAAGGGTGCGCCTCTCGCAGAACGTCAGCACCGTATGTCTCTTCAAAGCCGCGAGCTTGGGCTTTCTTATTCTCTTACGGAGGGGAACCGAAATCGGCGGCGCACTTTGCAGAACCCGCTGCGGTAGCGGCGGATCAAAATGGCAGCGCGAACACTTCCCGAGCCCGCGCTGTTCCCAAAAAGGACTTGCCGGCGGTAGCAACTCGTGGTGATGAAGTGCAGGTCGCCGCGACCGTGGAGTCCTCGCCCGCGCACCGTTCGAAAATCACGAAGAGTGCCTCACCCGCATTCCTCTAGTTCGCAGACGAAACTCTCGAATGAAAGGTCGGCCACCCGCCTTCGCGTTGCTGATGCGGCGCACAACGATTTTCTGATCACCCACAGATTCGCCCTCGACGATGGAAGCCAGAGCGCCGCTAAATGGATTTGCTCCCAGGATGAAAAGATCGAAGGTGGCGCCCTTAGCCGGCTCCGGCCATTTCACAAATTTCGTGAAATTGAACAGGTAGGCGGCTTTCACTTCGTATTCGGTCGGTCGCGCTTCTGTAGTCGCGCTAGTCGAGGGAACGCCGAAAGTTTTTAAGGCGCAGCAGAAAATCAGAATAGCGGCACAACCTAGCCGACTATGCGGGCGTAGCGAGCGATATTTGAGCAAAGCCGATTGCATCGTTAGGAAGATCAGGGCATCCACGTGAGCTTGACGTATCCGGCCCGCCGAATACCGATCGGTGGCTGACTGGGATCGCCAGTGCCCCATTCCAAGTGGAAGGGTTGCAGTAGATTTTGCCCGACAACAGAAATTTCAAAGTGTTCGGCCGGCCGCCATCCAAGTCGCAGGTCTACGGTTTCGTAGGCGTCAACTTTCTGGGCTGGGAGGGCACTTGCGTATCGAAAGAACTGGTCGAACTCAAAATGTTTTGGCAGGTTGAATTGCGAAGTGATTTCGGCTTCGTGGCGCGGAGTAGATCCTTCATACGTGGATACTGAACCAGTGGAACTGATGTCCGAGGTAGGAGCGTTAGCATGAAAATCAGGAGTAACGAACGAATAGGATCCCGCGAGTCTCCACCAGGACGCTACGTACCAGTTCGGCGCAATCTCGAATCCGTCGGTAGCGCCTGAAATCGCATTCGTATAGGGGATAGTCAGAAATAATGCCGGTTGTCCCTCAAAGGTGCCCGCAATCGGCTGGATAGCGCCAAAACTTTGCAGATCGGTGTAGTGGTTGTGGAACACATCCAAATCGACGTAAAGCGCTTTCGAGAGCAAACGGCGATAGCCGCCCTCATAGCCAATAAGCTTTTCAGAGTTAAAATTCGGATTCCCGCTGACGCGAATGAGCACGAGCGGATTTGCCGAGAGTGCTCCGAGAAGTTGGAAATCCTCTTCGATGCGCGAAGGCGTGGTGACTGCTCTCGTCACAGCCGCCCAAAAACTCTGGTGCTGGGAAGGAGTCCAGAGCAGTCTCGCCGAGGGCTGAACATCAAAGCCGCTGAAGGTAGCGTGTTCTAGCTTAGCGCCGACGGTCAGTGACACTCGCTGCGGGACAATCGCGAACTCGTCCTGGGCAAAGCCGCTGTAAATGTGTTCCAGCAGGTCATGAGGCTCAAGATCAACCGACACTTGTTTCTGCACGAAATGCTCTGGAGTCCATCGCAGTCCCGCTCCCCACGTGAACTCATTGCGGTCGCCCGAATGAATGCGGTGAAGGAAATCAAGATCGATTGTGTTTCGGACTTCTCCCAGCTGCGGGCCGATCCGAATCGTGCGATCGAAGTATCCCTGAAAGTAAATATCGGACCCGTTGCCCAGATCGCGACGCCACCGCGTCAGGAAGTCGCCTCCCGACACAGCATCATCGGCATCCACGGTACCGATTCGATGCGGAGAGTCTCCGCCGTAAACATCACTCTCGAATAAAACGCTGTCGGTTGAATTCGGTTGCCAGTCGGCACGAAAACCGCCGCGCTCCTGATGCCAGTTATCGAAGTTGTCTCGATCCGTGTGATATTCGGCGCCGCGCTGAAAGCCTTTGGCAAATACGCGGTAATCGAAACCGCCTCCGTTGCCCCCGCCGTACTGCGCTTCCCCGATAAAGTGATCTACGTTGCCGGCTGTCGCCGTAGCTAACATGCCATGCGTCTCGGATGCTTTTTTGGTGATGATGTTAATGACCCCGTTCACCGCGTTGGGGCCCCAGATTGTCCCGCCCGGACCACGAATGACCTCGATGCGATCGATGTCTTCCAGAACCACATCCTGCACATCCCAATACACGCCGGCAAACAGCGGTGTGTAGACGCTCCGGCCATCGATGAGCACCAGCACCGATTTTGAAAAGTTGCTTTGGAGTCCACGAATTCCTACGGCCCACGTCGTGGACGAAATTCTTCCGACCTCGACGCCGGGAGCCAGGCGTAAAGCGTCCGCAATGCTTGTGGCGCCGGAGCGCCGGATGTCGTCCTGCGTAATGACGTAAATTGCAGCAGGCGTTTTCCAAACTTCCTCCGGCTCTTTTGTGACAGAGGTCACTTCGATGCTGCCCAGCTGTTCGAGTGACATCTCCTTAAGCTTCTTAGACTCGCCGTTGTCGGACTGGTCTAACGCCCTGAGTTGCGGAAGCAAAATAAAAGTAGAAGTGGCAAACAGGACCGTAATAATTGCGGCAAGAGTCCAATGTGCAAGTCGCATCCAGGGTTCTCATTCGAGGAATTGTGCATGCCAACTTGGCAGAGTTGGTTTTTCGCAAGGCAACATTATAGGTGTCGGAATAACAATGAAGTGACGAGCGCTGATAATTTCTGGCGACGGTTTGTGGCGAGCCGGAGCAGCCAAATGCAGAGTCTCCGCATCTAAGCCCTACCGTTTAGTTCTCGTCGTTTCGACTTTTCATCCGCCAAACTGTGGGTGCCGCACTCTTCGTGGTTTTCGAAGGGTGCGCTTCTGGCAGAACGTCAGCACCGTCTGTTTTTCCAAAATCGCGAGCTTGGGTTTTCTCATCCCACTCTTAATTTTATAGTTGACAAGAGCCTCTAACTCGCGCTATTCCTTTCAAGTCTTAATTTCTTAGTTGATGGAGACGCGATTGCCGCGAAAAAAATCCCTCGACCTCACCGAAGCTGAACTCCGCGTTATGCATATCGTGTGGGATAAAGGCACCGCTACTGTCGGAGAAGTTGCGGCGGCCCTCCCTGGCGAGCCGGGGCTCGCTTACAACACGGTCCTCACCACGCTTCGCATTCTTGAGCAGAAGGGCTATGTCCGGCATACCAAGCCTCATGAAGGTCGAGCGTTTGTTTATCGTGCTGTTGTCGACCGCAAGCGGGCGAGCCGGAACGCGGTGCGTCACGTGGTCCGCCGGTTCTTCGGCAATTCTCCTGAATTGCTCGTCCTCAATCTGCTCGACGACGGCGATCTCTCCGAGCAGGAACTCCGGAAAATTCGAAATCTCCTCGCGGACGGTGGAAAATGAGCGCGCTACTCCAATCTCTGAATGCTTTTTCGGCTGCCGGATTGACGGCAGTTCTGAACACGCTGTGGATGGCACTCGCCTTGGCTGTTGTCATTTGGCTTGCGCTCCGGTCGATGCCTCGGATCAACGCCGCAACGCGCCATTCTGTGTGGTGGGCCGTACTGGCGCTAGTCGTGCTGATGCCTCTCGCAACGCTTCTCCAACGGCCTGTTTCGCCGGCGCCTTTTCCCGTGCGGACGGAAAACCAGATCTCAACGCCGACCCTATCCTCTCCCGCTGTGAAGCCCCGCCACATTACAAGCACCGATGCTCCGGCTCCGCTGCATCCGGCTTATGCTCTTCCCCTTGCTACCCCTCGCGTACGTGTCCCCGTCGAATTTTATCCGGGAAACTGGCCGTCGCGTCTGCTGTTCCTCTGGATGGCGGTGTTCTGCGTTCTACTGCGCAGGATTGTGAAGAGTTACCTGCATCTGCGCGGACTGCGGAATCGTGCCCGGCCCGCAAGCGCGGACTTGGTCGCGCGTTTCGCTCAGCATCTTTGCGACTCTCGGACTGCGCGTGCCCCTCAGCTTCTTGTGTCCGATGAAGTCATCTCACCTCTCGCCGCGGGATTCCTGCACCCCGTAGTGATCCTCCCGGGCTTCCTTCTGCAAGAGATTGCCGAACCGGAACTCGACTACGTCCTGCTTCACGAACTGGCTCATGTCGTCCGCCGCGACGATTGGACCAACCTGATGTGCCGGCTGGCATTCGCGGCTTTTGTTCTCCATCCTGTGGCGGCGTGGGTTTTGCGCCGCATCGAGCGAGAGCGGGAAATCGCTTGTGATGATTGGGTTGTCGCTGCCACCGGCTCCGCCGCCCACTATGCCAGGACACTCGCGCGCTTGTTCGAATTCTGCTGCACACGTCGTCGCGAATTGCTGGCGACTGGAATGGCTCACGAATCGTCGAACCTTAGCGAGCGCATAGAGATGTTGATCCGGCCGAGATTTTATTTTTCTCCGCGCGCTTCGTTGCCTCGCGTTTCTTTCTGTGTTGCGGCCTGCCTGGTTCTGCTCAGTTTTACTGTACGCATGCCCGGATGGATCGCCTTCGCGAAAAACTCGACCGCCCCGGTTGCAAGCAATCAGGCCGTTCCGCAGCCTCAAGTCTCCGCCAGGCCCGTTGCTGTCCCGTCAACGCTCTCCCCAGCAAACCGTGCAGAATCCCCCGCGATTCCGCCGAATCTTACCGATCAGGATAAGACCTGGCGGCACGAATGGAAGCTCACGCGTGATGATTCCTCTTCGAACAAGGTGCGCCTCTCACTGATCGTCCGCGATGACGAGGATAACGATCGGATGAACACGCAGGATGTTTCGCTCTCCAGTCTCGCCGGATTCTCTCTCGCCATGCTCGATCATGATGGCCCGGTAAAGTTCGAGTATGTACGGGATTCGGGGCGGGTACTTTGCGAAGGACGCGTCAGTGGCGGCCGCGCTTCCGGGCCATTCACGGTCGTACTCAATCCGTCTTTTGTTTCCGCCCTCGAGAAAATGGGTTATTCCGCGCCGCGTGATAATGATGATGAAGCGTTCTCGCTTGTGACCTCCGACGTGACTCTCGCCTATGCCCGCGCCATCCGGGACACGGGCCTGACATCATCGATATCGGATTTGGTCGAGTTGCAAGACCACGGCGTCAGCTCGGACTATGTCCGCGCCGTGCGCCAGGAAGGGTTCACGAATCTACCCGCGTCGGATATTTCCGAGCTGCGTGATCACGGGGTCGATCCCAATTACCTTAAGGCGATCAAGGCAGCCGGGCCTGATCTCACCATCGAGGAGATTGACGGTTTGTACGACCATGGCGTCAAGCCCGACTATTACAAATCGATGAAGGCCGCGGCCCCCCAACTCTCGATCGAGCAAATCGACAGTCTGTTCGACCACGGCGTTGAACCGGCTTCTTACAAGGGCTTTGCCTCGGTCGATGCCAAGCTGTCCATCGAAGAAATCGACAGCCTGCGCGACCATGGCGTCAAACCCGAATACTACCGGAGCTTGAAGTCCGCCGATCCTAACCTTTCCATCCAGCAGATCGACAGCTTGTTCGATCACGGCGTTGAAGCGGATTCCTACAAAGGGTTTGCCTCGATTGACCCAAAGGTCTCGATCGAGGGAATCAACAGCCTGCGCGATCATGGCGTCAAACCGGAGTACTACCGGAGCATGAAATCTGTCGATCCCAACCTGTCTATTGAGCAGATCGACAGCCTGTTCGACCATGGCGTTGAGCCCAATACCTATAAAGGCTATGCCGCCGTCAATCCGCGGCCTTCCATCACACAAATCGACAGCCTGCGCGACCATGGGGTGGAACCGGAGTTTTACCGGGGGATAAAGGCAGTTGACTCGACGCTATCGACCGAACAGATCGATGCTCTACGGGACCACGGGGTGACGCCGGAATATCTCAAGGAGATTCGCGCGCTACCGGATGGATTCCCTATCCCCGACATCTGCGAACTTCGCGATCACGGCATCACTGCCAGCTACATTCGCAACCTGCACAACATGGGCATGAAAAACCTGACGGCGGCTCAGATCGTTCATATCCGCGAGTGAGATTTAGCACCTGCTCCTGGGTTATGGGGGTTCGGCTTGCCGGAACGCCTCGCACGGAGGCGTCGGGCATTTCAGAACATGAACCGGACTGCGCGGCGGGCCAGTTCTCACCGCCTTGGCAGCCTAGAAGCTCAGCAGCTTGCAGTCAGCTTCTTCCCCATCAGCAGTCCGTCCAACTCTCCCGGATAGTAGCGCCGCAGAGTTTTGAGCACGCCGAATCCGTGCTTCTTGTAGAAGGCTAGCGCCGACTCATTGTTTACGGCCACTTCCAGCAGCACGGCATCGCATTGCGCGGCGCGAAAGCGGTCTTCGATCGATTGCATGAGCGTCGATCCCAAGCCGCTGCGCCGGGCGGAGGCATCCACGTCCAAGGTGACGATGTGGCCCACGTGACCGCGTTTCACATGGCCCAGCACGAATCCGGCAACTTGAGTTTCGCGCCAGGCCACCAGGCAAATCGCGCTTTTGTCGCGGAGGTAGTAGGCAAGTTCCTGGCGGGAGTAGGCAATGTCGTGGGAAAAGCAGCGCTGATCTAACTGCCACAAAGTTTCGAAATCGGCTGGATCGTAGTCACGCAGTCGGAACATGCGCGCTTACCGCTTGCCTTTGTTCCGAAATGGGAAGCTCTTCGGATCAGCCACCGAGACTTTACCGCCGCCTAGAACGTACGGGAAACCCTGGGGATCGAGCGGGGTAGCTCGCAATAGCTTGGCGCTGACCAACTCAGACCACGACTGCGGATTGTGGCCGGCGCTTTGGCGGAAACGATCGACCAGCGCCTGCAACTGGGAAACCTGCTGGTCCACTTTCAGAGACTCGAAATGCTGGAGAGCATTTTGCTTCAGCGACTTGTCCATCGCCTGCTCGTAAATGTTGCCCCAGAGATAGAGAGCCGTGTCGAGACTTCCTGCATCGGTGAGCATCTTCGCGGCCATCACTTTGAGCGACGGGTTCGCATTTGGCACTTTGGAGCCTTCCTCGAAGGTCTTGGCGGCTGCGAGGTAATTGTGCTCGCTTTCGTATTGGATGAATCCTAGCGTCACATACAGGTTCCAGTTGTTCGGATTATTGGCGATGCCTTTCCTGATCAGCGCTACGGCGGCTTGATCGTCACCGGCGCCGCTCGGCGGAGGTTGATCGAGAAAAGTGGCTCCCCATTCATACGCAATCACCAGATGCGGATCGAGTGTAGTAGCAATATCCAACAGAGGCGCAAGCGCTTTGTACTCCATGGAACCGCACTTATGCTTGCTGCCGAAATACTGCACCACGCGCATCCAGTAGATGTCGGCGAGCAAGCCCGAATATCCGATGCTGGCGCGCTTCACCACCTGAGGCGAAGGCATGAACAGTACATCTTCCATCGATGTGGACGGATACGCCGCCTCTTTGTGCTGGAGTACAAAGAAGCTGGCGACCAGTGAAGCTACGAGGAGGATCGCCGTCCATGTTGTGGTTGCTCTACTCATTCCATTTCGTGATTTCGCGATTTCGTGATTTCGCGATTGAAAATCACCCAATCACGAAATCGCGAAATCACGAAATCCTACTTCAGGTTCCTCCGCGAAAAGATCAACGCTGCCGCGCTCACTGTCACCACCGTATAGAGCACGCTATACAGCGTGTTGTATCCCACCAGCGCCGGCGCGATGATCTGGTCGTGCGAAACGTTGGTGATTACATTCAACGATGCCAAATTGGGAACGACGTAGGAGGCCGCTGTGGCCAGCCATCCCTGCGGCCCCTGCGCCATGTGAGCGAACGCGCGCAAGTCTCCGGCAAAGCTCCCGGCCACAAACATGGCCAACGCAAAAATCGCGGACAGCAGCGGAGAAGAAAAAGACGAGAACAACAGCGCCAAACCGATGATGACGAAGAATTGCAGCAGCAGAAAATAGATGGCCAGCAGAATATTCGCGTCGGCGCCGGTGAGCGTTCTCATCAGCAGCCACAGGGCAACATAGAAACCGAGCGCCATCGCCGCCGTATTCACCGTCAGTGTTCCGGCAAGTCCGGCATATTTGCCGACGATGAATTCGCCGCGTCCTACAGGTCGGGCGAGCACCGGGTAAAGCGTCTTCTTCTCGATCTCTTTCGAGACCAGGCTGATGCCGACGAAGATCGAGATGACTGTCCCAAAAATGGAAATCGCCGTGAGGCTCAGGTTGATGAGAAAGACGCGTTGCACACCCACCGAAATTTGGCTCAGGAGCGGAGCGGTGGCTACCAGCAGCAAGAAAAAGAAGACGAGGTTGTAGAGCACCTTGTCGCGCACGGCTTCGCGGAAGGTGTTCGCGGCGATAGCTTTGAGGCGGCGAATCATCGCTCCACTCCTGCGCTTTCACCAACCTTTTGCAGGAAATACTGTTCCAGCGAGCCGCCCACGGGATTCACGGAGATAAGTCGAGCATTGCGCGTGCGCAGTGCGTCGAGCGCTTCACGCAAACGCGATTCCGGCAGCGTTGCCCTCACCATTTCGCCGGCGGCATGGCATTCGCCTCCCAGTGATTTCACTGCCGCAATTGCCTCATTCCCTTGCCAAACCACATCGACGAGACCGGCGGCGTGCGACGTCAATTCGGCGACCAGGCCTGTGCCCCGCAACTCTCCGCGATTGACCACCGCCACGCGATCGCATAGAGCCTCTGCGTCCGAGAGGATGTGAGTGGAAAAGAAGATTGTCTTTCCTTCCCGGTTCAGCGATTGGATAAATTCGCGCACCTCGCGACGTCCGAGCGGGTCGAGTCCAGACATCGGCTCGTCGAGAAAAACGATCTCCGGCTCGTGCAGGACGGCCTGCGCAATGCCGACGCGCTGCAACATTCCTTTGGAAAATTTGCGAAGCTGCACGCGCTCCTGGCCAGCGAGTCCCACTCGCTCGAGGAGACGGGGAATACGCAAGCGCCGATCGGCCGCCGAAACTCCCGAGAGCGCTCCGTAATAATTCAGCAATTCCGTCGGCGTAAGGTGATCGTAAAAGTAAGGCTGCTCAGGAAGGAATCCGATGCGGGCGCGGACTGACGGATCCCGCCAGTCGCGACCGAGAATCCTCGCGGTTCCTGCGGTGGGAAAGATAAGTCCCATCAGCAGCTTAAGCGTCGTCGTCTTTCCCGCGCCGTTCGGGCCGAGAAAGCCGAAGATCTCCCCGCTCGGGACCTCGAGGTGCAGGTCCTTCAACCCGGTCTTCTGCTTCTTACGCCAGAAACCGATCGTGTAGGTCTTGCTGAACCCGAGAATTTCGACGGCTAGCATAGCTGGAAGCTTCTAAATTTTTCTTATCACAGCAAAAATCGAGAGGCAATGGGAACCCGGGCCAGAGAAGTTACTGCCGAGTTTCCGGATAGGGTTTGTAAGTTTGTCGATTCCCGGACTACACAGCTTCTCCATTATCTTTGACATGACTATGATTCTGTGTAAAATGATTGCACCGCGAACGCGCGGCACAGATTTCCTATCATGACTCTCTTTCAGCGGACCCGAATGTATATGGCCATGTGCACCCCGGGCGGTGCCTTGCCTACATCGGGAGCTTGAGAGTTCCAACAATCTTCCTGATCGTGAGCGGCCGCCTGGGGAACCCCGGCGGCTCTTCTGTTTTCCGGCACAACTCACCTTCAGGAGGATTTCATGTCTTTCGACGCTCGCGGTCTTTCTACGCGCACCATCCACGGCAATCTTCTGCCGGACTCGGCCACCGGCGCTCTGCTCACGCCCATTTACCAGACCACCACTTACGTTCAGGAAGCGGTCGGCGTTCATAAAGGATTCACCTACTCTCGTGCAGCAAACCCGACTGTGTCGGCTCTGGAAGACGTGCTCGGATCGCTGGAAGGCGCGCCGACGCTCTGCTTCTCCACCGGCATGGCCGCGATCACCACGCTGTTTCTTTCTCTTCTAAAACAAGGCGATCACGCAGTCATCTCCGACGTGGTCTATGGCGGCACCGTGCGCCTATTCCGGCAAATCCTCGAAGATCTCGGGGTTCGCGCCAGCTTCGTCGATACCTCCGATCCCAGCGCGGTCACGGCCGCAATCGGGCCGACCACGCGGTTGATTTTCATTGAGACTCCAGCCAATCCCACATTGAAACTTACCGACGTTGCCGCCATCGCGAGCATCGCCCATAAAGCCGGCGTGCTTCTGGCCGTGGACAATACATTTCTTACCGCAGCGCTTCAGCCCGTTTTGGAACTCGGCGCCGACATCAGTGTTCTCTCGACCACGAAGTACATCGAAGGACACAACGCCACGGTCGGCGGATCGCTCGCGACCAAAGATTCGAAATTGCTCGACCGGTTCCGTTTGGTGCGGAAGACAATCGGCTGCATCCAGTCGCCACTCGAGTCCTGGCTCACGCTGCGCGGACTGAAGACGCTGTCGATGCGTCTCGAGCGGCATTCCCAAAATGCAACTACGGTGGCTCGTTGGCTGGAGCAACATCCCGGCGTCACCCGCGCGCACTATCCCGGACTGGAGTCGTTCCCACAGCACGCGCTCGCCTGCCGTCAGCATTCCGCACATGGGGGGATGTTGTCCTTCGAGGTTGCCGGTGGCGTCCCGGCAGGGCTCACAATCATGAACTCGGTCAAGCTCTGCTCTCTGGCGGAGAACCTTGGCGCAGCCGAGACGCTGATCACACATCCCGCGAGCATGACCCACGCCGACATCCCCGCCGAGCAGCGCGAGGCGCTCGGAATCGGTGCTGGACTGATTCGCCTCTCGGTCGGACTCGAAGATCCGAAAGACATCATTGCCGATCTCGAACAGGCGCTGGAAAAAGCCGAAAGCTGTAGCCCCGAAAGGAGCCGGACATGCGTCGCGACCCTCTAGTCGTCCTCAAGTTCGGCAGTTCGGTACTGCGCTCGGAGGCAGACCTGCCGCGCGCCGTGCACGAGATCTACCGCTGGCTGCGCCGAGGCCATTCTGTCCTCGCCGTCGTTTCCGCTTTCGGGAACACCACGGACGATCTCCTCGCATCCGCACGCCGCTACACCGAAGAGCCGCAGGAAGGCGCATTAGCTCTGCTGCTCTCGACGGGAGAGAAACGCTGTGCTGCATTACTTTCCCTCGCCCTCGACCGCGCGGGAATCTGCGCTGCGACTCTAGATCCTGCCCGTCTTGGCCTTCGGACCAGCGGACGCGTGCTGAACGCCGAACCGGTACGCATCAATGTTGGCGCGGTCCGGCGTGCTCTCGAACAGTCGAGCGTCGTGGTCGTGCCCGGCTTCATCGGACAAATGCAGGATGGCAGCACTTCGCTGCTGGGTCGCGGCGGCTCCGATCTTTCCGCTCTCTTTCTTGCCGCTCACTTGAACGCATCTCGATGCCGGCTGCTGAAGGATGTGGGCGGTGTGTACGAGAGCGATCCCAATTTGGGACGTTCACGGCGCTATCGCTCGATTTCCTGGGATGATGCGGTCGCTCTAGGCGGGCGCATTGTGCAAAGCAAAGCGCTGCGTTTCGCCCGCGAGCACAACCTGCGTTTTGAAGTTGCGGGTTTGGGCGAGGAGCGAGCGACGACCGTAGGCGCCAACGTCACAGAGTTTTATACGGAGCACTGCGCCGAAGCTCCTTTGCGAGTCACGCTCCTAGGTCTCGGTACCGTCGGCTGGGGGGTCTATCAGGAGCTGCTAGCGCATCCCGATCTCTTCGAGGTCGTCGGCGTCGCGGCGAAGCATCGCGAGAAGCACGACGGCCGCGTGCCTGCGCATCTGTTCTCGACTGACATCTTCGCCATCGCCGCACGCGAATGCGATGTTGTGATTGAACTGATCGGTGGAGTTCATCCCGCCGTAGAGTGCATCGCCGCGGCGCTCGAAGCAGGGAAGCACGTGGTGAGCGCCAACAAGGCAGCGATCGCGCAAGCTCCCAATTTGCACAACATCGCTCGGCGGAACGGAGTGAAGTTGCTCTACTCCGCCGCCGTTGGCGGCGCGGTTCCCGTCCTCGAACAACTGGAGCAGCTCGCGCAATTGAACGAAATTTGCGCGATCGATGGCGTCCTGAACGGCACCACCAACTTCATTCTTCACGAGGTCGCGCGCGGGATTCCGTTCGAGCAGGCGGTCGCGAGCGCGCAGGCAGCGGGACTCGCCGAGGCGGATCCCAGCAGCGATCTTGACGGCAGCGACGTAGCGTGCAAGCTGGTGCTCATCGCCCGCGCCTGCGGCGTCGAGATTTCCCTTGGAGAAGTCCGGCGCACCGGGATCACCGAGATCGATCCGCGCCACGTCTTCGATCTTTCGAAGTCCGGCTCAGCTGTGCGCCTGGTCGGTTCCATTCGACGCGCCTCTGAAGAGACACAGCAAGCAGCGTCTCTCGTTGCGTCGAGCGGCCCCCCGATCTACGTTGCGGAGGTCAAACCCGCGGTCCTCGAAGCCTCGCATCCTCTCGCTCGCACCCGGCGCGAAGACAACTGCGTGGTGGTCGAGTTCCAAAATGGGGAAAAGAAGATCCTGCGCGGCAAAGGCGCGGGGCGTTGGCCGACCACGGAGTCGGTCCTCGCCGATTTATTCACTTTGGTTCATCAGAACAGTCGAACTTCTACTCATAGCGAAGAAGCAGCGGAGGCGGTGGCATCATGAAAATCGATACCAAAATTATTCAGTCGGCAAGCTGTCCCAGCGATCCCCATCGCGCGGTCGCGACGCCGATTTACCAGACGGCAACCTTCGAGCAGGAGTCCGCGCTCGAATTTAGCGAATACGACTATTCCCGTTCCGGGAATCCCACCCGCGAGGTTCTCGAGCGGCAGCTCGCCGAACTGGAGCACGGAACGCGTGCCTTCGCATTGGCCAGCGGTCTCGCCGCTCTCACTGCGGTTACTCGCCTCCTGAAACCGGGCGATGAAATTCTGGCCATCGACGACGTTTATGGCGGCACTTGTAGGCTATTTTCCCGGATTCTCCAGCGCTCGCAAATTTCCGTCCGCTATGTTGCCTCCTCAGAAGCGGAAGATTTCGAGCACGCCTTCAGCGAGCGCACACGGCTCGTGCACATCGAAACGCCGACCAACCCTCTGCTGAAGATCGTGGACATTGCCGCCCTCGCGCGCATCGCGCACGCACACGAAGCATTGCTTTCCGTGGACAACACGATGCTGTCGCCGTACCTGCAAAATCCGCTCGCGCTCGGCGCCGACATCGTGGTTCATTCAGCCACGAAATTTCTCTGCGGCCACAGCGACGTAATCGCCGGCGCAGTCGTCGTTCGTGACCAGAAGCTAGCCGAGGACTTGTACTTGATCCAAAACGGCGAAGGCGCAGTGCTGGGGCCATTCGATTCCTATCTGTTGCTGCGTGGGATCAAGACGCTGGGCATTCGTATCGATCGTCAGCAGAGCAATGCCGCGCGAGTAGCCGACTTCCTGAGCCGTCATCCGGCAGTCGAGCGCTTGTACTATCCCGCTCTGCTCGATCGCGTCAATCTGGTCATCCAGAACAAACAAGCGCGCGGACACGGAGCCGTCGTCAGTTTCGAAACGGGATCGCTCGACCTCTCGCGACAACTCGTGGAGTCGCTGCGACTGTTTCCGATCACCGTCAGCTTCGGCGGATTGCAATCTTCCGTGAGCCTCCCCGGACGCATGTCGCACGCTAGCGTGCCTGCGAACGTTGCGGCCACCCGCAAGCTGCCGCCTGACCTGGTGCGACTCTCGATCGGCATCGAGAACGCCGAAGACTTGATCGAAGATTTGGCCGAAGCACTGGACGCGGTAGCGGCTGCACCGGAGCTGAGGGCATCGGCAGGATGACGCGATCAGCGAACTTTCTTTCCAGTGCACCCAAACGCTTTCTGTTCCGAATAAGCCGAGCAAAATTAAATGGGATCACAAGTTAACTTTGGACTGTCATTCTGAGTCCGCAACAGCGGACGAAGAATCTCCGCAAAACGTTTCCCCCTCACCTGCCGTATCCGGGTCTCACGATGAGGAGAACTCTGCGTGAAACCGGGAGACCGCAATCGCCGGTCGCGGGCTTTTTGCGGAGGTTCTTCCGCCAAAGCCGGGCGTCAGAATGACAGGCTCGGAGTTAGTTCAGCGGCTTCCTCGTCTTTACCAACCGAAGGTCAACTACTGAAAATGACAATCTCGTGCGGGCTATACTGGCGACCCATGAAACTCCACCGCATCATGCTTCTGCTTCTTCTGCTCACCCTGTCCGCTCTTGCTCAGGCGCCCGTAGATCAAACTAAGATCGACCAAATCGTCTCGTCCGATATGGCGGCCAAGCTTACACCGGCGGTGCAGATAGCGATCGCCAAAGATGGCCGCATCGTCTACTCGAAAGCCTTCGGCATCGTGGATGAGGAGAACGATCTGAGAGCGACGCCGCAAACTCTCTTCCGTACTGGCTCGATCGCCAAGCAGCTCACGGCTGTCGCTGCGCTCACGCTAGTCGATTCAGGCAAGCTGAAGCTTGATATGCCGATCCAGACTTACTGTCCGGCGTTTCCGCTGAAACAATGGACGATCACGACGCGCGAGCTGCTGAGCCACACCGCCGGAATCCGCCACTATCAGGGTGACGAGATTGAGAGCACGAAACACTACAAGTTTATGGCCGACGGCATGGTGATATTTGAAAACGATCCGCTGCTCTTCGAACCCGGCACCGCCTTCAACTACAGCACCTACGGATACACCGTTGCCGGATGCGTGATCGAAGGCGCTGCGCACCAGCCGTATTTCAACTATCTTCACCAGCACGTCCTGCAGCCAGCCGGCATGGAGCACACAGCCGTCGACGATGTCTACGCGATCGTGCCTCGCCGCGCTCGCGGCTACCAGAAAGAAAACGGCATAATCGAGAATGCCGGCCTGATGGACAGCAGCTACAAAATTCCCGGGGGCGGACTCGACACTACTGCCGAAGACCTCGTCCGCTTAGGGTCAGCGCTGATGAATGGGAAAGTCCTGAATCGGGAAACCGCCGCTGAGATGTGGACGCCGTTCCAGTTCCACTCCAGCGCGTTTGCCACTAGCCCGGCACCAAATCCCTCGCATTATGGCCTGGGCTGGGAGATTGCCGAATCCAATGGCCACAAAGTCCCGTGGCACACTGGAAGCCAGCAAGGCTGCAACACCGCATGGGCGCTGATACCGGACGAGCATTTTGCTGTCGCTGTCATGACCAACATGGAAGGCGCCCGCCCCATCGATATCGTCAACCAGGTCCTGGAAGCGTTCGCAGGAGTCACGACCGCTCGGCCGCGCTGACAGAAGGATTTTCCGATCAAGCCAACCAGCTTTCCTGTCCGAAGATTCTAAAATGGTGAGTTGATGATCATGGTGCGTTTCTTTTGGAAAGCCGTTCTTGTTGCGAGCTTGTCGGCTTGCGCCTTCGGACAAAATAGCTCGACGCCATCCGGCGCTCCGGCTTCGCCGGCCAATCCGCCGGCTGCGCCGCAGATGACAAAGCCGCAAAGCCAGATGCCTCCCGAGAAGACAGCGCCTCCGCCGACGACTGTGGCCCCGCAGACTGCGTCCCAGCCCGAGCCGGGTGCGCGCTACATTTCGTCCGGCGCTGAAATTCGCGCGACCTTGGACACACCACTCTCCACGCGCACGGCCAAACCCGGGGATCGCTTCACGGCGACGATCACGCAACCCGTGCGCGACTCGGTGGGTAACGTCGTGGTGCCGCTGGGGTCGAAGGTCAACGGTCAGGTGGGCGAGCTGACGAACGACGAAACGCAGGACGCGATCAAGGGCATGGGACACCTCGATCTGCGCTTCACCGACATCCAACTTGCCACCGGAGCGGACATTCCTCTGAATGCCAAGCTGCTCTCGGTCCGCAGCGCGAAGGGTCCGCACTGGGCGCAAGGGCAGAAGCACGCGATTATCAGCGACAACGCGGCGGGAATCTTTGGTCCTCCGTTGAAAGGAATCGCCGTGGGGAATTCCACCGGAGGCGGCTACGTGCTCGCGACCAAAGGCAAGGACGTGAACATTCCCGCGGACAGCGGATTGCTTCTGCGCGTGGTGGGGAATACGCCGCTGCCGTGAACGCATTTCACTAGCGCCGAGAGTGCAGCGGGCGTCTCGACTGAAGCGAGAAGAATAAGCTACGCGGTCTTGCGAAGTAGGCCGCCGATTACGCCGCTCAGTCCGGCTCCTTGCGGGACCTGTCCGTTGTGCGTCAGATGATCGACAACGAGCGGCAGAATCTTCGCAATCGCAACTTTCGCCAACGAAGAAGACACGCCTGCACGCGCGGCGATCTGCTCGATCGCGTTCTGACCTAGTCCCTGCTGGACCTGTTCGGGCGAGATCGACTCATTCTGTCCAGTCCCAATCCAGGAATTTACCTGCTGTTTCATGCCGCTATTCTGGAATCCCTGCAGGAGCCCGCTCAGGCCCTGACCGCTGGGATGTTGCTGAACATGGTCGAGCAGGGCGGTCGCAATTCGCTCATGCTGGTCTTGCGTGAGGCCGGTTTGGTTTTCGAGAGTCGAAACAAGTCCGCCGAGTATGCCCATGGCTGCCCTCCTGATGTCCTCTGTGTAAGAGAGTGCTAGTGCGGAAGACGGTTGCCAAAATGACCACGTAAGTACCATTCCCGGTAGGGAATGGGTGTGAGATCGACTCGAGGATGGTGTGTCACCCGCCCGCTACTGTGAACGGTGCTGAGTATCACCGAACACTCTTGCCAGGTTTTCCAGCGACAATGCTTCCGCGCGAACATCTTCCCGAATCTCAAGCTTCCGAAGAGCTCGACGGATTTGTTCCTCGGAATACTTCCGGCGCAGGTTATTGAAAAGTGTTTTGCGTTTGTGAGCGAAGGCGAGCCTGCAGAAATTGAGAAAGTCATCGGCATCCACGTGTAATTCGTGTGCCTTCGGAGCGGTGCGAAGCCGCAGTACCGACGAGTGGACTTGCGGAGCCGGCGAAAAAGCTCCTGGCGCAAGCGTGAACAATCTTTCGGGGTCGGCGAAGAGCCTAGTCGTGACCGACAGCAGGCCATAATCGCGCGATCCGGGTTCTGCGACCAGGCGATCGGCAACTTCTTTTTGCATCATAAGAACCGCGAGCGAGATACACTCGTGCTGCGCAAACAGCCAGAGCAGGATGTCCGAAGTGATGTAGTAGGGAATGTTGCCGACCAGCTTCGCAACTTTCTTTCCCGCTGAAGTACACGCGGCCAGCAACTCCCCAAGCTGCATCCTCAGAATGTCGGCGGAGACGATCTCCACGTTTTCGCGACCGGCGAAGTCTGCACGCAAGCGTTCGGCCAGTGTCCGATCGAACTCGATGGCGATCAGTCGCCCAGCGCGCTCAGCAAGCAGGCGCGTGAGCGCTCCGCGTCCGGGGCCGATTTCGACGACAACATCTTCCTGAATATCCCCAAGGGCTTCGACAATGCGCCGCGCCGCTACCGCATCGACTAAAAAATTTTGTCCGAGCTTCGGCTTGTGCGTTGGACGGAACCGGCGAGGTGCGTTGACCGCTTTGCGCGTGGACATTAGACTCGAATTTTTGCCTTCGCTCGGCCGCGTTCGCCTGTGCTCGTCCGCTGCGCGCGAGCGAATTCACGCGGAAGGACCTGGGAATGCGCATCAGCTTTGTCGCTTCGGAAGGCGTGCCCTTCTCGAAGACTGGCGGTCTTGCCGACGTGATCGGCGGGCTGCCGAAAGCGATTGCTGCGCTGGGTCATGAAGTCAGCATCTTTCTCCCCCGCTACAGACAGACTAGCCTGTCCGACGCGAAGGTGACTCTTTCTCATCTTACGATCCCGATTGGCGATAGCCTGTTTTTTCCCGACATCCTTGATGCCGGTCAGCGCGATGGCGTGCAATTCTACTTTGTAGAGCATCCGCTGTTCGGCGCGCGTGACGGAATTTACGGCGACACTCGCGGCGACTATCCCGACAACGACGAACGCTTCATGATGTTTTGCCGCGCGGTGCTCGAAGCCTCCAAGAGGTTCGGCGCGCCCGACATTTTTCATGTGCACGACTGGCAAACGTCTCTCATTCCCGTGCTGCTGCGCAATGCCTATGCCACAGATCCAACGTTCGCCGCAACGGCCAGCCTTTTGACGATCCACAATATCGGGTACCAGGGGCTGTTTCCTTCGAGTGCGATGTCGAAGTTGCTGCTGCCATGGTCGTTGTTCACGCTGGATCGTCTCGAGTTTTACGACAAGGTGAATCTGCTCAAGGGCGGCATCGTCTATGCCGACTACCTCACGACCGTCAGCAAGACCTACGCGCAGGAAATTCAAACCCCGGAGTTCGGCTTCGGACTGGCGAACGTAATTGCGAAGAAGGAAGATCGACTGGCCGGCATCGTGAACGGCGTCGAT
>DASTJH010000011.1:0-30028 GCA_035716645.1 Terriglobales bacterium | reverse complement strand
CTGCCAGCTACCAGCAAGATCGCCGAAGTTGTGCTGGAAGCTGGTTGCTGGAAGCTGGTTGCTGGAAGCTGGTAGCTGGTAGCTGGCAGCTTTTGAAGCATCCTTCTGCTCGGTTTGGGAAACTAAGTACGCAGTAGAAGCTCGGCCATTATTATTCCAGGCGTTCTCGTTGCTTTGCATTTTCTAGTCGTCGAGACGTCGGCCATCAAAAGCACTAAACTCTTCGAAGAAGGTGGAATCGGCTATGAAAGCCATCCTGTTTGTGGACGATCATGAAGTGCTGGCGCGCTTGAGCTGCGAAATTCTGGAGATGCAGGGCTACAGGGCCGTGAGTGCCTATAGCGCGAAAGAAGCGCTGGAGAAGTTCGATCAGCAGGACTTCGATATTCTCGTCACCGACTTCAAGATGGACGGAATGAATGGAGTTGAGCTGGCGCACAAAGTCCGCGAGAGAAGTCCGGAGACTCCGGTAATCATCGTCACCGGCTACGGTCCGGTGGACGGCGGCAAAGACGTTGCCGCATGTCTACAAAAGGAAGACCTCTTTCCCGCCCTGCTGGAAAAAATCAAATTCTTCCTCGGCGAAAGCAGCAGCGCCACAAAGCCCAAACAGCCTGTCAGCGCGTAACCCGCGGAGCAGTTCCTCTGAAGCTTAGCGTCTCAGAAGCGTAGGAGCTTCTGTTCTACACTGACTCCATGCGCCGCCTCATTATCAATGCCGATGACTTCGGCATGACTGCCGGCGTCAACCGCGCGATTGCGGAGGCGCACAGCGCAGGCCTCGTAACCTCAGCAACTCTGATGGCGAACGAGGTTGCTGTGGACGAGGCAATTGCGACAGCCAGGCGTTTTCCCAAGCTGTCGGCCGGATGTCATGTGGTCTTGGTGGATGGCACACCGGTCTCCTCGCCCGGAACGGTTGCTTCTCTGCTAGCTATTTCAAACGGAAGCGGCGCAAGGTTCCGACCAGGGATTTCTAATTTGGCTTTAGCGGCGACTCTTCAGAAGGTCCAGCCGGATGAGATTCGGCGAGAAGCCGCCGCGCAGATTCAAAGCCTAAAGCACCGCGGCCTCGCTCCATCTCACGTAGATTGTCACATGCATTCGCACATTCTGCCGGTCGTCGCCGATGCTGTCCTCAGCGTCGCGCGTGATCACGGCATTTCCACCGCCAGAAATCCGTTTGAGCCTGCGTGGTCGGTGCGCGTGACGCACCAAGCAACGAGCTTGCGTTCCTGGAATCGATCGCTGCAGGTCACAGTATTGCGTTCTCTGCAGGCGCGATTTCTCGACACGGCGAAGAAGAACGGAATTCGCGTTCCCGACGGAACGATTGGAATCGCCGTCACAGGACTTCTGAATCGCGCTCTGCTTTCGCGACTATTAACAGCGATGCCGGACGGCACTTGGGAACTCGTAACCCATCCTGGATACAACGATGACGATTTGGCTCAGGCCAGCACAGAATTGAAGCAATCTCGCGCGAAGGAGCTTGAGTTGCTCACGTCAGAAGAGACGCTTCGCGCCATCGAGAAACACGGGATTCAGCTCATCAGCTATCGCGAGCTGTAATTCAAAAACCCAAGTCTCTTGCTACGCCGTTCGTCCCAGATTATTCTCATACCGTGACTCACGCCCTGCGCACGACGGCCGAAGATTTCGTCGAAGGATTAAAAGCTTTCGAGCGCGAAACCATCACCAAAGAACTGCTGCGGCAGTACGTGGATGCGCAACGTCTCTCGACCGAGGAACTGAAACCGTACACGTTCTTTCGCGACGATTTCTATACGCGCAATCTGATTTACCGCGATGATGTTTTTGAAGTTATGACAATCTGCTGGAAGCCGGGTCAGAAAACTGCGATTCACACGCACAACGGGCAGCTTGGATGGATGACGGTCTCGCAAGGTGAAGTCGCTGTGCACAATTATCACTACGTTCGCTGCAATGCCCCAGAAAATCAGAACGTGATTGGCCTCGACTGCCTCGGCGGCGCTACAGAAATCGAATTGGCTCGGCTCAAAACAGAAGAATGTAGTCGTGACGGATCGGTAATCACCGTTGATAAGCTACAGACCATTCACCAGATCGAGAATGTTGATCCTTCCAAAGCCGGATGCATCAGTCTCCATGTTTATTCCAAGCCCTTCGATTCCTGTGTCGCCTTCGACATGGAAAAGCATCATTGCTACCGGCGCACGCTGAACTACTACAGCCAACACGGAAAGGTCGAAGTGGAAGTCGAAATTCCGGCCTGCAAACATTAATTCAGAGCTGCTGATCTACGATCTCGGCAAGTAAACCTAGACCGACATCTATGCGCCAGTGTGCGTCATCCCATAGGGCATGCCCCAGAATCGCAAGCGACGCTTACCGCTGGTGCGCGAGTCGGAGGCATCGGGACGCACGCTGGAGATTTACCAGGAAATCAAAACCGCGCTGGGCGTGCCCCACGTCAACCTCGTGTTCCAGGCCTACGGAGCGCAACCGCGATTTCTGGATGTGATGTGGCGGTCGTGGCGTCCGGTGCTCGAAGCCGGGGAATTCTTCCGCGAGGCCGACCGCCTGCGCGCTGAGGCCTATACGAGGGTACACAATTACTTCCTGGTTCCCGATCTGGGAGCAAAGATTCGCGAGATCCAGTTCACCCCCGGAGCGCAACATGAGCTGGCCGAAGTAGTTGAGTTGTTCCACTACAACAATCCGCCCCTGCTGTTGATCGCCGCAGGACAACTCCAAGCCTTCGAGGATGACGGGGCGCATGCGCATCGCGCCCAAGCGCCCGCGGAGCATCCAGTTTTCGCCGAGAAGCCGGTGAAGGTAACGGAAAACGATGCGCCTGCTCCCATCCGCAGAATCTATGACGAGATGAAGCGCGTGCTCGGCGTTCCGTTCATCAACACTGACTATCAGGCGTTGGCGAGATTTCCTGACTATCTGAACCTGTACTGGGAATCGATGAAGCCAGTTGTGCTCTCGCCGTTATACGTGGAGACCCAGCGCGCAATGCGAGAATCGGCTCTCGCGCTGGCCGGCGAACTGCCGGACGCGCCTCAGCTCAGCCTGGAGCGCATTCAGGAAGCCGGCTTGCAATATGAAGAAATCAGCGCGGCCATTCGCGTCACCGAGGATTTTCTCGAGTTGCTTTCCGGACTGGTACTCAATATCGCCTTCGCGAAAATCTCGATCGAAGGCGGCAACCAGCGGCAATCGCCGGACCGCAGACCGCCTCAGCCCGAACTTGCTGGGCGAGAGGAAAATCCTCCAGAACGCGCGGCGTGAGCGGTTGCCTCCTTGGGGGCGGGAATCGAAGCTTGTCGGACCCCCGGAGTGGATTGATATTAGGCCGCCCACAAAACCTAAATTCCCTGAGAACAGCGAATTTCTCAGGGAACTAGTTCCCGCTAGACGCCCAAAGTCGCCATCAATGCGGGTCCGGACAAAACGCTCAGGGAATTAGCACGGAACTAACAGGGAATTCTCAATTTTCAGCATAATCCTTTTTGTTTTCAATCTAATAGCTGGAAACTAGCGGCTAACGGCTAGTTAGCTGAGCCAGCCAATGATCAGTGAATTAAACAGAGAAATCCGGTAGTGCCCTGGAGTGAGACCGCGAGGGCGCCGTCCGAACGTCGCGAAAGCAAGGGGACTTTTCCTCTCCAGTTATTTGGTCCGCTGATGCTACAACGTCTGGCATGGGCATGTAAGGCGGCACGGTCGTAACTTGCTCGACTATAGGCTGTAGGCTACCCTCCCGGCAGCCCATGGACCCCGCACCGCAACCGACGGCGGCCAGCAATTCTCAGCCCACGACCGGGCTGGAGGATCAGCCTTCGTCCGCCGAGATTCAGGCTATCGAAACGGCAGACCGGAAATTCCTGATTAAGGTTTTCCTTTGGATCATCGGTGCGCTGGTGGTCTCCGCGTTGTTTGCCGGACCGAGCGACCAATCTTCTCTGCTAGCCAATCCGGTCCTGTCCTATCAGGCAGTCTCTCTGGCCATAGGCGGACTTCTCCTCGCTGCGGTGTTCATCTCGCACAAAGTGGATAAAATGCCCGGCAGTGTCGCTATGGCCACGCTGCTCGCATACGCCGGAGTCCAGGGATGGCTGTTTGGCAGGCTTTTCCAGATGGTTTATCGGACGTCACTGGCGCCAGTGTATTTCGTTATCGCCGTCATCTTCGGCGGATGCGCCGCTTATGGTTGGTACTTTGAACGGGATGTCACTTCCTGGCGCAGTTTAGGCTTGGGCTGCGGACTAGGCGCAGCCATGGCTTCGCTGATGCGCCTTGGCTTCGGATTCTCGATCATCGAAGCGCTCTTAATTTTCTTCGGCACGGCATTGCTGATTGCGATCGTCAGCTATCACCGCGACTATCTTCGCGACTTGCCCGATTCTTTTGAGAACGATCCCCAGTGGCACAAAGCCGCCGCGGTGGGAGCGCTACAAATCTATGTGGATCTCGTCGTGATCGTGGTAGTGGTCATCCAGGCGCGGTGGTTGACGGAAGCGATGGACGAAAGCCAAAAAGCGCGCAATGAAGAAAGAAAAGCCGCCCGTCGTCGCTTATCTGCGGTATAACTATCCCACACTGATCCTCGAACACTGAACTTTCCCGGCCGCCTCTGTGTAGCCGTATCCGTGTTCGTTTTACAGGAGAGCTCATGAACGCAACTTCCACTTCTGTACTCCCGCAGACGCCCCAAACTCCCGGCTTGTCCGAAGGACAGCGCCTGGCTAACATCTTCTTCTCACCCTCAAAAACTTTTGCCGATCTGCGCCGGTCGGCACGGTGGTGGGTGCCATTCCTCGTCATCTGCGCGTTCTCCTACGCGCTGTCGTTCACCGTGGATAAGAAAGTCGGGTTCGAGACCGTATCTGAAAACCAAATCAAGATGAGTCCCAAGGCCAGCGCGCAAATGGACCAGCTTCCTGCGGATCAACGCGCCCGGCGGATGGACATGACGGTGAAGATCACCAAAGGGATTTCGTATGCCTTTCCCGTCCTCCTACTGATTATCGATCTAATCGTCGCTGCAGTCTTAATGGCGACCTTCAATTTCGGTCTCGGAACGGAGGTCACCTTCGGACAGTCGCTCGCGGTGGTCTTCTACTCAGGCCTGGTGGGATGTATCAAGATCTTGCTCGCGATCATTACTCTGTTCAGCGGCAGCAATACCGACGCATTTAACTTCAGCAATCCTGTGGGGACGAATCCAGCATTTTATATGTCAATCACCGACACCGCCCGCTGGCTGTACAGTATGGCGAGTTGGTTCGATGTGTTTACACTCTGGACTTTCGCGCTGATCGGCATCGGTTTCGCCGTGGTCGGACGCAAGAAGATCTCATCTGGCATCGGCGTCATGGCGGGATGGTTCATCGTCATGGTATTGGTAAGCTCTGGCTGGGCCGCGCTCTTCTCGTAGTCCATCGCACGTGCACGGCAGTTGCCATTTTGGGAATTGGCTTCGCTATCGTCGGCAAGAAGAAAATATCTACAGGCATTACGGTGTTGGCTTGCTGGTGACTCGTGCTGACAGTGTGCGGCGCCGGACTTGCCGCAGCTTGATTCTGGTCTAGAGAATCCTGCAGGTGCACGGCTGAAGCGCGCGGTTCTCCTAGAGCTCAGGGCAAATCGAAGTTTATGTCCCTTCCAGCGCAGGCGGCTGGAAGGGAGTTTTTTCTGCTGAGAATGAAATGAAATTAGGCGTTGCCGCGCACTACGTTCGCCGCCTGCAGGCCTTTAGGCCCCTTCAGCAGATCGAACTCCACGGTTTCTCCTTCGTTGAGCGTGCGATATCCGTTCTCTTGAATGACAGAGAAATGAACAAACACGTCTTCGCCGGTCGAGCGCTGGATGAATCCATAGCCCTTGGCTCCGTTAAACCACTTCACTGTACCCTTCTCCCTGCTTGCTGTACCAGTACTCACATGTACTCCTTTCACCTATAGAATCGAAAAATTCACTTTCCGGCTGCGAAGCTGTTTCATTTCGGAACCGAAGAGATATCGTTGCCACCGCTGCACTCGGCTCGCAAGCTCAAAGAAAATGCCGAGTTCGTCCTGACCTCGTGGGTCGGGTCAAACTCGGCACGTATTCTTTATGCAATCCGAAACCACGAACAAGAACATCGACCTCGAAATCTTCCGCGCACTCCGTTTCGGGGAGAGGAGTCCGCGACCCGCCGGTGGCGGGCCACAAAAGAGCGAAACGCATGATATTCAGAGACTAACGAATTTGTAAAGAAGATTCTTGCGAGATGGGATTGTCGCCAAAATCGTTTTAGTAACTGATGCGGGATTACTGGAAAGGCAGCAGCCAGCGATTAGCGATTAGCAACTAGCAAAAACCGCATCGTCAGGATGATTCTGGATGGATCGGCTTTTGCTAATCGCTAATGGCTAATCGCTAGTTGCTGCCTTTCCTCGACCCCTATAATCGATGGAGAACTCGTAGAGCAGGGAATGCGGGACCTAGTGCGCAATCTGAACCGGCGGCTGATGCAGTGGGGCCTGTACCCACGCAGCGGTCTAGCCCGATTTACGCTTTGGCTGGTCGCGCTTTACCTGATCTCCGAAATCGTCAGTCTTCTTTCGCCAACCGGCTCCGGCTTTCGCGCTACGCTCGGAACCTGGGCAGGAATCTTCGAGTTTGTCGCAGTCGTCTGCGCCATCATCTTGCTGCTGCGCTGGACTCGCCAGCATCTTCTCTGGCGCCTGCGCAACCGCCTGATTGTCACCTACGTCTTCATCGGCGTGATTCCTGTAGTGCTGATTCTCACAATGTTCGGGCTTGCCGGATATCTGCTTGCCAACCAGCTCACGACAATGATCGTGCACCGCGATCTGAACAGCGTGGTGCGCAATCTCGATACTCTGAACGCGGCGGTTTCCGAAGAAATCGCTCACCATCTTCCTGAGCGTGGTTCTGCTCCGCTGCGGATCGAGGCAACTTCAACACGCGGACCGCTGGCCGTTTTTCCTGGAGCATCGGCTGCGGCCTGGGTGAACGGCGCACCGGTGAAGCTTGCCGACGTTACGGCTCCTCCGGCAGAGTTGCAAGATCCCAAGCGGGACTTCAGCGGACTCGTGTCGTACGAGGGTGGATTCGTGGTCCGGAGTTTCCTCTCGAGCAAAGTTCCCGCTGGAGAACTTGACGTTGTGCTCGTTGTGCCATTGAGCCGCGAACTGCTCTCATCCACCATCGGAGACTTGGGTGAAGTGATGCTGTTCGCGATGCAGGAGAATCAGGCGCAAAGCGGCGATACCAACCACATTCAGCTCACGTTCGGCGACAAGAGACAGCAGGGTGTGATCCCCAGTCCGGCAGTCACCGCAGGGGAAGTTCCCGAGAAGCGCTACGCTCTCGATCCGGATCTCAGCTTCCGTTCCGCATTCCCGGCATTCTATTGGACGGCGAACAAGCAGTTCATCACGATCGTCGGTATTAGTACGCGACCGTCCGTGCTCTTTCAGCGGCTTTTCAATGATCTTGGCGATTTCGGCTCGGCCTTGCTGATTTTTCTCGCGGTGGTCGCGATTGCCTTCGGCCTGATCGAATTGATTGCGCTGATTGTCGGCCTGCGTCTGACGCGCACGATTACTGGATCAGTGGCGCAGCTCTATCGCGCTACGCAGTACATCAATCGCGGGGATTTGCATTACCGAATTCCGGTCCGCTCCAACGATCAGCTTGCGTCGCTGGAAACGTCGTTTAACTCCATGAGCGAATCGCTCGCGCGCCTGCTGCAAGAACAAAAAGAAAAACAGCGCTTGCAAAATGAACTGGCTATCGCGCAGGAAGTGCAGGCCCAGCTTTTTCCCCGCGATTTGAAGACGTTGCCATCGCTGGAGCTGCACGGCTTCTGCAAACCTGCGCGCACGGTGAGCGGCGACTACTACGACTTTATCGCCTTCGGCGAAGAGCGGCTGGGCATCGCGGTGGGCGACATCAGTGGCAAGGGAATTTCGGCCGCGCTGCTGATGGCGACCATTCATTCTGCGGTGCGCGTCTTTGAACTCGGCGCCATGGAGCCGCGCGAAGAGATGGTCGCCGCCGGAGCCGCTGCGATCGCGTCCGGCTCGACGCTTCGCGCACCTCTGTGGTCGAATGCGTCAGAGCAACTCCAATCGCCGGCCGAGGTGTTGATGCTGCTCAATCGCCATCTCTACCAGAGCACGCCGGCGGAGAAGTATGCGACCCTTTTTTTGGGAATCTACGATAGTCCTTCGCGGACCCTGACCTACTCCAATGGCGGACATCTGCCGCCGTTTCTGATCCATGATTCCGGCGCGGTGCGAAAGCTGGAGACTGGAGGACTAGTCATCGGTCTTTTCCCGGAGATCACCTTGGACGAAGAACAAGTGCCGGTCGTACCTGGCGACATCTTCGTTGCTTTTAGTGACGGTGTTACCGAACCGGAAAACGATTTTGGAGAATTTGGCGAAGATCGATTGCTCGAACTTGTGCGCGCAAACCGGCATCTGCCGCTGGAACGCATCTCCGAGACGGTGCTCGCTGCCGTCCAGGATTGGATCGGCGACAACGAGCAACCCGACGACATCACGCTTGTCCTGGCACGAGTGCGATAACCACGAGAAAGCGAATACGTCCAAAAAGAATCAGTGAACCCCATCGATCTTTCTTCAGACATCGGCCTGGTCGCCGTCGGCCTCGTCACCGCGAACCTGTTTCTCGGTCTGCTCATTGCCATGCGCTACAGCCCGTGGCGTTTTTGGCCGCACCGGCGCTTCAACATTTTTCGCCTGCACAACTGGACGGGCTATCTGGTGTTGGCGGCTTCGATCTTGCATCCCGTCGTGCTGTTGTTTTCTTCTACTGTGCGGTTTCGCGTGCGCGACATTCTGTATCCGGTCCACTCGCCCAGCCAGCCGCTGGAGAACACGATTGGCGCGATTGCGCTCTATTGCGTGACGGTGGTTGTAATCACGTCCTATTTCCGATTGCGGCTCGGACGACGATTGTGGAAGTCGTTCCACTTCGTGATCTACGCGGCGGCGATCGCGGTGTTTTGGCATAGCATCTTCACCGATCCCAATTTGAAAAACTCGCCCGTCGATCCGTTTGACGGCGAGAAGGTTTTCATTGAGCTGTGTTGTGCGCTGGTCATCGTCGTCGGATTTCTGCGCTGGCGCTACGGACTGCGCAAAGCTGCTAGCGGGGTTCGCGGACCAGGAGAAGTGGATAGCGAGCCCGCTTTGTCGTGAGTCCAGAAAAGCTGGTCCCACAACAAGAGCAACATCAAAGTCAAAACCTGGGCGAGGGCCTCTTCGGCAAGCTCAGAGCAGGTCCGGTTCCACGTTGACTCGTCCTACTTACCTGAGCTGGCGCGATGAATAGGTACGCGCTCCGATTTGCCACTATGGATGCTCCTGTAGGCGGCATCGAGCACATGTTGATTGCGCAAGCCTTCCATGGCCGGAGCGGGAAAGGGCACGCCGTTTGTGATCCAACGCGCGAATGCGTCTACCTGCTCGGCGTATGCGTTTTCGTTCGAGAGTTGTTCCACTGAAGACTCGCCCGTCATCGGTTGGCAGGTTAGCTGGATCGCGTGTTCCACGTTGAGCGCGTCCTCGGCACCTAGTCTGCCTGCATCTCCTGTAATCCAGAGTGGAGTGCGATACTCGGCGCGCGTGGAAACGGTCACCTCCGCGATTGTGCCTCTCGTGAACTGCAGCATCAGCATGGCCGCCGACTCGACCGCGCCTGAGCCATCGTCATACTGAGCTCTTGTATAAACCTCATGGACTTCGTCCTGCAGGATGTAACGCAGCGCGTCAATGCAATGCACAGCAACATCGCCGATGGGACCACCGCACGCCAGCGCCGCGTCGGTAAGCCAGGTCCGCGGGCTGTGCTGCGCCAAGTAATGAAATTCAGATCGCGCCAGCAATGGTTTGCCGATCGCCCCGCTAGAAACAAGTTCGCGCATGTGGTTCACGCTGGGTTCAAAACGGAACACCTGTGCCACGCCGAACCGGACGTTCTCGATCTCGGCGGCTTCAATCATGCGCTCGCATTCTTTGGCATTCATGGCGAGCGGCTTTTCGCAGAGCACAGGCTTGCCGTGTTTCACCGCAAGCAGAACGTGTTCGAGATGCAGCGCGTCGGGTGAGGCAATGAAGATCGCATCAACGTCAGGCGCAGCGCAGAGCGCTTCGGGAGTTTCGTAGGAGCGCAACGAAAGCTCGCGGTAGTCCCCGATGACCTCCTTCGCTTTGCTCTGATCCCGGCGCCAGAAGCCACGCACAGTGCACTGCTTCGCCGATGCGAAGCCCGGCATGAGACGCTTGGCCGCATGATGTCCGAATCCGAGGATGCCAAAACGAACCATAGCTTCTGAGCTGCTAAGCTCCCAAGCGGCTTAGCTTATGCGGCGACGCGGTTCAGCTTAGCGGCTTAGGAGCTTAGCAGCTAAACTTACTTCCCCACTTCTTTCAGCAGGTCCTGCGCGTAGTAATTGTTGATCTTGGATTGATTGTGCACGATGTCGTAGTACGCGGACTTCAGGAGTTGTTCGCGCGTTTGCCGGAGTTGTTCGCGGATGAACTGCTGCACGCGGGGATCGTTGAGCTCGCGCTGCCCGGCAGGATCTTTGGCGATTAGCTTGATGATGCTGTAGCCGATCACGTGTTTCGTATTGGGATCGGTCATCGGCAGCGGCGGCGTGGTCTGGCCTGGCTTTAGCTTCGAGACAGCGTTGTAAATTTCCGGATTGCTGCGCAGTTGCGATTCGGGAATCATGCCCATGTCACCGCCGTTGCCCGCTGTGTCCGGCTGCTCGGAGTAGTTCATCGCGAGTTGCGCGAAATCGTCGCCGCTTTCCAGCCGGTTCTGGATCATCTGGACCTTCTTGCGCGCGTCGTTTTCGTTTTTCGCTTTGTCATTATTGAGATTGCTCACCTGTGCCTGCGGCGCAGGCTGCGAGCTGACGACAATCTGCGCAAGGTGATAGCGCGGCTCGATGAGATTGAACTGCGCCTTGTTTCCGTTGTAGTAGTCGCTGATTTCCTTATCGGTAATGTTGATCTTCGACGTGATCTCTTTATTCAGGACCTTATCGATCGTCAGATTGCGGCGCAGGTCGCGCTTGAGATCGTCGAGCGACATGTGGCTGGCTTGCAGTTTCTGATCGAACTGCTCGGTCGTGTACGGAGCTTTGATCTCGTTCAGCTTGCGATCGACTTCTTCGTCGGTAGCGAGCAGACCGAGCTTCTCCGCCTGCTGCATCATGATTTCCTGATCAATGAGCTGCTTGAGGATGTTCAGCCGTAAGCTGTCAGCCTGTTCGCCGGTCGGCTTCTGCGGCGCACCGGCGGCCTGATTGTCGAAATATTTGTCCACCTCGGCGCGGTTAATGGCGCGACCATTCACGCTCGCCATCACGTCGGGTCCATGTTGGGAACTATGGCAGCCGGCAACCATCGCGCAGCAGGCGAGCAGCGCCGCAAGAAGGAAGAATCGAGGCGATTTCAAGAACCCAACTCCCGCAGACTAGTCATTCGGTGGGGTGAAGGAAAATTGTACAGTACCGCTAAAGATGTGGGATGAAAGGGAGTGCGGCGCCTCAAGAGCTCAGTTTAGCTAGCTTTGGCGTTCGGTCCAACTACCGGCAGTTCGTAAAGAACGACATCGAAGCCCGCAAGCGGCTCTCGTATCTCACGTAGCAATTCGAAGGTAACCGGGGCGCTGCACAGCGCACACGGAGGGAATCGTTGGCCACGCCGCAGCGTGACCTCGGCGGGAAGCTCATGTTCGGCATGAATGACGCGGTAGATTCCGCTGAGTGGAACCGTACCGCCCACGCTCCAGGACACGGCTTCGCGTGAAATGGAAATGACCTTTCTCGTCACGACTGGTGGCGCTTTCGTGGACAAACCGGAGCCATGCTCCAGCGGATACACGTGTAGTTGCTAGTGAAGTGGGCAGTAGGTGAGATGTCATGGATAGTGCCAGAGTTGCTCGTTGGGAAGCTTGGGAACCACGGCTAGGCGGCATCCAGGCTTCCATCGCTCGGCTTTCGGCGCGCTACGATGCTCTCCGAAAGTTCACTGAAAACTCCGAACGCCGGAAGCGCGAGATGACTACTTTCCTGAATTCGACGAGGGCGGCGGAGTTCCGCCGGCGTCTTTGATTGCGCGATCAATGATTTGGCGCAGTTCCGCTTCGGGAACGACTCCGGAGATGCGATCCCCATTGATGAACATCGTCGGCGTAGCGTCCACGCCGAGCTTCTCGCCTTCGGCCCTTGATGCGCGGATGGCGCTGTCGTCCTGCTTCTTCACGCAGGCTTGCAGGCGGTTGGCATCAAGGCCGTGCTTCTGGCCGATGTCTTCGGTGAGCTTGTCGAGGCGCGCGTATTCCTCGTTGATGTCGTGTTTATCGCCGCTGATCTCTTTCTGGTGCGCGTGATCATAATCCGCAAAATCCCAGTACGCATCGTTGTTTTGTGCGGCCAGGCAATTGGCATCGACTGCTGCGTGCATCGCCCAGGGATGGATTTCGAGCAGCGGGTAATCTTTGTACACGATCTTCACTTGATCGCCATACGTCTTCATCAGGTCTGGGAAGAGCGTCTGGTGCATAGCCGCGCAGTAGGGGCACTCGAAGTCGTCATAGTTCACGATCAGAACTTTGGCATCGCGGTTACCGCGCATCGGCCGGCCAGCGAGGTCGATCGACTGCATCACGTCGGTGCTGATGTCCAGCTTCTCCCACTCGATCAGGGTCTTTTCGTCCTTCGAGATCAGGAAGTCATGCGTGCTGGCATGCGTGCTGCTGAAGAGCGTGATCGGGATTTTGTCGTACCCCGGAATCTCGCTGGGCACTCGCGTCCCCACGGAGATGTTCACCGATTGCGGCAAATCGAAGGTAGCTCTCACCTTCTGTTCGATTCGACGATTGAGAACGCTGGAATCGCTGGAACTGCCAGATTGCGCGGAGCAGCCGAGAGCCAGCAGGAGCGTGGGAACAAGAAGCAGACGGAATTTCAGCAAGAAAACCTCAGGATGCAGGGGATCATTCGATTATCGCACGCGAGAAAGTCAGAAGTCAGATCCGGTCAAGTCAGAAGCTAAACCTGCCTTCTGACTTCTTACTTCGGACTTTTAAAAGATTCTTTCCTGTCTCCTCAAATTCCCAAAGGTCCCAATATTCGCCAGACTGAACGCGAAGCGGTATTGACTCTCGTTGCGCACCGGTCCAAGAACGAAGCGGCGGTACTCGAAATTCAGACCACAGCAGTCCCAGTTATAGGAAGTCTGAATCGCGTCATATTGCAAAGACGTGAGATTTACGTCGTAGCCAATATTTCCCGCCAGGCTGAAGCCTCGTTTCGACGGATTGCCGTAGCCTCCGGTAAAGCGAAACTGGTTGAAGCGATCGACTGTGGGCAGCGGACTGGAAAGAAACACTTCGCCCGGCGCGTGCAGCAGGGCATGGCTGGCCCCAATGAAGTACGCGCCAAGCTTGTAATTGAGGAACACGTCGCTGGAGCTGATCTGGCCCTTCTTCGCATCGTAGTCCAGTAGCCATTGCAATTCGGTGTTGGTGCTGGTGTGAATGCGCAGATTCGACGTAATCGGAGAAAACACGCGCGGGTCGGTGAGGAAGGCCACACCGGTGAACTCTGCCGTAGTCTGCAGCACATTGCGGACGCCGGAAACGAGCGCGCCCCCGAAAAACGGATCAATGAAATATTTCTGCGCCACTTCCCAGCTCAACAGTTCGGTCGAAACGCGCGAGCAAGGCGTTTCGTTTCCCGCTTCGGGATTGCAGTTCTGATCGCGCGGCTTCATGTACACGCGGTTGGTAATCGCGTATTCCACCTCGTTCGTGTCGCTCAGGATGTCGGTGCTGTCGAAGCGGATGATGCTGAGAAAATTGTCGATACCGTTTACGTAACGATAAGTCACGCGCGGTTCGATCGTGTGCTTGAGCGAGTGTCCGAAAAGACCCTTGTCAAAGATCTTGACCAGCCGCGGAGGCCGCATCTCCAGTTCGCCTTCAAACGCCTTGCGATTAATGGGAGTATTGACCGTCGAGCCGATGCCGAACGGCGTCTCCGGCGTTTTGCTCTGGGTGTAGAACGTATCGCGGATCGCAACCGTGGGAGTGAACGTCCAGCCGTGCAGAAATTCTGGCAATGATAGCCGAGGCTCGGCGTCGAGCCGTCCAACGAGATTCGCTGAGCTAAACGTCGGGCTTCGACGTGAGAGGCCCGTCATCGACGAATTCAATCCCCAATAAAAGGGCGTGCCGCTCAGATTGCGATCGACGGAGGAGAAGTCGATCGTGGGCACGTGCAGAATGCTGAACAGGTCGCCTTTGTTTGTGCTCTGGAAGTTTTGATAACGCTGCGCTAGCGCGCCGAGAAAATAGCCGTTGTTTTCGCGATAAGCAAAAATGTCGGATTTCACCTCCGAGTTCACGGCATTCGTGAACGTCTCGGCAAAAGCGAGCCGAAAGAGATAGCTGCTGAGATACTCGACATTCGCGACTGCGCGAATATTCTGCTCGTTGAAGTTTTCTTCCGCCTGGAGCTTCACGTCTTCGCCGCCCTGGTTGATGTGCGTAGGCCCGAGCCCGCGATCGTTGACCCCGAAATACGTGGCATTAATAAAAGAATCGGCGCTGGTCTTGGCGCGAAAGTTGGCGTGTTCGGCAAAGCCGCGCTTGGAAAAGTATTCCGCGCCGAGCGTCGCGTCCATGCTGCGGTTGATGGCCCAGAAGAACGAATCGCCGAATATTGTGCCCTTGACGGAAGATTGTCCCAAACTGGGAATCAGAAATCCGCTCTGCCGCCCGATTTTTTCCACCGGATGTTCCGCGAAAGGCAGATAGAGCACGGGAATCCTGCGCAAACGAAAGGTCGAGTTGTAGAGTTTAGCCAAATCGCCGACTTCGAATTTGATGGTCTCCGCGTTGAAGGTCCACTTCGGACGCGGCACTTCGCAGGAGGTCATGCTGCCGTGGTGGATCACGAAGCGGCTCGGACCGACTTTATCTACCTCTTTTCCGGTGAACGTGAATGGTGTGGACGTGCTGAGAACAATCCGGTGGCCGCCAAACCTCATGCCGGTGCGGCCTGTCACGTCGTGGAACCTGCCGGTGCCGTCGTCCACGTTGTACTCGGCGCGCGTGGCTTCGACGTGCACGTTGTATTCGCCACCATCGAGCGTGACATGGCCGGTCGCGGTGGATTCGCCGGAATCATTGTCGTAGGTGATCTCGTCGGCTCCGAGGATGTAGTTGCGAAAGTCTATCTCGGCGTGCCCGCGGAGCTTGTAGAGATCGCCCTGTTTCTCAAACTGATCGGCGCTTACGAAAATTGGCTCGGCGTTGTACTTGAGTACCGCCGAAGCTCTCCCCTTCAGGTCGGGTGCCTTGGCCGGTTGATTCTGCGGCTCAGCCGAATTTCCGGCTAAAGTTTTGCTTTCCGTGGAATTGGCGCGGAGTGGTAGCTCTGCCGTTAACACCGTGGCGAGCAGTAAGGCATGACAAACCAGCAACGTCGTGTTAACAAAAAGATTGCGGCGGAAAATCATCCGAATCACAGAACCTAGCACGCAGCAAGAGACGTGTGCAAAGCGATTCGGACTTTTGTCCGCGTGCTGACTTCCTCACGATCATGGCCTGCCCGCGATGTGGCAACGATAACTGTGCCTGCACCGGCAATACGGTGCCGCAAGACTGGCGCGAGCAGATCTCCATGCAACTGCGGGCGCACCAGATCCGCAAACGGCGCAAGATGGTCGCCGACGCTCCACTGCTCGATTTCGACGGACAGGCAGCGATCGCAGTCCAGGAAGGCCCGTCACTCGATCTCGCCAGCCTGCGCGCCGCCAACCGCAGCAGGAACGTTGTGGTAGAAGCGCAGCAAGCCGCGTCTGCTGCTGCGCTAGTTGAGGATCCCCAGCCGGCAGCCTGGGTCCAGCAGATTGAGGAATTTCCACTCGCCCCCGAGGTTCGCTTTCAACCGCAAACTGTTGAGGATCTGCGGACAGAATCCGATGAAGAGTGGAGGGAGAGGCTGGCCTCGCGTCCTCCGCTCGCGCCGTTTCCCCGCATTGCCGCACCGGTTCCGAAGGTGATCCAATTTCCGCACGCGCCCACACGCTCGAGCTATGAACTAGCTGAGCCGGTTGCCGATCAGCTTCGTATCTTCGAAGCCGTTGATGAACTTCCGCCGCCGGCCATCACGCATTTGAATGAAATCGAGATCGCCCCCGAAGAGCCGATTTGCGCGGCGCGCGACGAACTCGAACTTCCGTTACAAACTGCGCCAATAGCGCTGCGCACCTACGCCGCCGTCGTGGACGGCATCGTGCTGCTCGCGTCGGTCGCATGGTTCTGGATCTGCGCCGAGTTCTTCGCCAAATCCCTCCAGCTCGGCAAGCCGCTGTTGGCGGCGGGAGCGGTTTCGAGCCTTGTGCTGCTGACCCTCTACTATTGGCTCACCCTCTCTTATGCTCGCGCCACAGCCGGAACCCAAGCGGCCGGACTGCGCATCGCCACGTTTACAGGCGACACTCCGTCGCTTGCGCGACTACGCTGGCGAGCCTTCGCGATTGTCCTCTCTTACGCCGCCTTGGGCATGGGCTTTGCCTGGTCTCTCATCGATGAAGACCGGCTTTGCTGGCACGACCGCATTACCCACACCTACCTGCAAACCCTGAGCTGAAGGCTTTTCCATTCTTGGACAGCTTCTGTCCGTGGTCTGACTTGTGATCTATACGGGACGAAAGGGTTGACGAGAGGCTCACAAAAATTTAGAGTTTTTTCCGCGTAATTCAGCAACGCTCCAGCTCATTTGCGGATGGAGAACCGCTGCGCTGTGCTTTCGTCATGTCAATCCAGACCAACCAAAGAAATGGGGTTTCTGTGAGAAGAATTTTGCTGTGGGCTATCTATTGCTGTTTAGGTTTGTGTGCGGCTACCGCCTGTGGACAGGCGACCAGTTCCCTGCGTGGCATCGTAAGCGATCCGTCGGGTGCTGCTGTTCCAGGCGCACAAGTCAGCATCGTGAATTCCAATACCGGGCTGACGCGCACCTCTACCACAGGACCTGCCGGCGAATACGTTTTCCAGCAAGTCCTTCCTGGCACGTACACGCTCCGTGTTGAGGCGCCAGGATTCGACAGATACCAGCGATCCAATGTGGTACTGAAAGTCGAACTGCCGGAGACGGCCAATGTGGAGATGAAAGTCGGTCAGGTTCGAGAGGTGGTCTCTGTCACTTCGGAGGAGCCGGAGTTGAACACCACTGATTCCAGCGTGGGACGCAACATGGGCAAGGCCGAGATCGAGGAGCTTCCACTCCTGGGCGAGAACATGCCGCTGCTGCTGAGCTTCGAGCCCGGCGTGGCCTATAACGGCGACAAGTATTTGCAGGACGGCTACGATACGCGCGCAGGCGCCGTGAATGGCGAGCACAGCGATCAGAACAATATTCGTCTGGACGGCGTGGACGACAATGACCAGTTCAATGGCTACTCGTTTGTCGGAGTACTGCCCTCCACGCAGTTCTCGGTGCAGGAATTCCGCGTGACGACGTCGAACTACACGGCCGATCAAGCACGCTCAGCAGGCGCGCAGATCGACATGGTCACCAAGAGCGGAACCAACCAGTTCCACGGCAGTCTCTACGAGTTCAATCGTAACGGCGCCGGTAATGCGAACGACTTTTTCCTGAAGAACGCGCAAATCGCCAATGATGAACCGAACCGCCCGCAGAAGCTGGTGCGCAACGTATTCGGCGGAACGATTGGCGGTCCGATCAAGAAGAACCGTTTGTTTTTCTTTTTCAATTACGAAGGACACCGGCAGGCCTTCAACACCAGCCAATTCCTGAACATTCCCAGCTCAACGCTGCGCGATGGCATCATCCAGTACCAGTGCTCCGACACGACGCAGTGTCCGGGAATGTCGGTGGCGGGAGCCAGCGGCAAATCGTACTCCATCCAGCCGGGCTGGTACGGACTAGGACCTAAAGACCTGGCGGCGATGGACCCCTTGGGAATCGGCCCCAGCCAGGTGGCAATGGATTATTTCAACACCTTCCCCCAACCGAATGGCGCCGCATCCGTGGATGCGCCCAATTACGGTGGATACCGCTGGGCCGCGCCGACATCTCTCAAAGAGAACTGGTACATCGGGCGTCTTGACTACACCATCACGGCCAACGGTAATCACTCGATCTTCGTGCGCGGCGCGGCTCGCGATGACAATGACGTTCCCATCAACGGAGCGCCGTTCCTTCCTGGTCAGGCGCCGGAGCTGCGCTCGGTTGACCTGAGCAAGGGGATTGTTGCGTCGTACACCGGCGCATTCACGCCACGATTGGTTAACAACTTCCGATACGGCTTCACCCACCAGAGCATCGGCAATCTCGGCAATTCGAGCCAACCTTGGGTCTATATGCGCGATTTGAGCCAGGGGATCACCTACTCAAGCAAGTTCGTAGCTCCAGTCCACGACATTGCCGATACGGTGAGCTGGGTAAAGGGTGCACACAACCTGCAAATGGGCACGGACATACTGTTGGTCCGCCGCCAAGATCAGAATTTCAACAATTCGTTCAGCGATGTTCTGACGAACGCGGACTGGGTGGACACCGGCGGCTTCGCGGAAACCGGTAGCCCACTTGATCCCAATTCCACCGCCTTTCCGGCGATCGCCAGCAGCTCAGACCATCTGTATGACTTCCCGCTTGCGGCGATGATGGGCATCGGCAGCGAACTCGATGCCATCTACAACTACCGCATTACCAACCCAACCACGGGAACGGCGATGGGGCAAGGCGACCCGGTGTCGCGAAATTGGTCCACTGACACTTACAACATCTTCGTCCAGGACACCTGGCAGATGCGCCGCAACCTGACCCTGAGCTACGGATTGAACTATCAGCTCATGACGCCGATTACGGAAACCAGTGGCCAGGAAATCACGCCCAGCGTGAACGTCGGAGACTGGTTCAATCAGCGCGCAACCGCCATGCTCAAGGGGCAACCGGATAATTCCATTGCGCCTATTCAGTTTGCGCCCTCCGGTTCCTTTTACGGACGTCCGGGACTGTACCCGACGCAGAACAAGAACTTTGCTCCGCGGTTTGGCATGTCGTGGTCGCCCAATCCGGACTCGGGTTGGTTGAAGAAACTTACCGGCGATAACGCCACGGTGATCCGTGCCGGAGCCGGCATGTATTACGACAACTTCGGTCCCGCGCTGGCCATGAGCTACGACTCCTTTGGATCCTTCGGATTGACGAGCCAGCAGTCAAACCCCGCCAATTCGATTACCGTAGCCCAGGCGCCGCGCATTACCGGTATGAACGAGATCCCTTTCAGCGATCCGAATTTCCCGCAGGCACTGCCGGCGACCTATCCGACAATGCCTCCATCTGGAGCGGCGAATGGTGAACTGATCGCCCACGGCATCGACCAGTCGCTTAAGACGCCGTACTCTTATGCCTTGAACCTGTCCATCCAGCGCCAACTGCCGGGCAGGACAGTGCTTGACGTTGGCTACGTCGGCCACCTCGGGCATCACATTCTCGGGTATGACGACGTTGCCGGCCCCCTGGATATCGTCGATCCCAAAACGGGAATTGATTACTATGCGGCGGCGACGCGATTTTCGCAATTGGCCAGAGCGGGCACGCCGAACTCGGCAATCACGCCGGCCCTTATCGGTCCGACGGCTGCGTATTGGACGGACATGTTTACGGGCGGTGGGACCCCCGCCGCTATGCTCCAGGGCATTTATTCGAAGTTCAACGCCAACCTGTACAACGAGACCTCCGCGCTCTATGACTTCGACGTGCTCGGCAAGCTGGGGATCACGCCTGTAGGCGGCCTGAACAGCTTCTACAACGGCCAGTATTCGTCGTGGTGGGATTGGCGGTCAATCGGCATGTCGAATTACAACGCCCTGCAAGTGTCGCTGCACCGTGACATGTCGCACGGCCTGCTATTCGGCTTCAACTACACTTATTCCAAATCGCTCGACATTTCTTCGGAGGCCGAGCGCGGCGGACACGCGCTGTTCGACAGCATCATCAACCCATGGTCTCCGCAGCAGATGTACGCGCCTAGTGACTTCGATCTGCGCCATCAGATCAATGGATACTGGGTAGCGGAACTGCCCTTCGGCCATGGTCGCGCATTTGGCAGTGGCATGAACAGAGCGTTGGATGCTGTTCTAGGCGGCTGGCAATTGGGAGGCACCGCTCGTTGGACTTCGGGATATCCCACCAGCATTCTGATGGGCTACATTTGGCCGACGAACTGGGATGAGATGGGGTGGGCCAACCGTACCTCCGCGCCATTGCAGTCAGGAACGACCATCATCAATGGCATTCCGTGGGCGTTCCAAAACCCGACGAATGCCGCCTTAGCCCCCGAGGACGGCGGACCCTATGATTACGCCTACCCAGGACAAAGCGGAGAACGCAACAATTTCCGCGGCGATGGTTATTTCTCCGTGGACGCTAATCTGTCGAAGACATTCAAGGTCACGGAGAGCAAAGCGTTCCAGTTGCGATGGAGCGTGTACAACGTGACCAACAGCGCGCGCTTCGACGTTTACAACTACATGCAGAATGAGTGGGACGCCGGAAATTTCGGCGAATACACGAACACCCTGACGCAGCCTCGCGTTATGGAGTTCACAGGCATTTTCACCTTCTAAGCAGTGAGATTTAATCCTTAGGCCGGGCGCTCGCCCGGCCTTTTTTTGTCGCCGCACTTTCTGCGAGATTCCTGGCCATGCCTTGGACATAAACGCGAACAGGCCCATCGGACCATCGGCTTGTCCCAAAATGGAACTTACTCCCACAAACTTGATTGGAACATCCCTAGTTCGAAGAATCTTCAGCGCAGCCGCAGCGTCCATATGACGTGCGCAGATTCAACTCGCACGCAAGGAGAACGATGTAATGAAAAAATTGACTGCCCTGTTCTTTATGGCGGCGGTTGCGCTTGGCACTTCGGGAGCTGCCCACGCTCAGGAACTTAAAGCCAAGATTCCGTTTGATTTTGTCGTTGCCGGAAACAAGCTGCCGGCCAGCACTTACAACATCCTGAGGGCCCTTCCAAACGACGATAGAGGTTTGGCTTTCGTGGGAGAAGGCAAGGGGTTGTTGGCGAGAGCGACTGCCATTGACGATACCGCTACGGGAACTAACTTAGTGTTTCGTCAAATAGGAGGCGAATACGTTCTGACCGCTGTAGTGACTCTGCGCGGCACGCTCAACTTTCCCGTTTCCGCCAAGATGTTGCAACGCTCCGACGAGCGAATGGTCGCAATTCCGGGCCGGTGAACCGGCACTAGAGCGTTTTCCTGGATAGCGTAAACCGATCTTTTAAGGAATTGTCATCCCTCGCGCCGCGGCGATGATGTCTTTTCCCCGAGATTCGATTTTGCGGCGCGGGGGATCTGCTTTTCCTGGCCGGTAAGAAAAGCAGATCCCCCAAGCCGCATAGGCTTTTTGCGATGCCTCGTAGCTATGCTCGCGGCTTGAGGGATGACAACTTCATTTCGTTCCCAAGGAAAGCTCCAGGCGTGGATCGCGTGGTCTACAGCAACTACAAAAATGCTTTCAGCCGATCATTTTCGCTCGACTCAATCCGAAGTCATCAGCAACCGGTGCGCGCGTCGTTGCTCGACCGAATGCGGCCGGTTGCAGGTTACGGATTGCGACAGCTGTACTAAATGGCTGTTACCATTATCTGCTCAGATCCTGTACTCCAATTTGTCACCAGTGTGAGCGAATTGCTGCCGCCCTGCGCATTGGCGGATGATCGTTGGGAGGAACAAGCCATGATCGAAATTCGACGCTGCTTTTTTTGAATGGACCTGCGCCGCGCGGCCGTGAGCCTGCGCGAAGCCGCCGCCCAGAAAGGCATTCCGGTCAAGATCAAGACCGGATCGCCAGGCCAACTCGAAATCCTGCGCGACGGCGTGAAACTCTTCGACTACAAGCAATCCGGCGCGCTGCCCGACACTGAGAGATTGTTAGGGCTCATCGTTGCGAACCCATAGGGACCTCTTGCCGGGGTTCCGCGTGGTAGTCGTGTCCCTTCACGGTACCGCCTTCCTGAAAATTTCCTTGATTCTTCTCTAAAGCCTCCATATGCTATATAGCAGTAGTGATCAATTTTGCCACGAACTGTCGGTCAGATAACCTCTTGGGCAATTTAGCTCTATAGCGGATAATCAGCGCAGTGGAAGTCTGAAGAAAGCGCAGAAATCGTGTCTCCGGCTGTACATAACAAACGTCCTGGGAAAATCGCGGTTAGCCCGCCTGGCGCCGTGTCGCTGCCCGCCTACCAGCGCATTCTGGGAACGATCCGGCAGCGGATTGAGCAAGGCGAGCTGCGCTGCGGCGATCTTGTGGAATCGGAACGTGAGCTGGCACGCAGGCACGAAGTGAGCCTGATGACGGCCCGCCACGCCTTGACTGAGCTCCAGCGTGAAGGATTGGTGGAGCGCCGGCGCGGCGCCGGTACGTTCGTGGCCGCGCCCAAAATCCAGTTCAATAAACTCACCAGTTTCACGGAGCAGATGGCAGGACGCAGCCTGCTTCCGCAGTCGCGCCTGCTTTCCACAAAAGTCATCGAAGACGAACAAGAGATCGCTGCGCGCCTGGCGTTGCCTCCGGGAAGTCCGCTGCTGGTGATCGAGCGAATGCGGCAGGCGGCAGGCGAGCCGTTTGCGCTGGAAACCTGCTATTTTTCCGCTAAGGATTTTTCATGGCTAACCAGCGCTTCGCTTGAGCGCACTTCGCTGTTCGCGCTGCTCGAGCGCGACTATGGCGCGGAACTCTCGTACTCGGACGAATCGATCGACGCCACCGTCGCCGACGGGAAATTGGCCAAGCTCTTACAGATCGCTCGCGGCGCGCCGCTCCTGCGCATCTGTCAAGTGATCTTTTCCAGCCGAGGAACGGCGATTACGTACGTGCGCGGCATCTACCGCTCCGACCGTCACACGGTTAGGATTCGGCGCACGCGATAGTTGATGCTCTGTCGTCCTGAGCAACTGACCTCGCTTTAGGGGAGGTTATGAGGCCAATGAACACTCTCGTTCAAGCGTTCCTTTTTGAGTTGTCATCCCTCGCGCCGCCGCGAGAGCGCTGCAGGCAGAGATAAGGTTGGATTTTGCGGCGCGGGGGATCCGCTGTTTGCTATCAGCGGCAAAAGCAGATCCCCCGGGCCGCACCCGGCTGCGGTGCTGCCTGTGGCTTTCGTGCGGCGGCCCGAGGGATGACAAGTGTTAAGAAGTAGCTGCCAGAACGCAGATTTAGCCAGTGCGCGCGGTTTGTTCATTCTGAGCAACTGACCTCGCTTTACGCGACGTTATGAGGTCAATGAAGAGTTCGCGCATTGTAGACCCACTGAACCGGAGCCGCTGCCAGCGCCGAAGGCGCGACATTCTTTTAGCCCAGCCCGTGAGGGCTGGGAGGTGCACCCATCCTCACGAGCGCCGGAGGCGCGGCACTCATTGCTGCACGTTCCGGTGGCGTCCCTCCGTGGCTACTTCTCCACTTCGGCAATCACCACGCCATACGGCTCCATTCCAACGTTATCGAATTGCACCGTGGCAGCTTGTGGATTCGTCGCGGCGAGCACGCGCCCGCGCTGTCCGCCCACCGCCCCCGCATCGAGCGCTACCGTGTGCGGCTGGTCGGACATGTTAAGGACCACCACGGCAGTTCCTTTTTGGGACTTACGCAGGTAGCTCATGACGTTGGGATCGGATTCGTTCAGCGCAACATAGTCGCCATCATAGAAAGCGGGATTATCGCGGCGCAGTTTAATCAGCTCGCGGTACCAGTTCAGGATCGAGCCTTTGTCACCCATTTCCGTGGCCACGTTGTGGGTTTTGTAGTTCGCGTCCACCGGCAGCCACGGAGTGGCGCCGCGATTGAAGCCCGCATTGGCCGATGTGTTCCATTGCATTGGCGTGCGCTCGCCATCGCGTCCTTTTTCTTTCGGCCAGCCTTTCTTGCCGATTACGTCCTTCACATCTTCGACGCGGGTGGGATCGTTATTCTCCATGCCGATCTCTTCGCCGTAATACATGATCGCGCTGCCGCGCAGCGTGAGATAGAGCGCCGACATCAGCTTGGCGATCTGATCCTTGTTCTCGCCATTGCCGTAGCGATCGACATAGCGCCGAATGTCGTGGTTGCTGAGCACGTACACCGGCCAGCCGTGCACGGGATTGCTTTCGATCGCTGCTACCTTCTCGCGAAATTGTTTGGGATCGAGCTTGTTGATGCTGGTGAAGTTGAAGTACATGGGCATCTGCAGCTCGTTGTTGGTCGGACCGTAGTATTCGGCCAACTCTTCAGGCGTGTCGGTCCAGGTTTCGCCAATCAGCACGCGGCCGGGATACTCGTCAGCGACTTTGCGCAGCTTCTGCAACTCGGCATGAACTTCCGCCGGACTTTTATCGTGGATGTGCTGCTGGAGCGGCATGCCGTAGGCGTCGGTGCCGGTCTCTGGCGGATTATCGGTGAGATTCGGATCTTCAAAGAGCGTATCGACCGCGTCGAGGCGGAATCCGTAGACGCCGCGCTTGTACCAGAAGCGCGTTACGTCAAACATCGCCTGTTCCACTTTGGGATTACGCCAGTTGAGGTCCGGCTGCTGCGGATAGAAGAAGTGGTAGTACCACTGATTCGTGGTCGCGGAATAAGTCCAGCTCGGTCCACCGAAAGTCGAAGTCCAGTTGTTCGGAGGCTGTCCTTCGCCTTTGCCATCGCGCCAGATGTAGTAATCGCGATAGGGATTCGTCTTCGACTTCTCCGATTCCAGAAACCAGTGATGTTTGTCCGAAGTGTGGTTCACGACAAAATCGAGAATGATTTTGATGTTGCGCTTTTTGCCTTCCGCAACCAGATGATCGAAATCCGCCAATGTGCCGTATTGCGGATCGATGTTGCGGTAATCGGAAACGTCGTAGCCGAAGTCCACCTGGGGAGAAGGAAAGCAAGGAGTAATCCAGATGGCATCCACTCCCAACTTCGCGAGGTAGTCGAGATGCTCCGTGATCCCTTTTAGGTCGCCGGTGCCGTCATTGTTGGAATCGGCGAAGCTGCGCGGATAGAGTTCATAGAGCACGGCATGTTTCCACCAATCGTTCTGGTGAGAGAATTTGTTGGCGGGAACGCGAGGGCCGGCATCGGCGCTCGATTGGGCTGCACCCGTGACGCAACACGACAGAACGATTCCTACGAGGAACGAACAAAACACTCTCCGCATCCAGCGACTCCAAAGAAAAGTTGAAAAGCGAATCAGTTTAACCCAGGTGGCAGAACTCGGCGCGATATATCGGCTCAGTCGCTACCTTCTCTATCAGTACCGTTCCCGGTAGGGAACGGGCGACTGATCCACCCATGGTCGTCACCCGTTCCCTACCGGGAACGGTACTGACTCTGACGGTACTGACTCTGACGGTACTGACAGTCGGGGTACTGACTCTCGCGATGCTGACACGAGCGGTGCGACAACTTGCGCTACCAACCAAAGCGCTGGCGCTTGGCGGACAACAACAGAGCACTCCAGACAATCAGATCGAAAAGGCAACGTGAATCGACAAATGTCCGGCTCTTCCTGATCTTTATCTTGCGCAAGTTCAGGTTGCCAGGGTCGCTGTGACGGTTCGGGTTGCCGGAAAGGGCAATCATGAAGCTTGTCGCGCTACTCGTCTCGCTGTTTTTTTCCGCAGCACTGTTTGCACAAAATAACTCTGGTCCGGATCTCGACGTTTATGGTGCTTATGCGCACGGCAGTAACTTTGGTATCGGCCAGAGCGGCTGGCTCGGTTCCGCCGCCTACAGTTTTTCCGACCGGCTGGCCGCTGAAGCCGACCTGAGTGGCGGATATGGATCGAAGAGCCTGGGGCCTCTCGGGGTCATCATTCCTGGCCTGCCCAAAACCATTCACAGTCACTTGCACAGCTTCGATGTCGGTCCGCGTGTGATGTTTCGCAACTCGTCCGACAAGGCCGACGCCTTCGGACATCTGCTGTTCGGGTTCAGCCACACGAACGTAAGCGCCGCGGGCGCGAGCCAATCGGATACTTCCTTCTCCTGGGCTCTCGGAGGGGGCGCCGATTACTTTTTCAAGAGCCACCTCGGCGCACGCGTGCAACTCGATTGGCTGAGGACGAACTTCTTCAGCCAGGGCGACAATCACGCTCGCTTCGCGATTGGCCTTGTGTACAGCTTCCGGGGAAGATAGAAGAGCCACTGTTGGTCCAACATGGGATAATGGCTGCGTGCACGTGCGCAGCTTCCCATTTCGGGTCTGTTTCGTTCTGCCGTTGCTAGTGATCGCGATTTCGGCAGTGGCGCAGGAACCGGCAGGGGAATTCCAGTGTCGACATCAGGCGGTAAGCGACGGCTCAGCGTACCCTCAGCCGGTTGCCTATCTATGGCTTCATGCGGATGGGCACTACGAGCTGCTCGACCTGACCACGACGAAGGGGAAGACCTCCGGGCATTATTCCTACGATCTCGCGAACCATGAAATCGACTGGAAAAGCGGCGATCTGAGCAAATTGGCTGGTCACTACCTGCCGACAGCTTCTCTCACTATGCTGAATACGAAGAAGGATCCCGCCGGTCATGTGGACGGCACGCTGCCTTGCGTCCGCATTCCTTCTCCCCAGTGACATAGGCTTCAGCGCAACCTTCCTGACCTGCCATTCCGTCCCGCCTCGGCTATAATGCCGCCACTTTCAAACCAGGTAGGGAACCCGCAATGAAAATTCTTAGGCTCTTGTTCTGCGCGCTTATGATGTCGGGAACGATGCTGGCGCAATCTTCCCATTGCAAGCTGGGCGACGATGCCGATTACACTCGGCAGATTCGTCAGGATACGACCGAACCGTACTTCAGTACTGAACTCGTGGATCATCTTCCTTCCAGTTCATGCGTGCCGTCGCCGGAAACATTTCTGCACCACATTGTTGGCGCGCCCAACGTGCTTGACCATGTCGCCGAGATCAATGCTTACATGCGTCTGCTGGCGAAGAGTACTCCGCGCGTGAAGGTGTACAGCATCGGCAAATCCGAAGAAGGACGCGAGATGCTCGCGGTGATGGTGAGCGACGAGGCGAACATTCGCAATCTGGATCGCTACAAAGAGATCACCGCGAGCCTGGCCGATCCGCGCGGGCTGAGCGATGCCGAAGCGCAGAAGCTCGTGGCCGAAGACAAGCCGATCTATTGGGCCGATGGCAGCATTCACTCTCCGGAGACCGGCGCGCCGGAGATGTTGATGGAACTGGCCTACCGGCTTGCCGTCGAAGACACGCCATTCATTCAGAAAATTCGCAATGATTCGATCGTGATGATCACGCCCACAGTCGAGGTCGATGGCCATGATCGCGAGGTTGATATCTACATGCACCACGTGCACCATCCACAGGATCCGCCGCTGCCGCTGGTCTGGTGGGGACATTACGTGTCGCACGACAACAATCGCGACGACCTCGGTCTGTCGCTGGCGCTCTCGCGCAACATGCTGAAGACGTTTCTCGAGTGGCATCCGACGGTCATGCACGATCTGCACGAGTCCGTGCCCTATCTCTACATCATGACCGGCACCGGGCCCTACAACGCCTGGATCGATCCGGTCGTGATCAGCGAGTGGCAGAGCATGGCCTATCACGAGATCGAGGAGATGACCAAACGCGGCGTAATCGGCGTGTGGACGCACGGTTTCTACGATGGCTGGGCGCCGAACTACATGCTTACGATTGCTACAGGCCATAACTCGATTGGCCGTTTTTACGAGACGTTCGGCAACCGAGGCGCGGATACCGAAGTCCGCACGCTGGAGCCTTCGGCGACGAACCGCGAGTGGTATCGTCCAAATCCTCCGCTGCCCACGGTGAAGTGGTCCGCACGCGACAACATCAACATGCAGGAGAGCGCGATTCTGTTCGGCATGAACAATGTCGCGACCAACAAAGACGAGTTCCTGAACAACTTCTATCTGATGAGCAAACGCTCGGTTGCGAAGGCCACCACCGAAGGACCGGCAGCGTGGGTGTTTCCCGCCGACGATCCGCGTCCGGCGGAGCAGGCGCGCTTTTTGAATCTGCTCGAATTGCAAGGTGTCGAAGTCAGCCGGATCGACAGCGACGCTCAGGTCTTTCTGTCCGAGCAAAAGGAATCTGCGAACAGTCAGAAGCTGGAAGCGAAGGACGAATCGGCGAGCGATAAAAAATCTCGCGATGCCAACAAACCGATCACGATTCCCAAGGGCAGTTACATCATCCGCATGGATCAGCCCTACAGCCGGCTGGCCGACATGGTACTCGATACGCAGTATTACAGTCCCAAAGACCCGCGCTCCTACGACGACACCGGCTGGACGCTCGGCGCATTGCGCGGTGTGAAAACAATTCGCGTGATGGACACGGCGCTGCTGAGCAAGCCGATGCAGAAGATGTCCACGATTGAGCTTGCCGGAACAATCAATGGCACCGGCAGCACGTATCTCATCAACGACAATACCGACAACACGCTCGCGACCTTCCGCTACAAGCTGGCCGACGTTCCCATGGAAGCTGCTGAGGCCCCGTTCGAGGCCGACGGCATGAAATTCAATGCGGGAACATTCATCATCCGCAATGCCGATCGCGGAAAAATCGAGCCGGTCGTCAAGGAGCTCGGCATCACCGTTCACGCGACGACTGCCGATCCTAAAGTGCCAATGCACCCGCTGGAAGCTGCGCGGGTGGCTATCGTCCACAACTGGAGCAGCACGCAGAATGATGGCTGGTATCGCGTCGCTTTCGATGAACTGAAGATTCCTTATACCTACATCGCCGATACCAAGCTGCGGGAAACATCGAATCTCCGAAGTCAGTTTGACGTCATCATCCTGCCGCCGGCGGGAGGCTTCGGAGCCTCTTCCCTCGCCGGCATCATCTCCGGCATTCCCGAAAAGGGAAATGCAATTCCCTGGAAGAACACTGAGGAGATGCCGAACCTGGTCGCTCCCGGTCTGGACTCGACCGATGACATGCGCGGCGGGCTAGGGTACAGCGGGCTCGGCAATCTGGAACAGTTCGTACGCGACGGCGGCTTGCTCATCGCGGTGCAGTCCAGCGCGGCTTTGCCTGTAGCGGCGGGCATGACGCAGATGGTCAACGTGAGCGATCCGCCGGGATTGAACGCGCCGGGCAGCGTTCTGCTCTCGACCATCGATGACAGCAAGAGTCCGGTCACCTATGGCTATGGAGACAAGCTCTACATCTACTTCCGCGGCGGACCGGTGATCCATGTGGGCATGAATGCTCCAGGTCCGGATGCGATGGCGCGGTCCAGCGGACGCGGCTCAGCCAGCGATCCTGACGTAATTCAAGCGCGCGCGTACGTCGAACCTGAGAAACCGGTGAAGCGCTCTCCTCACGATCAGGAGCTTTACATTCCCGAAGAAACGCGCGAATTCGGATCGCTCTTCTTGCCTGCTCCCTCCGAGATGCCGCGGGTCGTGCTGCGCTTCGCGCCGGAAAAGGATCTGGTGCTGAGTGGCATGATGGTTGGCGCGAAGGACGTTGCGGAAAAACCGGCAGTCGTTGATGTTCCGCACGGCAAAGGCCACGTGCTTCTCTTCGCGAACAATCCGATCTGGCGCGACGAGACCATGGGCAGCTTCTTTCTGGTCTTCAACTCGATGATGAACTACGATCACCTCGACGCGGGACGTGCGCCAGCCAAACCTGAGAGTCAACAGAACGCAACCACAGCAGAGTAACTTTTCAGCGAAAGGAGGCCTCGCCTATGCGCGGTCTCCTTTCGCTTTTCATACAATCGTTGTCAATGAAGCCGATCGTTGGTGTCGTTAGCACATGATATGTCCGGTCGAATTAGCACGTGAGATGTCCGCTTTTCAAGCGGCGAGGGTAAGAGAACATGCGAAGCATGTTCTCTTATTCGAGGGCCGCGGTGGAGCGGGCGATGAAAGTACAGGAAGTC
>DASTJH010000010.1:0-36604 GCA_035716645.1 Terriglobales bacterium | reverse complement strand
GGCGCCGAGAGCCATGCGAATCCCAATTTCGCGGACGCGGCGACTGACTCCGTACGAAACCATTCCATAAATGCCCAGCGACGCGAGCAGAAGAGCAAGCGCGCCAAGCATTAACGAGAATACCGACACCACCCGAGCCGGTTTGCGCCAGAACTCCAAGGTTTCGGATAACGGGCCAATCGTGACATTCAGCGCCGGGTCCAGACTTCCCATAATGGTCTCGACCTGTTTACCAATCACTGGATTTGCCGGCGTGCTGTGAAGCATCACGCTGAGGCCCGCTTCGTGGCCAGGGCCCGCAGGCTCATAGACGTAGAGCTTGCGCGAATCTCCAAGGTTTGCCACCTGCGCGTCGGCCACGACGCCGACCACCTGCCACGGAACTAACTTGCCGATGACCACGTCACTGCCGCGAACAGTCTGGCCAAGCGGATTCTTCTCGGCAAACAAGCGCTGGGCAGTGGATTGGCTTACAACAATGACATGCGAGCCGGAACGCTCTTCAGCGTCGGTGAAGGTACGTCCTTGGAGAAATGGAATGCCGAGCACATGAAAGAAGTTCGACGAGACACTGTTGAATTCCATTTGATGGCTATCGCCGTTTGGCCCCGAGAACCCGGTCATGTTGTGTCGGTTAGCAAGCGGAATGCATTCCGCTTGTACGATCGCATCTACACCGGGCAATGCGGCGAGGCGCTCCTTTAGCTGTCGCTGGAATGCAGCCGCGCGCGGTTGGGTGTAGCCCGCGGCAGCAAGATCAAACGCGACTCCTTCAATGTTCTTCATTTGAAAGCCGGGATTCACCGTTTGCGCGCGATAAAGTCCGTGCAGGAGCAGTCCGGAGACAAGCAGAAGAAGCATGCATACCGTCACCTGAAGACCGACCAAGAAATTCCGCATACGGCCAATACCAATGGTTCCGGTTTGGGAATGAGCGCCGTCCTCTTTCATGGCCAGCGTAAAGTCCACGCGCGAGGCACGCAGAGCTGGAGCCAGACCAAAAAAACACGCAGTCGCGACCGATAGCGCAAAAGCGTAGGACCAGGTGCGCCAGTCAGAACGGAGAGGCAGCGCAAACGCGAGTTCCGGGCCGGTGGGGAGATGCGCCATCGTAAAGCGAAACAGCGCGGCGACCGACCAGTACGACGCGAGCGCGCCGGCGAGGCCGCCGAGCATAGCAAGCAGCAGACTTTCTGTAAGCAGTTGGCGAATAATGCGGCCGCGACTGGCCCCGACCGCCAATCGAACGGCAATTTCTTTGCGGCGACCTGCAGCGCGAGCGAGCAGCAGGTTCGCGATGTTCGCGCACGCCAGCAGCAGCACGAGCGCAACCGCGGTCAGTACCATGCCGCCGATGATCAACAACGGCGTGCGCATCGAGGGCATGGAAAGAAGAGTTGCCCGGTCCAGCGATACCGTGGTGACGCGTCCTGCCTGCGTAGAATTCAGGCCGGAGGCAATCACGCCCAAATTCGCTGTTGCCTGTTGCGCCGAAACGCCCGCCTTTAGGCGTCCCATCACAGCGAGCCAACTGAGGTCATCGTCTCCGAGGAAATCGTCTGCGGGCCGAAAAGCTTTGACCATCGTGACCGGAGCCCAGAAAGCCGAGGCGACTGCGACGGTGCCCTCAAATCCCGGCGGAGCAATCCCGATCACGACAAAGGACGTTCGGTTCAACATAATCGTTTTGCCCACGATGGATGGATCGGAGCCGAAGGCACTGCGCCACGCGGAATCGCTGAGCACGACCGCAGGGCTCTGGCCCGGAGCGGAGCAATCAGAATCCACAAAGAAGCGCCCGCGCTCTGGCCGGATTTCGAGCACGTCAAAATAGTTGCAGGAACTCAAAGTTCCCATAATGGGCTGGGGTTTATTGAGAACGAGCGTAGTGTCCGTAAATGCGGAGTAGGCTAGCAGGCCGGAAAAAACGCGATTCTCTTTCGCGTATGCCTTGTACTCGGCATAAGAGACAAAGGAATCGTCGTCGTGCACATTGCGATGAACCGGACCTTTGGTTCCGCGAATGCGTTGGCTTACGGTCATCAACTGATCGGCATGAGGGACAGGAAGCTCGCGCAGCGCCGCAGAATTGAGAATGGTGAATATCGCAGTGTTGGCGCCGATGCCGAGAGCAAGCGTGAGAACCGCGACGACAGTGAATCCGGGATTGCGGCGCAATTGGCGCAGTCCATAACGTGCGTCCTCAGTAAATATTTCGAGCCACTGCAATCCCCACGCGACGCGCACGGCTTCTTCGATTTTCAGGGTGTTCCCCAAAGCTCGATGGGCAGCATAGGCAGCGTCTTCAGGCGACAGCCCGGAGGCCCGCTGCTCCTCGGCTTCGAATTCGAGATGGTCGCGCAACTCGCGCGCGAGGTCGGCATCGCGCGCGTCGCGGCGATACCACGGGAACCAGGAGAGCCAGGATTCAATCCTGTGCCACATGACCATTTGACTCCCTTCTTAAATCGGCTCCATCACGCGCCCAATCGAGGCGACCAGCCGCCGCCATTTCGAGTGCTCAGCGACAAGCTGCTTCTTGCCTGTGGACGTAAGCCGGTAGTACTTGAACTCGCGTTTGCCGTCTCGTGGGACCTCCCACTTTGCGCTGATCCAACCTCTGCGTTCGAGACGGTGAAGCGCCGGATAAAGCGAGCCATGCTCGACCTGTAAAACGTCGTCGGTCGTCCGCTGAATGTGCTTGGCGATGTCGTGACCGTGTGCCCGACCGAGCACCAGCGTTCGCAGAATCAGCATGTCCAGCGTGCCCTGCATCAGCTCCAGCTTGTTCGTTGCTTCTTCTTTGCTCGGCATGGTAGAGAGACTACCCTAGTCAGGGTAGACATTCAACCGTTATTTCTTGATTGGAGAGGTGAAGCGCTGGGCTTTAGCAAGGCTAAGGGGATTGCTAGCCAATCGAAAGACGGAGTGCGCATCAGCCTCGCACCTCACGGTGATTTGGCCGACCATCCCTATCGATTGGGTTCATCTACGGGCGACTAACAGAACACCACCGATCGCAGACAAGACGACGATGATCGCCCCTACCGCAAAGCCAAAGACGAACGCCGGAGCGTGAGCTGCCGCGTGAGAAGCGTGTATGGCATCTAGATGTTGCACGAACTCTAAGTGGTTACGAAGGTTGCCCTCAACGATCCGGCCAAAGGACAACGACGTCGCCAGCACACAGATACCGCTAAGAATCTTCACAATCCGCATTCATTCTCTCGCGCAGGAGACCGCTACATAGAGATGACGATCGAAATCGGCTGATATTAATCCCACTCCTGAAGGCGTCACTTACTGCGATGGAATTTATCGAACCCAGGAAACCTGTTTGATGTTCAGCGATTTACGACTACCGGGAATCGAACCCGGCGTTTTGGGGTACTCGGCTATTTGCCGTCAATACGTGGCAATCCGATTCTCTCGGTACGCCTTCAGGCGTTCTGCCCCTCGCTTAGACATTGGGAGCGGCTCATGCGTCTTGCAGTCCACGCGCACATATGCTGGCTTCTGACGCTCAGGAACTCTCAACTGGCCCCAACAAGCTGCGGGACTGGGACGGTACTCAGAAATGGTGCCGTCGTGCAACGACACAGTTTGTGGCCCGCCCATGCATCGGTCCAGAACAAGTTTGTATGTCGTATTCAGGTGCAAAGGAGCAGCAGTCGTTCTTCCTGCTGGAACAATCTGGACAAATCCAGAAGGAACCCCTCCGTACTTGAATTCAACTTCCACAGGAAATCTGGCCGCGTGGTTTATGCTCCAGAGCAAGCCGATTTCGTCATCCATCCATTCCGCGTTCTCCTGCTCTGGCCCAAAAACATCAACTCCACAAACTCCCGCCAGCCCGCGTATTTGAAATACCGGCGGATCGCCCGCTGCTTCCACAAATACCGGACCTTCCCAAACTTGGATCATTCCAAAAAGAAAAAACACCGGCAGCCAAAGGAGTGCTGCAACGCCTGCTCGTCCGCGAGTGCCAGGCCTGAAGAAGTCACGTATCACCAGAATTACATCAACACCCAACAGCAGCACGATGAGAACGCACAACAGGAGGCCCACAAAAGTAAATCTTGGAATTGAAAAGAGGAGAATTGCGCGGCCACGAACGCCACGTTAACCATAGCGATAAACAGGGAACTCGTAAGCTTGAGCTTCATTCAGTTATTCAAAAACGAACACCTGTCTTTTATCGGTTATCCGCTGTAACGCTTGTTCTTACCGTGTGTTCAGAGATGTTAAAGGAAATCATCCGAGCAAAGAACTGTTTCAGGAAACGCGGAATCGAGCCGGGCTTCGCGGACTGAAAATATGAGGGGTGTACGAGGAAGAAAGTATCGAAGTTAGGAAGCTGGCCGGGCAAGCACTGAGGGTGTGACTCCTAACACTGAGAACGTATTTGGTAGCGCTACCGTGAATCCAAACCTGCTTGAAAATTGAGACGTTTCTCGTCCTCCAGTTTCAACAGAGCATGGCGGGTGAATGTGTGTGAAATGATTCTGCAACCCACATTGACTGAGCCTTACCTTGGATTCGAAGTTGTAGGGCGTCATAGATGTTTTGCATCGAAGCCGCTGAGTAGAGCGGCTTCCCGCAGTCTTCGGTCAGCTGTCAGCAGGATGCGTCCTGACGGAGCATCCTGGCACCACTCCAAGGCGGCCGCTAATTGCAAGGAATCCGATGCGCGCAAGTCATAGCGCTGGACCAACAAAGATGCTCGTGTGCGAATCGCATCGGATGGCTGGATCTCCGACCAGGAATCCGCAAGGTTTTGAGCTAGCTTGAGCGCCTTCGCGTAGTCCATCGTATTGAGTTGCTGCATGCAAAGCAGGCGGGCAAGAGCGCTCGCGATCTCAACCCGCGACGTCCACCAGACTCCTGCGTCATGAGCGCTGTACAGCGCCATAACCAGAGGAGTTATACCCTGGTAAACGCAGAGCGGGACTAACGCGCTCGCATCCCAAAAGGCAGGAACTCGGCTTATCTTTCGCGCTCGTCTCGCCACAGTTGCTCCATCACTTCATCGGAAATGTTTCCCGGGGGATGTGGCGAGGAGGATGATGAGCGCCGCTTTTTCGAGGGCGCGAGGACGCCACGCGCGACGAGTCGTTGCTCGTGTTTAGAAAGGTCTTGGACGCGACATGGCACAATTCGTGCCACCGGCTGGTTACGATCGCACACGATGACTTCTTCCCCATCACGCACGAGCCGGATGTGAGCGCTGAGCCGCGCCTTGAGATCGCCGATGTTCACGGCACGCGTGGGGTAACTGTACCTCAATATGACTATCTTAGTCACATTCTTCCCTGTAAGCCTGTCGCCCGCCGCTGTTTCAGCCGCAAAGATGATCACCTTCAATGCTCGTCTGCCGAAAGAACCGTGCTCAATGATGCGCGGCGGTTCGCAGCAGGAGCATCAGCCTCGTGCTATCGCATTCCACCACGGATACCGCAGCCCGGCGAGACGGTTAATGACGAGAGCCTGCGCGACCAGGAGGAAGACCGCAACTTCGATGATCACCAATTCAAGCGGCTTGGAGATAATTCCCAGAGAAACAATCAGCGTCGTAGCGCCGGCGGGCGGATGACTGACATCGAGGAGAACCATCAAAGCGCCGGTCGAAGAAAGCGAAAGCGCAGCCGCCAGAATTCGCGGCCAGAAAATGCCCTGATGAGCTCCGAAAGGCAGTGCTCCGGCGCCGGTGAGGACAAATGCCGCGTACCCGCAAGCGAGTCCGATCGCGTGGCCGATGATTGTGTTGCGTGGACTTGAACTTTTACCAAGCGGAGAAAAAAACAACAGAAAGGCAGTGGGACCGAGTGATGGGAACACAAATGGATTGCTGCTCACAAGTGCAAGCAGGGCAAGTACAGCAATTGTGATGAAGCCATTTACGAAGACATAGATTGATCGGACGAGCCTTTCCGGAAAGTGTTGTAACAGCCAACTGAGCCGCAGGCGCCGGAACAGGTAAACAATGTGATCTGTGCCTGCCTGGTTTTGCGCCGTGAAATCGGGCTTGCGCATTAGATATTCGGCAGCAGGTCAAAATATTCGTCGTCTTCGTTTTTGCCGCCTTCTCCTTTGCCCAGCAACTTTTCTGACTCGATGAACTCGATCCGTTCAATCCATTTCACCATCTTGTAACCGAGCTGATTCTCAACGCGCAGTCGCAACGGTGCTCCATATATCGGGGATAGCCGTTCTCCATTCATACGCGTGGCGAGGAGGCACTGTGGTTTGAGCAGGTTTTCCAGGCTTTGCGTGTCGTAGTAGTGGCCGCCGTAGAGCGCTTCACCGAACGAGAAGAACGCCGCCACTCTTGCTCCAGGCTTTGGTTTGACCAGTTCAATGAGCTTCTGCATGGGTAGCCCGCCCCACTTGGCGATCCCACTCCATCCCTGAATGCAATGGTGCATCGTAATGTGCTCAACCTCACCCAGCCTCTCCAGGTCGTCGAGCGACAGTTCAACCGGATTCTCGACCAACCCTCCAACCTTCACTCGGAAATCTTTGAAGTCGATTTCTGCCATTTGCTTCCAGTCCTCTCGAACCGGCAGTTTCCCATTCGGCCAGAAGTATGGAGAAATCTGTTGTTCCGTGTATTTCTGCTCCGGCAGCAAGCGGTTTAGCGTGAGTAGTTGCATGGGATAGGTTACGAATTTGAGCGCATGTTGCAGGCCGCGTGGATGATGCCACGAAACATAATGGGCTACTACCCACGAGAGAATGACCACCGCAATCCCCACGAATCCCAGGTACATGCCGATAGGATTTTGATCATCGGTTCCCATCACGATGTGGTTCATGTTGCGAGCAAATCCGGTGATCACAACGAGGGTGACGTGAACAACCAGGAATGAGAGGAATCCGAGCATGTTCAAGAAGTGGATGGACCGCGCCGATTGTCTTCCACCGAAGATGCGCGGGTACCACTGAAATCGGTTTACCACGGCCGGCGACATCGCAATCCCTGTCGCGATGGCCAGCGGGCCAAAGACGAATACGGCGCTGAAGTACGCAAGCTGCTGCAGAGCGTTGTAGCCGTAAAACCCGTTTGGTTCTGGTGGGAGATGAAAGGTAGCGTAATGGACAAATGTGTTCCATGCCTGCAACAGCACCGTTGGCGAGGTCGGGACGATCCGGCGCCATTGCTCCGTATCGAAGAGCATGACGACGAAGAAAATTCCAGTGATGATGAAACCGTGCACATCGATGAAGTGCCATATACGAGCAACGCCAATCGTGTGCCGATACCCTGGCGTGCCGACCAGCGGCGTAATGTAACGCGCGTCGTCCTTGGCCGTCCAAAGCCGGTCGCGTGGCACCCTGAGCGGCGTAAACCTAATCCATTCCGTTCCTGGAGTGCAGCCGTCATTGAAATAGAGGCGCGGGTGGTCCATGAGAATAGATATGCCGCTGCGGATGAGCATCATCACAAAAAGAAAATTGAAAAAATGGCAGTAGCGCACCCAAACGGGAAATCCGTGCGGCCCTGAAAAGTTATTGGGATATATCTGGGGAACCGCTGGGACGGGCGGCAGTCCGGCAATGGCCACTTCGATCCAGGCCGCGGCAATTACCAACACGATGAAAACGATAATGCCGATCAGGATTGCAGGACGAATCCAAATGCGAAACCGACGATCATTTGGATAGTGAACGGCTCTGTGCGCTTCGTCGAAGTGAATCATCTCTTCCTCCGCTCTCTTAAAGCATGCTCGCTTGTTGAGTTGCGTGCAGATGCACAGACACGCGACCTGCCTCTATGTGTGAGCGTATGCTTCGACCTCATAATGTGCTATGACTTCAGTCACAGGAACAGTCACGAGAGTAAAGATGGCGTTAAGGGAAACGAAGCTGTTGGGGGAACTAAATCCTGGCGAACTTTTGCCATAGCCCTCAATGTTCACCCTCGGCGCAAAGCCATGATTTCTAGGACTAACTTGGAACAAGAGCAAAGGCAGGTTGGCAACTGTCCTGAGCTTAGGAGAGCTTGGTAGCGCTACCGGGAATCGAACCCGGGTTTTGGGGTACTCGGCTATTTGCCGTCAATACGTGGCAATTCGATTCTCTCCGTACGCCTTCAGGCGTTCTGCCGCTCGCTTAGACATTGGGAGCGGCTCATGCGTCTTGCAGTCCACGCGCACATATGCTGGGTTCTGACGCTCAGGAACTCTCAACTGGCCCCAACAAGCTGCGGGACTGGGACGGTACTCAGAAATCGTGGCGTCGTGCAACGACACAGTTTGTGGCCCGCCCATGCATCGGTCCAGAACAAGTTTGTATGTCGTATTCCGGTGCAAAGGAGCAGGAGTCGTTCTTCCTGCTGGAACAACCTGGATAAACCCAGAAGGAACCTCTCCGTACTTGAATTCGATTTCCACAGGAAATCTGGCCGCGTGGTTTATGCTCCAGAGCAAGCCGATTTCGTCACCCATCCATTCCGCGTTCTCCTGCTCTGGCCCAAAGACATCAACTCCGCAAACTCCCGCCAGCCCGCGTATTTGAAATACCGGCGGGTCGCCCGCTGCTTCCACAAATACGGGACCTTCCCAAACTTGGATCATTCCAAAAAGAAAAAACACCGGTAGCCAAAGGAGCGCTGCAACGCCTGCTCGTCCGCGAGTGCCAGGCCTGAAGAAGTCACGTATCAGCAGAATTAGATCAACACCCAACAGCAGCACGATGAGAACGCACAACAGGAGACCCACAAAAGTAAATCTTGGAGTAGAAAAGAGGAGAATTGCGCCGGCCACGAACGCCACGTTAATCGTAGCGATAAACAGGGAACTTGTAAGCTTGAGCTTCATTCAGTTATTCAAAAACGAACACCTGTCTTTATATTGGTTATACGCTGTAACGCTTGTTCTTACCGTGTATTCAGAGATGTTAAAGGAAATCATCCGAGCAAAGAACTGTTTCAGGGCACGCGGAATCGAGCCGGGCTTCGCGGACTGAAAACATGAGTCGTGTACGAGGAAGAAAGTATCGAACTTAGGAAGCTGGCCGGGCAAGCACTTAGGGCGTGACTCCTAACACTGAGAACGTATTTGGTAGCGCTACCGGGAATCGAACCCGGGTTTGAAGATTGAGAATCTTCCGTCCTAACCCCTAGACGATAGCGCCACTCGTGGTTGGCAGGATGAAAAAATTATAACGGCAGCGATTAGCAACTAGCAATTAGCAACTAGCTCAAATCAAAAGCAACACGGTTGCTCGGTCCGGGTTTTGCTGATCGCTAATTGCTAATCGCTAATTGCTGCCGTTCACACATCCTCATCGTCGTCCTCTTCCAGCATCAGGCCGCCGATGGCTTCGGCGGTGTCGAGGACTCTTTGATAGCGCTCGTACCACTCGGTCGCTACTTCGCAGAGAAACAGCGTGCCCTGATAGGCGAAGCCCAGTTGGACGAAGCCGGTTTTGCCAACGTAGGTTCGCAGCCAGCGGGCGTCTTCTAAATCTTCGCTGTAGACGCCGTCTTTTAGGCGGTCGATGAGAAAGTCGAGATCCTCACGCGACAAAACGACGGCGTCCATGGTGACGAACGGCGCGCCGGCGGCTTTGGCCAGTTCGACGAAGTCTTTCCAGGCGTCTGGGTTCTCGTCGTCTTTCCAAGTAACGCTGGGAAGATCGTCGCCTACGTAGCCGGGAAAGCGGCGCATGCCATGGCCTTCGATGAAGGCGGTCATGTCGTCTTTGAGGCTGTGGAGGTCGTCGGGCATGGGGGAGCTATCAGCTGCCAGCTACTAGCTTCTAGCTTCCAGCTTGCTCTTGCCGGAGCTGGCAGTCTTTACGAGTTTACGCGAATTTTGGGCGGGGTTCCGTTCGAGAACGTTCGTTTCCTTCGGGCGTCTTTGGTGGGAGCCCCGCATTCAGGCGGGGGAAGTCCGCCGCGGCGGACGCAGCGGGAAAGACGCATTCCATAAAATTGTGCGCTTTAGAGCGGGTTCGCCATTCCGGCGCTAAAGCGCAATTCGTTAAACACTTTTCCTCCCGCGACGCTGAAGCGTCGCTCCCCCCCATGAATGCGGGGGCTCCCACCTTTCGCCTACGGCGCGACAGCCAATCAAATATTTAGGCCAGGCTCTGAATCAATCCCGCCAGCAGCGCGATCCTTGGCGCTACGTGCTCCAGCAGGATGGATTCGTTCAGGGCGTGGGCGCCTTCGCCTACTGCGCCTAGGCCATCTAGCGTCGGGACGCCTAAGGCTGCGGTGAAGTTGCCGTCGGAGCCGCCTCCTGTGGACTGCTCGTCTATGTGAAATCCCAATTTTTCGGCTACGCCGGCTGCCTTGCGATAAAGATTGACTACCTTTTCTGTGCGCTCCATCGGCGGACGATTGATGCCGCCGCTTACTTTGACCGTGCAGCGCGTGTCTCGCGGACGCAGGCCGTGCATCTTCTCGTCAATCAGCTTGCCGTCGTTTATGGTTTTCACTCGGACATCCACTTCGGTCCAGGCTTCGGCGGCGATTACGTTGCTTCGGGTTCCTCCGCGAATGACGCCGGCGTTTACGGTCAGTCCGCGATCGAAGTCGGTGAAGGTGGAGAGCGTCTCGATCTGATGCGCGAGTTCGTGGATCGCGCTGATTCCCTTTCCGGGATCGACTCCGGCGTGCGCGGCCACGCCTTTCACCTCGATTTCATAGACGCCCACACCTTTGCGCGCGGTCTTGACGGCGCCTTCGAGACCTTGTCCTGGCTCGAGCACGAGCACCGCCTGTGATTCAAGAGCGAGTCGCTCGGTGATCGCTCGCGAAGAGTGGCTGCCGATTTCTTCGTCGGAGACGCAGAGCAGACGCACCGGCGGATGCGGGATTTGTTTTTCCGTGAGCAGCGCCAGCGCGTGCATAGCGACAGTGATGCCGGCTTTCATGTCCAGCGTGCCCGGCCCCCAGGCGCGTCCGTCGGCGACTCGGAACGGCATCTGCTTGAGCGTGCCGATCGCCCACACGGTATCAATATGGCCGAGCATCAGGACCGGCTTGGCTTTCGTTGTCCCGGGAAAATCCGCCTGCACGTGGTTGCCGAAGTCTTTCACTCGGTGGATGTGCGGCGTTGCGCCTTGCGTGCGCAGCCTGGTGGCGAGCGTCTCGGCGAGTGCGTCGATCGCGCGTTTATCGTTGCTGGGGGATTCGATTTCGACGAGTTGCTGGAGATCAGAGAGGAACTGCGGCTCGCGCGCTCGCGCGTCAGAGAGAGTAATCATCGCCTCAGCAGATTATCAAACGCGGGCTGGCGGCAGGCCTTAAGAAAAGTCGAAAGCTTTAACACGGAGTACACGGAGCAACCGAGGACAACAGAGGACTTCTGTGTTTCTCCTTCGTGTTCTCCTGTTCTCCGTGTGCTCCGTGTTGAAGATTTTGCTTTTCAATCATTGCCAGCTAGCTCGGGAAACTATAATGCACAGGATGTGATCTGACGGGTCACCCTATGACGCCCATGGAAGAAGCTGCCATCGCTGAACCTCAAGCTCACGATAAAGAGAAGAAGACGCTCGACATTACCGAGATCGAAGCGATTCTTCCGCATCGCTATCCGTTTCTGTTGATCGATCGTGTGATTGAGATCGAGCGCAAAAAGCGGATTGTCGCCATCAAGAACGTCACCGCCAACGAGCCGCATTTTGCCGGACACTTTCCCGGCTATCCGATCATGCCCGGCGTGTTGATCGTCGAAGCGATCGCGCAGGCCGGGGGCGCGCTGCTGCTTACCGAAGTTCCAGACCGGAACGAAAAGCTGATGGTTTTCACCGGCATCGAGCGCGCGCGTTTTCGCAAGCCGGTCACGCCTGGCGACCAGCTTCGCGTCGAAGTCGATGTCCTCGCTTGGCGCACCACTGCCGTGAAGATGCAGGGACACGTTTATGTCGGCGACAAGCTAGCGTGCGAAGCCACCGTCACCTGTCAGTTGGTGGGCCGCCCGGCGTGAGCGTTCATCCAACTTCCCTTGTGGCTGCGGGCGCGCGTATTCCTGAGAGCTGCAGGATTGGGCCTTTCTGCACGATTGCGGACGAAGTCGAATTAGGCGAGCAGTGCGAGTTGATCTCGCATGTCGTCCTCGGCGAACCGATGAAGATGGGAGCGCGCAATCGTGTGTTTCCCTTCACGACTCTCGGCCTGGAGCCGCAAGACCTGAAATTTCGCGGCGAGAAGACGCGGCTCGAAATCGGCGACGACAACGTGATCCGCGAGAGTGTCACCATCCATCGCGGCACTCCTGGGGGTGGAGGCGTAACGCGCGTCGGCAGCCATTGCCTGATCATGGCTTACACGCACATCGGCCACGATAGCCAGATCGGCGATTACGTGATCATGGCCAACGCGGCAACCCTCGCCGGTCACGTGGTGGTGGAGGATTATGCGGTGGTCGGCGCGCTCTGCCCGGTACATCAGTTCGTGCGCATCGGCGCGCACTCCTACATCGGCGGCGGCACGACGATTACGCAGGACGTGCTGCCGTTCTCGCTGACCAGCGCCAAGCGCGATGTGCACGCCTACGGCATGAACACCATCGGGCTCCGGCGGCGGGGATTCAGTAAAGAGCGTTTGCAAAAGATTCATCACGCCTATCGCTTGCTCCAAAGCGCGAACCTGAACACCAGCCAGGCACTGGAGCAGCTCAAGTCCGAAGGACAGTTAGGTGAGGATGTGACGATGCTGGTGAAGTTCATTGAAGGCTCGCACCGCGGCATCCTGAAATGAAAACCAGTTCACCACGGAGACACAGAGGCACAGAGAAATTCAGAATTTAGAAACAAGAAGTAAAACCGTTGGCGAGTCGAGAAAGATTTCCAATGTTGCACGAGCCTTTACTTCTGACTTGGCCCGATCTGACTTCAGACTTCTCTGTGACTCTGTGTCTCTGTGGTTAAATTTATTCAATGCCTCACGACAATGTCCTAGGCCTGATTGCCGGCAATGGCCGCTTTCCTTTTTTGGTACTGGAGGCGGCACGCGCGCGGGGTGAGGAAGTCGTCGTTGCGGCGATCACGGAAGAAACCGAACCGGAGATTGCCGAGCGGGCCGCTGGCGATTCCGGCATTCGGTTGCATTGGCTTTCATTGGGCGAGCTCTCGAAATTGATTGAGACCTTCCAGCGCGAAGGAGTGAGCCGGGCGATCATGGCCGGGCAGGTGAAGCATAAGCAGATTTTTTCCAGTATTCGTCCAGACTGGCGGCTGGCCAAGCTCCTGCTCTCGATTAGCACGCGCAATACCGATGCGCTGCTGGGTGCGATCACCAAGGTCCTTGCCGACGAAGGCATCACGCTGCTCAGTTCAACTTCGTATCTGGAGCCGCTGCTTGCGCGCGCCGGCGTGCTGACCAAGCGCGCGCCGACTCCCGAAGAGCAGAAAAACGTGCAGTATGGCCGCGAGGTCGCGCGCCACCTCGCTCAATATGACATTGGACAAACGGTCGTGATCGCGGAAGCGGCCTGTCTGGCGGTGGAAGCGATGGAAGGCACCGACGCGGCAATCGTGCGCGCCGGCGAGATCATGCGCAGCATGCGACCCACAGAGCCACCTGCGGTAGCGGGTGGCGCTTTTTTCAGCCGCGCTCTCACCGTGGTGAAAGTCGCCAAGCCAAAGCAAGATCAGCGTTTCGATGTTCCGGTCGTCGGCGTCAAGACGATTGCGATCATGCGAGAGGCGGGAGCGAGCTGTTTGGCTGTGGATGCGGGGCGGTGTTTGTTTCTGGATGGGGAGCGCGTGATTGCGGCTGCGGATGAGGGTGGAGTGGCGATTACGGCGGACTGATGTTACTCGGAGTTACTTCCGATGATTTGTCATCCTGAGCGAGGGCGCACGCCCGAGTCGAAGGACCCCGCAAATGTAGGCGCCGGAATTGGTGACAGAAGTTTTCGGCTGAATTTCGCCAAGCAGAATCGAAGAAATGGCTCTGAAAAGTTCGTGCAGTCTGCCAAAGGTGGGCGGTATCGGGGTCCTTCGACTCGGGCGTTCGCCCTCGCTCAGGATGACAGAATAATTTAAGGATGACAGAGCTGAAGACAGTCAATGGCTGAACGCCGCAAAATCCGCGTAGCCGTAATCGGCGCGGGAGTCTTTGGGCGCAATCACGCGCGCGTGTACCGGCAATTACAGCAGGATCGCGCGGGCGTCGAGTTGGCAGGAGTTGTCGATATCGATCTATCTCGCGCGCAGAAAGTCGCGAACGAGTTCGGCACACAAGCGTTTCAGTCAGTCGAGCAAGTCAACGGAAAAATCGACGCCGCTTCCGTCGCCGTTCCCACTTCGGCACACCTTCCAGTCTCGCGGGCCCTCATGCAGGCTGGCATTGACGTTCTCATCGAAAAGCCACTCGCTACTTCTCTCGCCGAAGCCGATGAGTTGATCGCGATTGCAGCTCAGTCCAAGCGCGTCGCGCAAGTCGGACATCTGGAACGGTTCAATCCGGCGGTGCTCGCGGCGATGCCGCTGGTTACGCAGCCGATGTTCTTTGAGGTACATCGGCTGAGCGTTTTCACGCCGCGATCGCTCGATGTGGATGTGGTGATGGACCTGATGATTCACGATCTCGACGTCGTGCTGTCGCTGGTGAAGTCGCCGGTGCGCGAACTGCGCGCGGTGGGTCTGCCGGTGATCAGCAGCAAAGTTGACATCGCGAACGTGCGGCTCGAGTTCCAAAACGGATGCATCGCGAACTTCACCGCCAGCCGAGTGAGCACCGAGCGTGTCCGCAAGCTGAGGTTCTTCCAGCCGCATCAGTACATTTCGATCGATTACGCGCGGCAGGACGTGATCAGCATTCACGTGGACGAACGCGCGGCTGCCGCTCTGCTGCGCGGCGAAACCCTCCCCCAAACGTCTGGTCCCACTCCGGGAATTCAGTTGGACAAACCTGCTGTCAAGCAAGGCGAGCCGTTGAGAATGGAAATCGAGTCGTTTCTAGACGCGGTGTGCACGCGAAGCACACCCAGAGTTTCTCTTGAAGACGGAAAGAAGGCCCTTGCCTTGGCTCTCGCGATCAATACCGAAATGGAACAACATCGGCAACGGGCCGGGCTGGCCAGCTCGCACCAGAGATCCTGAATGGAAGCTTCGGCTAGGTGCTGCGCGAGCGCAGGATCTCGCGGACTTCGCGGTTGATGCGGGCGGCGTCGCGGGTGGCGTTGTCGATCAGTCCGGCCCAGCGCTTGGATGTGTCGTCGAGCTTGGATTGGCTGAGCAGGTAAGAGGCCTGCATGATCGTCTCCAGCGAGTTGCTCAGATCGTGCGCCAGCCGGCGCAGCTCGGTGCTGATGTCAGAGGGGATTTTCGTCGTCGGTTCCATCTGAGTCTGTGCAGACATCTTAACCTTCCCTTCTAAGCTGTAAGGATCCCAAGGCACTTAGAAGCAAGAATGGTTCTTTGAGTTGTTTAGGTAACTCAGAAGACGGTTACTAGGATAGCGCAGAGCATGGCCTCGGCAAGGCAGCGGTGTCTTCTTGATTACTCTTTTTCTCTGGACGGGAGTGGACGCCGTGGACGTTTTGGACACGATGGACAGAGCCTAGGCTCCCGAAACGCGCTTATGCTTGCTGCGAACGGAATTCCCTGCTTTTTCACTGCTCGTTACGCTCAGCAAATCAGATGCTGGCTGCTCGTTCCAGCTACGGGATTGAAACCAAGGAGCTTACGCCGAAAATTGGAAGTTCCCTGCTAATTCCCTGCTGGTTCCCTGAGCGTTTTGCGCAGAGCCGCATGGATCGCGGCGTTTCGTGATTCGTGACAACAAGTTCCCTGAAAAATTCGCTGTTCTCAGGGAATTCGTCCTTGCTGCGGATCCAGTTGCAGCGCTTTTGGTGCCTGAGCGGCCGGGTAAGAACCTTCCCGTGGACCACAAACTAACCACCTGATTTTAAACATCTTCTACACCAGTCCGCTGGTTTGTCAAAAATACACGCTGCCGTGTAAGAACGGGTTAGGTTTACTTAGTACCGAGGACTAGGGAGTTAATCGGAATCCTGCCTTAAGTCCGATTGCCTACAATCTCGCCCAACTCAGCAACACACAATTCCCCCGGAGATGCCTCGCTTGGGCTCCGGCTATCCCTCGGAGGCAGTCTTTGCGCTTTGGGCTTATTTCCCTTCTTCTGGTTGCTATGCCCGTTTTCGCCGGCAACACTGTAAAACCGAACACGACATTAGCAATCGAAACCGAAAGCAACACCAGCGCTGCGTCGACGTTCACGGCGCAAATCAACGGCAACATCACGCCTGGCAACGTCAGCAAAGTGCCGGTGTCCTCGCTGCTCTACAGCGGAAGCACTACCAAAATTTACGCGCATTTCATGCCCTGGTTCGGCGTGAGCTACCACATGAATGTCGGCTACGACTCTGCCGATCCGGCGCAGGTGAATAAGCAAGTCACCGACATGATCAGCCGCGGCATCGGCGGCGTGGTGATCGACTGGTATGGGCCCGGCAATCACGAGAACGATACGACGCTCGCCATGTTGCAGGAAGCGCAGTCGCGTAACGGCGCATTTCAGTTTGCGATCATGCAGGACGGCGGCGCGCTGGCTCATTGCAGCAACACCGCAGGATGCGACATCACCGCACAATTGATCAGCGACCTCAATTACATCAGCAGCACCTACATCACGTCGCCGGCTTACATTCGTTGGAACGGCAAGCCGGTGGTGTTTTACTTTGGCGTTCTACGATACCCGATCGACTGGTCGCGCGTGCGAGCGAATACCGAATCGGATCTTCAGTTCGTTTTCCAAAACAGCGGCGCGTTTACACAGTCGAACTCCAATGGCGGATTTGCCTGGGTGCAGCCCAGTGATGCGACGTCTACCGATCCGATGTCGCTGAACTACTTATCCGATTTCTATTCCGCTGCGCAGTCGGTTCCGTCGCGCTTGCCGGTTGGCGCCGCATATAAGGGTTTCAATGACGCTTTGGCGTCATGGGGATCGAACCGATTGATCAAGCAGCAATGCGGACAGACGTGGCTCGATACGTTTAGCAAAGCCAACAGCATGTGGTCCACGAGCGACCAGCTTGCGTGGTTCCAGCTTGTGACTTGGAACGACTACGAAGAGGCCACCGAAATTGAAACTGGTATCGATAATTGCGTGAGCATCAACTCTTCGGTGACTGGAAGCGCGCTCAACTGGAGCATCACCGGAGACGAGAACACGATTGACCATTACACCGTGTTCATCAGCAGCGACGGACAAAATCTGATGTCGCTCGGCGACTTCCCTGCCGGCGTGCACGCGACGAACCTGGCCAGCTTTGGCTTCAATCCGGGAGCGTACTCAGTGTTTGTGAAGGCTGTAGGCAAACCGTCGCTGTTGAACCATATGTCAGCAGTAGCGAGCTATACGGTGCCACCGCCGCCGACGGTGAGCGTCGCATTACCTAGCAACAATGGCACTGTCAATACTCCCATTCATGTTGTTGCCAGCGCCAGTGGCGCAGGAACGGTAAGCGCGTTGCAGATCTACCTTGACGGCGCTCTGGTCTATCACGTCTACGCGAGTTCGTTTGACACTACGGTCACCACGGCCGCAGGACCGCATTTGCTCGCCGTGAAGGCATGGGACAACTTCGGCAATGCCGGTATGCAGTCACTGAATGTGACGGCTGTAACGCCGGTACCCACCGCGATCACGATTTCGCAGCCGGCAAGCAACGTCAGCGTGCAAGGACCGATCCATGTGGTCGCCAGTGGAACGGCGCCAAGCGGCGTTGCTGCGATGCAAATCTATCTCGATAACAAGCTCGTCTATCAGGTGGGCTCCAGCTCGATTGACACCACGGTAGCGGCCGCTGCAGGAACGCATCTGATTGTCGTCAAACTTTGGGACAAGCAGGGCAATCCTTACTCGCAGTCGATTCACACGACGGTCGCAGCCGGCGTGACTCTGCAATCGCCGACGAACGGCAGTGCCACGTCCACTGCGGTACAAGTGACCGGCTCTGCCGCTTCAGCAACGGGCATTGTGGCTATGCAGATCTACGTCGATGGGAGCCTGATCTATCGCAATGGACTCTCGCAGGTGAACACCACAGTGAGCGTCGCGCCGGGAACGCATTTGCTGGCATTGAAGGCGTGGGACGCCAATGGCTCCGCTTATATGAAAACCGCGACAATAACGGCTAACTAGCCAAACTCGATTTGTAGAGACGCAGTCCGCCGCGGCGGGCTGCATCTCTACTTCGTTTTTGAAGACTGCCCTGCCTTCGCATACTCCGCCTCAGATTTGCGAATGTAGTTCGCGTCGAGCGCCAGCACGTCGGTGACTTCGCCGGCGAGGAGCTTCCGCCATCCCACCCGGGCAGCTGCTTCGCAGAGCTTGCCTGTGGCGAGGTTCATTTCGGGAGACGCAGAAGCGAGCTCGGGATCGATGGTGGCCATCTGTAAATCTTCTGCTTGTGCCCTTTCGATCGCTTCGCGGGACGGCAGCAGCAATTCGCTGATCTTGCGCATTGAGGACTCTTCCTGTTGATAAATGCCCGCGTAAACTTCTCCCCTTCCAGCATCAATCAAGCTCATTACCTTCCTGCTCAGATTCTTGCGCCTCGACATTGCGATGAAAGCTAAAGCTTCGAGCGAGCTGACGGCAGCGATCTTCAGATGCAGCGCCTCAGCCAATGCCTTAGCGGCGCTCAGGCCAACACGAAGTCCCGTAAATGATCCAGGACCGGTTACCGCGACGATAGCTTCGAGCTCAGAAGCGCGGTGATCGTGGGTCTGTAACACTTCGGCGATCTGCGGAATGAGATCGGCGGAAAAAGTTCCGCCGATAAGGTTGGTCGAGGCAATGATCTCGATACTCGCGCTTTCGCCGCGAGCGAGCGTGATGCCGCCTTTTCTTCCTGAGGTATCGATGGAAAGCAGCAGCATCTCAGACCGCGCTGATCGGGTCTTGACAGAGTTCCAGCAGCACGCCGCCAGTCGCGGAAGGGTGAACGAAGATGTACAGATGTCCGCCGGCGCCGATCTTGATCTCGTCGGAAATGAGGCGCACGCCTTTGCGCTTCAGGCCCTCGAATGTCGCGGAAATATCGTTTACATGCACAGCCACGTGATGCAGTCCCTCGCCGCGCTTGGCGATGAACTTCGCAATGACTGAGTCGTCGGCCGTAGGTTCAAGCAACTCGAACCGGCTCTCGCCAACGGGAACCATTGCCGCACGCACCTTCTCGTGCTCGATGACTTCTTCACCGACAACTTGCATGCCCATCTGCTCGTAAAACCGGCGAGCTTCCGCGATGCTCTTGACCGCAATACCGAGATGGTCGATTTGGAACATGAGTTGATCCTATCAACAGATGCTGCACTTAGTCCCACGCGATAGCATGGACCAATGGCTCACAAGTTAGAACACACGATTGCTCTTCTTGAACGAACTCCGCCCGCTCTCGATTGCTTCTTGCGCGGGCTGCCTGAATATTGGACATCCCGCAACGAAGGTGATCAGACTTGGAGTGTTTTTGGTGTGATCGGTCACCTCCTTCACGGAGAGCGGACGGACTGGATGCCGCGCACGCGCAGGATCCTTGAATTCGGCGAAAGCAAAAGCTTGGAGAAATTTGACCGTTGGGCGCAGGAACGCGAGAGCCAGGGCAAATCGCTGCCGCAGTTGCTGGATGAATTCACACAGTTACGGCGCGAAAATCTCGATCAACTGAAGGCTCTGAAGCTCACGCCGCAAGACCTGGAGCGTCGTGGCCATCATCTGGTATTAGGATCGGTCACACTCTCCGAATTGCTGGCCACATGGGCTGCCCACGATTTAACTCATTTACACCAGATCTCGAGGATCATGGCTTACCAGTATCGCGAAGCAGTCGGCCCCTGGACCAAGTTCCTTGGGGTTATGCAGTGCAACGGCCACAGCTCCTGAGCAGAGCTACGTCTTGGGCCCGACGTATACCACGCCGGTGACTTGGCCGACGATATCGATTACCGGCGCTCCATTGATTGTCTTTTCGATACCGGTGCTGGGATCGTACACGCGCACCTCGCCGCCCTCCGCCGCATAAAAGACGGTTCTCGGCGTGATCGGAGCGATCGCGGTCACGTCGCCTTTGGCAGGATCGACGAGGGCAGAACCAGCGCCGGTATCGACAATCGAGAGGCATCCGGTCGTGCAGGTCTGGGCCCCGATGAGAACCTTGTTTTGGAACAACGAGATCACGTTATGGAAGCCATTGCCGATCGCGACCGGCTTGCCCGGCGTTAACGAGGAAAGTGGAATGACTGTCGCGCTGCCTTGTCCTGTCGTTCCATTGGTTCCGGCAATGTAGAGGTTGGAGCTGTCGGCAGTACCGACGGTCGCGGCATCGACCGGGATGTTCTGACCCGGCGTGAGCGAGCCCATATCCAGCACGGTGATGCTGGCCTGCGTGCCATGGCATTCCGGTCCGCAGTTGAGGATGTAAGCCTTACTGTCATCGGACGAAAAGACGGCAAACGTCGGCTGATCGAAGCCCGTACCGCTGAGCACGGTCGTCGAGTTGTCGGATGTGTTGATCACCACCACTTGGTTGGCGTCGTTGCTGAACGTCAGCAGTTTGCCGTTATTGTGCGCGAGCACAAGGCGATTCGCCCCGGGAATTGGTGTCGAAATAGGGGTCACGGTCACGGGACTTGCGGTCAGCGCAATCACCACGACTTCGCTGAGGTTGGGAATCGCAGCATACGCGAATTTGCCATCCGTTGACGCAACCATGCTGGTCGCCGGCCCTGGCAACTGAATCTCGCTGCCAACCAGCGTCTCTTTTACGTTGTCTACCACCGAGACACCGTTGTCGCCGGCGTTGAAAACCAGCGTGGTGTTGTTGGCGCCGGGAATCATGAACTCGGGCAACGTTCCGCCGAGACTGACGAAAAAGGGCGCGAAAGTCGAGGAGCTCAGCGCGACGAGATCTTTGCCCGCATCGACAACCTGAATACCTGCTGCTCCCGAACTAGGATTCTGCTGGCTGACAAACGCGCGCTCCTGCAGTCCGGTGGCGCCGGAACTGGTGCCGCCGGTCACGGTACCGTTCGTGCCATAACCGGCGAGGTTATTGTAATTGCAAGCTGATTGCCAGGCGATCAGGACAACCAGCGATGCGATCAGGACCGCGATGCGAAAACTGCGTGTCAAAATGATTCCTCTCAGAACGTCGTGCTCACGGTAAAGCGGAACGTCTTCTTCGGTTCACGCAATAGATATCCGCTGCCGTATGTTGCCAGCGCCTGCTGATAGGTAAAGTCCCCCGCAGCTCCCGCTGGGAACAGATCGCGGCTGATCGATGAGTGATTGTTCACCGTGGTATCTAGCGCCAGCGGGTTATACGCGTAGTAGATCCGGAACGGTGCATTCACGATCGGCAGGATTACCTGCAGCTCCAGCCCCGTGGACATGCGCGGCACGTAGTTGGTTCCCGGAATCGGGTGCAGATCCGGTGAGAACTTAATCGCGCGTGTGCCTACGCAATTGAAATTCACGTCGAATGACGGGCAGCCGAACGGAGTGCTATTCAGGTTGTTGATGTTCACATCGCTCAGCTTCAACTGGCTGGGCACGGCAATAAAGTTCATACCGAAGTCGTCGAAGGCCGCAATCGTCACCGGTCCCGCAATCGGAATGCGGTACTCAAGGTTGGTGTTGAAGGTGGTGTCGCCGCCGGCGTAGATGATGCTCTGCGCGGGAATCGGGATCTGAACGCTGCCGCGCCGGGGATTCCTTGGATCAACAGGCACAAAGCTGCCATCCGGATTCTGCAAAGGAATGCTCACGCGGTTCTGAATGAAGATGTACGGCGTAACCGTGCGAATATCGAAGCCGCGCAGATCGTTTTCGCCGCCAATGTAGGCGCGTTCGTAAGGCGGCGCAACTTTGCCCGCATATCCGGTGATAAATGAACCTTGAATGCGGAAGCCGAGCGCATTTCGTCCTTTGTTCATCGGCGTCCAATGCTTGTACTCGAAAATCGGGCGTATGGTGTTGACATTCCCGCCCAGTCCAGCGAATTCGCCGCCCACGAAAAGGCTGTAGCCTTTTGTAGGATGGAATTGGCCTCCCTGAATCGTGTTGATCGTCAGACTGGGAGTAATCGAGCTGGTCTTGATGCCGCTCAGAGAGTTCGGCCCCGTAACCCCATCAAAGTTGATCGCCTGGAAGTACTGTTGCGAAGCCGTGCTGAACGTCTGCACGCTGGAGACTTGGTAGGAATAGGAGAGTCCCACGCGTTTGAGCGAATGCCGGATCGGGTAGCTGGACGACAAGCTGAATCCGGTTTGCGACTGGCTGAAGTTCTGCAACGTGTTCAGCACGTTCGTCGGCAGATTCAAGTTGGTCCCGGTAAAGATCTGGTAGTTCTTGGCCGCGTTGTAATCATAGCGGCTGGAGAACACCGTAAATCCGAGCTGTAGCGGCCGATCAAAGGCATACGGCTCGGTGAAGCCGAACATAATGCTGCGTTGCAAGTTGCCGACGTTGGCAGACATGCTCAGCGTTTCACCGAGTCCGAGGAAATTGTTGGTTGAGTAATTGACGCCGATGAAGGAACCGGCGAGGCCGCTCACACCGCCCTGAAGACCAATCTGGTTCTTGCCCTTTTCTTTGACCTTCAGCGTCAGATCAACCGTGCCTTCCTGCACGTTCTGCTTGACCTCAGAATCCTGATCGACCTTGAGTTGCTCGAAATAGTTGAGCTGGTTGAGCCGCATCAGGCTGTATTCCCAAAGACGGCTGTTGTATACCTGTCCTTCTTCCAGCGCCAACTCGCGCCGCACGACTTTATCGCGGGTCGTGGTGTTGCCCTGGAACTCAATGCGGCGAACGTAGAACTGCTTGCCTTCGTCGAGGTCGATCTTGAGCGATACGGTCTTTTTATCTTCGTCGGGAATGGTCGAGGGAACAGCGCTGAAGTTGATGTAGCCGAGTTCACCGTAGGCCTTGCGCAGGTTCTCCAGACCCTTGCCGATCAGCTCTCGATCAAAGATGTCGCCGTCTTTAATCGGGAATTGCGCGCGCAGCAGTCTGTCATTCGTGATCGCCTTCCCGCCTGAGAAGGTGATGTGCCCCAGACGGTAACGGTCGCCTTCGGCGACATCCATGCTGATGTCGACTACCTTGCCGCCGTGACGGCCAAGGTAGGGGAATCCGCCCTTTGTGTCCCGAATCTTGGTCTTCGGGTCCTGCACGAGAACATTGAAGTAGCCCTTGGTCTGGTAGTAGTAGCGGACGCGCTCCGTGTCCTCATCGAGCTTGCTCGCATCGTACGTGCGCGCGAAGAGATTCTCGAAAATGAGCGAGTGCGGAATGCCGATCGGCTTCGTATTCTTCATCGCCGAACGCAATAGGCGGCTGGAAACGTGCTTATTGCCGGCGAACTTGATCCGCCCGACTTTGACCTTCGGTCCTTCTTTGATCACGAAGTTGATGCTCACCGCAGCTGGAGGGATTTTGTGGACCAGCGGACGGACGGTCGCGAACTGCCGGCCATGCTCCGAGAGCAGGTCCTTCAGCACGACTTCGGCTTTCTTAACCTTCGTCGGGTCGTATTGGCTCTCTTGCGTGAGGTCGATCTTCTCTTTTTTGAAGCGATCGAGCACGTCACTTTGGGAAACGGCGCTCAAGCCGGTGTAGGTGATCTCGCGGATGGTCGGCTTTTCCGTTACGTAAACGTGGAGAATAACGCCTTTGGGCGTGTCTTCGCGCTCGAAGCGCAGGTCGTCGAAATAACCGGTATTCCACAGCGAGTTGAAGTCCCGGTCGAGCGAGGCGGGATCATAAACATCGCCCGGCCGGGTGAACATGCGGGACTTGATCGTGTCTTGCGGAATGCGCCGGCTACCGTGCACGACGATTTCTGTAACCAGCGTCTGCTGCGCCAAGGCACTGCTCGCGGTAAACACAACTGAGAGCAGGATCAGGACCAGCGCAGGGCACTTGCGAAGCAGGCCCGCCCAGTTACCGCCGGCGGGCCTGTTCGCTGTTTGATGGCGAATAAAAATAAGAAGCCCCTCTACCACAAATGATGAATCGTGGAGGAATTCACAATTATAAGAGACGTTCCACTAGCACTCCAAGGCTTCAGACCGCTTTCGACGTGAAAAGTTGTGAAGGGAGGAACGGGCGGGAAGCACTCAGTATCCAGTCCACAAGGTCCACGTGAGTCCATGCCGTCCATCCCTTGGGGTCGAAGCGCGTTTGGGCTGAGCGCTGAATCGCGGAGTGCTGCCTTATTCCGGCATCGGATAAATTCCCGCGCGCCGCGCGTCCGCGATTTTGATGCGCGTGATTTGGGATGGCTGGTAGCGAGAGAGGCCGCGATCTGCGATGGCCACGGCAGCTTCGAAAGAAACGCGTCCCGTGAGAGCGGTATCGATGTAGAGATACTCGTCCGACTGTTCCGCGACGCGAACAGCGACGTACGCGTGGCCGGGAATGAGAACGATCTGCGGGTCCATCCCCAGGTTTTCGAACGCCGAAGCAAAGAGGACGGAACCGTCGATACAGTTCGCCGAGCTCGTGGCGATGCTCTCGCGCGGAGTGCGTATGCGCTCGCTGACGTTTTGATTCGATCCGAAGGTGAGCGAGCTCTTCACGTACGAGAGCTTGTCGTGCTGGAGTGCTAGATAAATGGAACGCGCCTGCAAGCGCGTGTCGCGTTCCTGACCTGCGGCGTCTTTCCAATCCTCGTAGCCGGGCAGGCGGCGTCCGGGCATGTACTCCTTCGCCTCGCTCAGGACGCGCTCGATGCGCAAATCATGCGGCGTGACCCACGAAGCGATGAACTGAGCATATTTGAAGTGCGCCCCCCAAAACATGTCTTCCGCTGCGCGCAGCCGAACCGGAACCGTGCGGCTGTACACCGGCGCGCCGGCAACAGTCGTGATCTTCACCTGCGCCGTTGCTGCTCTAATCTCGCGATTCGAATAAAGCCTGGGCAGGAACGTCGGCGCAAAGATCGAAGCCTTAGTTGAGCCTGGCGCTACATTCACGATCTGCACTTCCTCGTCGCTCCAGCCGGGCACACGCACGGCAACGCGGTAGCGCAAAGCATGATCCGATGGGTTGGCCACCTGCACCGACACGACGCCCCATTCGCGCTGGTCGGGCGTCTGCATGGAAGCGTAGTTGGCGAAGGCAGGAAAAACATCGCCGTCGATGCCGGCGCTGATCTTGAAACTTGGTGCAGGACTGCGCCCAAGCAGCGGCTTGTGTCCGATCTCTGGCTTGTCGAAGCTGCCGTTGCCCTCGTTGCCTTCAGCATGCACCGCGAGTGACAGCGGCAACCACAGGACCAACACTAGCAGGGCAACCCCAGTCAGAATGAAGTGGCGCTTCATCTATTTCGAGCTTATCCCTCTGAACGCGAATTCCAATCGAGGGGAAGCCTTAATAAAGGACTAGGTTACAGGGGACAGGTAATAGGGAACCGAGAAAACGGGGGCAAAAGCGCCGAGGCCCTGTAACCTGTTCCCTGTAACCTGTCCCCTGCTCCTCATTTGCTTTCCTTACCTTCCCGGCACTAGAATTGATATGCGACTGAAAAGGTCGCCTATGGTCTCATGCTGAAGCTGACCAAAAAGGCCGACTATGGGCTGATTGCGGTGAAGCACTTAGCCGATCTGGGCCCTGCTAGCGCGTGCAGCGCGAAGGATATCGCTGACGCCTACCACATCCCGGCTGAGGCATTGGCAAAGATCCTGCAGCGCTTGGCCAAGGCGAAGCTTCTGGTCTCGCATCACGGAACGAACGGCGGATATTTGCTGGCCCGCGACGCTCGCCATATCTCAGCACTGGAAGTGATTCGCGCCATCGATGGTCCGCTATTCATTACTTCGTGCCTGCCGCACGAGAACGGCGGATGCGACCAGAGCCGGCGCTGTACAGTCCGCGAGCCGCTACGCCAGGTGAACGAAAGCATTCGCAGCCTGCTCGATGACATCAAGATCGCCGATATGAGAGATTCCCGAGCGCCAAGCGCGCTGGGGGAAGGAACAAAGATTCAGGCAGAGGAACTAGTCACTCTGCGATAACCGGTTTGGGTTTCGCTGGAAGCTGGCAGCTGGAAGCTGGCAGCTACGAGCTAAGGAGACACAGATGAGCACGACAGCAGTAGCGACCAACAGCAATGGTCATGCGCACGCTTCAGTGAAGCTGCCTATTTATATGGATAACCACGCCACCACGCCGGTTGATCCGCGGGTGCTGGAGGCGATGCTGCCCTATTACACCGATCAGTTTGGCAATGCGGCCAGCCGCAATCACTCTTTCGGATGGGAAGCCGAGCAAGCCGTCGAGCTCGCGCGCGACCAGATTGCCAAGCTGATCGGCGCCACGTCGAAAGAGATCATCTTCACCTCCGGCGCGACCGAGAGCGACAACCTCGCAATCAAAGGCGTCGCCGAAATGTACCGCGAGAAGGGCAACCACATCATCACCGCCGCAACCGAGCACAAAGCGGTGCTCGATACGTGCAAGCGTCTGGAGAAGTACGGCTATCGCGTGACTTACCTTCCGGTGGGCGCCGATGGCCTGGTCAATCTCGACGATCTGCGGCGCGCGATGGACGAGAAAACGATCCTGGTCACGATCATGTACGCCAACAACGAGATTGGTGTGATCCAGCCGATCGCGGAGATCGGCAAGCTTTGTCATGAAAAAGGCGTGCTCTTCCACACTGACGCGGTGCAGGCCATCGGCAAGGTTCCTGTGAACGTGATTAAGGACAACATCGACTTGATGTCGATGAGCGCGCACAAAATCTACGGACCGAAAGGCGTGGGCGCGCTGTATGTCCGACGCAAGGCGCCGCGCGTGCAGATCACGGCGCAGATCGATGGCGGCGGACACGAGCGCGGCATGCGTTCCGGCACATTGAACGTCCCCGGCATCGTGGGCATGGGAAAAGCGTGCGAGATCGCGATGAACGAGATGCCGGAAGAATCGAAGCGGCTCGCTTATCTGCGCGACAAACTCAAGAAGAAGCTAGAAGACAATCTCGACGAAATTCACGTGAATGGAACGATGGAACATCATCTGCCCGGCAACTTGAATATGAGCTTCATCTACGTGGAAGGCGAATCGTTGCTGATGGGCATCAACGACATCGCGGTTTCCAGCGGATCGGCTTGCACCTCCGCGACGTTGGAACCATCTTATGTATTGAAGGCGCTCGGGCTCGGCGACGACGTCGCGCATAGCTCGATCCGATTCGGGATTGGTCGCTTCAACACCGAAGCCGAAATCGATTACGTCGCCGACAAGCTGATCGATACCGTCAAGAAGCTGCGTGAACTGTCGCCGCTTTACGAGATGGTGAAAGAAGGCATCGATCTCAAAAAGATCCAGTGGGCCGCGGAAGGACACTGAAGAAGAATGTTCGATTTCGCGATTTCGTGATTTGCAATCGCGAAATCGCGAAATCACCAAATCGCGAAATAGATAACCGCGACTAAGTTCAGGAGAAAGAGAATCTCATGGCATACAGCAATAAAGTAATCGACCACTACAACAATCCTCGCAACGTGGGCACGCTCGACAAGGGCAGCGGCCAGGTCGGTACCGGGCTGGTGGGCGCGCCGGAGTGCGGCGACGTAATGCGCCTGCAGATCAAAGTGAATCCGGAGACGCAGGTCATCGAAGATGCCAAGTTCAAGACCTTCGGCTGCGGCTCGGCCATTGCTTCGTCCTCGCTCGCGACGGAGTGGGTGAAGGGCAAGACCGTCGACGAGGCGCTCACGATCAAAAACACCGACATCGTGCGCGAGCTCTCGCTGCCGCCGGTAAAGATCCACTGCTCGGTGTTGGCCGAGGACGCGATCCGCGCAGCCATCGGCGACTGGAAGAAGAAGCAGGGAGTCACGACGGAAACTGTGGCGGAGCAGGCAAAGGCATAACGTCGTCGGGACACGAACATGGACGTCATCACGGACACGCAAGTCCTCACCGCCGAGAATGCCGGCAACGCCAAAGGCGTTCAGGTCACTCAGCGCGCGCTTGAAAGAATTCGTGCGGCGATGGTCAAAGAGAACGTGTCGCCTGAACAGGGCGGACTGCGTCTCGGCGTCTCCGGCGGCGGCTGTTCTGGATTGAGCTACCAGATCCGCTTCGACTCCAAGCCGCGCGAACGCGATCGCGTGTACGAGTTCGACGGCGTGCGGCTCTTCGTCGATCCCAAGTCGTTCATCTACCTGAACGGCATGGTCCTGGATTGGGAAGATTCGCTGATGAAGCAAGGCTTCCACTTCATCAATCCCAACTCGTCCAAATCGTGCGGCTGCGGTTCTTCGTTCTCCGCGTGAGTTTCTTCACCACAGAGACACGGAGACACAGAGAAAAGCCAATGCTCATTTTTCTTTGCCTCTCTCTGTGACTCTGTGTCTCCGTGGTGAAACGATTTTTTGACAATGTACCCAGTCGTTCCCAATCCGGAAACGCTCCTCCCCCAGACCTGCTGGTCCTGCGAGCAGGAGATCGACAAGGCAGCGCAGTTCTGTCCGCATTGCCGCAAAATTCAGCCGCCATCCGAAGCCGATTACTTCAGCTTCTTCGGTTTAGAACGAAAGTTAAACATTGATCTTGACGCCCTGGAAAGAGAGTTTTACCGGCTCAGCCGCAAGCTACATCCCGACCTCTTCGCCCGAGCTTCTGCCGATGAGCAGCGCTGGAGCACGGAACAAAGCTCAGTCCTGAACGACGCCTATCGCGCGCTGCGCGACCCGATTGCCCGCACTGAGTACTTGCTCGAACTCGAAGGCGTGAAGCTCGAAGAGCAGTCGCGTGCAGCTACGGATCAGGCCCGCGCGCAAGGCAAAGAGAAAAAGCAAGTCGTCCCTCCCGATCTTCTGGAAGAAGTCTTCGATCTGAATATGCAGCTCGAAGAGATGCGCATGAACAGGAAGATGGGCGAACGTGATGAGCAGGTCGTCAAAGACCTCGAAGCAGCTAAGTCCCGATTTGAAACCATGCTCGGCGAATCGACGAACGAACTGCACAAACTTTGGAACGAATGGGACAAAGCGATTGCCTCTGGCGTGCCAGAGGGAGATTCACGGCGAATCGTCGTCCGCGACAAGATGGTCGATCTGCTGAATCGGCAGTCGTACGTGAGGAATTTGGTACGGGATGTAAATGAAGCTCTCTAGGCTGTCATTCCGAGCGGAGCGAGGAATCCCTACCCCGAGCAGTCACCCTGAGGATAGGGATTCCTCACTCCGTTCGGAATGACAAAGAAGAAACCCATGCCCCAAGAACGCATAGTCGGAATCGATTTAGGCACGACCAACTCTCTGGTCGCGTACATGGAAGGCGACGCTCCTGTGGTGATCCCCGGGGAAGATGGAGCGAACCTTGTCCCCTCGATCGCCGCGCTTACGCCCGACGAGCGCATGATGATCGGCAACCGTGCGCGCAAGTCCCTGATTGAAACTCCGGATCGTGCGATCTACTCCGTCAAGCGCCTCATGGGACGCGGCGTCGAAGACGTGCAGGACGAGCTCAAGCTCTTCCCATTCCGGGTCGACGAAACCTCCGAAGGCGAGGTGTTGCGCATTCGCCTTGGCGACCGAACGTTCACGCCTCCCGAGATTTCGGCTTACATCCTTCTGCAACTCAAACGTAACGCCGAACGCTACTTCGGCTCGTCGGTCACGAAAGCGGTCATCACCGTACCCGCCTACTTCAATGATGCGCAGCGGCAAGCCACGAAAGACGCCGGACGCATTGCCGGGCTCGACGTTCTCCGCCTCGTCAACGAGCCAACCGCCGCGGCGCTCGCCTATGGCCTCGATAAGAACAAAGAGGGCATCGTCGCCGTTTATGACCTTGGCGGCGGCACATTCGATATCTCGATTCTCAAGCTGCACGAAGGCATCTTCGAAGTGATGGCGACGAATGGCGACACGCACTTGGGCGGGGACGACATCGACAATCTCCTGATCGCCATCGCGCTCGACGACATCGCTGGTGATCTCAAGCTGAACCTGGGCGGAAACGCCGAAGCCGTGCAGGCGATCCGCAAAGCGGTGATTGACGCCAAGATTGCGCTCTCTTCGAACGAGACGGCCAAGCTCGATGTCGACCTGCCCGAAGGCAAGCGTTATCAGCGCGAGATCACGCGTGCGCAGTTCGAGCAGTTGATCGAACCGATCATCCAGAAGACGATCGCTCCCTGCAAGCAGGCGCTCGCCGATGCCAAGGTCAAGCCTGAGGACATCGAGGAGGTCGTCCTCGTCGGCGGCTCCACGCGCATTCCGCGAGTTCGCGCGCTGGTGAAGGAACTCTTCCGGCGCGATCCGCATGTCGAGCTCAATCCTGACGAGGTCGTCGCGCTCGGAGCTGCCGTGCAGGCACATATACTCGCCGGCGGCTCAAAAGCGACCGAAGACATGCTGCTGCTCGACGTAACGCCGCTCTCGCTTGGTATAGAAGCCATGGGCGGTGTGGTGGCAAAGATCATCCACCGCAACTCGACGATTCCCGCTTCTGCCACCGAGCACTTCACGACTGCCGTCGAAGGCCAGACCAACGTTGCCATTCATGTACTGCAAGGTGAGCGCGAACTTGCCTCCGACTGCCGCTCGCTCGCACGGTTCGATCTGAAAGGCATTCCTCCCATGGCCGCCGGCATGCCGCGCATCGAAGTCAAGTTCCTGATCGACGCGAACGGCATCCTGCACGTAAGCGCGCGCGAGCAGCGCAGCGGCAAGGAAGCGCAAATCGAAGTCAAGCCCACGTACGGCCTCACGGACGACCAGGTCGAGCAGATGATCATCGACTCCTTCGACTACGCGCAGGAGGATCTGCGCAAACGCCAGGTGATCGAAGCGCGGGTCGAAGCCGAGAACATCTTGCTGGCACTGGAGAAAGGCCGCAAGAATCCAGCATGGCAAATGCTCAGCGCGGGCGAACGATCGAGCGTCCAGCGTCTTGAAACGGAGTTGAACGAAGTCAAAGCCGGCGAAGACTACAAGAAGATCCGCTCCGCCATCGACGCTCTCAACCAGGGCACGATGCGGCTGGCGGAGATGATGATGGATTCGGCCGTATCTCAAGCGGTCAAAGGCAAAACCATGCACGATGCCGGTTCCGAAATGGGAGAAGGCCCCACCGCGCCGCATCCGATCGCTCCGGCAGAATTCGAACACAAGCATTGAGGTAGAAGGCATATTTCTATGGCAGAGCATACGAAAACAGAGAGCGGCGGCACGGCGATTGCCGAAGCGCCGGGGCCCAACACGATTCGCGTCACCTTTCAACCGGCCAACAAGACCGTCGAGTTCGAGAGCGGACAACTGCCCTATGGCGATCATGGCAAGCCGCAGTCGATACTCGATGTCGCCCTGAACAACGACATCTTCCTCGACCACGCCTGCGGCGGAAACTGCGCCTGCACTACGTGCCACGTGGTCGTCCAAAAAGGCGAAGAACTGCTCTCCGAAATGGACGACGACGAAGCCGACCGTCTCGACATGGCCGCCGGCCTAACGCTCCACTCGCGCCTGGGATGTCAGGCAGTGATCGAGAAGCCCGGCGAGATCGTCGTCGAAGTCCCAGAATGGAACCGGAACTACGTCTCTGAAGGCCATGCGCCCAAAGATTAGCGATACACAATAGTCTTGTCATCCTGAGCGCCTGGTTTTGGCGCGAAGGACCTTGCGTTTCGCAGCCTCACGCGACACTTATCCAAGAGGAGTTCTCTGAATGCCTGAAGATCTGACCTGGGCAGACGCCGAAGACATCGGCATCCTGCTTGCCGAGAAGTTCCCGGACATCGATCCGCTCACCGTCCGCTTCACGCAGTTGCATCGCTACATCACCGAACTACCTACCTTCAAGGGCGATCCTGGAGCCTCTAACGAGAGCAAGCTCGAAGCCATCCAGATGGCCTGGTACGAAGAGTGGAAGGACGCCCACTAACTTAGGATCGTCGAATTAGCCACGGCTCCGCTCGCCTGTTATCCTCATCTGTTTTGCCTCACAGCCTTTCGCTCTGGGACGAACGTCTTCAATCTAGGACCTATGGACTTCCAATTCACCGAAGAACAAGAGCAGCTCAAACGCTCCGTTCGCGAGTTCGCCGAACGCGAGGTGCGTCCGCATGTCCTCGAATGGGACGAGCGATCCGAGTTCCCTCTCGCGACGATCAAGGAACTTGGCAAGATGGGCATCATGGGCGCGGTAATCCCCACTGAGTATGGTGGCGCCGATCTTGGCTACGTCGAGTACGTAATCGCGGTCGAAGAGCTCTCGCGCGTCGATGGCTCGGTCGGCATCATCGTTGCCGCGCACAACTCGCTTTGCACCAATCACATCTTTCTCGCCGGCAACGAAGATCAGCGGCGCAAGTACATTCCCAAATTGGCATCGGGCGAGTTTATCGGCGCATGGGGACTCACCGAGCCCGGCTCTGGCTCCGACGCCGGCAGTGCGCGCATGACGGCCGTCCGCAAAGGCAAGCACTGGATTCTCAACGGAACCAAGACCTTCATCACCAACGGACATTACGCCGACTGTGCCGTGATCATCGCTGTCACGGATCGCACCACGGGCACACATGGACTCTCCGCTTTTGTCGTTGACAAAGGCGCCAAAGGTTTCCGTCCCGGCAAAAAAGAAAACAAGCTCGGCCTGCGCGCGAGCGACACCGCCGAGCTGATCTTTGAAGACTGCCTCGTCCCCGCCGAAAACCTGCTGGGCAAAGAAGGTGACGGCTTCATCGACGCAATGCGCGTACTCGATGGCGGACGCATCTCGATTGCCGCGCTTTCGCTTGGCATCGCGCAAGGCGCGTTTGAAGCGGCACTCAAGTACTCCAAAGAACGCAAGCAGTTCGGCAAAGCCATTGGCGAATTCCAGGCGATCCAGTGGAAGCTCGCCGACATGGCCACCGAGATCGATGCCGCGCGCCTGCTCACCTTCCGCGCCGCCTCGATGAAAGATGCCGGCCTGAAGACCACGCAGGAGTCATCGATGGCCAAGCTCTACGCCAGCGAAGTCGCAGTGCGCTGCGCCAACGAAGGCGTGCAGATTCACGGAGGCTACGGCTTCATCAAAGATTATCCGGCAGAAAAGTATTATCGCGACGTGAAGCTGTGCACCATAGGCGAAGGCACCAGCGAGATCCAGAGGCTCGTGATTTCCAGGCAGTTGCTAAAAAGCTACTAAAGAAGCAGCTTCTAAGCTGCTAAACCCCTAAGCTGCGAAGCTAAAACCTCAACACGGATTACCACGGATCGGACGGATACCCCCCAATCGCTGGCTTGTTCTGCTTTGCACTTGGAGTCCTTGTTATTGGCTACGCAGATCAATGATTCTAACGATGCACTTTCTCAAGATTCATCCGTCCGATCCGTGGTAATCCGTGCAATCCGTGTTAAGTTTTTGGACGTTGCTTTTCTCTGTGTCCTCCGTGCCTCCGTGGTGAAATAGATTTTTGACGACTTCTTCCCAAATCGGGAACACCAGCGCGCTCGGCTCTTTCGTCGAGCGCATCCGCTCGGGCGACATTCGGGCGCTGGCGCGGGCGATCAGCGCGATTGAAGACGGCTCGCGCGAGTCTTCGCGGCTGATGCAGGCGCTTTTTCCGTACAGCGGACGCGCTACCGTGATCGGCATGACCGGCTCACCGGGAGCGGGCAAGAGCACGCTCGTCGATCAGCTTGCGCGCGAGTATCGCAAGCAGGAGAAGACGATCGGCATCGTCGCCGTCGATCCCACAAGCCCTTACACCGGCGGAGCCATCCTCGGCGACCGCATTCGCATGCAGGCCCACCATGCCGACAGCGGCATCTACATCCGCAGCATGGCGACGCGCGGCTTTCTTGGCGGCCTGGCGCCAGCCACCGCCGATGTGGCTACCCTGCTTGACGCTGCCGGCCGCGACATCGTGATGGTCGAAACCGTGGGCGTCGGCCAGGACGAGATCGACATCGTTCGCCTCGCCGATATCACCGTCGTGATCCTCGTTCCCGGAATGGGAGACGACGTGCAGACGATCAAAGCTGGCATCATGGAAATCGCCGACATTTTCGTCATCAACAAAAGCGACCGCGAAGGCGCCGAGCGCGTGGAACGCGAGATTCGCGCCATGCAGACGCTCTCCATCCGCCGCGATGACTGGATGCCGCCGATCGTTAAGACCGTTGCGACTGATGGGACTGGAATTTCCGATTTGGGAAAAGCCATCGCCGCCTATCAACAGTACCTCGGCGGCAAAGACCTGCTCCTCAAAAAGAAGATCAGCAACTGGCGCGAACGGCTGATCGAAATGCTGCGCAAAGCGCTCCTCGACCGTATGATGCGCGAGCAGTTGAATTCCGAGATGCTAACCCATTACGCACGTGAAATCGCCGAGCACCGCCGCGATCCATACTCATTGGTCGAGGAGCTAGTGAAAGGCGGCTAGTCGCTGGTTTTCAGCGCCGCTAATACTTCCTGCGGCGTGCGAATATCCGGTACGGAGCTGCTGACCTTGCGATAGATCTCACGGCCATTCTCATCGAGTACCAGCGTGGTGCGTAACGCGATGTCTTCATCAGCGTGCCCCTTCGGGTGTAGCAGGCCGTACTCTCGGATTACCTTTGCTCCCGGATCGCTGAGGATCGTCACGTTGCGATGCGCGACCTCGTCCCACACCTTGCGCGCGTGCGCCTCGTCATCGACGCTGACAGCGACCACTCGTGCGTTCACCGCGTCAAAATCCGTTTTCTGCTGCGCGAACTCGCGCAGTTGCTTCATGCAGAACGGTCACCAGTATCCGCGATAGAAATACAGAACAACTTTGTGACCGCGCTGGTCCGCGAGGTGAAATGGCGAGCCTGTAGCGTCGAAAAGCGTGAAGTCCGGTGCGGGCTGGTGCGTGGCCGCGGTGATCTGCGCTTTGGGATAGTGGTAGAGGCTAGTGACCACGAAGCCTGCCAGCACAAGCACCAAAACGGCTACAAAAAGAAGAATGATTTTGCGCATGTGTTTAATGACAGGTTACAGGTAACAGGTTGTAGGGAACAGGTAAAAACTGACCAACTGTAAATTGCTCCCGGTAACCTGTCCCCAGTCCCTGTGACCTGCCCTCCCGCGACGATGGAATCCCAAAACGGTTAGCAACTCCTGAAAGAAAAACGTCTCGTTCCATTATGGAACCAACTTACATTTTTCTGCGTATATCAACTAACGGCCGGCCAATCAAATCGTCTATAGATTGCGAAGGGAGAAAACGACATGTTCGACGCAAAATACAACCACTTGTTCGACAGCGCATGGTTCCGCATCGCGCTGAACTCGATCATCTTTGTGGTGTGGGCTGGCGCAGCGTTCGGGTCCTTGGCCCTGCGGTAATCGTCTCCTGCACTCATACTCGACTTATATTTCAACGTTGTAATCCTGAACTGAGGCGCGGTTTTTGCGCCGGAGTGAAGGACCTTGTGGTTGCTTTTTCTTAAAGGCTACGGAACGCAAGGTCCTTCGCTGCGCTCAGGATGACAAATTGCTGCTATCTGCCGGACTTGGCTCTCGCCTTGCCACTTCCCGCCAAATCCTCGAAGCGCACATTCATAATCGGGTATTGCTGCCAGTCTTTGTAATCGAAGTGCCACCATTCCTGCGGATACACCGTGAATCCCTGGCTCTCCATGGCTTTGCGCAGGATGCCCCGGCGCTCGCGCTCGGCATCGGTCCCACCGGGATAATCGGCGAAGGCCCGCGGCGTCATCTCGTCATAGACACTGGGCATCACGACCTCCTTGCCTGTCGCAAGTGAATAAAGGCTCAGATCGACGGCGCAGCCGCGATTGTGCTTCGATCCTTGAGCGGGGTCGGCGACAAAGATCTTCTTGTCGTTGGGCGTCGCATCCCAGAACATCTTCGTCACGTACCAGGGACGATACGCGTCGTGAATGATCAGTCCATATCCTTGCGCGTGCAGCTCATGATTCGCCTGCACCAGGGCTTCCGCAGCCGAACGCTGCATGAATGCTCGCGCCTCGGTGTACATTGGCGTGCTAAGAAAGTTTCTCGTCGTGGCGTATCGGATATCGAGCTTAATCGTCGGATCGAGCTTTACCAGCTCGACCAGATCGGGCTTGCGAAAGTCGCCAGTTTCGTGCGGAGGCGTAGCCCGCAGCGCCTCCTGACGCAGCTCCGCCACAGGCCGCAACGGCTTCAGATGAAAGATGCCGTTGCTGATGGACTGCGAGGCCGCAGGTGAGACGAGAAGAAGGGCAACACACCAGGAAAGCAGTACAAACCTAGACCGGACGATGCGCGATTTCATAGACGGCGATGCTCCTCCAGTCCCTAGATACATCGGAAAGGAGAGAAAGGTTTCAAAAATCTTTCACCACGGAGGCACGAGGCCTCAGCGTGATGCTTCACAGCATGGCGGCAAATCCAGTGATTGGTAAACAGGTCGAGACCATTATGGGAAGTCTGGACCCGGCGCTGAATGTCACGATTGGCCCGTTATCCGAAACCTTGGAGTTCTGGCGCAAGCCGGCTCGGGTGGTGTCGGTATTCTCGTTAATGCTTGGCGCGCTTGCTCTTCTGCTCGCGTCGCTGGGCATTTATGGAATGGTTTCGTACGGAGTCAGTCGCCGCGTCCGCGAAATTGGGATTCGCATGGCTCTCGGCGCC
>DASTJH010000009.1:0-25267 GCA_035716645.1 Terriglobales bacterium | reverse complement strand
AATTCCGCGGCTTGCGGCGCGTGCAATGGATGTTTCAGTTGGCGGCGGCGACCTACAACCTGCGCCGAGCGGTGTCGCTGTTGCCAGCGCGGTAGTACCAAGGGGGTAGTGTCTCTGCAAGTTCCAATATGGAACTTGCGGAAACAAAAAAGCAGCCGAAAAGGGCAGGAATCGCCGCAAAACTGGATTCTGGGGAGAAATACCGGGAACATCAGCATTTTTCCGCAGCCTGTAAAGTCGTGCCCTTCCCTAAAGCTCCTCAGAAAACGCACTTGCCCGAACCCGAAAATCCCGCTGCTCCACCGGAAGCTGACCGCGAGCTGCCTCAGCCGAGTCCGCCCAATCCCGTCTTCTTCAACGACCACGGCATCCGCGCGGGATGGCGCCTCTTGGCCTGGTTCGCCATTACTCTCGCGACCGCTTTCGTGCTGCTCGTCATCCTGCATGCGGTCGAGCACAGCGTTTCCAAAGAGACTTACGGTGATCTTTCCAAAATCGCTCTAGTCCTCGCCGTTCTCGGCAGCACTGCCCTCATGGGAAAACTCGAAGGCCGCTCGCCCTGGTCTTACGGACTTTCCGACCGACGCTGGCCCGGGCACTTCGTCGTCGGCGCGCTCATCGGATGGCTCTCGCTCACGCTGATGCTGATCGGACTGCGAGCCGCGCATCACTTCTCATTCGGCAAAGACTACATGCACGGATCGGCCTTGGCAGTAGCCGCTGTGCTGAACGCGCTCTCGTTTCTTTTCGAGGTTGCGCTGTTTGAAGAAATTTTCTTTCGCGGATACGCGCTGTACACGCTGGCCGAAGGCATTCGCTTCTGGCCAGCGGCGGTCGTGCTCTCAATCGTCTTTGCTGCCGCCCATTTGAACAACAACGGCGAGGCGATTTCTGGGATCGTCGCGGTTGTGGCCTTCGGACTGATGCTCTGCTTTTCCATTTGGCGAACTGGCAGCCTCTACTGGGCGATCGGCTTTCATTTTTTGTGGGACTACTCGGAGAGCTTCCTGTACGGAGTACCAGACAGCGGACTCGTCTCGCCTCAGCATCTGCTAACCGCCAGATTTTCCGGGCCAGCTTGGATCACCGGCGGCACCGTCGGCCCGGAAGGGAGCTGGTTCATCTTTGTGGTCCTGGCCGGGATCGCGGTGGTGATCCACTTCGTCTATCCCAGACGTGCCTTTGTCATTCCGAGTCCGCGCAGCGGACCAAGGAATCTCTACCCTTTAGGCAATCGTGAGGGTCGGGATTCCTCGTCCGCCGTGGCGGACTCGGAATGACACATTACAATAGACACGAATGATCCACTTTCCCGTCCCTGAAGCGCTTACCTTCGACGATGTCCTCCTTCTGCCCGCGCACTCCGATGTGGTCCCCGCGCAGGCGAGCACGCAGACGCGGCTCTCGCGCAACATCACGCTGAATATCCCAATCATCAGCGCGGCGATGGACACGGTGACCGAGTCGCGTCTCGCGATTGCGATCGCGCAGCAGGGCGGCATCGGCATCGTGCACCGCAATCTGACGATCGAGCAGCAGGCCGGCGAAGTGGACAAAGTCAAACGCTCGGAGAGCGGGATGATCGTCGATCCCGTTACGATCTCGCCGGACGCCAAAATTTCCGATGCGCTCGAAGTGATGCGCAAATTCAAAATCTCCGGCGTGCCGGTCACAAATAACAAAAAATTAGTCGGCATTCTCACCAACCGCGACCTGCGCTTTGAGACACGCACCGACATTCCTGTTTCGAAGGTGATGACCAAAGAAAATCTCATCACCGTGCCCGTGGGCACCACGCTCGAAGAAGCCGAACAGATTCTGCACAAGCATCGCGTCGAGAAGCTGCTTGTCGTCGACGACAAGCAGACGCTCAAAGGCCTGATCACGGTCAAAGACATCCAGAAGAAGCTCAAATATCCGAACGCCGCGAAGGACAGCCAAGGACGCCTCCGCGTTGGCGCCGCGATTGGCGCAACCGGCGACTTCCTCGAACGCGCGCAGGAGATGGCCCGCTACAAAGTCGATGTGCTTGCGATCGACAGCGCGCACGGACACAGCACGCGCGTCCTTGAGGCAGTGAAGGAAGTCAAGAGCAAGCTGCCCGAAGTCGATCTGCTCGCCGGCAACGTCGGGACATTCGACGGCGCGTGCGCGCTGATCAAAGCCGGAGTCGATGCGGTGAAGGTCGGCATCGGTCCAGGGTCGATCTGCACGACACGAATTGTGACCGGCGCCGGCGTGCCCCAAATTTTCGCTATCGCCGAAGCTTCTCGCGCAGCCAAAGATTCCGGGGTGCCGATCATCGCCGACGGTGGGATCAAGTACTCGGGCGACATCACCAAGGCCATTGCCGCCGGCGCAAGTTCCGTCATGATCGGCTCGCTCTTTGCCGGCGTCGAAGAAAGTCCGGGAGAAACGATTCTCTATCAAGGCCGCTCGTTCAAAACTTACCGCGGAATGGGATCGCTCGCGGCGATGGCGCAAGGTTCGAGCGAGCGTTACTTCCAAACCAATGACGAAGATGCACCGGCCGCCGAGCTGATGGAGAATGGCAATCAGAATCGCCTGGCCAAGCTCGTGCCCGAAGGCATCGAGGGACGCGTGCCCTATCGCGGCATGCTCTCGCACATGGTTCTGCAACTCGTCGGCGGCCTGCGTTCCGGGATGGGATACGTCGGCTGCTCCACGATTCCCGAACTCCAGCAGAAAGCCCGCTTCGTCCGCATCAGCGGTCCGGGACTGCGTGAGAGCCATGTCCACGACGTGATCATCACTCGCGAAGCTCCGAATTACAGGTTGGAGTAGCACGCCGTTGAAGCCTCACGCCCGCGTTTTTTATTGGCTGCCGGCCCTCGTCTGGCTGGGAATCATCGCGTTCGAGTCCTTCGGCCTGTCGTCGGATGTGACCGGCGGCTGGCTATGGCAGTTAGCACACTGGCTGCATATTCCCATTTCGGGACATGCGCTGATTCGGCTGAATCACGTGCTCAGAAAAGTCGGCCACTTCACCGGTTACGGCGTGCTCTGTCTGGTATTCTTCCGCGCCTGGTTCCACACCCTGTCCCACAACACGTCAGAAACGATGGCGAGATTTCGTCTTCGCTGTTCGGCGCTGGCGCTGTGCGTGACCCTGCTCACAGCGATGCTCGACGAATGGCACCAGAGCTTCGATCCCACGCGCACCGGAACGCCGCGCGATGTGGTGCTGGACTGCGCGGGCGGCGTCCTGTTCCTGTTGACGGCGCTCTTCGTGTTCCGAGCGTGGAGAGCGGAGCCCGAAATGCAACGATTAGCGACTAGCAACTAACGGCTACTTGAACTTCGATCCGACCGCCGACAGGATGCCAGCCAGCACGATGGCAACGATCAAGGCCACGCTCCCGAATGAAACAAACACCATGAGCAGCGGCTCAAGCCAACCCATGCCGGATGGCAAGTACGAACGCGCAGGGTTGTGGGGATCAACGTGAATGTAAGCCCTCGTCCCACCTTTGTATCGCGCGATCGCGCGATTCACACTGCCATAAGAAAAACATGAGTCTCGGACCAGACGACCCGAATAGTACTGGCCCTGAAAATGATAGGAGTACCAGACTTCAAGCCGGATGGTTTCTCTGGATCCTCCCAGACTACGATGTGAGGACTCGATTGTCGCTTCTATCACCTGCCACTGCCGCGCTGCGTGAGCAAGCCATAGCTCACGGAGCCAAAAACAGGGAACAGAGAGATAAAACAAACTGCCGGTATGTTCTGCGGTTCCGTCGATATCTGTTTCAAACATATAAATCACCCGAGCGCGAGTAACAAAGCACGCCACTGCCACGGTGATGCCGGAAATAGCACTTCCAGAAACGAGGCCTCTGTTGCAGGCTAATCGCTAATCGCTAATCGCCGCTTTTTCCACACTGTCTCCCTCGCCGGGAGCGAGAAACAAATTCTTCTCTAGGCCGTGCTGCTTCGTGTAGAGCTCGAAATAGCGGCCGCCTCGGTCGTAGAGCTGTTCGTGGGTGCCGCGCTCGATGATCTCGCCTTCTTCGACAACCAGGATCTGATCGGCGCGGCGGATCGTGCTTAGGCGGTGGGCGATCACGAAGGTTGTGCGTCCGCGCATCAGGTAGCCGAGACCTTCCTGGATGAGCGCCTCCGACTCGGAGTCGAGGCTGGAGGTCGCCTCGTCAAGAATCAGAATGCGCGGATCAGCGAGGATCGCGCGCGCAATCGAGATGCGCTGGCGCTGTCCGCCGGAAAGCTTGACGCCGCGTTCGCCGACGATCGTGTCGTAGCGATTAGCGAAACGCTCGGCGAATTCATCCACACGCGCGATGCGGCAGGCGCGGAGAATCTCTTCTTCGCTCGCCCAAGGGCGCGAGAAAGCGACATTCTCGCGAATGGTGCCGTCGAACAGAAAGGATTCCTGCAGAACCACGCCCAGCTTCGTGCGATAGGAGTCGAGGCGCACGGAATTCAAATCAACGGCGTCAACCAGAATGCGTCCACTCTGCGGTTTGTAGAACGCCGAAATTAAACCGATGATCGTCGATTTGCCTGAGCCCGATGGCCCGACCAGAGCGGTGACTGTTCCCGGCGACGAGCGGAACGAAATTTCGTGCAGAACCTCTTTGCCTTGCTCATAGGCGAAGCTGACATTCTCAAACTCGACATTGCCAACGATCTCGGAAAATTCCACCGTGCGCTGCGGATCGACGTCTTCGGGATTCTCGTTCAGCACTTCGCGCACGCGCTCGAGTCCCGCGAGTGCCTCCGTGATCTGCGTGCCGATATTCACCACCTGCAGCACCGGCGCAATCAGGAATCCCATGAACATCGTGTAAGTAAAAAATCCGCCGAGCGTGAGCGTGCCGGCAATGATCTGCTTCGCGCCCAGATACATGACCACGGCGCCGACCATGCCCAGCAGCACCGTCGAGGATAAGCTCATCACCGACGTCGCGGTGAGCGTGCGCAGCACGTTATCGAGCAACCGCTGCACGCCCGAGGAGAAGACCTGATGTTCGCGATCCTCGGCATGATAGCCCTTGATCACGCGCACACCGCCGAGCGACTCGGTGAGGCGTCCGCTGACGTCAGCATAGATTTTGCTGCGCTCGCGGAAGATTGGACGAATCGTGCCAAACGCCTTCTTCAGTGCCAGCGAAAACAGCGCAATGCAGACGAAAGCGACGGTCGTCATGCTCACGCTGATGCGAATGAGAATGACAAACGCGAGCACCGCCGTGAGCACGCCGCCAAGAAAATCCACCAGCCCGGTGCCGATCAGGTTGCGCACTCCTTCCACGTCCGACAAAATGCGCGCCACCATCGTTCCCGTTTTGGTCGAGTCGTAATAGGCAATCGGCAGGCGTCCCACATGCTCCTGGATCTGCCGCCGCAGGTCCGCGATCAGCCTCTGTGCCGCCTTCGACAAAAGCTGAGTGAGCGCAAACGAGGTCACGCCCTGAATGATGGTCGCCGTGACCACGGCGAGGATGATCGTGCGCAGATCGCCAAGGTGCTTCTTGATGATGACGTCATCGACGAGGAACTTGGTCGAAGCCGGCAGCACAAGGCCGGCGACACGATTGATCGCCATCAACCCGAGTCCGATCGCCATGAGTCCCCTGCGCGGACGCACCAATTCCCAAATTTCCGGCAAGGCGCCTTTGAGCACTTGCATCGTGGGCGGTTTGGACTTCAATGGAACGGCGACGGTGGCCATGAGTGCACTAGGATGACATGCTTCCGATGCTTACGCGGGGGAATTTGACGCAGAAAAGCAGCGAAAACCAGCTTCGAGCGACTAGCTACTAGCTGCTAGCTGTTTTTGTTAAGAATTAGTCCGCCCGGTTTTGATGGCTTTCCCGGCGACGCTGTATTAAAACGTATCAATACTCAGCTTTCCCTTCCATGTCTGAATCCGCTCCAGTGCAAATTGCCTCCGGTACCACCGCGCCGCACCTGCGTCGCGTACTCACGCTTTGGGACCTCGTCTTTTACGGAATCGTCCTCATTCAACCGATTGCGCCGGTTCCGCTCTTTGGCGTGGCTCAGAAACTCTCGGACGGACACTTCGCCACGATCATCCTGATCGCGATGTTCGCCATGATGATTACAGCCGTCAGCTACGGCCGCATGGCGGCGCTGTATCCCTCGGCGGGCTCGGCGTACACCTATGTCGGACGCGGGCTGAATCCCCATTTGGGATTCCTTGCCGGATGGGCAATGTTCCTCGACTACTTGCTCCAACCGCTGATCAATACCGTCTGGATCGCGACGGCGCTGCATGCGCGCTACCTGCATCGCGTGCCATTCGCGGTGTGGGCGGCGATCATCGCTGGGATCATTACCATTTTGAACCTGCGCGGGATTCGCTCTTCCGCGCGCGCCAACAAAATTCTGCTGATCGCGATGTGCGGTGTCGTGATCGCGTTCATCGTGCTCGCGATCAAGTACCTGCTGGGCACGCAAGGAACGGCGGGACTTTTCTCGACTCTGCCTTTTTACGATCCCAAAACGTTTCATCTGCCGACGATCCTCACGGCGACGTCCTTCGCGGCGCTCACTTACATTGGTTTCGATGGCGTGACTACCTTGGCCGAAGACGTCGAGAACCCAAAACGCAACGTGCTGCTGGCGACCGTGCTCGTCTGCCTCTTCACCGGCATCTTCGGCGGATTCGAAGTCTATCTCGGACAGCGGGTCTGGCCGAACTGGCATGCGTTTCCCAATTTGGAAACGGCGTTCATGGACATCTGTCAGCGAGTCGGCGGCGTTGTGCTCTTTAATGCCATGGCGGTGATCCTGGTGCTCGCCGCCTTCGGCAGCGGCCTAACCGGAGGCCTCGGCGCTGCGCGCTTGCTCTTCGGCATGGGACGCGACAACGTGCTGCCGCGCCGCGTCTTCGGCTATCTCAGTCCGGGAAGCAGCACGCCGACGTACAACGTTCTCATCATCGGCGTGCTGACGTTCGTCGGCGCTGTCCTTTTGAATTCCGTCGGCAACGCCTACGAGCACGCCGGTGAGCTGCTCAATTTCGGCGCCTTCCTAGCGTTCATGGGCGTGAACTTCGCCACGTTCTGGCAGTTCGCCGTGATCGGCCAGCCGGGCTACCGCAAACGCGTGCTCGCAGACATCGCCCTGCCGCTCATCGGCTTCGCCTTCTGCGGACTGATCTGGTGGAACCTTAACGGACTGGCGAAGACCGTCGGCGGAATTTGGTTCGCAATCGGCTTGGTGTACGTGGGAATCAAAACGCGCGGGTTCCGGACTGCGCCGGTGATGATCGACTTCAGCGAGTCTTAGCGCGTTATCATTCTGCAAGCATGTCCCTCGGGCGCCGCATGGATCTGTAAGATCCAGTAGGGTTGGGACGTAGTACCGTTCCTAGTACCGACGGGTGACATCGCCGTTTGCTGCGTCCAAACACCTCAATGGGGATGGTACTGACCTGATCTAGTGGTAGCGCCTGATCTAAACTGCGATCGTGCCCCTCGCCGTCCTCACTCTCGAACTCCGCATCGAGCACGCACACTCGCTCAAAGACAAGCGCCAGGTTCTGCGCAGCCTGAAAGACAAGCTTCGCTCCGGCTTCAACGTTTCCGTTGCCGAAATGGAACAGACGGATCTATGGCAGCGCGCGACCATCGGCGTCGCCGCGATCTCCGGATCGCGCGACTACTTGACCGGCTTAATGCAGCAAGTCGAGCGCGCCGCCCAGCGCGTTGCCAACGATCAAGGTGCTGAGATTGTGGACAGCTTTGTGGAAATCGACTAGTTTCTGGTTAGTTCCATTCTGGAACTGAATGTCACAAATCGTGACAACATCCTGCTTGACAAATTGGGAGCGAGGCGCTACATTGGCTATAGTTTTTCACCAAGCAAATCGGCAGGAGCGGCGCTGCCAAGTCTTTTCCTTTCGGCCTGCACCCCACAGTCAACTCTGAGCTCCTTGTGCGCGGCATCGCGTCAGCGGCGCGAACTTTCATCCCATTTCCGCGATGACGCGCACAGCTGTGTTCTTGCGGCTCGAACGGGCGCGGATTGGCGCAGTCTTGACAGTGGTCTAACGGCGGTGATAAAGATTCAAGTTTCGCGTGGTTAATCGTTTAACCGATTTCTCGTGTTGCCATAGATCGAAAAGCGCCACCCATCGTGGAGTTCGAATCAAGAACAACTAACGACGCGTGGACTGGAGGCAGAAAATGTCACGCTTGCGTGCCTTGCATTTGGCAGTCCTGTTCCTGTCTTGTGGTTTCCTTCTCCTGATTCCGAGCGCGCAGGCGCAATACCGCGCTTCGCTCCATGGATCGGTCACAGATCCTTCGGGCGCTGTAGTCCCCGGCGCTACCGCAACACTCATCAATCCAGCCACGGGACAAAAGATGGTGGCCACGACCGACGCGACCGGCACTTACCACTTTGACGCGCTGCCGCCCGCTAATTACCAACTCACAGTGGAAGCCAGCGGATTCAAGCAGAAGGCTCTGCAAAATATCCGCATCATCCCGGAGCAGGCGAATGCGCTCAACGTGCAACTGGAACTTGGAAAAGTTGAGCAGACGGTGACCGTGACCAATGCCACCCCGCCGATTGATACGGCGACGGCGAACATCAGCGGCACGATCAGCGCCAACCAAGTGCAAAATATGCCGTCGTTCGGACGCGATGTCTTCAAGCTCGCGCAGCTGGCTCCCGGCGTGATTAGCCAAAGTTCGCAAACGGGCAGCGGCGGCGGGTTCGATCTTCCAGGAACACAAACCGGAGGCGGCACAACCGGCGGGAACCAGGGAATTTTCAAGACAGAGAATGGCCCGCCGTTATCGGCAGGCGGCCAGCAGCAAGAAAACAACAACATCACCATTGACGGAATCAACACGACCAGCGCGGTTTGGGGCGGATCCTCCGTGATCACGCCAAGCGAGGAGTCGGTGCAGGATGTGAAGGTTATTTCCAACGACTACGACGCCGAGTACGGCCGGTACAGCGGCGCTCAAATCCAGGTCACGACTCAGAGTGGAACGAATCAACCGCACGGCAGTCTCTTTGTCACGGCGCACCGTCCGGGACTAAATGCCTTTCAACCTTTTAACGGTCTGGGCAACAAGGTACTGCGCGACAACAACTTCTTTACCCAACTGGGCGGCAGTGTCGGCGGCCCCATCTGGAAGAACAAGATTTTTGCGTTTTTCTCTTATGAGACGACGCGCAGTCCGAAAGCGGCAGTCTCGGTGGCGAATGGGTGGTACGAAACTCCTGCGTTCGACAAACTCGCACCTGGAGGAAGCATTGCCTCGCAGTTTCTGAATTTTCCCGGCGGCGCCGTCCAGTCAATCGCAATCAACAATTCAACCTGCGCGAATGCAGGCTTAACGGAAGGAGTGAATTGCAGGACGATTCCTGGGCAAGGACTCGATCTTGGGTCTCCGCTGACGACCCCGTTAGGAACGCAAGACCCGACGTGGCAGAGCCCAACAAACCCGGGCCTCGGCAATGGGTTTGACGGGATCGCCGACATTGCCAACTTCGTGACGCAGAGCACGTCCACGTTCGGCGCTGCTCAATACAATGGCCGCGTCGATGCGAACGTCACCAGCAAAGATCGCCTCTCGTTCAGCATGTACTGGGTCCCTCAATCGAACACCTTCCTCAACGGGCCGGCCCGCGCCTATGATCTTTTCCACCACAATCAAATCAACAATGCCTTCGCTGGCATCTGGGACCGCACTTTCTCGCCGAGCTTCCTGAACGAACTCCGAGTGAATGCTTCGGGATGGCGTTGGAACGAAATTGCGTCGAACCCCCAGGCGCCCGTCGGGTTACCTAAAGACACGTTCACCACGATCGGCAGCATAAGTCTCAACCAATTCGGTCCGAATGTCGGCAGCATTCTCAATCAGTGGACCTACGGGCTGAAGGATGTGGCTACCAAAGTGTGGGGACGGCACAATCTGAAGTTCGGCGGCGAGGTGACTCGGCTCTATTTTCTGAACAACAATCCCAGTGGCGGCGTGCCAAATTACAACTTCTTTAACATTTGGGATTTCCTGAATGACGCGCCACAATCGGAGCAGGGCACCTTCGATCCTCGCACCGGCTTACCCAGCATCGCGCGCCAGGACGACCGCGAGGACATCCTGGGCTTCTTCGGCCAGGACGACTTCAAAGTCACGCCAACTCTGACCGTGAACCTCGGATTACGCTGGAACTACTTCGGGCCGCTCACTTCGAAACAAGGCAATCTGTTTGTAGCCGTGCCTGGCAGCGGTTCGAATTTCATGACCGGATTAACCGTCGCACCGCAAGCCTCGTGGAACGCGCAAAAGGACAACATCGGGCCGCAGATCGGTTTTGCCTGGAGCCGTTTCAATGACAAGCTCGTGATCCGCGGCGGCTACGGTCTGAGCTACAACCAGTTGGAGATCGCGCTCACGGCTAATGATGCTTTCAATCCTGGTCTGACCGTGAACCCGCGTTTCACTTTGGCAACGCCAACTTCGCCCAATCCGGGAATTGTGTACGGCATTTCGTCCGACGTTCATTCCATTCTCGGTTTTCCTGCGAACCCCAACACGGTCGCAGCTTTTGGCCCGAATGGATTGCCGGCCACCGGAACCACAAGCGTGGTCATCTTCCCGCACAATTTGCCGACGACTCGCGTGCACCATTACTCGCTGCAAACTGAATACGATCTTGGCGCGCAAACGGTGATGTCCATCGGCTATCAGGGCAGCTTGAGCCGCGACCTTATTTTTCACTCCAATCCTAATGGCTATGCGGCTTCGCTCGGCTTCCCTCTCAATCCGCAGATCAGCGGTGGCGACTTTTGGAACCTGAACGGCTACGGCAACTACAACGCCTTGCTCGCCGAACTCCGCCATCAGTTTTCACGCGGCTTCATGGCCGATGCCCAATTCACCTGGGCCAAGAGCATGGACACTGCTTCCGGTCCATTCTTCGAGAATCCTTTCCCGTTCAATCCCAGCCTTGACTACGGACCCTCTGAATACAACGTGGGCCGGGCGGGCAAGATTTTTGCGATGTGGCAACCGAATTTCTTCCATCCGCACGGAGTGCTGGACAAGCTCGTAGGTGGCTGGTCCATCAGCGGCATCTTGAACGTTCACTCCGGCTTCCCGTGGTCGCCGACCGTAAGCGTGGTGGGTGGAAGCCTCTATTGCGGAACCTGCGGTTATGGCACTCTTTATCCCGCTGCGTTTCTCGGCGGCGCTGGAACCGATCTCAGCAACAACCAGTTCAAGACCGGATCTAACTTTGTGAACGGCGGCACGACTTACTTCACGGTCCCGACCTTCACTGCATTTACGGGCAGCAACTTCGGCGCGGCGCTGCCAGGGCCTGAGCTGCATCGGGGCTTCCTTACCGGTCCGGGATATAGAGACTTGGACGTCAGCCTGACGAAGGCGTTCGGTCTGCCCAATATGCCGGTACTCGGCGAAGACGCCAAGATCGAATTCCGGCTCGACGCTTATAACGTCTTCAACAGCTTGAACTTCAACCCGAATAACATTTCGACCAACATCGCGGCCGCGAACTTCGGCCAAGCCACGCAGGCCCTGAATGGCCGGATTGTTACCCTGGGCGCGCGGTTCAACTTCTAGAGATCACGATGCAGGGGTGAGGCAGCAGCAGGCCTCACCTCTATCGTGTCCGCTACCATGACCAGATCGCTAGCAGCGGCTGTCCTTCTCAGCCCGTGCTTTTGGTGCGCCTTTTCTGCCGCCTCGTCTAGTGCGCAAGTTGCGAACGGCTACTACTCGCATGTGATCTTTGACAACAGCCTCACGCCTGACGCGTATTTCTACTCGCGCGCTCAGGCGGAGAACACGAGCACGATTTCCACGGCAAAAAACCGGCTTCCGGTGGAGAGCAATATTTTCCACACTCCACCGAATGCTCTCCGGCTCGAATGGCAGTCGAAACCGAATGGCGGCTGGTCAGTGCAAATTGCACGGCCGGATATCCGAAATCTCGCTCCGCAATATACCGGTGACACATTGATCTTCTGGTGCTATGCCGAGCAGCCGATCCGCGCCTCGGAGTTGCCGCTGATTCAGTTGACCGACGCGGGACACGGGTTTTCACATCCCGTGAAGATGGGAGATTTTGTCGAGGGTATTCCGGGAGCGAGGTGGGTAGAAGCCCGAATTCCGCTCGCACAGTTCAAGCAGGAGGCGCTGCGCGGCTTTGACGCTAGCAAGCTTGAAAGTTTGACTTTCATCCAGAACGCGGCCGACGCGGCGCCGCACTCGCTGATCATCGATGACATCGGAATCGACTTCGCCGGCGCGAAGCCTGCATCTCTGCCGGCGCCGGCGAACGTTCACGCCAAAGGCTACGATCGCCATATCGACATCTCATGGGAGCCGGTTCCCAGCGCGGGCCTCCAACACTACTTGATTCTTCGTTCCCACAATGGGAAGGACTACCGGCCGGTCGGTATCCAGGTTCCCGGCATCAGCCGCTATGCCGATTTTCTGGGACGCTCGGGCGAGACCGCGTACTACGAAGTCGAGGCCGTGGATCGCCGGTATCGGCCTTCGCCTCCGTCGGCGGCTGTTTCGGCATCGACGCGCGAGTTCAGCGACGATGAGCTTCTCTCGATGGTCGAGGAAGCGTGCTTTCGCTACTACTGGGACGGCGGCGATCCCAATTCGGGAATGGCGAAAGAGAACATTCCCGGCGACGATCGCATCGATGCCACCGGAGCGAGCGGCTTTGGCATCATGGCGCTGCTGGTGGGCGTCGATCGCGGCTTCGTCACGCGGCAGCAAGGCGTCGAGCGCCTGAGGAAAATCGTGAGCTTCCTCGAAAAGGCGCCGCGCTACCACGGCGCCTGGGCGCACTTCACCAACGGCTATACCGCGAAGAGCATTCCGCTATTCGGGATGTACGATGATGGCGGCGATTTGGTCGAGACTTCGTTCCTGATGGAAGGACTGCTGGCCGCACGCCAGTACTTTCGAGATCAGCCCAATCTGGTCCGGCGCATTACCTCGCTCTGGCAGGCCGTCGAATGGGACTGGTATCGCATGAATTCCCAAAACGATGCGCTGTACTGGCATTGGTCTCCCGATTACACCTGGCACATCCATCATCGTCTTACCGGGTGGAACGAAGTGATGATCACTTACCTGCTGGCGATCGCCTCGCCCACTCATGCCGTTCCCGCTAATCTCTACTACTCCGGATGGGCCGGACAATCCGAAGCTGCGATCAAGTATCGCAGTGGATGGTCGGAGACGACGCAGGGCGATCGCTACGTGAACGGCAACACTTACTACGGCATAAAACTTGACGTCGGCGAGGGCACCGGCGGACCACTGTTCTTTACGCAGTATTCGTTCATGGGCTTCGATCCGCGTTCGCTCACCGACCGCTACACCAATTACTTCGAAAATAATCGCAACATCGCGCGCATCAATCTCGCGTATTGCATTCAAAATCCCGGACACCACGCCGGCTATGGCGCCGATGACTGGGGGTTGACGGCCAGCGATGGTCCGCACGGCTACAACGCGCGTGAGCCCAATGAGAAAAGAGACGACGGCACGATCACGCCCACCGGCGCGCTCGCCTCGTTCCCTTACACGCCGGAGGCTTCCACGGCGGCGCTCAAACATTTCTATCGCGATCTCGGCGGCGAGCTGTGGGGAGCCTATGGATTCCGGGATGCTTTCAACCAGGATGAAGACTGGGTCGCCCCGATCTTTATGGGACTCGATCAGGCTCCGATCGTCGTGATGATCGAGAACTACCGCACGGGCCTTGTCTGGAAGAACTTCATGGCTAACGCGGAGATCAAGTCCATGCTCAACAAGCTTGCCGCAGTAAAATAATCTGTACGCCTGAAATAGGAAATTCTTGACAATGATCTTGGGCTGGTGTTACAGAATAACTCTGGTAAAACGTTTAACCAGCTTGCTTTTATGAGTTCCACCCGCTTCAGCTTGTCATGATCAGGTCTTGGTATAGCTTGGACGCCGGCAGCCGGTTGATGGCGAGATCGCGTCGGTTTTTCCTCAGGTTCCTTCCCACGGGCGGCGGTTTCGGCCGTCGCCCGCATTTTTATTCTCCGCAATCGTACCAAAACGGGTACCCACCACTTCCGCGTTGGGCTTTTTATTTCCTGCCCTCCGGGACTTTGCGCCGCGCACTTCTAACTATCGTTCTGGTAGGCTTCGCCTTTTCGCCATCCCTCGCGATTGCCCAACCTCCGGAGACCGTCCACGTCAACGTGAACGGTCCTACCACTCCCTTCCCACATTTTTGGGAAAAGATGTTTGGTTCGGGGCGGGCAGTGCTGTCGTTGCGCGATGATTATCGTCGCGACCTGGATTGGGTGCGCAGCGTTACAGAATTTCAGTATGTCCGCTTTCATGGCGTCTTCGACGACGAGATGGGCGTTTATGACGAAGACGCCCAGGGCAATCCCGTTTACAACTTTTCTTATGTCGATCAGGTGTACGACGGGTTGCTCCAGCACGGGATCAAGCCATTCGTCGAAATCAGCTTCATGCCGAAGAAGCTGGCGGCTCTGCCGGTGGTCCATCCGTTCTGGTATCACCCTTCGCCTTCACCGCCGAAGAGCTACGAAAAGTGGGACGCGCTGATCACCGCGTTCGCGCAGCACCTGATCGAGCGCTATGGGATCGATGACGTGAGCCGGTGGTACTTCGAAGTTTGGAATGAGCCGAACATCGACTTCTGGGCGGGCGATCCCAAGCAGGCGACGTACTTCGAGCTTTACGATCACACGGCGCGCGCCTTGAAAGCCGTGAATCCGCGGCTGCGCGTTGGCGGGCCGGCGACGGCGCAGGCAGCGTGGGCTCCAGCGTTTATCCAGCACGTGGCTCAGGCCAATGTGCCGGCAGATTTTTTCTCGACGCACGTTTACGCCAACGATCGTCCGCAGGATGTCTTTCACAATGACGTGCCGATCGATCGGGCGCACATGGTCTGCCGCGCGGTGAAGATGGTGCACGATCAGATCAAGGCGTCGGCGCGTCCGAACCTGCCGCTCATCTGGAGCGAGTACAACGCCAGCTACAAAAACGAGCCGGACATCACCGACGCGGTCTTCATGGCGCCCTGGCTCGCCGATACCATTCGTCAATGCGACGGCCTGACCGAGATGATGTCGTATTGGACGTTCTCCGATGTCTTCGAAGAACAGGGAATCGTGAAGACGCCGTTCTACGGTGGCTTTGGACTGGTCGCTGAAGAGGGCTTGCCCAAGCCGTCGTTCAACGCTTTTAAAATCCTGCACTTTTTGGGCGATCGGCGATTGAAGATCGACTCGGACTCCACGCTCGCGACGCTGAAGGGTAAGGAGCTTGTTTTGGCAGCGTGGAACCTAGTTCTTCCGGGCGAAACCGGCTCGGCGAAGACGATGACTTTCGATCTTTCTGGCTGGAGGGGCGGCCACACGGCGCAAGTTTATCGCGTGGACGCTAATCATGGCTCGCTGCTCAATGCCTATAAAACTATGGGCAGCCCGCGGTATCCGACGCAGTCGCAGATCGAGCAACTCCGCAAGGCCGCGCAGCTTGGCGTTCCCGAAAAGGGAACAGTGAAGGGTGCTCAGTTGAAGATTGAGTTGCCGGCTCAGAGTTTGGCGGTGATTGAGGTTCGGTGACGCCGGCCATCGCGCCGCTCTCCCCAAAATTGTCATCCCTCGCGCCGCCGGATGAGTCCGTAGGACTCGAGAAAAATAGATTCTGCGGCGCGGGGGATCTGCTGTTTGTTCGCGGCTCCGAAAAGCAGGTCCCCCGCGCCGCGGAGACACATGCCGGCGATCAACTGCCGTTTGCGGCGCGAGGGATGACAAGTTGAGAGAGGCGTATTTGGATTAAGTGCGACGTAGTCCTACAAGCCTCCTGATCACCATCTGCGCCTCCGGCACCCGCATCGCGGAGGTAATCAGAAAGTAGAGCACGCCGTAAGGCAGCAGCACGATGAACGCGAGCGGGATCGGACCGCGAGGTTCGGCGGCGAGCTTGACCGCCCAGGCGCCGCCTGCGGACAGCGCGGCGGCGATCCAGAGTTTCACGAAGAAGATTTTCGCCGACTGCACTGCGCCGATCCGCTGATGGAGTTTCCAGCGCAGGAGCAGGAACTCGACCCAGCCGGCGATTCCGGCAGAGGCCGTGAGTCCGGCGGTTCCCCAGAGTCGGTCGATGCCGAGAATGCCGGGCCCTCGCAGGGCGAAGAAGAGGCCGAGTCCAGTGGTGAGCGCTACGCGCACGATCGCGAAGCGTAGCGGCGTACGCGTGTCACGCAGCGCGTAATAGGCAGACGAATACAGGCGGCCGAGCGACGAGGCGAGCAGTCCGACTGCCGATCCGCCGAGTACGCCCCAGACGAAGATCGCGTCGCGATGGACGAATTTCCCAGATTGGTAAATGGCGGCGGCGATCACGTCGCCGAGCGTGAGAAACGCCACAGCCGATGGGACGACGAGAAAGGCGATCTGGCGAATGCCGCGTCCGAGGCGTCCGCGCAGTTGCGCGGCGACTTCGCTCTCGCTGCCGAGCGCGCCGGACATTGCCGGCAACTCCGCCGCCGAGACGCTCATGCCGAAAAGGCTGACCGGCAGCGTGTAAAGTGTCTGTGCGTAAGCGAAGGTGGCGACCGCTCCGGTAGGCAGAGCGCTGGCAATGCTCGAGTCGATGAACGCGCTCACCTGCACGACGCCCCGGCTGAAGAGCACGGGTACGAAATTGCGGATCACCTCGCGCACGCTGCCCAGTTGCGTTCCCAAAATAGGACGAAGAGCGCGCACCAGCCGGAGCACCACCGGAAGTTGTACCGAGAATTGCAAGCCGCTGCCGACGACCGAGGCCCAGGCGACGTACACGGCCAGCGCGCTCTGGCCGTGGTGGCGTCCGAAGCCGATCAGCGCCGCGATAATCGTCGCGTTCCAGACTACGGGCGCGACGTAGGAGAGAAAAAACTTGCGATGGCTGTTGAGGATGCCGAGGCACCAGGCGGACATCACCAGCAGTCCCGCTCCGGGAAAGAAGATGCGCACCAGTTCGATCGTGAGTTCGCGTTTAGCGCCATGGAAGCCGAAGGCGATCGCGTCGGTGATGTATGGCGCGGCGAGCACGCCGATGAGCACGAGCGTGGAGGTGATCAGCACGAGAAGGGACGCGACGGCGCGGGCGACGCGTCCGGCCTCCTCGTCTTCGCCTTGCGCGCGGAGCCGCGCATAGACAGGAATGAACGAAGCCGAGAGCACGCCTTCGCCAAAAAGGTTTTGCAGGAAGTTGGGAATACGGAAGGCGGCGCGGAAGGCGTCGGCGGCGTCGGAGTTGCCGAAGAAGTGAGCGAAGACGCGATCGCGCAGCAGTCCGGTCAGCCGGCTGAGCAGGATGCCCGCGGCCACCAGTGTGGCTGAGCGTCCGATGCCGGGAGTCTGCTTTTTTATTGGCGGCGAATTCTCGATCGAGGTCCCCATTCGTGTTCGTCAGTTCAGAAGTCCGGTGGGAGCCCCCGCATTCATGCGGGGGTAGGCGGACTTTAGTCCGCCGGGATAATGCTGAAGATTACGTGGGCTTCAGCCCTGGAGTTTCCGGCGCTAAAGCGCAAACTCAAAAGGCAACGCTTTCCCGCAGCGCTGAAGCGCTGCTTCCCCCGCATGAATGCGGGGGCTCCCACCTGCTTCGCGGAACTGAGCATTCCTCACATTAGCATTGTCCTCAGGAGCGCCGAGGGTGGCGTAGCTTCCTTTATAATTACGAGTCTTCGTATCGTCGGGCTTTGTGCCTGAATTCGACTTTGGAGCGAGAGATGGCTGCTTCTGCAATGGCCGGCAATCCGGCCCTCAAAGATGCGTATAACCAACTGAAGTCGCGCATGGAGAAAGCTGTCGGCGATTTTCGCACCAGCCTTATGTCCACCCGCACGGGACGCGCGTCGGTGCACATGCTGGACACAATTCGTGTCTCCTACTATGGCTCGGAGATGCCGCTCAACCAGATCGCCCAGGTGCACGCGCCGGAAGCGCAGCTCATCACCGTACAGCCCTTCGATCCTAGTTCGCTGGCAGAGATCGAAAAAGCTCTACGGACTTCGGACATGGGTTTCAATCCGCAGAATGACGGCAAGCTCATCCGCGTTCCCATTCCGGCGCTCACCGAGGAGCGGCGCAAAGACTTGGTGAAGCATCTGCACAAAATGCTCGAGGACCATCGCACGGCCGTGCGCAACATTCGCCGTGACGGCAATGACCTCATCAAGAAAGCGCTCAAGGATAAAAAGATTTCTGAAGACGACGAGAAGAAATCGCTTGACGAGATGCAGAAGCTCACCGACGACGAGATCAAGAAGATGGAAGAGATGAGCAAGGCGAAGGAAAAGGAAGTCATGCAGGTGTGACCTGTCATTCCGAGTCCGCCCCGGCGGACGAGGAATCCCTACCCCTTGAGAGAACTTTTGGGAGTAGGGATTCCTCGTCCGCCGGGGCGGACTCGGAATGACAAAAAAATGGAGGAAGTGCGTGCTCGCCCTAGGTGTTCAGGCTCCGGATTTTGAGTTGCCCGCGGTGACCGGCGATCGCCGGCATAAGGTGCGGCTGAGCGACTATCGCGGCAAGCACGTGGTGCTCGCCTTCTACCCACTCGACTGGACTCCGACTTGAAGCGACGAGATGGCGGCCTACAGTCGAGACCTCGACAAGTTCGCCGCCTTCGATGCCCAGGTCCTGGGCGTGAGCGTCGATTCCACCTGGAGCCATATCGCCTGGCAGGAAAAAGAAATTGGCAAGCTGAAGTTTCCGCTGGCCAGCGACTTTTATCCGCACGGTGAGGTTGCCCAGAAATATAACGTGTTCCGTACCGGCGATCCCATTCCGGGAATCAACGAGCGCGCGATCTATATCCTCGACCGCGAAGGGAAGGTCATTTTCGCGCAGCAGTACGAATTGGGCGAAGTCCCTGACCTGAGTGAAGTCCTCGGATTTCTGGAAAAGGCGAAGACTAAGGGCGCAAAGCAAGCTTCAAAGTAAAATTCCGACAAAGTCTGTCATCCTGAGCGAGGGCGCACGCCCGAGTCGAAGGACCCCAAGGATGCCCGGGCCTGTAGATGCCGTGTCCAAAGTTTACGACTAAGTTCTTCGGCGGCTGGCCAAAATCTGTTAGGTTCCGTTTTGGAACTAACTTTGCGGGGTCCTTCGACTCGGGCGTTCGCCCTCGCTCAGGATGACAGAGTGTTAGGTTAGGCTCACAGGTCACTCCGCGCGCAGCACGCTCATCGGATCCGCGCGCATGGCTCTTCTCGCCGGCATGAAGATCGCCAGGCTCGAGGCCGCGAAGACGAGCACCGCCATCCCGGCATAGGTCAGCGGATCGACCGCGTGCACCTCATACATAAAATGCCCAAACACACGGCTGAGCCCTAGAGCCAGCGCGAGGCCGACTAGCAGGCCGAAGCCGACGAGTCTGGCGCCGGCGGAAAAGACCAGCGCGAGCACGTCGCGTTGTTGCGCGCCCAGGGCGACGCGTACGGCCATGTCGTGCATGCGCTCGGCAACCAGATACGAGACGATCGCATAGACGCCCAGCAGGGCCAGTCCCCAGGCGACGGCAGCAAACGCGCCGAGCAGCATGACCGCGAAGCGGATCGGTTCCATGGAGCTGTCGATGAGCGCGGACATGGGGCGCACGTTCGCGATCGGCAGTTCGGAATCCTCCTCGCGCACCACCCCTTGGATCGACTTGGCGATTTGCGCAATTCCCATTTTGGTACGTAGAGCAAATTGCATGGTCACCATCGACGGATACGGATGCTGTGTGTAAGGGACATACATCTGCGGCGACGGCGTCTCATCCATGGATTGGTTTTTTACATCTCCAACCACTCCGACCACCGTCATGTCATGGTAGACGGCCGGCGGTAAGCTGACCTGGTGGCCGATGGCCGAAGCCGCGTCTTTCCAGTAGAGCGCCGCCATCGATTTGCTGATCACGACCACTTTTCCCGATGTGGAATTGTCGGCTGCGGTGAAGCTGCGCCCGGCGAGCAGCGGGATTTCCATTGCACGGAAGTAGTCGGCGCTGGTGAGCGAGTATTGCGTGAATGGCAGGTTCCGCCGATCCATGGGCACACCGTTAACGTAGTAGACGGTCGCTTCCTGATCGCCGCTCATGGGCAGCGCTTTGCCCAGACTCGCCGCCTCAATTCCCGGAACGGTGCTGAGCCGGTTCAGCAGCCGCGTGTACATGCCGACGATGTCCTGCTCGCTCCGGTACTTGGTTGGCGGTAAGGTCAGCTCCATGGTGAGCAGGTGATCGCTTGCAAATCCGGGGCTGGTGCGGATCAGGTTGACGAAGCTGCGGAGCAGAAGGGTGCCGCCGATCACGAGGACCACGGTCAGCGCAACTTCGCCAATCAAAAGCCCATTTCGGAACTTCTGCGTACTCGCGCCCGCGTGTTTTTGCTCGCGGGAGCGAAGAGCTTCGAGAAAGTCGCCGCCGCTGATTTCCAGAGCGGGAAACATTCCAAAAAGAACCGAAGTGGCCAGCGCGATCCCGATCGAAAAGACGATCGCTCGCGCATCGAGGCTTGCGTCGTGCAGACGAGGCACGCGGCTGAAGTCCATCGCCTGAAGACCCTTGATCAGCGCACCGGCGCAGGCAAGTCCAAGCACGCTTCCTCCGACCCCCAGCAGAAGGCTTTCCATGAGGAATTGCCGGATCACCTGTTTGCGCGAAGCTCCCAGCGCGACGCGCACCGCCACTTCTTTTACTTTGCCCATCGACTTCGCCAAAAATAAATTAGCGACGTTCGCGCAAGTGATCAGCAGCACGGCGAGCACCGAGGCGAAGAGCAGCAGTACCCGCGGGCGCAAGTCTCCCGAGAGTTGGATCGCGAGCGGCGTGGCGACGAAATCGAACCAATGCGCGTACGCCGGATTCTTCGCGTCGATTCCGCGGCGGTCGATGTCAAGTTCTGTGACAGCCTGCGAATAAGAGACTCCGGGCCGCGTACGGCCGATGCCCATCAGAACGGAAGGTCCAAGCGGATGGGCCGGCAGCGCGAGCGGCACCCACAGACTTGGCTGGCTGGGCATTTCGAAGCTCTTCGGCATTTCTCCGCCGCGCGGGAAAGAAAAGCTTGGCGGCATCACGCCGATGACGGTGTACTTTTCGCTGTTCAGCGAAACCTCGCGTCCGACGATGTTTTTGTCGGATCCAAATTGGTGCGACCATAGCGAGTAGTTGAGGACGACCTCGTGTTCCGTTCCGGGACGATCGTCTTCGGGCGAGAAGCCACGGCCAAGCAGCGGCTCGACGCCCATCACGCGAAAGAAGTCGGCGGAAGCCCGGATTCCATCCAAGCGTTGGCCCGATGACCCGAGCGCGATATTGAACTGGTCGGGCTTGAAGGCGGCTACGTATTCAAAGCCACGCTTGTGCGCGTCAATAAATTGGAACTGCGTGCCATGCAACGGAAATTCTGAATAGCCCAGCTTCAGGTCGCGCGTGGACTTCAGCCAGATCATGTAAATGTTGTTCGCTTTTGGGAATGGCGGCGGGTTGAGGAGCACGGCTTCGACAATGCTGAAAACCGCCGTACACGCGCCGATGCCGAGCGCCAAAACCAAAATACAAATCAGCGACGATCCCAGGCTTTTACGGATGGAACGGAGAGAGTACTTCCAGTCGAGAAGCTGCACGAGTCCTCCTGCGCGAGTAGAGACACGAATGCTGCTGCTTGGACGCGAGGTTTGCGAAAGGGTCAACCGGCTGGGACGAGACGAGGGAATCGGGTGATCGGATGATCCTCCGGCAAGCTCAGATGTCATCGGGTGAAGTTCAGATCGCCCGATGGCCCGATCACCCGATCTGGCCCCCTTCATTTCTTCGAAGACAAATACTTAGCCGGAATCGGCGCCTCCGGCGTTTCGCCTTCCCACATGATTGTGAGGATCCACCAGCGCTGGCCGTCGTACATCAGTTGAAAGCTGTTGATGCCCCGCTGAAACGGTTTCGTGTCGTCGGCGTTGTGGCGGGATTCGTACGTGCTGAAGACCTGAGCGATATTGTCGTAGCGGTCGATGTGGTTAGAGATCGAGCGTTCGAAGAAGCCTTGCTTTTCGATGTTGGCGCCGGCGCGTTCGACGTATTCGTCGGGCGTGATCACGCGGCTGCGCACGACGCTGTCGCCCTGGCGTTTGCCGGTCGGAATCAGACGCGCGCCGGGATAGAAGAGCGAGCGGAAGCGATCCCAGTCACGTTTTGTGCCAGCCGGTCCGGAGATCGTATCGTAGGTCGCGGCGAGGATGGCGTCGATGGACTGCACGTCCGCCGCTTTCGCGGTTGAGGTCGGCGGAGGCGGCGTCTGCGTTTGCGAAGCGGCCAGTTGTGTGATCGAAAAGATCGCGGCGAGCACAAGAACGAGAGGTTTGATTTTCATGGTTGGATTGTAGTCTGGACGTTGTGGACGAAGTGGACGTAATGGACCCGGCTGACGCCTCTGAGCCTTGTTTTGCTTAGTCACAATTCGTGACAAATTTTTCTGTTGACAAATTATCCGAGCTGCAGTACCACATATACACCGTTCAGGACAGAAAGGGCCCGGTGAGCGGCGGGCCGGCGGAATCTTAACTCGGCGGATCCTTAAATCGGGACCGCCCCCAACACGGCAGGAGCGGCGCTGCCATCTTCTCAAACGGCCTGCACCCATTACAAACGCCTGGGATTCGTGTGTCTGGCGTCCGTTTGTCATTCCGAGTCCGCCAGTGGCGGATGAGGAATCCCTACGGATAGGAGTGCGCGTCAAGGCTGGCCGGCTCGCTTTATTTGAAAATGCCAAACGGCAGATTCCTGCACGCGTGAGCAGCGCGCACGCAGGTAGGGATTTCTCGTCCTCGACGCGGACTCGGAATGACAAAGCAGATCGGAATGATAAGGCAAAAATGCAAAAAACCGTTGCCGTATTTCGTTTGCATCAGCCGGCTTGGAGCGAGCCGGCGTATTTCGTGGATCGCGACGCGGCGCTGCGCATGGTGCGCGACGAGGCTGCGATCCTGGTGAATCGCGGGCGCGCTGTGCGGCTGACGTTCCAGAATCCGGCGCATCTGCGCGACGAAAGCTGCCGCATCTCGCCGAATACCATGTTCGCTTTTGCCTGCGGCGTGCCGCACGCGGTGGCGGCAGTGGAGGGCTGGAACCGGTCGGGTGATTTCGCGATTTCGTAATCGGGTGATTGAAAAAGCAAAGCTGAATGGACTGGGTGGACAGGATGGACAAGGTGGACGCGCACCTAGATGGAGAATTCTCATGACCAAAGAGGCAAAGAGATCCCCAAAGTTTTCGCGCAGCGCGCGCAAACCGGCGAAGTCGATTCGGTCGGCTTGCAAGCGCATGCTGGGCGACGACTCGACTGGGCAGGGCACGGGCGCGGAGGCGATTGCCGAGAACCTGCGGCAAATCGCGACGCGCGGGCAATCGGCGACGGCGCTGCAGGCGATCAAGACGATCATCCAGCAGACGCCGCCGCCGAAAAAATCGCAGCGCACCGAGATCGGCGCGGCTTTGTCGCTGAGCAGCGTAAATCTCCTGCCGAAATCGGACGAGGACCTCGATGAGCGCATTGCTGAAATCCTCGGAGACATCGGCCCGGCTCAACCAGCTTCGGGAACTGCTTCCTGAGCTACGCGGCGCAAAGAGGAGACAAGCGCTTCGTTACGCTGCGGAGCTCCATAGACAGCAGTGTCAGGAGGATTTTGCGGCTTTCGTCCAGCTGGCCTGGCCCGTTTTGGAACCGTGCACGCCGCTGCGCTGGAACTGGCATCTCGATCTGCTGTGCGAGTACCTGACGCAAGTGGCGCAGGGCAAATGCCGGCGGCTGATTGTGAATGTTCCTCCGCGGACGATGAAGTCGCTGCTGTGCACGGTGTTCTACCCGGTTTGGCGGTGGTGCACCGCGCCACAGCGGCGCTTCATGTGCGTGAGCTACTCGGAGGAGCTGAGCGCGGATCATTCGCGCTATCGGCGCAACGTGCTGACTTCGGGTCTTTACCGCTACTTTTGGGGAGAGACCGTGAAGCTGGCCTTCGGGCACAACCTGAAGACGCAATTCGAAAACACGCGGCGCGGCGCGATGCTGGCCACGTCGATTCTCGGATCGGCGACCGGCAAAGGCTGCGACGAGCTGATTGTTGACGATCCGCAAAGCGCGCAGAGCGCGTTGCGCGATCGGGAACGCGAGGCAGCCAACGTCAATTTCGACATGGCCTTCCGCTCGCGGTTGAACGATCCCGAAACGGGAACGATTCTGGTTATCCAGCAGCGGCTGCACGAATCGGATTTGACCGGGCATTTGCTGGAGCGCGAGCCCAACGGCTGGACGCATCTCAAGCTGCCCGCCGAGGCCGAGGCAGAAGAGACATGGACGTTTCCCGCTTCCGGGCGAGTGCAGACGCGGCAAGCCGGCGAGTTGTTATGGCCGGAGCGTTTCTCCGCATCGTCGCTGGCCGGCTTGAAGATCGCGCTGGGAGCGTGGGCCTATGCGGGCCAGTATCAGCAGAGTCCCGGACCGGTCGAGGGCACGCTCGTTAAGCGGGATTGGATGAAGTACTACCAGGTTCTGCCGGCAGAGCGCGGTACCTGGGTCCAGAGCTGGGATTGTGCATTCAAGGCGAGCGGCACCACGGATTACGTGGTCGGGCAGGTCTGGGTGAAGGTCGGCTCGGAGTTTTACCTGGTGGATCAGGTCCGTGCGCGCATGGATTTCGTGAGCACGCGCCATGCGATCCGGCAGATGAGCCTGAAGTACCCGCAGGCGATCACCAAACTGATCGAGGACAAAGCCAACGGCCCGGCGGTGATTGCGTCGTTGCGGGGAGAGATTTCTGGGATTGTTCCGGTGCCGACTCGGGATTCCAAAGTGGGAAGACTGAACAGTTTCACCGGCATGTTTCAGGGTGGGAACGTGAAGCTGCCGGAAGGGACAAGCTGGGTCGGCGACTTCGTCGAGGAACTGACGCGATTTCCGATGGCGGCCCACGACGATCAGGTGGATGCGTGCACCCAGGCGCTGCAATATCTCTCGCGTTCTTTGGGAGCGGTGTACCGGTTTTACGAGGAAGAAGCGAAGAGGGTGATGTGATTTCATTTCGCGAATTCGTGATTTGTGATCGGGTGATCGGGTGATCGGGTGATCGGGTGATCGGGTGATCGGGTGATCGGGTGATCGGGTGATCGGGTGATCGGGTGATCGGGTGATCGGGTGATCGGGTGATCGG
>DASTJH010000008.1:0-14115 GCA_035716645.1 Terriglobales bacterium | reverse complement strand
GACTTTCCCGCCTTACTTGGAAATCCCGCAAACAACGCGGGATTCCCACTTTCCCCCAGCCACGACTGCTGCTGGTTAATCTCTAACCACCGGACATTTCATTTGCTATGAAAACCGGACATTTTAATTTGCTAACAACATAGCAAACTGGACGTTTGTCCCCGAAATGCCACGTCTGCCACATGTACGCGGACGCGAGCCAGTGGATTGCCACGAAAGGCGGATAAAACGAGTCGGCGCGGGACAGTTTGCTTCTAAATGATTTTGCCGGGATGGAGGAGTGTCTTAGTGAATACTCTGGACGCTCTGCGGACACTCAAGTGCATGAAGGAAATCGATTATATAAATTCGACATTCTGCGGAATCCAAAACGGGAAAAAATGCCAGACAAATTTTCCACAATGCATCGGCCATTCTTTTGAATCAGCTACTTAGGTTTGGCTTGCAGAGTGCATAACGCTGCAGGTCATGTTTGAGGTTGCAATGGCCGAAGCCCCCACCAGGGAGTACTACTTCAATCCTCAACGTGAATGCGCGCGAGTTCATCTGCCGATCTCGGCTGCCGTCAGCGCTTTTTCCCACAATGAATTCGAAAATTTGGCCGTCCTGCGCGACATCAGTACCTCCGGCGCGTTTTTCTTTTGCGATTCCCCATTAGAGACCGGTTCCGACGTTTGCCTTCAGTTCATCCTCTCGGTTTTAGGACGCGACATCCACGTCACCTGCTCCGGAACTGTGGTCCGGGTGGAAGAACCCCGCGAGAGTGGCAAAGGCATCGCTATGCGCTTCCTAAGCTGCGATCTGCGCGAGTTGCAGTAAAGAGCGCAGCTCCTTCCGCTGATTTTTTTCTTCCTCAAAAATGTTCTAATAATCCCGGTTGAGCTCTTCTCGATTCACTCGGGGCGCGCCTTGCGTTTTAGAGCAGGACCCGATTTGGTGTAGACCGATGTGCTATTTCCCATCCCTACATGTCGCACCCTGTCCGATACTGTCATCCCTCGGCCCGCCGCGCTGCTTTCGACGGTCCGACATCGAGTGCGGGCCGGGGGATCTGCTTTCTGCCGGGGGGAGAAGAAAGCAGATCCCCCGCCCCGCAGAATCGATTACTAAATCCTTGAGGATTGCGAGGGCGGGGCGAGGGATGACAGTATCCAATCGGACTACACTAATTTGGGTTCTGCTCTAATACTCTATGTCTACCGAGCGGCTCTACTATAACGATTCCTTCCTCTATGACTTCTCCGCCAATGTTGTGGACGTGAAGGAGCTCAAGCGTGACGGCAACCAGTCGCTGTGGGCGGTAAAGCTCGATCAGACTGCCTTTTATCCGACCAGCGGCGGACAGCCGTTCGACACCGGCCGCATGATCACCGAATCCAAGTCCGGCGTTCCGCTCGAAGCAACGGTCGCCGATGTGTTCGAGGACGAGCAAGGCGAAATCTGGCATGCGACAGAGAAGGTTCTGCCGCCCGGCGCTTCGGTACGTGGGCAGGTCGATACCGAGCGTCGGCGCGATCACATGCAGCAACACACAGGACAGCACTTGCTGTCCGCCGCCTTCATCTCTTTGCTCAATGGGAAGACGGTTTCATTTCACCTCGGGGAACAGACCTCGACCATCGACCTGGAGATTGCGTCGCTTAACCGTGACGATCTCGTTAAGGTAGAAACGCTCTCCAACCGAATCATTGCGGAGGATCGTCCCATTTCGGTCCGGTATGCCAGCCGCGATGAGGCGCAGCGCATGGGTGTGCGCAAGCTGCCGGAGCGAACCGGCGAGATCCGCCTGATCGACATTCAGGATTTTGATCTGAACGCCTGCGGCGGCACGCACGCGCGCAGCACCGGCCAAATCGGCGGGCTGCTGATCCGCAAGACGGAGAAAGTCCGGCAAGGCATGCGCGTGGAATTTGTTTGTGGACAACGAGCGGTCCGTACCGCGCGCCAGGACTTCGAGTTACTCGCCAGCGCGGCCGCGCTCTATCCGTGTGCTCCTGCAGACCTGCCCGGGAACATTGGCAAGCAGCGCGAGGATGCTCGGCAAGTGCAAAAACGAGAAGCGCAGCTACTCGAAGAACTAGCTGGCTTCCAGGCCGAGCAGATGCTGCGCAGCATGCAACCCGACCAGGCTGGCCGAAAGGTGATTGTCCAGCAGTTCGTCGATCGCGATGCCGCATTCGTCAAATTACTGGCCCAGAAGCTCACTCGCCAGAGCGAGAGTGTGATCGCGCTGCTGGCTTCCTCGCAACCTAGTCCAACGCTGGTGTTCGCTCGCTCCTCAAACTTGAGTTCCGATTTGGGAACTTTGCTGCGCGAGCTTGTGACTGCGTCCGGCGGACGCGGCGGAGGTGGCGAAGATTTCGCCCAGGGAGGCGTTCCAGACCAGGCACGATTACCGGAGCTGCTGCAAGCAGCCCAGCAGCGTCTGTAGAGTCGCTTCCTCGTCTTTGAGAGTCGGTCAGTACCGTTCCCCCTAGGGAAGGGATGACCTACTCCGAAGCAACGATTCCATCACCGCGAACGGTACTGGAACCCCTCGGGATGCCGCCATCGCGCCCTTCCTCCGCACAACAGCAACTCCGAAATGGACGAACGCCGCGCGCGCCATTTATCCTAGTAATACGCTCGTTTATGAGAAATTTCTTTGTCTTCCTGATTGCATTTTTTGCAATTAGCTGTCTCGCGGCAACTCTGGTTCGACCCAAAACCCCGCTCTTGGCTGGCGCGTCTGCCGATACGCAGAAAGCCGCCCGCCACTCCATGCCGGGGGGTGAGCGCAAAATGCGCGGGTGCCTGCTGAAGGACGATTCCGGCTTTATTCTGCAAAACACTCGCGGACGCAAGGTGAAGTTGGATACGACTGCCGATCTGAGTTCCGACCTGAATCACGAAGTCAGACTTCATGGCACCTTCGTTGATGCCACTCCCGACACTCCGGCTGCCGGTTCTCACTCCGCTCCACCCGACGATCCGGCCGACCGTGAGTTCCACGTTGTAAAGCTCGATACACTCGCCCAGTCCTGCACCGAGAGCCAGTCGGCCAAAAGACATCGTCCGTAGCCGCAACGGACGGACAGGTTAGTACCGTTCCACGCAAAGTCAGTACCATTCCCGGTATGGAATGGGCGAGAGCTTGTGAGAGCTTTTCGCTACTCCCGACTACAGCATCGACCAGATTCTCAGGATCGAGAACAATGCCATGAATAGCCCTAGACCGAAGTACAAATTATGGGCAGTCGATTCGTCCAGAGGCGCAGGGAAGAAAAAGCCACGGCTGCGAAAGAAGGAATCCAGCTCGTGCTCGCGCCTCAGAATGAAATTCGCGATCGGCTGATGGAAGAGCGCCACCAGTAAACCCGTCGCGAGCCGCGCGAAATCCCCGAACATACGTCGAGTCTAGCAATCTGCGCTATAACCTCAATCGGGGAAACGGCTTACTTCTCTTTGTCATCCCGAGTCCGCCATGGCGGACGAGGAATCGCTACCTTACGAAAATGCCTGCTATAGGCAGGGATCCCTCTTCCGCTGCGCGGATTCGGAATGACAGCACAGAAGCTACGGCAAGTAATACCGGAACGATGTCCACACCATATTGTCGTCCGCTTGCGGCGAGCCACCGGTGCCGCGCCAGGTGTCTTTCATGAAATGCGAGTACTGGACCGCCTGGCGTAGCCGTCCTCTCGATCCTCTGTAAATGTCGAACCAGTAACCGAGCGTGGCTTCCTGCATATCGCGAATGTCGGGACTGCAACTTGCCGGAGTCGATGTGCTGCTGCTGAGCACCGAGTTACCTGCGCCCGCCGCTGGAGCGACCTCAACATCGCATCCGGAGGTCGCGAGCGTGGGACGTCCGTAGCCGACGAATTTGCCGCCTCCCAAATCGTAGATCTGGCGCTGGTCGTAATCGATGCCATAGTAGGCGACCACATCCAGCCTGGGCGTCGCGTGGAATTCGAGGCTGGTCAGCGAAGAGCCGCCGCGAATCGGCGCGAAGGTTCCATCAGGACGGAGGGTCACATCCGCGAGCGTCGAATCACCGTAACGGCCGACACCGTCGCCGGCAAGAATGTGGAAAGCGAAGTCGAGTTTCTGGGGAACGACCGGCATGCGCAGGTTCGCTCCCAGACCGCCGCCGGTGCGCGTGTCATTGAAAGCGCCGGCTGCTGAATTGCTCGTTCCCGTGGCATTCGGATACACGCGGTCACGGAAGAAGCGGGCGATGCCGAACAGTTCGTAATGTCCCCAACCCGGCTCGAAGGCAACTTTGCCGATCACATCCGGCGCGAGATTGTAGCTGTAGTTCGCCTGGTTGTTATAGACGCCGGCGAGATTGCCGGTCTGCTGAAACACAACCGTGTTGGCGATGCCGCCTCCGCCGACGTTCAGCGTCTGCGGCTCTTCGAGTGCGGCTCCCAGCCAGAGTTTCTTGTCGAACGACTTTACGATGCGTGCGCCGTATTGCCGTTCCCAGGTGAATCCAACGTGATACTGCGGATCGATCGTCTGCGGCAGAGCTTCCGTGCGGTTGTCGAGACCATGAAGCGTTTCCGTGGCTAAGCTCCACATTTGTCCGCCGGTGAAGGTCCAACCGCTGTCAGTGGCGATTTGTCCGAACAACTGGCGCTGCCGCATCGTGTAGCTGTTGCTTTGATTGTCGTTGGACGTGGTGCCCGCCGAAAGCCAATCCGCCTCATAGTAAGCGCGGGCAATGTACGAGCCGATCTTGCCTTCTCCGAGCAGAGCCAGGCGGGACTGCCTTCCCGTGGCATTGAACTCGCTGAGGTGCGCGTTCGACGCTCCCGAAAAGGGAATGCCGGTGAATTGCGTGTCGATGTCGGCGCCGATGCCGCGCTGTCGCCAGACGGTTTCCGCCGCGATGAAGCTGCCGGTCGGACTGATCGTGATTCCCTTGAAGCGAATCGACGTCGGCTCCTGGGTTGTGGCAGCGACCTGCTTCTGAGTGCTTTCGACAGTCATTGCCAGCGTCTGGTTACTGCTCTTCACATCGCTCACGCTGGTGTTCAGAGCTTCGACCTGGGTTTTCGCGTCAGAGCCGGTGCTCTGTGCCTCGCTGGCTCTCTGATCGGCGGCGGATGCTCGGCTGTTCGCTTCGTTAGCAACCTGCAAGGCCTGCTGAATTTGCTGGTCGCGAGTGGCAAGCTGGTTTTGCAGTTGCTGGATCTGCTGCTGCTGCGTCGCAAGTTGCTCGCGCAATTCTTTCATCTGCTCGGCCAATGATGGCTCGTCAGTTTTGCGCGCTCGATGCGTCGTTCGCGAGTTCTTTGCTGTGTGCTGCGCCGGCTCAGCACTCTGCGCCAGCGTCACTGCTGAAAATGCAATTATGAAGACACCACTCCACCACGCTTTCATGACATCTCCTTCGCCTGTATGGATTATGAAGAGCACAAAGCGCCGTAGCCAGATGATGTAACTGCAAAGGTAACGGCCTAGCGCTCGATCGAATACAAATAATCGTCACGCGTCTGCGCAAAGGATTGAGCCACTTTGAGGAATGCCTTAGCGGCATGTGAAAGCTTTGAGCGTTTGCGATAAACAATCCGCAGTTTGCGTTCGAACTGCAGTTCCGGAACGGGAACTTCGACCAGCTTGCCATCGAGTTCGCCGCGCACGGCGATCCGTGGCAGCAGCGCGACGCCATTGCCCAGCGCCACAAATTTCTTGATCGATTCAATTGTTGGCAGCTCCACGCCCATGTTCAATGGCGTTTTCGATTTGCGAAAAGCGTCGATGACCTTCAGCCGATACGGCGAGGCAACGTTATGGGCGATAAACAGCTCGGCGCCAAGCTGTCGAATCTTCACCTTCGATTGGCCACTCAGCGGATGCCGGCGGTGAACAATAAACGTCAACTGGTCGCAATACACGCAGATGGACTGCAACTCGGCGGAATTCGGCCGAAACGAGATCACCCCCAATTCGGCGTTGTGATTGAGCAGATCGTCGGGAATGCGGCTGGCCAGCGACCGGTGCACAGTGATCTTAATCATCGGATACAGCCGACGAAATTCATCGAGCACCGGCAGCAGATACAGGCAAGTGAATTCGTTGGCAGCGATGCTCAGTTTGCCGCGATAAAGCTGCCTTAGTTCCGTGAGCGCGCCTTGCGCTTCGCCGCGCAGATTCAGGAGTTTTTGCGCATAGTCATAGACCACATGGCCGGCATCGGTGAGTGTGCCATCCCTCGATGACCGATCGAGCAGCGGCTCACCTAATTCATCTTCGAGTTTGTGAATGGTCTGGCTGATCGCCGGCTGGCTGCGATGCAGCTTCTGCGCCGCCCGGGAAAAACCGCCTTCTTCGACTACCGCGACGAACGTCTGCAATTGGAACAGTTCCATATTGGTTCCAGGCACCTGCTATAAGCAGAACGAATAATAATACAGCAGCTTATGTTGTGATTTGAATTATAAGCTTGGATTATGCGCTCGCTCCCCGTAAAACTGGAAGGTCGGTAGCATCCTGGTGTCCAGCAAGTCCACAGCGTCCACCAAGTCCACGCCAGGCCAGCACTAGGAGGATCCATGGAGCGCATCACGATCTTCGATACCACCTTGCGGGACGGCGAGCAGTCTCCCGGATGCAGTATGGATATTCCCGAAAAGCTCCGCATGGCGCATTGTCTGGACGCGCTCGGCGTCGACGTGATCGAAGCAGGTTTCCCGATCGCTTCGGAAGGCGACTTCGCTGCTGTGCAGCACGTCGCGCGCGACGTGCGCCGCCCGAGTATCGCCGCGCTCGCGCGCTGCAAAAATGAAGACGTCCAGCGGGCCTGGGAGGCTGTGCGGGATGCCGAAAATCCCCGATTACACCTGTTCCTTGCGACCTCCGACATTCATCTGCAATTCAAATTGAAGACTGACCGCGTCACCGCGCTGGAGCAAGGAAGGACCGCGGTAACCCTCGCGAAATCCTTCTGCAACGACGTCGAGTTCTCTCCCGAAGACGCCACCCGCTCGGACTTCGGCTATCTCTGCCAAATGGTCGAGACGGCAATTGAGGCCGGCGCAACAACGATCAACATCCCGGACACGGTCGGTTATGCGTTGCCGAACGAATACGGCGATCTGATTCGCCGCCTCAAGGCGAACGTGCGCAACATCGATAAAGTCACGATTTCTGTCCATTGCCATAACGATCTGGGACTCGCCGTCGCGAACACGCTGGCCGGCATCGAGGCTGGCGCGCGCCAGGCGGAATGCACGATCAACGGCATCGGCGAACGTGCCGGCAATTCTCCCTTAGAGGAAGTTGTGATGGCGATGCGCGTGCGCTCCGAACGCATGCCGTTCCAAACTGGGATTGATACCACTAGGCTCTATGCTTCGAGCCAGCAACTCGCCCGCACGATCAGCTTTGCTCCGCAGCCCAACAAGCCGGTAGTCGGCGCCAACGCGTTCGCTCACGAGGCGGGGATTCATCAGCACGGCGTACTCTCGAATCCGCTCTGCTACGAGATCATGACGCCCGAATCGGTCGGCTCACCCGGAACCAGGATCGTGCTCGGCAAACACTCCGGACGGCACGCGCTTCAGGCGCGTTACTCGGATATGGGATACGAGCTCAACTCCAGCGAGCTGCAGGAGACCTATCATCGGTTCGTCGAACTGGCGGACCGCAAGAAGAATGTCTACGACCAGGATTTGATCGCGCTGCTCCCCATTCACCGTCGAGCCACGCGCGCGCAGAGCGCAGCTGCAGCGGGAATGGCTGCGAGCATCGGTTAAAGTCAGAAGTCAGATCGGGTCAAGTCAGAAGTTAAAGCAAATTTGCAAAGCGGAACTTAGTTTCACTTCTTCCTTCTGAATTCTGCCTTCTGACTTTCCAAATCAGGAGAGATGATGAGACTAAAAGTAACTGTTCTTCCCGGCGATGGCATTGGGCCAGAGGTCATGAAGGTCGCTGTCCGCGTGGTGCAGACGCTCGCCGAGATCGGCGGCTTCGAGTTTCAGTTCGCGGAATATCCAATTGGTGGCGTAGCGATCCGGGAGACCGGCTTCCCTCTTCCCAAGACCACGCTCGATGCCTGTCTCGACAGCGATGCCGTACTACTCGGCGCCGTCGGGTCGCCGCATTTCGACGATCTGCCGCGCGACCGCCGTCCCGAAGCAGGACTGCTGCAGCTTCGCATCGCGCTCGGCGGATATGCGAACCTGCGGCCGGCCATCGCGTACAACGCGCTCACAGAATGTTCGCCTTTGCGGCCCACCATTGTCGCCGGCGCGAACGTGCTCTTTGTGCGCGAGTTGCTGGGCGGGTTGTACTTTGGCGAACCGCGCGGCAGCGAGCAGAATCCGCGGTCGGCATGGAACACGATGCGCTACAGTGAAGCGGAGATCGAGCGCGTGGCGCGCATCGCCTTCGACCTCGCCCGCAGCCGGCGCGCGAAGGTGACCTCAGTGGACAAGGCGAACGTCCTCGAAACTTCACAGCTCTGGCGCAGTGTTGTGTCCCAAATCGGGAAATCATACCCTGATGTCACGTTGGAGCACATCTATGTCGACGCCTTCGCGATGCACTTGGTCACGGCTCCGAAGCGCTTCGATGTAGTGCTCACGGAAAATCTGTTCGGCGACATCTTGTCCGATGAAGCCGCCGCACTCACCGGATCACTGGGCATGCTGCCCTCGGCAAGCATCGGCGGAGCTGTAAATCTTTACGAGCCGGTACACGGCTCCGCCCCGGATCTGGCGGGAAGGAACCTGGCCAATCCGCTGGGCGCGATCGCCTCCGCGGCCATGATGCTGCGCCATACATTCGCACTTCATCGTGAAGCAGACGAAATTGAAGGCGCGATTCGCTCCGTGCTGGCGCAGGGATACCGCACGGCGGATATCCACCGCTCACCTAAGGAACAGCAGGTTTCAACGACCGAAATGGGAACGCTGGTCGAAGAGGCGCTCACCAGCGCCGTGATTCGGCGGCAGGCGTACCATGCGGTGTGAGGAAAGGCAGCGACTAGCAATTAGCTACTAGCTAAACCTGACAGTGTTCTGGACTGAAGTTCTGCCCTTTTTTAAAACTGATTTGAATATTTTCCATGCATTTTCCCCAAACCCTCTTCGACAAACTCTGGCAGCGGCACGTCGTCCACGAGAACGCTGACGGACGCGCGCTGTTCTATATTGACCTGCACCTTGTGCACGAGGTCACGTCGCCGCAGGCGTTTGAAGGCTTGCGGCTGAACGGACTTCGCGTACGCCGTCCTGAGCGGACCGTCGCCACCGTTGACCATAACGTGCCGACGACCACTAATCGGGCGCTTACCGATCCAATCGCCGCTCGGCAGATTGAAACCTTGCGGCAAAACTGTAGGGACTATGGCGTGCAACTCTTCGACGTCACCTCGGTGGAGCAGGGAATTGTGCACGTGATCGGTCCCGAATTGGGACTGACGCAGCCGGGCATGACGATCGTCTGCGGCGACAGCCATACGAGCACACACGGCGCGTTCGGCGCGCTGGCCTTCGGTATCGGCACCTCGGAGGTCGAGCACGTGTTGGGAACGCAGTGCCTGTGGCAGAACAAGCCGAAGGCGATGCAGGTGGTCTTCGCCGGCGAGCTGCCGTTTGGAGCAACAGCCAAAGATCTGGCGCTCGGCATGATTGCCCAAATTGGGACTGACGGCGCAACCGGCCACGTAATCGAGTATCGCGGTCAGGCGATCTCGGCGCTCTCGATGGAAGGCCGTATGACGCTCTGCAATATGAGCATTGAAGCCGGCGCGCGCGCCGGCATGATCGCGCCTGACGAAACCACGTTCCGCTATTTGCGTGGGCGGCGCTTCGCGCCTCAACAGTTTGACAGAGCAGTCGAGCGCTGGCGCGAGCTGCGCTCCGACGAAGGTGCGAGATTCGACCGGACTGTCACCATCGATTGCGCTGCTCTCGAACCGTTCGTGACCTGGGGAACCAATCCGGGAATGGTCGCGCCGATCACCGGACGAGTCCCTGATCCCAATTCGGTCCAGACGGAAGCGGATCGCACAGCGGTGTCGCGCGCTCTCGAATACATGGACCTGCGGCCAGGAACGGCGATTGAGGACATTGCCATCGATCGCGTCTTCATCGGGTCATGCACGAATGCGCGGATCGAGGACCTGCGCGCCGCGGCGGAAATGGTGCGCGGCTATCGCGTGCATCCGCGCGTGCGGGCGATGGTTGTGCCCGGATCGCAACAAGTGAAGCGCGTGGCGGAATCCGAAGGCCTGGACCGTATCTTCCAGGCGGCCGGGTTTGACTGGCGCGAATCTGGATGCTCCATGTGCCTGGGCATGAATCCTGACATTCTCCAGCCGGGCGAGCGCTGCGCTTCTACCAGTAACCGCAATTTTGAAGGACGCCAGGGACGCGGCGGCCGTACGCATCTGGTCAGTCCGCCGATGGCAGCGGCGGCGGCGATCACCGGCCACTTCACCGACGTCCGCAAATGGGAATTCAAAGAGGCACAATCGGCATGAAGGCTTTTCGCGAACATAAAGGGATTGCGGTCCCGCTCGACCGCAACAACGTCGATACCGATCAGATCATTCCTAAGCAGTTTCTGAAGCGTATCGAGCGCACCGGCTACGGCGAGTTCCTGTTCTACGACTGGCGGTTTATGAGCGATGGAAAACCAAATCGGGAATTCGTGCTGAACCAGCCGCAATATGCCGGCGCCTCGATCCTGATCGCCGGAAGAAATTTCGGTTGCGGCTCATCGCGCGAGCACGCTGCATGGGCGCTGGCGCAGTACGGTTTCCGCGCGATCCTCGCGCCGAGCTTCGCTGACATTTTCACTACGAATGCCGGCAACAACGGAATCCTGCTGGTGACGTTACCGGAGCCGCAGATCGAAGACTTGCAAGAGCGCGCCAGAGCGGCAGGTTATGAGCTGAAAGTTTCTTTGCTCGATAACACGATCATCGACGCGCAAGGGTTTAGCAGTAAATTTAAGATCCCCGAGTTCCGCCGCACTTGCCTGCTCGAAGGCTTAGATGAAATCGGCATCACACTCAAACATGAAGACAAGATCGCTGCCTACGAAAGGCGAATGGCCTGAGCGGTCGCGCCGTGAAATCAAGTGAAAAACTGAATCGCCTTACTGAATTCCTCCTGTTTCCTTGTTGGTGTCATCTGTGCCATTCGTTGGCTGAATGGATAGGAACATCGAGGTCGTCCATGACTTCCCGTCTGGAGCACTTAGTAGCGCCGGTGAATTGAAGTTGAAAAAGTCCTGCATATCGCCGTGATCGAGCCACCACTGGTCTCGCTTCGTTAATCCACAGGCTTTGGTCCCAGTGCCGCAGGCAGGAATATTAAACGTGCGTTCAATGAAGGCGAGAATCGCGGTGTAGTCCATCTTCTGATGGGACACGTAGTGAGGTTTCGCGAACGGTGAAATCACGATCACCGGCACGCGGAAGCCGCTGAGGTTGAACATATCGTACCCGCCCTGAGCGCTGGTGGGAGCGCTGAGGAGGCCCACTTTGCAGTATTCCGCCGAGCCATTGTTGGGATCGGGACACTGGCCCTGTTCATATTGATCCGGAGTCGGCACCGTGATCGGCGGCACATGATCGTATAGGCCGCCGCCTTCATCGTAAGTGAGAATGAATACCGAGTCCTGCCACGCATCGCTGTTCATCAGCGCGCTGATAATCGACTGCACATAGGCGGCACCTTGCTGGATGTTGTCCTCGGGATGTTCGTTCAACCCTTTGGATGGATCGTCAATGAAAATCACTTGCGGCAGGGCCTTATCCGGATCGCATTGCGTGCCGCTGCAATTACCTTGCAGTATCCCGCCGGTTCCGCCTGATCCAATTAGAGCGGTGATGTCTTTCACCTGACTCTGGACACCGGGGGTATTCCAATCCTGGAACTCGGCCAAGAATACGCCGCCATTGTTGAAGTACAGCCAGCTTACATGGGCCTCGTTCATGGCCCGGAAAATGGTTTTCGGACTGTACGATGGATGTCCACCCTGGTCTGCGTATTCGTGCCCGAACGAGCTTCCGGTAAACAAGAACATGCGATTGGGTATCGTTTGCGTCAGTACCGGCGAGAACCAGCTGTCGCTCGTGGCGAAGAATGTCGCGAGATCATAGTAGTACGGCAAGTCATCCTGATCGTAGAACCCCATAGCCCTCGTCGCATTCGGATCGATCGTACTGGTCCCACCGATCGCGCCATTCGGAGTATCCAGGAAATTGCTCATGGAGAACATCGAGTCCTTGTAGCTGCTGGTCGTCTGCCATGCCGGATCTCCACCGGCCAGGGCTACGTTGTGGTGGCTCTCATCCCATGAAGGAGTCAGGTCTTCCGTGCGCTCCGTCTGCTGGTGGAACGGCTTCACCTTCACGTTCGTGTGATGGTTCGTGAGCACCACATTGGGATCGAAGACATTAATGGTATCCGAGGGGTTGGGCTGAATGCCGGCCTGCTGTAAGCGCTGCGCTCGGTACGCTTTTAACATTCCCAGATACATGTCGAACGAGCGATTCTCCTGCAACATGAAGAAGACGTGCTTGATCGTTCCCGTTGCCGCGGGCGAGACCGTGAGAGTTGCTGTTTGCTTCACCTGTACTCCGTCCTGCAACGTGGCCGCGGCGGTATAAGTCGTGGTTGCGGTTGGCGGAGCCGGCAGCGTAAACGAGCCCTGAGGCAAAGTGCACGAGGAGCAAACACCATTGTCAATGGAGAGAGAAGTTACCGTGCCGCCGCTGACATTCCAACTGATCGTGACTTGTTCGTTGGTCGCGTTGGCCACGATCGTCGCCGGCGTGACCGTCAGATTCATATTGATCGCGGTAATCGTGACGGTGCTCGGCTGGCTGGTCCCGCCGGGGCCAGTAGCCGTCATGGTGTATGTAGTCGGACCAGTCGTCGAGACGGGGATGGTTATGCCCTTGGTATTCGACACCGGCAACGGACCGCTCTCCTCACCGTCAACTTGGGGAAGGGTGGGAGTGATGGTAATCGAAGTCGCGTTGCTGGTGTCCCAAGTCAGCGTCGTTGAGTTGCCGACGGCCACATCCGTCGGGCTGGCGCTGAATTGGGTAATCGTTGGCGGCACCGGCTTGGCAACTGTCACCTGAACCTGCTGTTGGATCGAGGTACCGTCCACGCCTGTGGCTTTGGCCGTATAGGTTGTGTTTTGCGTAGGATTATCGGTGACTGTGCCACTGGCCTGAGACTTCGTAGGAAAAATCGTTTGCGTGCTGTTATCGGCTCGGGCTGCCGTGATCGTAATCGATGTGACGTTGGTCGTCTGCCAGCTTAGAGTTACTGTCTGCTGAAAATCTACGCTCGTCTTGTCCGCGCTGAACACCAGAGTAGGGGGTGGCTCGGTAACGGCCACTTTTACCTGCTGCTGAGCAGATGTGCCGCCACTGCCGCTGGCGACGGCCGTGTACGTCGTGTCTTGCGTGGGACTGTCGCTGACGGTGCCGCTCGCCTGCGAGGTCGGCGCAAGAATCTGCTTTGTGCTTCCATCCGCTCTCGCTGCAGAGATGGTAATGGACGTGCCGTTCGTCATTTGCCAGGTGAGCGTAATCGGCTGGCCGGAGGTTACGCTGTTCTTATCGACGCTGAAGGTTAGGGTCGGCGTGAGCTGGCTGACCGTCACTTTGACTTGCTGCTGCGTTGAAGTGCCGCCAGCGCCGGCTGCCACGGCCGTGTAGGTCGTGTTTTGCGTTGGCATGTCCTGCGCACTGCCGCTCAATTGCGAGTTGGTCGAAATCGAGCGGCTGCTGCCATCGGCTCCCACCGCTGAGATCGTTACCGAGGTGGCATTGCTTGACTGCCAAGTCAGGGTGACCGGCTGTCCGGCGTTGATGCTGTTGGCGCTGGCAGTGAAGCTGAGGGTCGGTATGTTTCCGCCCTGATTGCCGCCCGGCCGAACTCCCGCACAGGCTGACAAAAAGAAAACAGAAAGAGTCGCTAGGAAGGCAATAAAAAGCTGAGCCCGGGAAAATTTCATGGGAGTTACGGCACCTGGTACGCTGGCTTTGTCCATGTCTACTAAAAATTCGATTCGGGTGCTCTGGATGGAGTTGCTCAGCGGCCCAGTCCCCGCTTGCTGATCATCGGTTCTGTCGAACCGTGCCCAAATCAT
>DASTJH010000007.1:0-31952 GCA_035716645.1 Terriglobales bacterium | reverse complement strand
CGACTCGGGCGTGCGCCCTCGCTCAGGATGACAGTACTCCAAAACGTAACGAAGATTTGCAAACCATGATCCCTCTCCTCGCCACTTCGCTCCCCCAGAACGCTTCCATCAGTCTGATCGCCATCCTCGCCCTCGGTTTCTTTTTGGGAATGCGTCATGCCACAGACGCCGATCATGTGGTCGCGGTCTCGACGATTGTTACGCGCGAGCGCAGTGTCTGGCACGCGGCGGTGATCGGCGCACTTTGGGGAACGGGGCACACGTTGACGATCCTCGCCGTCGGAGTGGCTATCATCGTGTACAGCTTTGTCGTCTCGCCACGATTGGGTCTGAGCATGGAGCTTTCGGTCGGCCTCATGCTCGTGTTGCTAGGTGCCGTCAACATCCTGGGATTTCGACGATCTGTGCAGGAATCGGTGCTGGAAAACAGCGCGGCAGCATCTGGAAACACGCACGCTTCGCATCCGCACGGCGGAGACGGTCACACTCACGCTTCCATTACAACGCTAGACCGGCTCTGCGGAGGCTTGAGCATTTACCAGGCTTGTCGGCCGCTGCTTATCGGCATCGTGCACGGACTCGCAGGATCGGCAGCCGTCGCCTTGCTCGTGCTCACCACGATTCACAATTCGCGCTGGGCCGTCGCCTATCTCCTCATCTTTGGATTAGGCACGATTGCCGGGATGATGGTGATCACCATGGCCCTGGGATCGACCATTCATTTCGTCGGCCGCCGATCGGAGTCGCTGTGCCGCAAGGTTGCCGCTGCCTCTGGATGGATTAGCCTGGCGTTCGGGCTGTTCATCGCCTATCAAATCGGGGTCGGCGACGGCCTATTCACCAGCCATCCGCATTGGATTCCGCGTTAGGAGCAATTCCGACGCCTCTAGTTGATCGTTAGAGTAATCGTGCCAATCGTCTTCTGGTTGTTCAGATCTGCCTGCGTGGATTGCGCCGAGCCCAGGACTGTAATTGTTGCCGATTGTGGAATAGGAGGGCCGCCGGTTGGAGGTGGCGTCGAACTCCCGCCTCCGCCACAGCTCAACAGAGCCACTGAAATCACGGCAATTTTCACCAGGCGCAGCAGTTTCGAGCGGCTCCGGAATGGAAGGAAAGGGAAAAATGCAATCGCCCATAAGATGTAGCTGCGGCTTTCTTTCCATTGCTCATTGTGAATGGCCGCAGATTGCTGCGCAACGCTGACCGAGAGAGTCACATCTGCTGTCCCTCCGTCCATCAAAGTGGCAGATGCCGGATTGGCACTGCACTGGATGCCCGGCTTGGAAGCCTGGCAGTTCAAGAAGATCGTAGAAGCATAGTGGTGGAGCGAATTCAGAGTCACATGGAACGAGGCGGACTGTCCCAGACTGAGCGAAGCGGTTGTCTTATCCAAAGATCCAGAGAAGTCGCCCACCCTCAGCACGGCATCCGCCGTGTGAGTAAGCGCGTTGAGGGTTCCCACGATCTGGAACGGATAATCGCCAGCGGGCGCCTGGTTAGTAGATAATTCGGCTGCGCTGGTGATCATTGGCGTCACGAAGCCTCCGGTGCAACGCACGCTTATTGGCAAACCACTACATGAGAACGAAATCGTTTCGCCTAAGCCATTGCTGTAGGTCGCGATGACCTTGGCGAAGACGAAACCCGTTGGTCCAGCAGTTAAAATGGCCGGCGAAACAGCCAGGGAGAAGTCTCCGACTCCTACTGGAATTGTGGTGCCGGTCGGAGCAAAGCCATCGGAAGCGGATACTGGTACCGGATAATTGCCGAGAGGAGTAGAGCTGCTGGTGATGATCGTAAGCGGTATTCGCGCTGTAGCCCCGGCTATCATCTGTACCGAACCGCTTCCGAAATCACAAGACGACGACGGGGGTAGAGCGTCACAGGTGAAGCCTTGGTAGGTCCCGGAATATCCGCCAACGCTGGTGAACCACAGTACTCCTTTGAGCGCTTCACCAGGCGTTACCGTCTGCCCGCCATTGGGCACCCAGGTCACCGCAACTCCAGTGGGAACGTTTGGATTCGCGACAGTTACATAGTCGTAGTCGGTCGTTGTTGCCAAGGTGGCGGCCAGCCGGAGCGCATGCGTCGAATCGAACCCGGATTGGAGAGCGAAGGCGAAACTCTGCTCCTGTTCGCCCGCGGTGAAATGCAAAGTTGAGGGCAACTGCACGTGCGTGTCGCTGGCGCCAATCGCGACGTCCAGATCGACGGCCGCGGGCAACGCGAGCGTCACTGTAGCGGTTCCGCTACTGCCGACGAGCGGTGCAGAATCCACGGCAATCCTGACTGCGGACTCCGGCGCAGCGGGGATAGTATGAATCGACGATAGGGCCCCGTCGAGTTCTAGGAGATCGGTTGCTCCATCACCGTTAAAATCGGCTCCCAATATGGGATCGCTCGTGTGTGCGAGTGAATCTTGCCGCCCAACCGTAGAAAATGTGCCGGTACCATCTCCCTGAAATACCTGCAGGTAGTTCCACTGTGGTCCGTTCGAAGATAGCGGGTTGGCTTTCAAGGCCAGGTCGAAGATGCCATCGCCATTGAAATCGCCCACAAGGACCGGCTTCGTGAATGGCCAGGCTATGCGAGCGTCGAGAGTGTAAGTCGCCGCCCGCTGGAATCCACCGCCTCGATCTGCCAAATAGATGGTAGTGGCGGCAGGAATATTGGAGGTCCCAATATTCACATCGCCGGCGGTGAAATTGTGATCGGGATCACGCGCCTGGATGAGATCGGGCAAGCCATCCCCATTCACATCGGCGATGGCTACTGGACCAAAATGGGAAAAAAGAGTTACCGGAGTTTGGAACGAGCCGTCGCCGTTACCCAGAATTTCGACGAGATCGTCTTTTAACGTTAAGCCGGCGTTATCTGTATCGCTGAGCAGCAAATCCATTTTGCCGTCGTGATTAATATCGATCGCGAATGCGTCGAAAAACTCCGCTGGATTGGAAGTAGTTAGGATTTGGCTGGGCAATTCACTAAATGTCCCATCACCGTGTCCCAGGAAAACGTCCACCTGCCGGGAGAAGCTTGGCCCGACGCTGCAGACGGCGAAATCGAGCTTGCCATCGCCGTTGAAATCGGCGACGACGATCTTTTGCAACGTTAAACTGCCCTGCGGGTTCAGAGTGCCCAAAATCACTGGAGCGGCGAAGGTCCCATCGCCCTTTCCCGGAAAGCGCACGACGGATTCCGGCCACTCGGCGCGATTGGCATAAATGAGATCGCTGACAATGCCTGGGCCGAATACGCCTGTTGCGAGTAGCGGAAGCGGGTCGTGCGATCCAACGCTGATAGGGGTTTGAAGCGGCGGCAGAAATTTTCCCGTGCCATCGTTCAGCATCACCGTGAGTTGACTTGGGACAGTGCTATCCGTGCCAAATTCCGCCAGCAACAGGTCGGGTTTAGCATCACCATTCAGATCGACACTAAGCACTGATGAAATGGAAATAGGGGCGTTTACAGTGCCGGTCAGGTGCCCAATGGCCTCGCCTTGAGGCCCGGCCAGATTTCCGGTTGCGTCGCTCAGCAGGAGATAGGCTTTGTCTTCGCTTTGACTGATCGAGACGACATCGAGCTTGCCGTCTTCATTAAAATCTCCGAGCGCGAAGGAGAATGTGTCTGCGCCTTCGCGGTACACCTTGGCATTGCTGAGGCCGCCTTGTCCGTCACCTTTCATGATTGACAGCAGAAAGCCCGCTTCATTGCCGAGACCAGGGCCCAGGTCGGGGAATTCCGAGGATCCAAGCACATCGAGGTGCCCGTCGCCGTCCATGTCTGCGATGGCGATCGCAAGATCGAAATCCCCAACGGAAGCATCGGCTCCCTGGGCCGAGTGCGGAGTGAAATTGCCGTCGCACGATCCGAGCCATACCGAGGCATGCCCATTCCAGTCCAGGGTTGCGGCATCGAGACAACCGTCACCGTTCATGTCAGCCAGTGCGCCAACCAGATCCGGCAAGAGCACGCGATAGTTGTTGAAGGCCCCATCCTTCACCTGCGGATCAGCGAAGGCAGTGCCTTGCTGGTTCAAGTAAGGCACGCTACCAATGCTGTCGGTATTATTGGCTCCGCTGAGCAGAACGTCAGGAAAGCCGTCGCCATTGATGTCTCCCACAGAGAGCCAGGCGGTTGTCATTGGTACGTCAGGAGAGTGGTTAAAAACTGGAGGGGCAACAATCGTATTTGAAAATCCGCCGGCGCCGTCCCCGAGCAGCACCTCTAATTGCGCTTGGGTTGAATCAGCTGCGACGGTCAAACCAACGACGATGTCCGCTTTCCCATCCTGGTTGATGTCACCTTGCGCCAGGAAAGTGGGAATACTCGGCGTTTTGACTTGTACACCTGGGCTGAACGTCCCGTCGCCATTGCCGAGGAAGACCTCGATTTCTTGCGAGTCTCCATCGCTGATAATCAGGTCGAGCACGTTGTTACTACGCAGGCTGACGGTGGTCATCCAGTCGGGGGATTGTCCCTGGGTGTGCAGCACCGCTGGGACCTGAAATGTGCCGTCACCATTCCCAAAATAAATGTAGATCGAGTCATCTCCCCCGCTTGATATGGCTAGGTCGAGATGACCGTCCCTGTTGAAGTCGCCTGAGACCACCGCCGTCGGAATGAAACCGGTAGGCAGCGTGGGAGTAAAGCCGAAACCTGCATACGCCCAACCACGACCAGTCGAACTCTGACCGGTGCCTGATAAGACTGTTGTGGAGCGTTGCGCAGAGGCGAGTCTCATGTGATTTCTCAGGGCAGAATAGGACGGCCTGTTCGGAGACGTTGAGTTTTGCCGCGCCAACTTCCAGCCAACAAATCGGTGCGTTTCCGAACTAACGCGGGCCTTCCCTGTGTCGGACTGGGCAAACGAGCACGGAGTGCTGGCCAAAATCAGAAGACCCGACGCGAATGCACGGAACCACACGCGACTCGCAACAGCACGCAGCATTGCCTCGAACACCCCTTGGAGGATGGCAAGTATAACCCACGTGCAGCCGGTCTCAATTCCGACTTTCAAAACTGCCGCGCCAGGCAGCGCAATCCCTACTCCGTGGAAATGGTAGGTGCTGGTTGGATGGGCGTGCCGAAGAGACAACTGGTGGCGGCGGTAGGACTCGAACCTACGACCTACGGATTATGAGACCGTCGCTCTAACCACCTGAGCTACACCGCCACGGTGCACTTGGACCTGGATTTTCGGTCGAGGAACTCCCGAAGTAGATGCCTTCAGGAGCGCAGTCGGGATGCAAGCGACCGCAAATTGATTTTATCAGTTTTGGTAGCCGGCAATTAGCAACTAGCGATTGGCAACTAGCGAAAAACCCACTGAACCGGTTGCTAATTGCTAGTTGCTAGCTGCTGCCTTTTTCTTTTTTGTTGCATTCGCGTGTCTACCATCATCTGAATCTCATGCCAACGTCCCTCACCGCAACCGAGAGCCGCTCTGATCGGCGCGTTCAGTCGTGGCTGGCGACGGGAGCGCTGGCGCTCTCCGGAGTTTTTTGGGGAACGGGGTTCTACTTCGGGAAAGTTGCGTTCGCTGAGATGTCGGTCACGCAGGACGTGGCGTGGCGATTCATCTTCGGCTCGGCCTTGCTGATTCCCATTTTGGTCCGCAGCCGGATGCGTTATTCGCGGTCCGATCTCGGACTGATTGTGCTGGCCAGCGCCATCGGCGTTCCCTTGCAATTTCTGGTGCAGTTCAAAGGACTTCAACTGACGACCGTCTCGCACGCTTCGCTTATGGTCGGCACGCTGCCCATGCTGCTGGCGTTCAGTTCGGTGCTGGTGCTGCATGAGCATCTGAGTGGCGTGGAGTGGCTTGTCTTGCTGGCATCCGCCTTGGGCGCGATGCTGATTGCTATTTCCAGCAGTGCGTCGAACGGTCCACGGGCTAGCCTGCGCGGCGATCTTCTGGTGCTGGTCTCGATGTTGGCAGCCGTGGTGATGATTCTGATCAGCAAGCGGCTCATGGAGCGCCATCCGCCGCTGGAAGTCACGGCTGTCATCATCATTCTGGGAACCGTATTTCTCCTGATTTGGACACTCGGCACGCAGGGATTGCAGTTCCATTTCTCTCGGACGGTTTGGATCGCTGCAGTCGCCCAGGGAGCCCTGGCCACGGCATTTGCCTATCTATTTTGGAACTGGGGACTGGCGCGGGTGCCCGCCTCTCGCGCTGGCGTGTTCCTGAACCTGGAGCCGGTCGTCGGGACAGCGATGGGAATTGCTCTACTGGGGGAGCGGCTGGGAGTCGCGGCCATCTTCGGCGGGGCCATGATCCTGGCCAGCGCCGTCTATTTCAGCCGGCGTAATGGCTGATTTCCGGACATTTAGGCCCGCTCCGAATCTTTTGGTCACATTCAGGGTTACTTTCGGAAGCACCTGCACGTAAGTAGTTCAGCGAAGGAGATAGATTCTGGTCTATCTTTTTTCAATCTATGTTGCCGTTTTTGAGAATCGTGGATGTGGCGCTGGGAGTCGGTTTCCTGCTGATCCTCACCCGATCCACGATCGCCGAATTTCGTAAGCTCTGGAAGAGCTAAGGAATTGGGTAATTGAGCAATTGGGTCATTGAGACGATTGGGCGAATTTCAATTACCAAATTTCGAAATTACTCAATTACTCAATTTCTCTCACTCGCATCGCAGTGCCCGAGTCGGGTCCACCTTCACGGCCCTTCGCGCCGGGATATAACACGCCAACAGCGCGGTTAACGCGATCACAAGCGGAACAGCAATGAACACCTGCGTACCGGTCACGTAAAAATCTTGAAACATGGCCGAGAACGCTTGCGGAAGCGGAAGAGACATCGCCAATCCGATGCCGCCGCCGATCAGAGCCAGCCATGCTCCCTGTGCGACGACCATGCGCAGAATGCTTTTACGCTGAGCGCCCATAGCCATGCGAATGCCAATTTCGCGGGTGCGCTGCCCGACCGAGTACGCGACCATGCCGTAAATCCCGATTGCAGCCAGCAGTAGCGCCAAGCCTGCAAATGTGGCGAGCATTGCGGTAAAGAAGTGGTCGCCGGTTTCTTGTGTGTTGAGCAGTTTGGTCATGCTCTCGACGTCGCTGAGTGGCAGGTCCTTATCCAGACCGTACACTGCTTGACGCAAGGAAGGAGCTAAGGCGCCGGGGTCGCCCGCTGTCCTGACTACGACATTCATCGCGGTCGCCGGGTGCTGCAGATATGACTCGTAAACTTCAGGATCATCGCTATGCTGCAATGAAAAATTCTTCACGTTGCCGGCAATGCCGATGATCATCCGCCAATCCGCTCGCTCTGGATCCGGAGTATCGATGCGAATCGTTTTGCCGATCGGATCGACGCCAGGAAAGAATCGGCGCGCGAATTCTGCGTTTACGATCGCGACTTTCGGAGCGCTGCTGTTATCAGACCTCGCGAAATCGCGGCCCCGCAGCAGCGGGATTTGCGCGGCTGCCAAATATCCTGGGCTTACGACGAAGTAGACAGCACGCGGACGCTTGGCCGGGGGTAGATCCTCGCCTTGCAACGTAAAGGTGTCATGCGCAGCGCCGGTACCCGGAAGGTCGCTGGTCAGCGCCGAGGATTGTGTTCCCGGCAACTCCGCAGTCTTTTGCAGCAGATTCGTGAAAAATTCGTGCTGCATGGTCACCGACGAATAATTTTTCACGGGCAAGGTGATGCCCGCCGTGAGCAGATGATCGGAATTGAAGCCGAGATACTCGTGCCAGCTCAGGTAGAGCGCGTGAATCATGATTCCGCTCCCCGAGAGGAGAAAGACAGCCAAGGCGCATTCTCCCGCCACTAACAAGCGCCGCAGGCGGTTGCGCCCGCGAGTGGCGGAAACCGCGGCGCCGGAGTCCTTGAGTGTTGAGTTCATATCCGAGCGCGTGGTTTGCAGGGCAGGCACAAGCCCAAAAAGGAACGCGGCAAGCACCGAGATTCCGACTGTGAACAAAAGCACGGTCGTGTCGATCTGGATCTTGAGCAGCCGCGTTTCGACGTTGAAGTTCAATTTGGCGCGGAAGAGAGCGGCGCCCCAGAACGAGAGCAACACACCAAGGCTTCCGCCAAATATCGCGAGGATCAGGGACTCGAGCATCAATTGACGAACGATGCGAGCCCGGCCCGCCCCCAGTGCCATTCGCAATGCGATTTCCTTACGGCGAGCTGTAGCGCGCGCCAACAGCAACCCGGAGATATTGGCGCAGGCAATCAACAATACAAAAGCAACTGTGCAGATGAGGATTGCAATTGCAGGACCGGCATTGAACTCTTTTGTCATGTAGTCCTGCAAAGTGAGCGCGCCGGCGCTCCAGCCGCCGTCAGTTGCCGGGAAGTCATGCGCGGCCTGCCCAGCCAAGGCCACGAAGTTCGCCTGAGCTTGCAATGTCGTGGTGTGCGGCTTCAGGCGTCCGAAGAGGAAGTAAGAGCGCTTCTGGCGCGCAGTCTGGTCTTGCTGCGCAGGGTCGAGCACCAGGGGAGTCCATATCTCGGCGGGGAACGATCTCAACGAGAAAGACTTGGGCATGATGCCCACAACCGTGTACTGCTCGCCATCGATGCCAATTGTTTTCCCTGGCAAATTCGGGTCGGAAGCAAAACGTCGTGTCCACAGGCCATAACTGAGGACCGCGACGCGGTCGTCTCCTTTCTGATCCTCTCCGGGCTCGAATGTTCTGCCCAACGCGGCAGGAACTCCGAGCAGCGAGAAAAAGTTCGCGGTCACGGAAACGCTGTTCAATTGTTCCGGCTCGCCGGTGCCCGTCAGGTTCACATTTTGCCAGGGCTGAATTGCCGCTACTTCCGAGAACACGCGGTTGGCGCTCTTCCATGCAAAATAGTTGGGAGAAGAAATTGGATTGAGGTTGTTGCTGAAGCTCTGACGGGTGGTCGTGCCATAAACCACCACTACGCTATCGGCATCGTGAACAGCCGGCGGCTGCAGCATCACCGCGTTCACGAAGCTGAAGATGGTTGCATTGGCGGCAATGCCCAAGGCGAGAGTCGTGACCGCGACAATCGTGAATCCCGGATTCTTGCGCAGCGTCCGCAATCCGTAATGCAGATCTTGAGCAATGGACTCAAAAATGGATTGCCAGCCTGACTCATGGACCCGTTCTTTCGTCGCTTCCGTGCTGCCCATTTCAATCCGCGCTTCTCGCAAGGCGCGCGCTGGATCGACGCCCGATTCAATTTTTTGCTGGACGGCTCGCTGAAAATAGTCCTGGAGTTCGTCGTCGAGTTCCTGTTCGACATCTTGCTTACGGAATAGAGATCGCAATCCAGCGAGGAATGGTTTCACGGCAGACATCAGATTTCCCCCAGAGACGCATTTAAGATTCGCGCAATGGCCGAGGTTTGGCTTTCCCACTCTCGCGTTTCAGCCTTCAGTTTCTTGCGTCCCGCTTCGGTGAGCTTGTAGTACTTGGCGCGGCGGTTGTTGTCCGTGGCGCGCCATTCGCTGTCGAGAAATCCGGCGCGTTCCAGCCGGTTGAGCGCGGGAATCAGCGATCCCGCATTCACACGAAACACAGACTTGCTGATCTGCTCGATGCGCACGCCGATGCCGTAACCGTGCATCGGCTCCAGCGCGAGCGTTCTCAGAATCAGCATGTCGAGCGTGCCTTGCACCAGGCCTGCAGATTTCGCCGACACCGATTTGGCCTCCTCTAGCTAATCAAGAGAAGCATACGCCTGAACTCTAGATTGTCAAGAGGAGAAGAGGAGAAGATCGGCGATCCCACGATTACCGATACTTCGCGGCGATGCGGTACACTGCGGCTAGTGAACAGAGCGGCATTTATCCTCAGCGCCATCGTCGTGGCGATCCTGCTTACGTGGGGCTTGCATGAAGCGCTTCAGGTTGCGCCTACCGAAGCGACGATGGGCAACATCCAGCGCATCTTCTACTACCATGTCCCTTCTTATGCCGTGGCGTTCACGATGTTTTTCGTGAACCTGGTTGCGTCGATTGTGTACCTAGCAAAACGGAACAGTTCATCGTCGCTCGCTGCGGATGCTGTCGCAGTTTCCGCCGCGGAGATCGGCGTGGTCTTCTGCTCCATCGGACTGATGACCGGCATGATTTGGGCCAAGCCCGTGTGGGGAATCTGGTGGACCTGGGACCCGCGTCTGACCAGCACGTTCGTGCTGTGGCTGATTTATGTGAGCTACCTGATGCTGCGTCAGCTCAGCGCCGGCGATCAGGCGCCGACGCTCGCGGCGGTGCTAGCGATCTTTGGATTCGTGGACGTCCCAATCGTTTATATGTCGATCCGCTGGTGGCGGACGCAGCATCCGCAGCCAGTGCTCTTTGGTGAAGCCGGATCGGGACTCGATCCTTCCATGGTCCCCGCTCTGCTCATTAATCTTGCCGCGTTCCTCGGTTACGGTGCGCTGATCTTCGGCATTCGCTACAAACTCGAACGCGCGCGCCAGGAATTGCGGGAAGCTCAGGCGCTGCATGCGGTCGAACTCGCCCGCGCGGAGGCTCGTTGATCATGGACACCGTTCGCAGCTTGCAGCATCTTCATGCCGCTTACATCCTCACCTGGTGCGTGCAGATCGGCTACGTGCTTTACCTGCTGCGCGGGTTTCTGCAATTGAAACGTGACATTTCCGACCTGAAACGTTAGCTGCCCGCCTTGCTTTCGGTGTTCTCCTCGATTTAGCGTGGAGTGTAACGATTTATTCATGAGGTTTCCATGAGGACTCTTCTGCGTACTTTTTCCGCCGTTGTCCTGCTTGTCTCTTGCGCTGCATTCGCCGCGCCTCCGAACACCGTCAGCACGACCAGCTTTCATGTTCCGGTGATTTACTACACGCTGCCGAACGGATTGCGCGTGGCGCTTTCGCCTGACCACGCGGCGCCGACGGTTGCTGTGGCCGTTTATTACAAAATTGGATTTCGCGTCGAGCCGCGCGACCGCACCGGATTTGCTCACCTGTTCGAGCACATGATGTTTCAGGGATCGCAGAACCTGGGCAAGATGCAGCTCATCAAACTGGTACAGCAGAATGGCGGAATTCTGAACGGGTCGACGCGCTTCGATTTCACGAACTACTTCGAGGTGATGCCCGCGAACAAGCTCGAGACCGTGCTCTGGGCCGAAGCCGATCGAATGCGCGGGCTGGACATCACGGAAGACAATCTCAAGAACCAGCAGGGCGTCGTCGGCAATGAAGTGAAGGTGAACGTTCTGAACCGTCCGTACGGCGGATTCCCCTGGCTCGACATGCCGCAGTACGCAAACACGAACTGGTACAACGCGCACAATTTCTACGGCGATCTGAAGGACATCAACTCGGCTACGCTTCCCGACGTCCAGCAATTTTTCAAGACCTACTACGCACCAAACAATGCCGCGCTGACCGTCGTCGGCGACTTCGAGCCGGCTGACGCGCGCAAGATGATCGACAAATACTTTGCGACGATCCCTTCGGCTCCTGCGGTAAAGGAACCGAACCTGACTGAGCCTCGGCAGACGAAAGAAAAAACCGCGAGCAAAATTGATCCACTGGCCAAGCGGCCCGCGCTGGCGATTGCCTACCACATGCCTGCTCGCAACACGCCCGAGTACTACGCGATGGGCTTGATCAACGAAATCCTGCTGCAGGGCGATGACAGCCTCCTGCACGAGCAATTGGTCGAGAAGAAGGCCATGACGGGCAGCGTCGATGGCGGAATCAACCTCTTAGGCAACATGTTCGACTACAACGGCCCCATGCTGTTCACGGCGTACCTGTTCCACGACAGCAATGTGAAGCCGAACGACATCCTCGCTGCCGTGGATGAAGTTGTAAATCCGCTGCTCACGAAGCCCATTGATCAGAAGACGCTCGATCGCGCGCTGGTGAAACTGCGCTCCGATTTTTACGATCAGGTCGGCGAGCTCAACGGATTCGGCCGCGCCGACTTGCTCTCCAGCTTCTCGCTGTTCGACAACAATCCTGCTCGCATCAACGATCTGGAAGCGCAGTTCCGAAAAGTTACGCCGGCGCTGATTGAGAAGACCGCGAAAGAATATCTGCGTCCTACGAACCGGACGGTATTGATTGTGGAGCCTCCGAAGACCGAAACGGCGGCCGCATCGAAGTCGGGCAAGTAGCGAAGCGAAGGTCAAGGATGGAAGAACCAGAATAGAGTTGTCATCCCTCGCGCCGCATCGAGAACTTAGAAAGTGCAGAATGAGGTTTTGCGGCGCGGGGGATCTGCTGTTCGACGGGCGTCGGAAAGCAGATTCCCCGGGCCGCATTTAGTGCCTCGTGGCGGGCGCGAGTGTGGCGGCCCGAGGAATGACAGTTATTAAAATCTGCCAGCAATTCAGTCTAGTTTTCTTGTTCTTGGAGAATTGCACCATGTTCAACCGTAAACGTGTGCTCTTAATTGTTCTTAGCGCATTCCTCTATGCGATCCCTTCTGTGAGTCAATCGCCCGCGCCAAAGCAAACCCCTCCTCCCGGCGGTCCGCCGAAGCCGTTTCGCGTGCCGCAGCCGGAGACGTTCTCTTTGCCCAACGGTCTCCACGTCACGATGGTTCACTATGGCGCGGTTCCGAAGGTCGCGATCAGCCTCAGCCTTCGCGCTGGGAATCTAAACGAGGCCGCCAACCAGGTCTGGCTCGCTGATCTGACGACGAGCCTAATGAAAGAAGGTACGACCTCGCGCTCGGCGCAGCGGGTGGCGCAGGAGGCCGCGTCGATGGGAGGATCGGTGGACGTGAGCGTTGGTCCCGATCTCACGCACATCAGCGGCGACGTGCTCTCCGAGTTCGGTCCCAAAATGGTCGCGTTGCTCGCGGACGTCGCCGAGCACCCGAAGCTTCCCGAATCGGAACTCGCGCGGCTCAAGAAAGATCAGCTACGCAACTTGAGCATCGATAAGTCACAGCCGCAGCCGCTCGCGCAAGAACAGTTCATGAAGATGCTGTATCCGAATCATCCGTACGGACGCGTCTTCCCGACTGAGCAGATGATCGAGAGCTACACGCTGGCCGACGTGCAGAAGTTTTACAAAGATAACTTCGGCGCCGCGCGCACGCACATTTACATTGCCGGCGAATTCGATTCCGCCGCGATGAAGAAAGCGATCACCGACGCCTTCTCGCCCTGGGAGCATGGCCCCGATCCGCTGATTGACGTACCTAAGCCGGTCACAAGCCGCGCACTCGACCTGATCGATCGTCCCGGCGCGCCGCAGTCCACGCTGTACCTCGGCTTGCCGACAATCAATCCGAGTAATCCCGATTACATTCCGCTGCAAGTGATGAACGCGCTGCTGGGCGGATCGTTCGGCTCGCGCATTACCTCGAACATCCGCGAAAACAAGGGATACACCTACTCTCCCTTCAGCCAGCTATCAAGCCGTTATCGCGATGCCTACTGGGCGGAAATCGCCGACGTCACCACCGAGCACACCGGCGACTCGATCAAGCAGATTCTTTACGAGATCGACCGCCTGCAGCAGACCCCTCCCAGCAAAGAGGAGTTGGACGGGATTCAAGCGTATCTCGCCGGCGTCTTCGTTCTGCGCAATTCCAGCCGCGCGGGACTCATCGGGCAGCTCGAATACGTGGATCTCCACGACCTCGGGCCGCAATACCTGGACGACTACGTGCAAAAGATTTATGCGGTCACGCCCGAGCAGGTACAGCAAATGGCCGAGAAGTACGTGAACACGCAGCAGCTCACGATGGTCGTCGTTGGAGACAAGCAGAAGATCGAGCAGCAGCTCGTGCCGTATGAGATTGTCACCACCCATGCGGGGTCATCGGGTACGCCGGAAAAAAAGTAGTCGGGTTGTTGCGCATTTTGCAGAGATGCCGTATTGCGGTGTCTCTGCCATTTACGCATCGCTGATGCGAACTCTTGTCCGCTCAAGCTCTAAGTTGGAAATCCACAGCGCTCCAGTTCCGCGCCTATAGCCGTCTCAACCCCGAAAATGCTACTCTGCTCCTTCCCAACCAAGCAGCGGAAGTCGCGTACGTGTGCTCAATCGTTCGTGTGTGTCCGATGCCCAGGCGAATTCAACCAGGAGATCTGATATGGTCCGCCCCCATGCTAGCGGTCACTCGATTTTTCATCGCGCTCTGTGCCTGTTCGGCATCTTCGCGACTTTGCTCATCCCCTCCTTCTCCGCGCTCGCCCAGGTGGATCAAGGCACGCTGACGGGAACAACCAGCGATCCTTCCGGCGCGGTTCTGCCGGGAAGCAACATCACCGCGACGAACACAGCCACCGGCGAGACTCTCGCCGTGACCACGAACTCCAGCGGTCTGTTTGTTTTTCCGCTGCTTCCCGTCGGTACCTATCGTGTGCAGGCGACGCACGCCGGCTTTGCGAACCTCTCTGAGACGATCCAGATCACGGTCGGCGCCAAGCTCAATGTGAACATTGTTCTTCCCGTCGCCACCGGCAACCAGACGGTGAACGTGACCAGCGAAGCTCCGGTCGTCGAGACCACGCGCAGCAGCGTGAGCGACACTGTGGGTGATCGCCAAATTCAGAATCTCCCGACCAACGGACGCAACTTCCTCGACTTCACGCTGCTCACGCCCGGTGTTGTGCGCGACGTGCGCAGCGGCGATCTCAGCTTCGCTGGACAGCGCGGCACGCTCAACTCGCTTACCGTGGACGGCACCGACAACAACAACACCTTCTTCGGCCAGACGCTCGGGCGTACCGGGTCGGGCCGCGCTCCGTATCAGTTCAGCGAAGACGCCGTGCAGGAATTTCAGGTAAACACCAACGGTTACTCGGCCGAGCTTGGCCGCGCCGGCGGAGCGGTGATCAACGTGGTCACGAAGTCCGGCACTAACAACTTTCACGGCACCGCCTTCGAGTTCTTCCGCGATCGCGGGCTGAACGCCAACGATCCCATTTACAGCCTGCAGCGCGCCTTCGCCGAAGGGGCCGGCAAGCCGCTGCCGCTCAAGCCCGGCTACCACTTCAACCAGTTCGGCGGCAATGTCGGCGGGCCGGTGATCAAAAACAAAGTGTTTTTCTTTTTCGATTACGACGGGCAGCGCAACATTACCGGCAATCCCATTTTGGTCACGCTGCCTACGCCGGTGAACCCGCTGCAGACGGCGGCCGTGAATTACCTCTCGTCGCGCATCAACAACTACAACCGCACCTTCAACCAGGACGTGTATCTGGGCAAAGGCGATTGGAACATCAGCGATCGTGAGCAACTCTCCGCGCGATACAACGCGCAGCGCTTCACCGGACAGGGACTCGAAAACAGCGGCACCACCAGCGTCTTCGAGCACACCGGCGCCTCGAACGTCGCCAGCGACAGCTTCAACGTTCAGCTCACCAGCACGCTGAGTCCGAACTTCGTGAACGTCGGTAAGTTCAGCTACCAGCGCGACCACGAACCCGGACAAGCGAACAGCGACAATCCGGAAGCGCTGGTGCGCTTCAACGGACAGCAACTCTTTGTCGGGCGCAATTCGTTCAGCCCGCGCGAGACCACGATTCATCGCCAGGAATACGGCGACACGGTTTCTTATGTTTGGGGACGCCACAGCCTCAAGATCGGCGCCGATGAGCTCGTCGATAAGATCCTTAACTTCTTCCCCGGCAACTTCTCCGGTTCTTACACATTCGCCACGCTCGACGACTTCGGCAGCAGTCTGCTCGGTCAGCCGGTCACGGCCGCCGGCAATTCGTTTTTGGAAGCTTTTCCCGGAGCGGGAACTACCGGAGCGACCACGCATCCCGATTTATTGCAGCAAGCCTATTTCGTTCAGGACGATTGGCGCCTGACGAACACGCTCACTCTCAATCTGGGAGCGCGTTACGACCTGGAAACGGTAAGGCAGCCGACGGTGCAAAATCCGGCGGCACTGGCTCTCGGACTCGATACCAGCAAAATTCACAACGACTACAACAACATCGCTCCGCGCCTCGGCTTCGCCTGGCAGCCGCGTCCGGACAAGCAGCTCGTTGTGCGCGGAGGCTATGGCATTTTCTACGCCAACACGCCGTCCATCCTTTACGGGACAGCGCTCTCAAACAATGGTATCAACGTGCAGACGCTGTCGTTCTCCGCTTCAGCAGCAGCTCCTTTGCCTGTCTCTTATCCGAATACCTTGTGCGGAGCGCCGCAGGCAGTATCCGGATGTCCACCGCCTGCCGGCTTTGCCTCGGTGAAACCGACAATCCTCCTGTTCGCCAAGAACTACGTTCAGCCCTACCTGGAGCAATACAACTTGCAGGTTGAGTATCAAATCGCCCATGACACGTCGCTCACTCTCGGTTATATGGGCGTGCACGGCGTTCATATCCAACGTACGCGCGACATCAACCTCGCCGGTCCCGAAACTCCGGTTGGCGCTGTAGTCGCAGGCACCGGACAAACGCTCTCCTACAACAAGTTCACCGCGCCGCGTCCGGATCCGGCTTTCGTGCGCATTTTTGAATTCGAAAGCAACGCCAACTCGAATTACAACGGGCTTTCCATCGAATTGAACAAACGCTTCTCGAATCATTTCCAGGTCGTGAACTCCTACACCTGGAGCCATGTGATTGACGACCGTCCGGACGCGACCGCCGTTGTCCCCGGAACAGACGATGGCAAGGAAGCCTACGATCCGCTCAATGTCGCGCTCGACCGCGCTTCCGGCGACAACGATGTCCGCAACCGCTACATCCTGAGCGGAATCTGGCAGCTCGACGATTACAGCAAAGGCATGAATCGCTACGCACGCGCCCTGCTCGGCGGCTGGGAACTCGCCGGCATCTTCAACGCGCAGAGCGGACAACCCTACACGGCGCTCGTGAACACCGACTTGAACAACGACGGCAACAGCCGCAACGAACGCGCGCCCGGCACGGCTCGCAACCAATTCAATCTTCCGGCAATCTACACGGTTGATCCGCGCATAACGAAATCGATTCCCATTTCGGAACGCGTGCACGCGCAGTTGGTCGCCGAAGCTTTCAACCTGCTCAATCATCCAAACATCACCGGGGTGAAGCAGACGCTGTACGCGACCAGCGGGACAGCCTGTGGCGCAGGCGTGACCGCAACGTGCCTGGTGCCGCAGACTTTGTCGGTTTCAGGCATCAACGCTTTCGGTATGCCCTCAGCTGCCAATATCAGCAACAATGGAAGCAACGTGGGGCGCGTGCTGCAGTTAGCGGCGAAGATTACGTTCTAATCTGTCATTCCGAGCGCAGCGAGGAATCCCTACCCTGAGCAGTCACTCTGAAGGTAGGGATTCCTCGTCCGCCAGGCGGACTCGGAATGACAAGAAAGACGGCCATTCAGAACAACTTGTATTTCAAGAAAATCAACCCGGCCGCCGCCGTCCCACCCGTCGCGGCGCCGAGCCAAAAATTTTGCCAGCGGGAATTCACCGTGCGCATGATGCGGCGGTCATTGGAGATCAGCAAGATAAAGATCAGGGTGGGAATCAAAAGCACGCCGGCGATAATCATCGACCAATACAGCGCGGTCACAGGATTGATGCGGGCGTAGTTCGCTCCCGCCGCAACAAACACCGCAGCTGAGATCAGCACGTAGAAGCGTTTCGCTTCCCACGGCTTTTCGCTCAGGCCGGACTTCCATCCGATCGCCTGCGCCAGGTCGAAGCACATTGAGGCTGTCAGTACCGGCAGCGCGACCATCCCCGCTCCGATGATGCCAATCGCGAAGACCACCGGTCCCCAATCGCCCACGGCAGGACGCAGTGCTTCGGCAGGCTGTCGCGTCGTCATCTGCGCCGCTTGGTTAAGGTGCAGCACTGCGCTGGCGGCGATGATGATGCTGCACGCTAAAACGAATGTCACGGCAGTCGAGAGCACCGACTCGGCAGCGTAATGCTGGTGCTCAGGATCGCTGCGCGAACTGGTTTGCCAGATGATGATGTACGGCGTGAGGAACGATCCGAACAGCGCGACGATGTTCTCGGCGTAATCGGCCGTGCCCTGCATCGACGGCACAAAGGTGTCCCGCAGCAGCGCTCCGATATGCGGCCTGGTGAAGACAGCGGCCGCCACATACAAGTACAGTGGCAGCGAAAAGAGCACCAGCGCCCGCGTGATCTTTTGGTAATCCTGAAACACAAGAATGTACCAGACGAAGAATGCGGTCCCTGCGATGAAGAACATGCGCGACAGGCCGGTCAGGATAGAGAGCGCGTCCGACACGGCCATGATGTCCGCGATCACCACCGCGAGATTCGTGATGATGGTGAGAACCGCGCCGGTAATCGCGAATTTCCTCCCATAGTGCTCGCGGACTAGGTCGAGGAGTCCCTGTCCGGTCTGCTCGCCAATGCGGCTGGTGACGGAAAAGATCGCCAGCAGAAATGGAACTGCCAGAACAGCCACCCACAGCAGGGATCGCGCAAAGGCCGCGCCAGCGATCGTCGCGGTAATTACGGCCGAGGGATCGAGATTCGCGGCCCCGGTTACGATCCCCGGGCCGATGCGCCAGATGCTCCAGCCGGAGCCAGGCGGGCCTGTCCTGCCCGCCGCTGCCGGGAAGGCGACCACTCGTCCTCGATTGTCCGGTGAGCCCCTGCGCGGCGTATCAGGGGATTTTGGGGAGTTCACTCCGCAAGTCTCTTTCTATCTTTCGCTCATGCCACAGCCGCAGGGGACGGCTGTACGTAATCACGCCGAAGGCGGCGATCGCCGCCAGCAGCAGCGTATTACTGATCCAGAGCAGGACGCGCGGGGCCTTAGTATGCGAAAGCCGCATCAGCACCTCGGTGTTGATCGGCGACAGCAGCAGCGCGCCAGCCAGAAACAGCAATCCAACCCCGGCCAACAGGCTGGTGATGTTCTTGGCCCAGCGTCCTTTGGCGTGGTACTCGGCAAACAGCCGAAACCCATACGTAGTGAGCGCAGCGATTAAGAAGTAGTTAACTACAACAGCAATGGCGGCCCGGAAATACATCTCTGCTCGTAAGACGCAGCCGGGCAGCAGGAGGTTGGAATCCAGAGTAGCTGAATTTAGACGGAGGGCTCATGCCTCACCGGATTTCTCTGCTCAGGTCATTAGTTCTTAGCGCGTTCCACACATCACCGCCTGACGATCGCCATGCGTACTCTGTCATCCTGAGCGAGGGCGTACGCCCGAGTCGAAGGACCCCAGGGATGTTAAGGCTTCCTATGCGCTTCAGGCTTTCGCGCGAAATCAGCACAGCAACTCCGATATCTTTCCAAGACTTAGGTCGGCACCTCTGGTGGGATAAATTGCTGGGGTCCTTCGACTCGGGCGTTCGCCCTCGCTCAGGATGACACCATATGAATCGGCGATGATGAGGCAATCAATCCTTAATGTTGTAGTTCCATGATGTACACTTTCCCGGTCTTCACATTTCTGTCTGCCACAGGCGTCTCTTCATTTGGCGGCAGAAGTTCAGGAGCCATGCCATGCGAAAGATAGTGATTTTCATTCTGGGAATTGCCTGTTCCGTAGCAGCCGCGTCCGCGCAAACCGCCGACGAACTCGTGGCCAAGAACCTCGAAGCTAAAGGCGGAATCGACAAGATCAAGGCCATTAAGTCATTAAAGATGACCGGAAAGTTTCAGCAAGGAAGCTTTACCGCGCAAGTCACCAACTTGGCCAAGGCTCCGGACGATATGCGCGAGATGTTTACGATCCAGGGCATGACGCAAATTCAGGCCTACAACGGATCCATCGGCTGGCAAATTTCCCCGTTCCAGGGCCGGCGCACGCCCGAGATGCTCGGCGAAGACGATCTGCGCGACATCAGCGAAGACGCCGATTTCTATGGTCCGCTCGTGGACTACAAGGAAAAAGGCAACACGATCGAGTACCTCGGGCACGATACCGTTGATGGCGATGACGTCTACCGCCTGAAGGTCACGTTGAAGAATGGCGACATCGTGTACTACTACCTCGATCCCGACACCTACATCGAGATTCGCACGATCCGGCAACAGTTTATTCGCGGAGCGGTGCGCGAGAGCGAAACCGATTTGGGGTCGTACAAGCTGGTGAACGGTGTGTATTTCCCGTTTTCCATCCAGAGCGGACCCAAGGGACATCCCGAGCAAATGGGAACAGTCACAGTCGAAAAAATGGAAGCCAACATCGAAATTCCGGATTCGGAATTTACGATGCCAAGCACGCCGGCAGGCGAAGGTGCGAAACCTGCGGCAAAGCCGGGGTTGTGAGGGTCCTGAGATTGTTACAACCCTTGTCATCCTGAGTGAGGGCGAACGCCCGAATCGAAGGACCCCAGGGATGTTGATGCCTGTCTATGCCCTTCAAGTTTTGTGGCGAGGAATTAGCGTAGCGGATCTGATGGCTCTCTAAAAAAGCTTAGACGGCATTTCTGGAGGGATAGATTATCGGGGTCCTTCGATTCGGGCGTTCGCCCTCACTCAGGATGACAGAGTAGGAATTAAGGGTGATGAGGGAATTTCTTAAACACGCTACAGACATCACCGGAAAAAGGGAAAGGAATTTTCACGCATGAGCGCCAAGCCATTCTCTATGCTGTTTCTCATCTTTGCCGTTTCCATTTGCGCCGTTGCGCAACAGCCCTCGACCCGTCCGGTGAAGTTCGACGCCGGCACGATCTCCGGTCTGCCGGCGCGCAATATTGGCTCGGCGACGATGAGCGGCCGCGTCGCGGCGGTCACTGCCTTTGACGATCACGGCCGGCTCACGGTTTTCACTGGCGCGGCAGGCGGCGGCGTGTGGAAGTCGGTGAACGGCGGCAGCAGCTTCCGTCCTGTTTTCGATCAGAGTCCGGACGTGCAATCGATCGGCGCCTTGGCCGTCGATCCCAACAACACGAAAATTGTTTGGGCGGGAACCGGCGAGAGTTGGATGCGAAACAGCGTCTCGATCGGCGATGGTGTGTATAAGTCCACCGACGGTGGCGAGAACTGGACGAATGTCGGACTGAAAGACAGCGAACACATCGTCAAAATTCTGGTCAATCCCAGAAACGGAAATGACGTACTCGTCTGTGCCACCGGGTCAGCCTTTGCCGACAACGAAGCCGGCGGCGTCTACAAGACCACCGACGGCGGCCAAAACTGGCGCAAGGTGCTCGCCGGCGCGAATCGCTCGACCGGCTGCGGGCAGATGTCGATGAGTCCGCAGGAGCCGAACACGATTTTTGCTACCACCTGGGATTTTCGCCGCCAGGCGTGGACCTTCCGCTCCGGCGGTCCGGGCGGCGGAATTTTCAAGTCCACCGACGGGGGCGACACCTGGAACGAGATCAGCCCCACCAGCGCCAAAGGACTTCCCGAAAAACCCTACGGGCGCATCGCCATCGCGGTCGCGCCATCGCAACCGCAAACCGTGTATGCGATGGTCGAATCGAAAGCCAGCGCGCTCTATCGTACAGACGACGGCGGACAATCCTGGAAGAAACTCGACGCGAGCCAGTACATGGTTTGGCGTCCGTTTTATTTTTCCAACCTGATCGTCGATCCGAAAAATCCGAACAAGATCTTCAAGGTTGATTTGGTGCTCTTGCTCAGCGTGAACGGTGGCGAGAGTTTCAGTGCCGTCTCCAATCAGGCGCACGGCGACTTTCACGACGTCTGGATCGATCCCGACGATACCAACATCATCTTCGCCACGGACGACGGCGGGCTGTGGCGCAGCTTCGACGGCGGCTCGCGCTGGGAGCACGAGATGAACCTGCCGGTCTCGCAGTTCTACCACGTGAGCATGGACAACGACATTCCGTATCACGTCTACGGCGGACTGCAGGACAACAGCTCCTGGGTTGGCGATTCTTCGTATCCGGGCGGCGTGACGAATTCACGTTGGGAAAATATGTATGGAGGCGACGGCTTCTGGATGTGGCAGGACCCATCCGACCCTAACTACATCTACGCCGAAGCGCAGGGAGGCACGATTGGCCGCGTGAATCGCTGGACGCACGAAACCCGCGAGATCACACCGTATGCGCAGTACGGTGAGAAGAAGCTGCGCTTCAACTGGAACACGCCCATCCAGGTCAGTCCGAACGATAAGAACACCCTCTATCTCGGCGCGCAGTTCCTCTACCGCTCGCGCGATCACGGACAATCATGGGAACGCATCTCGCCGGACCTGAGCACGAATAATCCGGAAAAGCAGAAACAGGAAGAATCCGGCGGCATCACTATCGACAACTCGGCAGCGGAGATGAATACCACCGTCTACACGATCTCCGAGTCGCCGAAGAGTGCGCAGCTCATTTGGGTCGGGACCGACGACGGCAACATTCAAGTCACGCGCGACGATGGCAAGAACTGGACGAACGTGATCGACAACGTGCCGAACATCGGCAAAGGCTCGTGGATCTCGTGGGTCGAGGCCAGCCGCTTTGACGAAGGTACGGCTTACGCCGCGATCGATCGCCACATGTACGGCGACATGGAGCCGCACATTTTCAAAACCACCGATTACGGGAAGACCTGGACGTCGATCATTCCCGATGGCAGCGGCATTCGCGGCTGGGCGCACGTGATCAAGGAAGACACGGTCAGTCCGAACCTGCTGTTCCTCGGCACAGAATTTGGATTGTGGATCAGCAACGACGGCGGCCAGCGCTGGGCGCAGTACAAAGGCAGTAATTTTCCGGCGGTCGCGGTGGACGATCTGATGATTCATCCGCGTACTTCGGATTTGGTTCTTGCCACACACGGCCGCGGCATTTGGATCATTGACGACATTTCTTCGCTCCGCGATCTCACGCCTGAGGTCATGCAAGAGGAAGCCGGATTCCTGCCGATGCCTCCTGCGATTCAGTGGATGGAAACCAACGGCGGATGGGCCGAGGGCGCGAATTCCTATAATGGGCCAAGCCGTCCCGATGAAGCTTCGATTCCGTACTATCAGCGCAGCCGCCACATCTTCGGTGATCTAAAAATCGAGATCTTCGATTCCGAAGGCAAGCTGGTCGATACAGTCGCTACCAGCAAGCATCGCGGCGTCAACCGCAGCATGTGGTCGATGCACGTGAAACCGCCCAAGGTTCCGCCTGCGGCCTCGGCAGCCTTTGCTGCAGCCTTTGGTCCGCGAGTCGTTCCCGGCACTTACACGGTGAAGATGACGAAGAACGATAAGGTGTACACCACGCAGATGAATGTCGTTCTCGATCCGCGGGCGAAGTACACGGTCGCCGACCGCAAGGCGCAGTTCGATCTCGCCTCGCGCATTGCCGGCCTGCTCAACCACATGAGCTGGGCGGTGGATTCGATCGTTGCCGCGCGCGATGCCGCCAACCACGATGCCGCGCAGCTCAAGAACGACGCGCGCCTGCAGCAACAGCTCACGAAGTTCGCCGGCGACCTCGACGCAATTCGCGGCAAGATCGTTGCCACCAAAGAAGGCGGAGCGATCACCGGCGAGGAGCGTCTGCGCGAATACGTCGCCGACCTGTATGGAGATGTGAACAGCTACGACGGTCGTCCGACAGATTCGCAAACTGCCCGCGCCGACGTACTCCAACGCGAACTCGAAGACGTAATCCGCGACTTCCAAACTATGGCCAACGCGCAGCTCCCGGCAATCAACAAACAGCTCGCCCGCAAGAAGCTGCCGGCGATCACGCTGATGTCGGAACAGCAATGGCAAAAAGCGCAGGAGCAGGAAGGCGGCAGTGCAGCCGCCCGCAGCGGAATGTCGCTGCGCGAGATGGATTGACCGCTGTCCCGTTTTGGGAATTGCCGAAATCGGATCAGTCCCATTCCCGGTAGGGAATGGGTGAGGGACGTTGCCTCAAGTGCGCACCCTCAAGCTCTGTCATTCTGAGCCCCGCCTTTGGGCGAAGAATCTCCGCAAATGTTTCCCAAACGACGCCGCGTCCCGGTTCCACGGGAATCCCGGGTGAGACCCGGAAAGCGCAATCAAGGCCGATACTTTCTGCGGAGGTTCTTCGGTCCGCCATGGACCTCAGAATGACAGCCCTAAGCAGAGGCTACAAGTTAGGGACACAGCGACTCACAAACCGATATAGAATTCGCTCAGCTTATCCCTGCCCATGTTCTCTTTCGGCGTAGCCCGCAAGCTGCGGAAGATCGTCGGTCGCGACGCGGTCCTCGACCGTCCCGAAGACCTCATGCTCTATGAGTACGATGGCTCGCTTGCGCGTGGTGAGCCGCGTTACGTGATCTTCCCGCAAACCACCGAACAGGTGGCGGAGATCGTGAAGTTGGCCGGACGTGAAGCGCTGGCCATCGTGCCGCGCGGCGCCGGTACCGGGCTGAGCGGCGGAGCCATCGCGCGGACCGGCGGCATCATCCTGTCGTTCGCGCGCATGAATAAGATTCTCGAAATCGATATTCCCAACCTGCGTGCGACCGTGCAGCCCGGCCTCGTGAATCTGGAATTAAGCAATGCGCTCGCGCCGCATGGATTCTACTTCGCTCCTGATCCTTCAAGTCAGAAGGCCTGCACGATCGGCGGCAACGTCGCCGAAAATTCGGGCGGACCGCATACTCTCGCCAACGGCGTCACCGTGAACCACGTCACCGGATTAGAAGTCGTGTTGCCGAGCGGCCGCGTCGTGCAACTAGGCAGCAAAGCCGCCAGCGCGGCGGGATACGACCTCACCGGTTTCTTCGTCGGCTCCGAAGGGACGCTTGGCATCGCGACGGCGATCACCGTGAAGATCACTCACCTGCCGGAAGCCGTGGCGACTTTGCTCGCGATTTACAACGACGTGCAACAGGCGGCCAACACGGTGGTCGCCCTTACGTCGGAAGGAATCACTCCCACCGCGATTGAGATGCTCGATGGCTGGACGTTGCGCGCTGTGGAAGCTGCTGTGCACGCTGGGTACCCGCTCGACTCCGCGGCTGTGCTGCTGATCGAACTCGAAGGACTGCGCGAAGCCGTAGAGGAACACGCGGAGACCGTTTCGGAACTCTGCCGCCGCTGCGGCGCTCGCGAAGTCCGGCGCGCGCGCGACGAAGCCGAGCGGCAGTTGCTGTGGAAAGGACGCAAGACCGCCTTCGGCGCGATCGGCCGCATTTCGCCTTCCTACTATGTGCAAGACGGCGTGATTCCTCGCACGCGCGTGCCGGAAACGTTGCGTAAAATTGAAGAAGTCGCAAAGAAGTACTCGCTGACCATCGGCAATATCTTCCACGCCGGTGACGGCAACTTGCATCCGCTGATCCTGTTCGACGCTCGCGATCCCGAGCAGACCCAGCGCACGCTCGATGCCGGGCGCGAGATCCTCGACTTCTGCATCGGAGTCGGCGGTTCCATTACCGGAGAGCATGGCGTCGGCATGGAGAAGCAGGATCTGATGTGCTCGCTCTTTTCTGAATCGGAACGCGAGGTGATGAAGCGACTGCGCGAGTGCTTCAATCCCGATTCCCTGCTCAACCCGCAAAAGATTTTGCCTTCCCCGCGTCTCTGTCGCGAGGCTATTGCTCCCAACCATGCCTCGTTGGAGGCGCCGGTTGCCTCCGCTCCGGAGCTGCGGTGAGCGCGAGTTCCATTATGGAACCAACGGTTGTCTCGCGATTACAGCAACTGCTCGGCCGCGAAGCGACGGTCGCTGATCCAGCAAAACTTCAGGAGGTCGCCATCGATGGCTGCGCGCCGCAAGCCATCGCTCTCCCGAGTTCCGCCGAGGAGATTGCGGCGACCCTGCGCGTCGCCGGCGAGCAGGACTGGGTTGTTGTCCCCGTCGGCGGAGGAACCCGTCTCCATGTGGGACGCGCTCCCGAGCGGGTAGATCTCGCGCTTTCGCTCGAAAAACTGAATCGCATTCTTACCTACGATCCCGGCGATCTGACGATTTCCGTCGAAGCAGGAATGCGGATCCATTCTGTACAGGCGGAGTGCAGACAAAATCGCCAGCTGCTGCCGCTCGATACCTCGGCAGGCGCAACAATCGGTGGAGCGCTGGCTTCGGCGGAGAACGGTCCATGGCGCGCGGGCTTCGGCGCATCGCGCGATTTCTGCATCGGCGTTGAATTCATCACCGGTGATGGTTTCTGTGGGCGCGGCGGCGGACGCGTAGTGAAGAACGTCGCCGGCTACGATCTGATGAAGCTGATGATCGGCAGCTTCGGCAGCTTGGGCGTAATCGTTTCCGCTAACTTCAAACTGTTTCCCCTTCCGGCACAGACCCTGACTTGCCTGTGCGAGTTCGATTCGCTGGCCACGTTGATCGAGTTCCGCGACTGGCTTTTACGCTCTCCTCTATCGCCAATGGCCGCGGAAGTGGTTAACCCGCCGGCGGTCGAATATTTCAGCGATGCGGCGCCGCGCGATCCCGATGAGTGGGCGCCGCCGACTGCGGTAGCGGAAAACGCACCGGCCTGGCAATTGGCGCTGCAGTTTGCGGGCAGCGATCGCGTGCTGGCCCGCTGTCGTCAGGAACTCGGCGAGGCAGAGCATCGAACCTTGCGCGGAGAGGAAGAGGCGGCGTTCTGGCGCGGATTGCGCAATTTCGAGCAACGCGTCATGTCTCGGCATCGCAATGCGCTTATCTTCCAGGTCCAAGTTCCCATTTCGGAAACAAGCAGCGCCATCGAGGCCGCGAGCGCGGCTGCGACCGACTACAACTTTCTCGCTGCCGTGATTGGCCGGGTGACCACCGGAACATTCGTGGTCGCCTTTCTCACGCTTGCGATCGACCCGCCGGCAGTCACGCAATTTGCCAGCGCTGCATCGGCGTTTCGCTCTCGTTTGTCGAAAGCAGCCTCGGCTGTTGTGTTACGGTGCCCCGTGGAAGCGAAAAGGCATTTCGACGTTTGGGGCTCGACTCCGATTGATCTGGAGCTGATGCGCAAGATCAAACGCGCGATGGACGCGAAGAATGTTCTCAATCGCGGAAGATTTATGGTGGAATGACGTGGGGGAACCTGGATACAGAGCAGATCAGTACCATTCCCGGTAGGGAATGGGTGAGGGGTTCGGGATTTGGGCGGTTACGGCCGTCACCCGTTCGCTACCGCGAACGGTACTGACTCTCGCCGGTTCAAGCCGCCAACGCGAGTCGTATTAACTTGCGCAAACGATTTCCATGACTACCGATATCAAGATCGCCTCTGAGGCTCAAGCCCATTCGCTCCACATGGGCGAATCCAACTTTTCCGGTCCAGATCGCCCGACGTGGGACCTGTACGCCACGTGCGTCCATTGCGGTCTGTGTCTGAACCACTGTCCTACTTACCGCGTGCTGGGAATGGAAATGGATTCCCCGCGCGGACGCGTCTACCAGGTATTGCAGGTCGATGCCGGACGGCTCGATATCGGCGAGTCGTTTGTCACGCACATCGATCGATGCCTCGATTGCCGAGCCTGCGAGAGCGCATGTCCGTCGAGCGTACAGTATGGACACATCGTCGAGCGGGCGCGCGCGCAAATCGAGCAGCATTATCGCCGACCTTGGATCCAGCGCCTGATCCGCGGTTTTTTCTATCGGCGTGTGCTGGGAGATTCTAAGCGACTGTCGCAGGTCGCGCGCCTGCTGCGCTTTTACCAGCGCTCCGGTCTGCAGACGATCGCGCGAGAATCCGGACTATTGCGGTTGATCGGCGTCGCTCGCCTGGAGCAGCTCCAGCCTCGCATCGACGATCGATTTTTCTTCGACGAAATCGGAAAGACGTTTCCCGCGGAAGGCGAGCTGCGTGCCCGCGTAGCGCTTCACGCAGGCTGCATTGCCAGCGTCGCATTTTCCGAGCTGAACCGCGCGACGATTCGCGTGCTCAATAAGAATGGCGTTGAGGTCTGGGTGTCGCAAGGACAGACCTGCTGCGGAGCGCTGCAGGCGCACGCCGGTTTTCGCAATGAGGCTCGCGAGCTGGCGCGCCGCAATATTGCTGCCATGCTCGACGACCGCTTTGACGCGATCGTGACCAACGCCGCCGGATGCGGCTCCACGCTCAAGGAATACGGCGATTTGCTGGCCGACGATGGCGACAAGGAGCGCGCGAGTCGCTTCGCTCACAAAGTCAAAGATGTGACGGAATTTCTGGCGGAGCTCGGGTTGCGGCCTCCTGTCAGGATGATGAAGGAGAAGGCCACGTATCAGGATCCTTGTCACCTCGCACACGGACAACGCGTGCGCAACGCTCCCCGAGAGTTGCTTCGCGCGGCTGGTCTCGAACTCGAAGAGATGCCGCATGCCGATCAATGCTGTGGCAGTGCAGGCAGCTATAACGTCACACAAAATGAGCTGTCGATGAAAATCCTCGATGAGAAAATGAAAGACATCAACACCACTTCGGCAAATCTGGTGGTAACAGCGAATGTCGGCTGCATGTTGCAGTTGCGTGCCGGAATGGAACGCTCCGGACGAAAGTTGCCGGTGAAACACGTTATTGAGGTGCTCGATGAAGCATACCGGGGGAATTGATGTTTGTCATTCCGATCCGCGAAGCGGAGAGAAATCTCTACCCTGTAGATGCGCCTAAGGGTAGGGATTCCTCGCTGCGCTCGGAATGACAAAGCGCGCTTCACGGATCGGAATGACAAGGTGGACTGCATCTCTCCTGCGGCGGTAAACGTCTAATTAACTATTCGGCTCTTTCATGCTTAACGTCAGCATCCGTCGAAAAGCCCGCCAATTCGGAACTCTCGTTCGCGCTTCGGCGATGACGCCGCGCACTGGTCGCTCATATCTACCGCGGCTGGCGAATGAACGCGAACTGGGTCTGACGTTCATTGGCCACAGCAGCTTTTTTGTCCAGATCGCGGGCTGCAACCTCGTGATCGATCCCAATTTCGCACGCTGGCTGGTTGTGCTCAAGCGGCAGCGGCGTCCGGGCATAAGGCTGCGCGATCTGCCTCCGATTGATTATGTGCTGGTTAGCCATGCGCATTTCGATCACCTGCATCGACCGTCGTTGCGGGCGATTGCGCGGCTCACGCGCCAGCGCCGCGGGAAGGCGCCTGAAATCATCGTTCCCAAAAACGTCGGCGACATCGTGGCCCGGCTGGGCTTCAGTCGCATTCATGAGATGGAATGGTGGCAGGAGTTCCACAACGCGAAACTCAGAGTCACGCACACACCCGCGCAACACTGGGGAGCACGCATGCTGCGCGATTTTCATCGTGGATTTGGCGGGTACGTCATCCGCTCGCCGCAGCATTCTCTCTACCATGCCGGCGACACTGCCTACTTCGATGGCTTTCGCGAGATTGGCCGGCGCTTGCATCCGGAGATCGCGCTTTTACCCATCGGCGCGTATCATCCGCCGCACTACCGCAACGTCCACACCAGCCCGGAAGACGCGGTGCAGGCCTTCCTCGATCTCGGCTCGCGCTGCTTGATTCCCATGCACTATGGGACCTTCCGCCTTTCCTACGAACCGATGGAAGAACCTCTGCAGCGACTGCAAGAGGCTGCAGCTGCGGCAGGCGTTGCCGATCGCGTAGCGATTCTGGAAGAAGGCAGGACAAGAATCTTCCGATAATGACGCATCGGTAGTGCGCTTGCCGTGTCCCTACAGCCGCTCATGCTACCCGAGCGCGCGAAACGCACGAGCATCGCCAGGAGGATTCATCCGAAACCTGTACTCGCCGCGGTCTCTGGCGACGAGGATTTCAGTCGGTGAGAGCACCCCGATACGAACATTCGCCGGCGCGAGCACGGTTACGAATCGGGCGGGAATCCCTCCATTCGAACGCACACCCACTGAAAGTGCGGGCTCCTTATCCCCATACACCGGCGAGCGCCAGCCTCGGATTATTGTTGCCGAATGTTGCCAATCGGGACCGGCAATGAGCTCGCCGGCGCGGACGAGATTCATCTGCGAATTCTGCGAGCAAACAATCTGGAAACGGAAAGGACCGTGGGCGCTCTGCAGAATCAGTCCCTGGGCCTGCTGCTGGACCGTAAATTCCAGATTGGGAAACAGCCATTGCACCGTAGCAGCCATGCCAGACCTTCCCATGACATCGTCTACCACGATCCAGAAGTCTTCGTCTTCCCGCCAAAGCACAGAACGCTTGTGCGTCGCCTGAATGCGTTGATATCCATTGTGCGCTGCTTCAAGACACTGAGTGTTCTCGTCCAGGCTGTACCTGCGCGAAGTAGCGTCAGCCCAGTCGAGCCAGAGAAATCGGCCGGCGCGCGTCATCGGCTCGCGGTCAGCCACGGTGACGCTGTTATGCACAAACGCTGAGGCCAATGCGTTATTCCATGGATGTTCGCCGTTGTACAGGTATGTTCCCGGATCGCACACGAGATTCTCGCCACGCCACCAAATATCCAGGTGAAGTTGATCAGCTTGCGCCGGACGATCGCGATACGTGGGCGTACGCAGCATGGCATGGCTTTCTCGCGCTTGCAGAGATTGGTAGGCGGCGTCTTTACAATCCTGAACTGAAACGCGCCTTGAAGCCGCAACGTTCGCATGGTGCGCTTCCGTTCCAAACAGCCAGCGTGCGAGTTCGTTCCAAGGCCCGTCAGGGAAGCAGAACCTCCGGTGCACGAGGTAAGACAGCGCCTGCAGGGTGGGCCTGTAATCGCTGTAATCGCACGGACTGAGTTGGAGCAGGCGGCTGCCGTCGTTCGCGCCACAATTCGGCATCCTTCCCGTTTCGGGATCGCAGAACATCAACAGAAACTCGAGCGCTTTTTTTAAGACTTCATAGCTTTCATCAGAAAAGCGACAGCCATTGAGTTCAGCCAATCGAAATGCCCACAACAACTCGTCCAGCACGAGCCGTTCGTAGTTGAACGAATGCTGAATGTAACTGCCGTCTTCATAAAACTGATCGCGCAATTGCCGCTTGATGAGCTTTTGCCCCGTTCGCGCCCACTTCCCAGACTGGGAAAAGCGAGGAAATAGCGTGCCAATGGTGAGGAGCCCGACCGCCTCGCTGATCCCGTGATTGTTGCGTTGTGTCAGTGCATATCCGATGTGGCCGGCAATGCGTATTCCATGAGCCTGGATGATCGTAGCCAGGTTCTCAACTCGCGCCGCCGACGAGCACGGCGCATTCCGAAACGCATGCAGGCCGAAACACCAGGCCAGCACGCGCACGCTCGCCTCCTGTCCGCACGTCCAATTCACACCTGTGTTCGGAGAATTTTTTTCAGCCCAGTCCTCGACCAGTGTCCAGAAAGCCGAAGCGTACTTGCAATCGCGACTCGCGGCATAGGCGCGCGCCAGCAGAAACACGGGAGAGAAGCGGCTCATTTCCCAGATGAACTTCACATCGCCAAATGCGCCGATGGGTTCGGCGCCGTCACTTCGAAACGATGATTCCACCGGAGTTTCCGACCAATGCAGGTGTTGCGGCGCCATCGCTCCCGTCACTGCATTTCGATTCCACCGTGGAGGAAATCCGACTTGAATCCAGCGATGAGAAAAGAAGGGCCACTCTCCTGCGAGAATGCGATCAGCCTGCGAGCAGACCGAAGCTGCGTCATAAACAGCCGGGAACTGATCCTGCGAAAAGAAGAACGAAGCCGGCGCTGTATTCCCAAAAGCAAAGTCCGAGTGTCCACCCAGTCCACCACGTCCACTCAGTCCACTACGGAACTCAGTTCCATTTTGGTAAGAGGCGCCAGTTGGATGCCTAAGCTTCAACCATCCCGAGGTCCGTTGAAGATCAAACCAAAGCCGCCGCATGACCCAGGGAGGGCCAAGATCGCGAACAACTTTGAACGCGAGAGTCGGAGAGAGCATAGCGAGCGCAGGTTGAAATCGGCGCTCGCATTGTACGACGCGCAGCAAAAAGGCGGCACAAGGCCGCCTTCGGTCGCTAAGTCAGGATGAAGTTAGACGTTGCCCTGGGTTCCTGTGGCCTTTTGCTCTTGGGAACGGCCAACAATGTTTTCCGCCTGTCCGCGGACTGCGCTAATGCCAGAACGTACGCGCTCTTTACCCTGGTCCACCAGTTCACGCGCGCTATCGGAGAGATCGCTGGCGCGATCCACCAGGTTATTGCGAGTCTCTTCGCCGCTCATCGGGGCGAACAGCACACCCAATCCGACGCCAATGCCAAGTCCAATCAGAAAACCTTTCATGCAGAGAATCCTCCAGCT
>DASTJH010000006.1:0-43654 GCA_035716645.1 Terriglobales bacterium | reverse complement strand
CATGACCCGCGCGCGATTACGCCCAACTCCTGGCAGTGGAACTTCTCGATCGAGCAGCAGTTGGCGCAAGATACCTCGTTAGAACTTGCGTATGTGGGCAATCGCGGTATCCACCTGACTGACTATTACGATTTGAACACGGTTCCGGTAGACAACAGGATTGCATCTGCTTTCGCGCCCTCGGGCAATGCGGGGGCAGTGAACGCCTTGCGTCCGGCTCCAACCTACGGGAGCGTGGCTTTCTTCAGCCGCAACGCTGACTCGTACTATCACGCTTTGCAGGTGCTGTTGCGGTCACGATTGGGGAATCACTCCACATTCCAGGCGTCGTACACATGGTCGCACTCTATCGCCGACTTTGATCTGGCCGATTCTTCCGGTGGACTCAACCCGCCGGCATTCACGGATTTTCATGATCCCGGTTTAGATCGCGGCAATTCCACGATCAACAGGCCCAACATCTTTGTGGGCAACGCGGTGTTTTTCTTGCCGAAATTCGCCGGAGCAAACGGCTTCATCAAGAACGCTCTCGGTGGATGGGAATTCAACACCATTGCTACAGCGGAAAATGGAAACTCGATCACCATCTACGCGAATACACCGAGCACACCGGGAGCCGGACTGAATAGTTTGGCAGGCACTGGCTTCACGACCAACATTCGGCCCAATATCGTGCCTGGCGTGAGTTGCACAGCCGGTACCAGCGGAGACCAGGTGATTAATCCTGATGCCTTTACCTTTAACGGGTTCGCGATTGGACAGGATGTCGGCAATGAACCACGCGGTTATTGCCATGCTCCCAATTACGTCAACTTTGATCTGGCGCTGTATAAGAATTTCCACGCTACGGAGCGGTTGGATATTCAATTCCGCTTCGATGCTTTCAACGCGTTGAATCATCCCAATTTCCGTGGCGATCAGATCGGCACGACGCTCAACGGTTACAGTGCGACGTGCGGTGGCGTTGCCTGCACGCCCGCCAATAATGTCATCACCACCACCGCCGCACCGACTGTGAACAATTTTGGTCAGGCGACATTGACCACGGGAGGCAGGCAGTTCCAGTATGGTTTGAAGTTCATCTTCTAGCCTGATGTTCTGTTCCGACAAACGGCGAGGCTTGACCTCTCAGGCCTCGCCGTTTACTTTTAGCTATTCCTCGCAAAAGGGTTGCCGTGTATTACCGGCCTGGGTGGCTCGTCAATTTCTGCCGTTTTCCTATCGCCAGGCACTTCTCTTTGTGTTTGCTTCTGGTTCTACTGCTGTCCTCGCTTTCATTTCCTGCGACTGGCCAGAGCCGAGCCAAAGGGCCGCAGACCCATGCCCCTAAGAGACCTCCTGCCAAGACTCACGACGGTTCTCAAGCCGAGCTGGAATCCCGCTTGGCAGCGCTTCAGGCTGCCTTTCATTCCGGTGATCCCGAAGCCATACGCGCGGCCGACGTAAAGGTCATTGCCTTCGGCTTGCGTCAGATGGCGGAGTTGCGCATGGTCGAGGGCAGTTTTCCCCAGGCGATCGAACTATATCGGCAGTCGATCGACTTCGAAGATCTCCCGCAAAGCCATCTCCGCTTGGCATTGACCTATTTGCAGGTTAAGAAGCCCGATAGTGCGATGGAAGAAGCCGAAAAAGCGCGCTTCTCCGATCCAGAAAATCCTCTCGCCTGGCGCCTGGAAGGCAGCGCTTTCATGCAGCGCAAGGATTACAAGAAAGCCGCTGAGGCGCTTGCTCATTCGTTGAAGCTCAAGGGTGATCCGGAAACAGCCTACAATCTTGGCCTCTGCTTCCTTGCCGACCATAATCCCCAGAGAGCAAAACTGGTGTTCTCCGACATTGTGAGGAACGCAGGCGATAGCGCCGAGGTTCACCTGATGCTCGGTCGAGCGTATCGGGACGAAGAGTACTATGACGATGCAGACCGTGAATTCCGTCGTGCTATCGCCATCGATCCGAAGACGCCTCATTCGCACTACTATCTTGGCCTGCTTATCCTGATCAGAAATCAATGGTCGCCGACAGCAGAAGCTCGCGAGTTGATCCTGGACGAATTAAAACTCAATCCGAATGATGCGGTTTCCAATTACCTGGCCGGAATGTTTGCCGCGGGCGATCACAAGTATGACGCATCCGACCGCTACCTGCGGCTTGCAGCCAATAGTTTTCCGGACTGGCCTGAGCCGCCTTTGTACATGGGACTAAACGCCTACGGGCGCGGCGATTACAAGAATGCCGAACTTCTCCTGCGACAGGCAATTACTCTCACGGGGAAAGACGAAGCCAGAGGCGCGTACCAGATACGCCGGGCCTACATCACGTTGGGAAGAATTCTGTTGCTGACCGGAAGAAAGGAACAATCGGAATCATACTTCAAGAAATCTCGCGAACTACTGGATACAGCTCTGGCGTCCAGCCAACAGCAGGTGGCCAGCATTATTTCTTCCGAAGGCGGCAGCGTGGGCATGGGCGCGGTAATGCCTCTCGTCCAAAAGAAGCAGGAAGAGCAAACCGAAGCGGATACTTATTTTGGCAATCCGGCCGACCACATTGACGTGAAGTCGCTGGATAAGCTGCCTCCGGAGCAGCGGCAGCAGGCTGAGACTGAAGAGAATTACCTGCGGAAAATTCTCGGAAGCAGCTTCAACGACGTGGGCACCTCCGATGCCCGCGAGCAGAAATTCGTGCAGGCGCTCAAGGATTTTCAACAAGCCGAGCGGTGGAATCCCCAGATTCCTGGATTAGAACGGAATCTGGGAGTGGCGGCGTTCAAGGTAGGTAACTATTCCGAAGCCGCGCGCACGCTCTCCCCAATCGTGAACGCCAATCCTCAGGACGCGCCCGCGCGCGCCATGCTGGGTTTGTCCTATTTCTCATCACAGGACTTCAAAGATGCTGCGAAAACACTAGTGCAGCTCGGCGATTCCGCGCTCAACGATCCGGGACTCGGCTATCCCTATGCGGCATCTCTGGCCAAATCAGGACAATTCAAACCCGCAGGCGAAGTGCTCACCCGCCTCGAGCAGCAGCAGTCGCCGGCGGACACGCTTCTGCTGATTGGGCAGACGTGGAGCGAGATCGGTGATTATGCCCACTCGATTGACACGTTGCATCGAGCGCTGGCGCTCAATCCTGGGCTTCCCAGAGCCCATCTCGTTGCCGGATTGGCATGCATCAACGCCGATCACATGGCCGATGCGGAAAAAGAGTTCAAAGCCGAGTTGGCGGTCGATCCGGCGAACGTGGAGGCAAAATACCACTTGGCCTATGTCTATTTGCTGGAGTCACAGCCCGATGTGGCAGAGCCGCTGCTGCGCGAGGTAATCGCCGCCGATCCCCAGCACGCCGACGCTCAGTATCAGATGGGCAAGGTCATGCTGGAAAAAGGAAAAGTGCAGGAGGCAGTTCCTTATCTGGAACAGGCAGAGCGTCTCAGTCCGGACAAAGACTACGTGCATTACCAGCTACAAACGGCTTACCGCCGCGAATCGCGCCTGCAAGATGCCGACAGGGAATTGCAACTGTACAAAGAAGCGAAGGCCCGCAAGCGGGAGCAGACACTGCCGCAACCGAGCCAACCAAATCAGAACTGATGCCGGCCCGGAAGGCGCGTTGTCATCCTGAATCCGCCGCGGCGGACGTCGTTTGCGACGGAGTGAAGGACCTTGCGGTTGCTCTTTTGCAAGCTATGAAAAAGCTTATCTATTCGACATGAAGTCACTATTCATACTCTTCCTGATCCTTCAACTCACGCTCAGCGCTGGCGCCCAAGGCGGCCATCCGGCACCGCCTCCGCCGCCCTCGAACGCGCGCTCTGCCGTCTGTAAGAATCGCGCAGTCCCGCAGCTCGAGGACATCACGGTAAAGAGCGGCATTCATTTCCGCCACACCGCCGCCCCGGAGAAGAAATACATTCTGGAATCGATGAGCGGCGGCGTACTGCTCGTCGATTACGACCGTGACGGCTGGCCGGACATTTACTTCCCAAACTCGCCGAGTGTCGCTATGGCGCTCAAAGGAGAAAAGAGCCGCAGCGCTCTTTATCACAACAATCACGACGGCACGTTCACCGATGTTACGGACAAAGCCGGCATTGGCAGGCCATGCTTCGCGATGGGCGGCGCGATTGCCGATTACAACAATGACGGCTGGCCAGACATTTACGTCACTTGCTTCGGAGGCAACGTTCTCTATCGCAACAATGGCGACGGGACATTTACCGATGTCACACTAAAAGCCGGAGTAGCCGATGGACGCTGGTCCACGGGCGCTGCTTTTGGCGACTATGATGGCGATGGCTACGTCGATCTCATGGTCGCCAATTATGTGGACTTTCATCTGAACGATCTGCCGCAGTTCGGCAGCAGCCCGACTTGCAAATACAAGGGCGTGGACGTGCAGTGCGGTCCGCGTGGACTAAAAGGCGCCGGCGATTCGCTGTTTCATAACAATGGCGATGGAACGTTTACCAATGTTTCGAAGTCGGCCGGAGTCGATGATCCTAACGGGATGTACGGCCTCAGCGTAGTCTTTGCCGATTTCAATAACACTGGCCGCCCGGATATTTTCATCGCCAACGACTCGACGCCAAACTTCCTGTACAAGAATGACGGTAATGGAAAATTTACCGAAATGGGACTGGAGTCGGGTACTGCCGTCAGCGAAGATGGTTCTGAGCAGGCGTCGATGGGAATTGCGATCGGCGATTACACGCATACGGGGCTCCCGTCTCTGTACGTGACCGAATTCACCGACGAGCCGGACACGCTTTATCGCAATGAAGGCAACTGGAACTTTCGCGATGTTTCCTATTCCTCCGGAGTAGCGCTGCCATCGTTGCCCTGGGTGAAGTGGGGAGACGCGTTCGTTGACCTCGACAACGACGGCTGGCTTGATCTGATCGCAGTGAGCGGACACGTCTATCCGCAGATGCAATCGGTTCCTTCAGCGGGGGGCTATGAGCAGCCGAAGATCCTGAACATGAATCAAGGAGACGGCACGTTCTGCGACGCCAGCGCGCAATCAGGACCGGCGCTCAAAGAAAAGAGAGTCGCACGCGGATTAGCTATAGGCGATCTCTTCAACGACGGCAACATGGATGTGGTGATCGGCGATCTCGACGGCTCGCCGATGATCCTGCGCAATCATGGCGTACCGGGCCGGCATTGGGTGAGCTTTGAGCTGGCCGGCACGAAGAGCAATCGCGCCGCGATCGGAGCCAAGGTCAAGTTACTCGCGGGCGGAATGACGCAGACGGACGAAGTCCACAGCGGTGGCAGTTACATTTCCCAAAATGATCTTCGTATTCATTTTGGTTTGGGCTCGGCGACCAAGATTGATTTGGTGGAGATCCGCTGGCCCTCCGGCGCCGTAGACACGATCAAGAATCTCGCGGCAGACAAGTTCTATAGCGTGCTGGAAGGGAAGGGAATCGTCCCCGCCGAACTAATCCGCCCCGCATTCGGCAAGCACGCGCAGTGAAAAAAGAAAAAACGTAGAACCGGGCGCCCTCGCCCGGGTGTTGATGTTGCTTTTGATCTCTCTCGCCTTCCTTGTCCTCCGCCACGCTCCTGCGCGAACTCAGCGAAAGTCAACACCCGGGCGAGGGCGCCCGGTTCCACGTTGTTGCCTTATTGGCTTATGGTTTCAACACCACTCTAAACTTCGCTTGTCCGCTCATCATGCGCTCGTAAGCCTCGGCTGCTCGTTCCAGCGGATATTCTTCGATCATCGGACGTACGCCGGTGAGCATGCTGAAGCGCAATGTATCTTCCGAGTCTTTTGATGTTCCGGATGGCCAGCCCTGGATCGAGCGACGCTTACCGAGAAGCGCAAGAGCATTGACCGGCATCGGCTCGAAGGATGCGCCGAGCACAATCAGCTTGCCATCTATGCCCAATCCCTCGATCGTATCGGCCATAGCTTTGCCGCTGGTGGCTGTCCCGAGGACGACCTTGGCGCCGCCGAGTTTCATCAGCTCTTCGGCCACGTTCTGTGCGCTGCTATCGATGTAGTGCCGAGCGCCGAGCTTTCGCGCCAGCTCCTCTTTGTCTCGCCCTCGGGCGATCGCGACCGTGTTCATTCCCATTTTGGCGGCGAACTGCACGCCGAGATGTCCGAGTCCTCCGATCCCGAGCACGGCGACGAGATCTCCGCCACGCGCGCCGCTGTGCCGCAGCGAATTGAAGGTAGTGATGCCCGCGCACATCAGCGGAGCGGCATCGGCAGCGGAAATGCCTTCCGGCATGGAGGCGAGCGCCGGATAGGGAACGACGACATAGTCGGCGTATCCGCCATCGTACGAAATGCCAGGCGTCTTGCCGGTCGCGCACGTGATAAAGTCACCGCGACGGCACGATTCGCAATATCCGCACCGTGCGCCAAACCAGCCTATGCCGACTCGCTGTCCCAAGCGCCACTCCGGCACGTCCGCTCCGAGCGCGTCGATCACGCCGGCAATCTCGTGTCCCGGGACTCGCGGAAACTGAATTCCCGGCCACAGTCCCTCTTTGGTCAGTGAGTCACTATGGCAAATGCCGCACGCTTCCACCTTGATTCGTACCTCGCCTGCCCGTGGCTGCGGAATTTCGCGTTCCTGCAACTCGAATGGACCTTTGGCTCGCAGCACCGGAACAGCGCGCATCTTTGGCATTGGGCTCCTCCCTCTCCGCTTCGACCGACAGATTTAGATGCCGAACAAATCTCCGGGTTCGCCAGCTCCGGTGCCTCGAAGCTTCGTTCGGATGACCGCGCTCAAGCGCCTTGTGTTGCCGCACAAATCGGCATACACTTTGCGCCGGAGCCGAACGCTATGCGTGCTGATCGAGTAAATGTCTCGTGGGATGTCGAAAAGAAGAAGTGGCTGGTGCGAATTCAGGTTGGGGAAGAAGTCATTCGCCGCTACTGCGACCTGCCGAAGGATGCCGGCGAGCAAAAGATCCGTGCGGCCGCGCAGAAAACCTTGCAGGATGAAGGATACGAAACCGACCCAGCGAGTCTGATGGTTGCCGCATCTTAGTCGGCGAAACCTTCGCTGGTCAACCTAGCGCGATGGGAGCGGAACGTCTCCGGCGCTGACATCAGAGTCCGCCGTTTTTGGCTCGGCGATCTCTCCCATTTCAAACAAAACGGCGATCTGATAACCGGCCTTCTCGGCCGCGTCCACCTTGGAACGAATCTGGGTTTCAATTCTGTGAATCGTCTCGGTTCCTTGTTCCTGTGCCGCAACGGAAACCAAAGCCGGCAGCACCATCCACCACAGCAGGCACTCGAACTGCTCCCTATTGAAGTAGCGCTTGCCCTCATAGTCGTGAACTCCGATCAGCCACGCAACATCTGGATCGCGCAGCCAGCCAAAAGTGGAGCGCGGCGTGGAGGCCGGCGCGGCCGAGCTGGGCGCATTTGTCAGTAAGGCGCGCACGCGAGCCGCGGCTCGCCATCGGTCCTCGCCGTGCAGCCCGAGTTGCTCGAAGATATTGGCCAGCGGCTCTCGCAATCGGAGCGCGTCGAATAGCTTCACCGCGCTCACCTCTGGATTTTCGGCGCCCAAGAGTTGGCCTAAGACACGCAACGCGATCCAGCCAATAACGGCTGCCCACGCAGATGGATTGCTGGGATCCGATGTATAGGTCGGCAAGATGCCGCACGTGCTTTTTGACCACGATTCGGCAAAGGCTTGTTCCAGAATGGGAACCTGGGTTGCCGCTTGGAGTGTTTTCGTGAAAGAGGCAGCAGCCTCGTTAAGGTCACCCTGCCAATGCTCGGCGAGTGGAACTCCGAGCGCCGAGGCTGCGCCACTGCTCGCAAATTCCAAGCTCCGCTGCAGGAGTAGGCAGACGTTCGACTGAATGGATGCCAACGTGCCTTCCCGCAGCTTGCCATCTTGCGACTCGCTCCGCTTCGCCAAAGGTGCTTGAGAACGATCTGCCGTATCGATAGTTACAGCGCGCGAAAAATCGGTGATCACCTGCGGATTCAGCAAGCTCTGCAAAGCTTCGTGAACCGGCCGGAGTTGCAGGTCGCGCATCGCATCGCTGAGACTGGCCACGCCGCGTCCTTGCAGATGCTCGTACAAGGCTCGCCACGGTTGATGCACCTCATCGTGTAGATGCTTCCAATCGAGCAGCACGCGACAGTGATACGCGCCGAGCTCGATTCGCATGCCTTTCTCCGCTAATTCGCGACCGCTGTATAAATGTTCCTGGCCGCTGACCATATCGCGAGCAGCAAGGAAGAGCGCCGGATCGCTAGAAAGAGCAAACGCGTCAGCTAGCGTGCGCTGGCGAATCCAGCGATTGCCGTCGGTTTGCTTTTCGGCAAAGCCAGTAGAGATGCGAATCCATCCTCGGGCATCGGCGAAGCGATTGTTGAAAATAACAAGCGCACGTTCATCGTGCAGGCGGTTGGAATAAGCGAAGATGTCTTCATTCACGCTGCCGGAATCGTTGTAGAAATCGTAGAGAAGAAAGTTCGCGACATCGGCAAACAATGCACGACGATGCAATAATGGCGAAATCTGGCGTTCATGACGAGCTACCAGCCATGGATCGGGCGACTCGTCGTGGTAAGCGCGCCGATATTCCATGCCATAACGTTCGGTATAACCTTCGATCTGCCCGTGACCGAACATCGGCAAGCCAGGTAGTGTGGCCATCATCGTACACACGCCGAAGTACTTGTCGCCTTTCCCAAATTGGTCCACCGCAGTGCGCTCGTCGGGGTTGTTCATGAAATTGACGTAGCGCTTGAGAATCTCCGGATCGAACTCGATCGTCTTCTTGATCACCCCGCGATAGTTGGCATTCTCTTCATCGCGCAGCATGTTCATGAAGGCGCTGTTGTACACGCGATGCATGCCTAGCGTGCGGACGAAATAGCCTTCAAGCAGCCAAAAGGCCTCCGCGAGCAGCAGCGTTCCTGGAGCTTCGACGGCGCAGCGATCTACGACCTCGCGCCAAAACTCCACTGGCATCGCCGCATCGAATTCGGGTTTGGTAAGACCGTGCTCGGCGCGCGAAGGAATCGCGCCACCGGTCCCCGGAGCAGGAAACCAGAGTCGCTGATAGTGCTGCTTGGCGAGTGTCATCGCCGCGTCAAAGCGGATGATCGGCGACAGTCGGGCGACATGCAGAATCTTTTGGATCACGGCTTCCCGAACTTCGGGATGCAGGTAATTCAACTGCGCTGTGTCGTTCCACGGATAGCTGGTGCCGTCGTTGCCGTGATAAATGTAACGCGATTCTCCACTCCAGTGGTCGCGACGGCGAAAGACGACAGCAGCATCGGTCTTGTTGTAATAGTGATCTTCAAGTTTGATTTCGACGCGACCGTCCGACGATAGATCCGGTCCATCGAAGCGATACGCCGGAAACGGCGGATAAGGCAGCGAGAGAAACCAATCCGGATGCTCGATTAACCAACGCGAATCGATGCCCATGTGGTTCGGTACCATGTCGCTGCCCATGCGGATGCCGCGCGCGGCAGCGCGATCGCGCAGGTTTAAATACGAGCCTTCACCGCCGAGATCGGCTGCAATTTCGTAATCGAAGAGCGAATATGCGGATGCCGCGGCTTCCGGATTTCCTGTGAGCTGCTTAATCCGCTGCGACGCGCGGCTGCGCTCCCATAATCCAATGAGCCAGAGCGCGTTGAAGCCTCTGCGCGCGAGCGTGTCCAATTCTTCATCAGGAACTTGATCGAGGCGATGAATGTGCCGCCGATACTGCTTCGAAAGCTGATCCAGCCATACGAATGCGCTCTTCGCCATCATGACCGTACGGGGCATCCAATCCACGTCGGGACTGAAGCGTTCGTATTCAGGCTCCTTCAAGGTATAGCGTGGAATCGCGGCGGCACTCGAGTCTCCCATCATCTGTTGGTTCCCGAAATGGGAGCGATCGCGTTGCGGGTGGAAGCGCATCCAGATGGCAATTTCTTCTTCCTTGAAGATGTCCAGCGCTATGAGAATGCGGCGGATTAAATCGCCCAACTCGGTTTCCCAGTTCTCACGTAAAAACGCGAGCTGTCCGTCAAGAGAATCCGGCGATGCCAGCGCAGGAGCGCGCAAGATCTCCAGCACCGTCTGATTTTGCGGACCAAAACGTGGACGCGTATGGAAGTAGTCGCCCAGTGCTGCCGTGATCTCGCGATAGGCGCTGCTCGCCGCCAGCGCTTTGTCGTCGAACAGAAGATGAAAGCGGCGAAACGCCGGATTGAGATTGGCGAGCCATAGCATCATCATCTCTTCCAGTGCCACCGCCCGATGCGGTGTGCTGCCGGTTGCAGTTTGCAGCCAGAGCGACGGCGAGAGTTTCTGCGCATAGACTTCCTGCGGCGGAAACTCGTTTACGAATTGCAGCAGTGTACGGTCGAGCGCCTCGGCGCCGACTCGCGATTCGAACCAGGTGAGAGCGTCGATCATGACCTTCGGATCGCGCTGCTCGCGATAGCGCTGCAATAGCACATGCAGCAGTTCGTCGATCAGAGCCATCGCATTCAGCGCGCCAGGAGGAATCGCACGTTCGGGAAATTTATCTGCGTCAATTTTCCGATTCATCTTTTCCGCGAATTGGCGGGTGGCGGCGATATTGGCAAACAGCACGTTGCCATTCCACGAAAAGATCTCTTCTTCGAAGCGGAAGCGCTCGCGCGCGGCGCGTGAAACGTGGAACTCGAATTTCGGAGCGCGGCCCATAGCTTATTAGAGCAGAGTTAGAAGCAATCAGATTGCAGCCGGTTCGCATCTGATTGTATGCGCAGAGATCACCACGGAGGTTGCCGTCATGGCCGATTCCAGAGAAGAACTTGGAAATAAATCACAATCCAGCGATACAGAAGCCGAAAAGCGCCGCAAAGAACCCACGTACGACCCTGAGTTTGAGATGCCCGACGCAGAGCAGGTAGAGCGGGATCGCAAAGAATCCGAAAAGATTTACGGCGAAAATCGCGAACAGCCGGGCAATCGCGACGAGAAGATCGCATAAGTATGCTTATTCTCCAATCGTTGTCATCCTGAACGCAGGCGCGCTTTTTGCGCCGGAGTGAAGGATCTTGTGGTTGCTTTTGCGTGAGGCGAAGAAAACGCAAGGTCCTTCGCGTCCGCCGCGGCGGGCGCTCAGGATGACAATCTCTTGGATTGGCTACCCCACAATTTGAAGGCCGCCCCTTTTGAAATCCTCCTGGTGCGATCCTCCGGTTTCGATCCGCTGAAATCCTGTTCCTGTTCTATAATTCCCGGTCTTTTCAGTCCGCCATGAAAACATTCAAATGTCTTGCCATATTTTTCTGCCTCGCCGCGAGCGTGTTCGCGCAAGATGCAACTGTTCAGCTTCTACAGAAACTCGTCAACGCGAACGGTCCGTCCGGATTTGAAGAACCGGTGCGCAAAATCATGGTCAAGGAAATGCGTCCGTATGCCGATCGCATCAGCTACGACGGACTCGGTTCCGTGATCGCCACGCAAGGCCGCAGTGGACCGCGCGTGATGATTGACGCACATATGGACGAACTCGGCGGCGTGATTCGGCGCGTTACGCCCGACGGATTTTTGACCATGCAGATGCTCGGCGGCTGGCTCGATCAGGCGCTCGTCGATCAACGATGGACCATTCTCGGCTCTAAAGGCGAGATTCGCGCGGTCACCGGCATTCGCGACGCGCATATTGTGCCGCCGGAAGAGCGCACAAAAGTGTATCCGCGCGATTGGATTTTCCTCGATGTCGGCGCGAAAAACGCCGCAGAAGTCGCTGCAATGGGACTCGCTCCCGGCGATCCTGTCGCTCCAGATTCGCCGTTCGCGATCATGAACGGCACGAATAACTACCTGGCGAAGGCATGGGACGATCGCGTGGGCTGCGCGATCATGATCCGAGCGATGCAGAAGCTGGCGAAAGCAGCGCATCCGAATCAGATTTTCTACGCCGCTACCGTGCAGGAAGAGATCGGATTGCGCGGTGCGCGCACCTCTAGTGAGATTATTAAGCCCGATGTGGGAATTGCGCTCGAAGTCGGGATTGCGCGCGACGTCCCAAAAGTGAACCCGGAAGAAGCGCAGGAGCGGCTCGGAGACGGTCCGGGAATCTTCGTTTATAACGGCAGCGAGCTTCCCAATCGCAAACTCTATGCGCTCGTGCAGGACGTCGCCCGCGCGCAGAACATTCCGCTGCAGCCGGAATTAGTGCAGGGATACGGCGATGATTCCGCCGAAATCCAGAAAAGCAACGGCGGAGTGCCGACGATTCTGCTTTCCGTTCCCACGCGCTACACGCACGCGCATAACGGGATTATCAATCGCGCGGACATCGACCGCACAACCGAGCTGCTGATCGCGTTAATCCAGCGTCTGGATCAAGCAACGGTCGCGCAATTGCGCGATTTCGCGCCGTAGATTTTGAAGTCGAGAGTCCCGGCGTCACTGTCCAGCGCGCCGATTATTCAGCAGAATGCCGCAAATGAAGGCGACGCCGCCGGCGAGCAGCCATTCTGCGCGCCAAATCTGGATCGCCTGCCAGTCCACGAGCGTGGACGCGGAGTAAACGAATCCCGTGACAATCGCGGCTAAAACGCAGCAAACGCCCAGGAAGAAGCAGATCGCCGCCGCCCAGTTCAGGCCCAGCAGATCGCGAAAACGGCGCAAGTGCAGCGTTTTCCAGTCTTCCTGCGCAAGGACAGCGCCCTCCCGAGCGTGTCCGCACATGCGGCAAAACGGAGAATCGACCACGAATTCCGCGCCGCAAGCGCGGCAAAGATCGTGTCGAACGGCCGGTTCGGTGACCGTCGGCGCCGTTTCCTGCACAGCCGGCGTTTCCTCCCAGTGCTCGTAGTCGAGCACCGGTTTCCAGTAGCCGCCCTCGCGGCGTAAGGGATTGGCGCTCATTGAAGGATTCTCCTGCGATGCTTCTTCGCACGTGAAGAACCAAAATGGGAGCCCAAGGGAAGCTATTTATTTTCAGCAGCTTAAAGAATCAAGGGGAGGAGAGACTCAGATTCGACGTGCAACTTTTACCGTTCGCGGTCGAAATCGTCGGTTCCGGTGCCCCGACGGGCACCGCGCAGCGGCATCTGGATCAGCTTCGGCTGGTCCTGCTCCAGCCAGAAGCGGAGCAGCAGCAAGTCAGTCGGCTGAAAGCTGAGCGCATTCGGACGCATCGACCCATCATTAAACACTTTACGATCCAATAGGTTACGGAGCCTATCGAGGGAGACATTCAGTTCGGCCGCGGCTTCCGCCTCGGTGTAGAAATCCCGTGCTTTGATCATAGGTTTTAAGCGCCTCGCGAAACCTCTCCGGGGGCAGCTTCTTTGTACCTGTTTTCGAGATTTCCGAGTATCAGGTAAACTTCGCAGAGAACTCCCCATGAAGCCTTACCCGGTCCTCATTTGCGGAGCGGAAAGCCGCGCCCGGCGCCTACTGTGTTTACTCGGTATCCTTTTAGTAACTAGTCTGGGAGCCGCGAATGGCGCGGTTTTCAGCGATGAGAGCGCCAAAACGGGACCGCCGGACAGCAATCCGCAAGTAAGAGCCGCGCTCGATGATTTCTATAACCTGCAGTACGACAAGGCAGTTACGCAGTTTGAACGCATTCTTAAGGCCCATCCTGACGATCCTTTTGCGGTGACTCACCTGCTCCAGGCGGTTGTTTTTCGCGAACTCTACCGCCTGAACCTGCTCGACACCACGCTCTACGCGCACGACGGATTCCTCAGCGGACGCCCTGTCAACGGCGATCCGGCAGTCCGAACGCAGGTGGAACAGCTCACCGCGCAGGCAGTTAACCTGTGCAATGAGCGCCTGCAAAAGGATCCCAACAACGTAAATGCGCTCTACGCGCGCGGCGTCGCGCACGGTCTGCGCGCCACGTACATGGCCTTGGTGGACAAGCGGTACGTAGCCGCGCTGCGCAACGCGCTCGCCGCCAGACGCGACCATGAGCGCGTTCTGCAGCTCGATCGGAGCTACGTGGACGCGAAAACCGTAGTCGGAGCGCACAACTACGTCGTCGGAAGCCTGCCGGTTCCGGTCAAGATGCTGGCCGGAGTCGCCGGCATCAGCGGCAGCAAGAAGAAAGGATTGCAGTATTTGGAGGAAGCCGCCAAGGCTGGCGGCGAATCCAGCGTGGACGCGCGCGTCGCCCTCGCGCTCTTTTTGCGCCGCGAAGCCCGCTATAACGACGCCACGAACGTGGTCAAAACCCTGGTCGCCGAGTATCCCAAGAACTATCTTTTCGGGCTCGAGGACTGCAATCTGCTCAAGGACGGCGGCAAAGGACCGGCGGCGATCGCCTGCTATGAGAAGCTGCTGGACGGCGTGAAGGCCGGTGAATACGCCGGCGCGCACGTCGGATTCGCGTCGTTCGGCCTGGCCGAAAGCCTCCGCGGACAGCGCCATTATAAAGACGCGCTAGCCGAATACGAGTTCACGAGCGGCCTCCCGGGCGGTCAACCGAGCCTGAAACAACGCGCGTCACTAGCCGCCGGAGAGATTTATGATCTTCTCAGCGAGCGTCCGCAAGCGGTTTTGGAATACCAGTCGGTGATCGCACAGGACAATTCCTCGGCCCAGGCGGTGCTCGCGCGCAAACTGTTGCGGCAGCCATATCGCGCGCAGTAGGGAACATTTACGCTGCCAAGTACGTTTTTTCCTACAGGGAGAGTGACCTATGTACTGCAATTTCTGCGGACGAACCATGCCCGATGACGCCCTGTTCTGCTCCGGATGCGGACGCCAACTCGGAACCCGCGTCGTCAAACGTCCTTTGGAGCGAGCCCGAGAAGGCAGAAAAGTAGCCGGAGTCTGCATGGGATTCGCCCGCTATCTCGATGTGGACGTCACACTGGTGCGGGTCGTGTGGCTGGCATTAGCCCTGGTAAGCGGCGGATTAGGCCTGATCGGCTACGTCGTAGCCTGGATCGTCATGCCTGAAGAGCCGCCCATGCTGCCGCAAGCCCAGGTAGTGCAGCCGTAGAGCCAGCTGTCAGCAATCAGCAATCAGCATTCAGCGGGCTCCGTGCGCGACTTTAGCGAGTGTTTATGCGGGTGCGGGCGACTTTGGAGACGGGGAAGCGAAGCTGTCGCGACAGCAAAATGAAGCTCTGAACGCGGCATTTTCGCGCATCCGCGCGCATTTTGAGCGACAAAAACGCGGTCCGAGCGTGCTCCCAAAGCGGCTTTTGATAACAATGAGAGCAAGCTGCTTCAGTACCCGCTGCGGTAGCGGCGGGAGCTTTTTCAAGCCACAGCGCTGATGGCCAACTGTTCTTCGTGACAGCCAATGCTCTTCTACGAAACCACCGGCGCCGGATTCCCCCTCGTCCTGCTGCATCCCTTCCCCGTCCATCACGGCTTCTGGATGCCGATTCGCGACCAACTTGCCGCCCGCTACAAGCTAATCCTGCCCGACCTGCGCGCCCACGGACGTTCCGAAGTGGGAACCGGCACAGCCACCATGGCTAAGCACGCAGATGACATCCGCAAAGTTCTCGACGCCGAACACGTCGCGCGCGCCATCTTCGTCGGCATCTCGATCGGCGGATACATCCTGTTCGAGTTCTGGCGCTGCTACCGCGAGCGGGTAGCCGCATTAGTTCTGTCCAACACCCGAGCCGAAGCCGACACCGAACAAGGCAGAGCTAATCGCGCCAAGTCAGTCGCCGATGCCCGCCTCCACGGCACAGCCCCATTCTTCGACGCCCAAATCTCCCACCTGATCGGCGAAACCACCAGAAGAAACCGGCCCGACATAGTAGCCGAAGCCAGAGCCAAGATGCAGAGCATGACGGTAGACGGCCTAGCAGCCATACAACAAGGCATGGCCGAACGTCCCGATTCGGTACCAACGCTGCGAGAAATCAGCGTGGACACGCTAATCATCGCCGGCGAAGAAGACACACTAACGCCATTGCCCCACGCCAAAGTCATGCACCAGCACATCCCCGGCTCCAAGCTGATAGTAATTCCCAAATCGGGACACTACGCCGCGCTGGAACAACCTGAACAATTCAGCCGAGCGTTAAGGCAGTTTCTGGATGGGCTAACGCTGGAGCATTCGTAGAAGAAAGCTCCGAAGCCGCTAAGCCCCGAAGCCCCGAAGCTGCAAACCAACGGCAAACGGCAAACCCAAAGGCAACAGCACCATCAAAACCGTTTGCAGACGCCGTGCATGTGAGACTTCTCTGTGCCTCTGTGTCTCTGTGGTGGAGAGGGTTTGGCTTCGCAGCTTTCCTTTCAGTGCTGGTCATGATCATGATCGTTGTCATGATGTTTGTGGCGCCAAGTCCAATACTTCTGCTGGTCTTTTTTGTTGAGCCGGTTGTAATCGCGATACTGCTTGCCTTTGTGGGCGTCGGCATACCACTCGCGGTAATTCCGATCTTCATCGGCATTCCACTGATGATAATCGTGGTGCTGCGCGTCATAGACGCGCTGGTTGTTGCGATCATGATCGCGATCGCGGTCCTGGTCCCGATCCTGCGCAAACGCCAGCGGAGCGGCCAGCGCCCCCATCAACAGCAGCGCGCTCAAATAACGGATAGCTTTCTTCAAGTGATCTTCCTCCCAACACGCCACGGATCTACAGGCGTGTCCTGAATTCGAATGCGAATACTTAGATGGAGAGTACCTGAGCGAGAACCGCCAGGAATTTTGTTAAAGTGTGTAATTTCGAAATTGGGAAGTCGAAACGAAAAAGCGCATGAACACGGACCCATGGGGCGCAGAGAGGTTCTTCTCCGTGTTTCTCCGTGACCTCCGTGTTCAGCCCGGCTTTTAGAGTCGCGGATCCACTGGTTCGCTTTCGAGCGCCAGAACGCCGAAGACGCATTCGTGAACTCGCCTTAACGGTTCGCGTTCAACAAAGCGCTGCAACGCTTCTATACCCAAAGCGAATTCGCGCAACGCAAGCGAACGTTTGGTGCTCAACCCACGCGCACGCAATCGTTCGAGGTGCTGGGGGGCCGTGTATTCTGGGCCATAGATGATGCGCAGATACTCGCGTCCGCGGCATTTGATCGCAGGTTGAATCAGTCCTCTGCGATTGCGACCGACAAAGCTGAGCGGCTTTACGACCATGCCCTCGCCGCCTGCGGAGGTTAGCTCTTCCCACCAGGCCACGCCCTCTGCGACGCTTGCTTCTTGCGCTAAATCGACAATCTTGAAAGGCGTAGCCATGACGAGCGCCGGATCGGCTTCGGCGAGCCGAGCCGCTAATTTCATGTGCCACACATGATCTTTGTCGGCGTGCACCGCGCCTTCGCTGGCCAGAACGTGAAAAGGCGCGAGTTTCAGATCAGCGAGGACGTGAACCGACCAGCAGTAGCGGCGATAGGCTTCCACATATTGGCCGGCCATTTCCTGCCGCTGGTGATACCAATCCAACAGCGGCTTTGCCTCGCTGTTTCGGTCCGCAGTCGTCGTCAGGGCGGCGACCGATTCGCGCAGACCGGCTCGCGCTGCTGCGCCGGTTGGCGCGTACTGCTGCTTGAGCAATTCCTGCGCTTTGGCCGACCACGGCATCAGTTCACAGTCGAGACAGATCCAGTCAGTTTTGAGTTCATCCCACAATCCAGCTTTACCGGCAGCCTCGCGAATGCGATCTAAGAATTCGCGCTCCATCGACACCTCGGTAAAAAAGCGGCGACCCGTGCGCGTAGTGCACACACCAATTTCCTCTTCTACAACCCCGAATCGGCGCATCACGCTGTCGCGATCTCGGCATACGATGACCACGGCGCGCGAACCCATGTGCTTCTGTTCGCAGATCACCTGATCGACGTGTTCTCGGCGAAAGTACTCGAATGCTTCCACCGGATGCTCCAGCAAACCAGGTTGCTTGGTCGTTTCTGACGGCGACATCGTCGGCGGCAGGTAGATGAGCCATTTTGGGTTTACTGCAAATCGGCTCATCACTTCCAGCGCGGCAATCGCATTTTCCTCGCGAATCGTCACTTTGCCATGCAGACGAGTTTCGACGATGCGCTTGCCAATTACGTCGTCGATGTCCAGCAGATCTTCGAGTTCTTGCTGGTGAGTGAGGCGAACTGGCTGCGCTTCTTGTGCCAGGAACGGCTTGGCCGGCGCGTAGTACTGGCGCAGCGCAGGAACCGAGATCAGTTCCTTTTCGGGATAACGCAACGCCGTTAACTTGCCGCCGAAAACGCAGCCGGTATCGATGTTGATGGTGCGGTTCAGCCATTCCGGTTCGGCGACCGGCGTGTGACCATAGACCACCATCGCGCGTCCGCGATAATCGGCCGCCCAGTTGTAACGAACCGGTAATCCGAACTCGTCGGTCTCGCCGGTGGTTTCCCCGAACAACGCGAAGGAACGCACCGCGCCGGAGCCGCGGCCCTGCATTTCTTCTTTCATGCCTGCGTGCGCGACGACCAGCTTGCCATCATCGAGCACGTAATGGCTGACCATCTCATCGATAAAATCGGCGACTTCCTTCTTGAACTCCGGCGATTCGTGCTCAAGCTGCGCGAGCGTGTCGGCGAGCCCGTGCGTGATTTGAACATCACGACCGCGCAGCTTGCGCAGCAGTTTCATATCGTGATTGCCGGGGACGCAGAGGGCTGTTCCGGCTTTCGCCATCGACATAGCGAGACGCAGAGTCTCGGGAATTTTAGGACCGCGATCGACAAGGTCGCCGACGAAGATCGCCTTGCGTCCATGCGGAGGTGTGGCGTTCCAACTCCCGGCGGCTTCTTCGATCGAGTAGCCCAATTGTCGAAACAGCGCGATCAGCTCGTCAAAGCAGCCGTGCACATCGCCAATGATGTCGAAGGGTCCGTGTTCGCTCTTGAGATTGTTCCAGAGGGGCTGCCGCTCGATGATGAGGCCATCGAGATCCTCCGGTTTTTCAAAAATGTGAACATGCCGGAATCCTTCGCGTTCGAGTCCCCGCAGCGAGCGCCGCAACTGCTGCGCCTGATTGCGGACTACGTGCGGTCCAAAGTTGCGATCAGGGCGGGTCCTGTTGCGGTCCTGGCAAAGCCTCTCCGCGAAATTGAAGACCAACGCGACCGGAAGAACATGAAATTCGCGAGCCAGTGCAACCAGCGACTTGCGCGATTCGGGCTGAACGTTGGTAGCATCGATAACCGTCAGCTTCGCGGCGGCGAGGCGCTTGCGCGCGATGAAGTGCAGCACCTCAAAAGCATCTTTCGTAGCCGCCTGATCGTTCTCATCGTCAGAAACCAGTCCACGACAGAAATCGGAAGACAGAATTTCTGTGGGTTTGAAATACGAGCGCGCAAACGTGGACTTCCCAGAACCGGAAGCCCCAACGAGAACAACCAGAGAGAGCTCGGGGATCGTGATCGTCACTTTCGAAAGACCCCCATCTGCGTCGGGGATCCAACCTCGGCATCTTCAGTGCCGACCGGGCGAAACTCAACCGTGTACCCGAATCGACTCGCCGTGTCATCTGCCCAAGTCCGGAATTGGGAACGGGTCCATTCGAAGCGGTGATCCTTGTGACGGAATTGTCCGCCAGGGAGGGTGGGGAAGCGGACGTTGAATTCCGCATTCGGCGTTGTCAGCACGACTGCAGCTGGTTTCGCATGCTCGAACAGAACTCGCTCGAAGGCTGCGAGTCTGGGTGGATCGAGATGCTCGATGACCTCGACAACTGCCGCAGCATCAAAGCCGGCGAGACGTTGATCACGATACATCAGCGAACCTTGGAATAGACGAACGCGTTCCTTTTGCTTTGGCGGCATTGTATCGAGCCGCAGGCGCTCAGCAGCGATCTCCAGGCTGCGATGCGACACGTCCATGCCAACGATTTCCTGAAATTGCCGGTCCTTCAGTAGCTCACGCACCAGCTTGCCTTCGCCGCAACCAAGGTCCAAGACGCGCGCGGCTCCAGTTTCTTTGATCGCTTCAGCTACCTGGTTTAAGCGAATCGTGTTCAGTAACATCGGTTTTTCAATGGACGCTTCCTGCTCTGATTTCTGCTCCTGAGCTTCATCGGCATCGGGCTCTTCTTCGCCAATTAAGCGCGACAGTGCTTCGCTCGCCAGTCGCTTTTGGAAGCGCAAATAGCGGTTCACGATCAGCTCGCGTTCTGGATGCCCCGTCAGCCAGCCTTCTCCGCGTCGCAACAGCTTGTCGATTTCGTCTTCGCCGACCCAGTAATGTTTCTCCGCGTCCAAAACGGGAATCAAGACGTAGAGATGAGTGAGCAAATCCTTCAGCGGCAGGTTGTGCTCGAGTTCAACGGAGTAGTACGGTCCTTCTCCCCATTCGGGAAAGTTCTCATCGAGCGGCTGATGCTCGGCCCGAACCGCATATCCAAGCGGCTCAAACAGCCGATGCAGCAGCTCCTGGCCACTGCGAGAGGAAATTACAGCGATTTTCGCGAGCAGCGGAAGAGGTTGATCCACGAGTTCGGGGCGGCCCTTACTGGTTCCCGCAAGCGCGCTCGCAAACACACGCGCGATCGCTACACTCAGGAAGGAAGACGCTACATAAGGACGGTCGTTCACATACTGCTTGAGCGCATCTCCCTCGCCAGCCGGACCTCTCCGGCCACGCACTAACCCGATGGGATCAAAATCGAGCAGAAGCGCAGCCGTACAGCGTTCGCGTGTAGCTTCCGGATAGAAGACATGCGCTTTGCCAAAAGACAACTCGAATGTCTGCACGCGATCGGGGTTCTTGTGTAGCAGGTAGCCGATATCGGTGGCTGGTTCGCGGGTGCTGGTAATGGTGAGCAGCATGGGTGCCGATAACTCAGATTAAAGGACGGCGCAAAACTGCTCAACAGACCTGTTGTAGCGGCTTCTCCTCTTAACTCTCAAAGTCAATCCGACACAACGTGGAGACGCCCTGCCCTAGTTTTGATTTGTTGATCAATCCGAGAACTTGGAAATGGGCATAGAGGTTCGCTTGTAGGTGCTTTTCCTGAGTCGCATTGTTTCAGCTCTGGATTACAATGACGCGACTGTCTCCCTTCTATGCTGCGGTGGCTTGCGCTTCTTGGTGTTTGTGTCGTGATTCTGGCGGTGACTGATGCCGGATTCTCGAACTATCTCCTCTTATTTCTGGCTTGGTATGCGGCTTGGACGGCTGCTGCCTCTCGCGCGGCTTCGAAGGATGTTTCGGAGCGGTTGGGCGCCTTGCAGCGCGAGTTGCGGGATGGTCTGCAGAAGCTGAAGAGCGAAGCTGCTGCTGTCGAGAAAAAAGAGAGTGCAGCTGCTGCGGCGCCGTCTGCGGCCGTGACCGTTCCGACTGGCGCGTCGATTCCGCCTCGTCCGGTTGTTCCTGGTGTGGCCGCAACTCCGGCTTCTCCTCTGAGTGCGCTTCCTGCGGCAGCTCGACCCGCTGCTGTCGCTCCAAGTGTTACTTCGGCTGCGCCATTGGCGAGTCCTCCTCCGCCTCCCATCTCGACTCCTCGGTTTGCCCAGGTTGGGATTTCTTCGCCAGTTGCCGATTTATTCGCTCACTCTACTGGGAACATCAAATCGAATCTCGATTTCGAGGTCCTGCTGGGCACGAACTGGCTGAGCAAGCTCGGCATTTTCATTTTGGTACTCGGTGTCGCGTTCTTTCTCACGTGGGAGCTGCGCGAACTGGGCCCTGCGGGCAAGGACGTGGTGGGATTTGTGGTTTCTGCTTGCCTGCTCGGAGTTGGGATCTGGGGAGAGCGCGCGGAACGTTATCGACTGGTAGCGCGGGCAGCGGTCGCCGGTGGCTGGTCGCTTTTGTTCTTTACCGCCTATGCGATGTACCACGTGGCGGCGGCGCGGGTGTTGCCCTCCCCGGCTTCTGACCTGGCGGTGATGCTGGCGGTTGCGGCGGCGATGGTTGCGCACACGTTGCGCTATCGGTCACAGACGGTAACCAGTCTCGCTTTTCTCACCGCGTTTTCTACTCTGATCATCAGCCGGGCGGACGTTTACAGCCTGAGCGCGAGCGCGGTTTTGGCTGTCGCCTTGGTCGCGGTCGTGTTGCGAATGCGCTGGTACCACCTGGAGCTTTTTGGCATCGTCGGCGTGTATCTCGCGCATTTTTTCTGGCTGCGCCCGATCATCTCGGCGATGCATGGACATCGGCATCCGTTTCCGGAATTTCTGCCCAGCGCGGCGATCCTGCTGTGCTATTGGGCAGCGTTTCGCGCTTCTTACTTGCTGCGAAAAACTGATGTGGACGAGAAGCTTTCGACCTTTTCTGCGCTGCTGAATACCTGCTTTCTACTGGCAACTTTGAAGTATCAGTCCGTGCATCCGGAGTGGGCGTTCTGGGCTTTGCTGGCGATGGGCGCTGTCGAAATGGGACTTGGGCAGCTTCCGATGGCGAAGCGGCGGCGCACGCCATTCGTGGTTCTCTCGACGATTGGCGCGGCCCAACTGGTCGCGGCGATCCCGTTCCATTTTGGTCCGCAGTATGTGTCGTCGATCTGGTTAATTGAAGGCGAGGCTTTACTGGTTTTAGGTCTGCTCACGCGCGAACGCGTGTTTCGTGTGCTCGGGATGCTCGCAGGCGTGGCGCTCGGCATGCAAATGCTGGCGGTGGATGCGGCGCGCGTGTATGGCGCGCGCATGGACGGCGCGTATGTTGTTCGCGAGCCGGTGCTGGGCGGGTTGTTCCTGTTGGCCGCTGCTGTTCTTTACGTCAACAGCTTGCTGGTTCCGCGGCGCTGGCCGCAGATGTTCGCCGACGAGATCGATCAGCTGATCGCCCATCGTCTTTCTTATGCTGGAGCGGTGCTGGCATTCGCCGCCGGATGGATTGCTTTTCCCGTTGCCGGAGCTGCCGTCGCATGGCTGCTGGTCGCGGCTCTTCTGGCTTGGATGGGGACAAAAATCAATGCGCGAGACTTGTGCGTTCAGGCGGATTTGATCGCGTGCGCGGGTGTCGTGCGCGTTTTGGCGATCAATCTCCATCTGACCACGCACTCCCATTTTGGGAGATTCGCTGCTTCAAATCGGCTGCTGACGACTGTGGTCTGCGCGGTGCTGCTGTACTGGACTTCTCGCCGCAGCAAAATTCGGGAATGGGAGTTCGGCCGGTATGTGCCGGCGATCTTTACCTGGTCGGGTTCGGCGCTGGTTTCGTTGCTGCTGTGGTATGAGCTGCGGCCGTCGAGCGTGGCCATGGCTTGGGGCCTGTTTGGGCTGGTGCTGCTGGAGCTTGGCATTCTGCGGTCCTCGCGGCAACTGCGGCTGCAGGGATTCGTCGCGCTCGCCTCGGCGTTTCTGCGGATCTTCATCGTCGATCTGAATGGCGCGGAAGCATTCGGAGAGATTAGCTCGCGCATCTACACTGTGGTTCCTCTCTGTGCTGCGTTTTATTACGCTTACTTCCTATCCCGCGATAAATCCGCGGCCGCCACGGCGAGTGAAAATCTTCCGGAGCCTGCGATCTATTCCTACTTTGGAATTCTTTCTGTACTAGGGTTGATCCGCTTTGAGACGCCACTGGATTGGGTGGTGACTGCCTGGGCGGCGCTGATTCCGCTGCTCTTTATCCTGGCCTGGCGAACCGGCGACATGATCTTCCGGGAGCAGGGTGGGCTGGTGGCGATCGCCGTCCTCTTTCGTGCCATCGAGCACAATTTCTATGAGCGGAGTTATTTTCACGCGCCGCTGCGGGTCACCCGGATTGTATGCGTAGGCGGAGCGGTGGCGCTGGCGATGGCCGCAATCCCCATTTGCCGCAAGCTGCGGAGTGTCGGCGCGAAGACCGAATCTGAAGTTCCTGTTCTGAACCTGGCGCAGAAGTTCTTCCAGCGGTCCGATATTTCGATTTTCTACATCGCGGTTGTGCTGTTGACGACGTTGCTCGGCGTCGAGATGCGGCATGGCGTGGTGACGGCGAGTTGGGGACTCGAAGCGGTTGCCGTTTTCTTATTCGCACTGTGGATCGGCGAGCGCAGCTACCGGCTCACTGGACTGGCGCTGCTGTTTCTTGCTGTCGGCAAGATCGTCGTCATCGATGTTTGGCGGCTCAACACGCCTGATCGCGCACTTACGTTTATCGTTCTGGGCGCCGCGCTGTTGAGTGTTTCGCTGCTGTACACGCGCAACCGGGAGGCGATTCGGCAACTGCTATGAAGCGAAAGTTTTATTTGGGAATCGTCGTTGTGCTGTTGCTCGGCGGTATCGCCGTGAGCCAGTGGCGCAAACCCGCGGTGAAGGCGAGTCCCGATGCCGTGCTCTACTTCATCGGCGACACCGAGCACGAGCTTTCGCGCATGCCTGCGCGTTTCACGCGCATGAGCGATGCGGAAGAGGTCGCCCTCGGCAATCATCTGGCGTCGTATTTGCCGGTGATTACCAGCTTGGACAATCCTGACGTTATCGCGGTGCAGGAGTATGTGAGCAGGGTCGGCCTTCAGGTTGCGGCCCATGCGCACCGCAAACTGCCGTACAAATTCCACTACATTCCGCAGCGCTCGTTCGTAAATGCCTACGCGCTGCCCGGTGGGCATGTCGTGATCGGCGCCGGAATGATCGAGTTGATGGACAGCGAGGATGAACTGGCGAGCGTGCTCGGGCACGAGATCGAGCACATCGATCACTATCAATGCGCGGAGCGCGCGCAAACCGAGCAGACGCTGCATCGAATCCCGCTGGCTTCGCTGGCCGCGCTTCCCGTGGAAATTTTTCAAGCTGGCTACAGCAAGACCGACGAACTCGAAGCCGATCGCGAAGGCGTGCGTCTCGCTGCACTCGCCGGATACTCGCCGGAAGGCGCTATCCGCCTATTCGAAACGTTTGATCGCCTTTACCATGAATTGCCGCTGAAGACGTCGAATCCGGAGCAAGAGGTTTCCGCTGTCGTAATCGAAGGTATTAGCGGGTACTTCCGCTCGCATCCCATGCCCGCCGATCGTGTGGAGCAGATTCGGACGATGATCGCCTCCGAGCATCTCGCGGTTCCAAAACAGGAAAAACCGCTGCTGGTGCAATACATCTTCGCGACGCGCAAGGCGCGGGACAGCTTTGATACCGCGAAGTATGAAGAGGCGGTCAGGCAAACAAGCGTAGCGCTGTCGTTGAATCCGGATTACGTGCCTGCGCGCAAGCTTCGCGCACAAAGCGAATTTCTGCTCGCCCGGTTTTCCGATGCAGCGTCCGACTACGCGCAATTGATGAAATCATGGCAGGACATCGCGACTGTTGACGCCTTCGCCGATTCGTTAGCCGCGGCCAAGCGAGACAGCGCAGCTTCGGAATTTGAACAGAGCATCACAAATTTGCAAGCACCTGTGGAAGCCAAGCCTCTGATCGACGCGGATTTGGCAGGATTGAGGCTGCTCGGAGGATCATCGTCGCCAGCGGAGCAATTGACTGAAGCGGCACGAAAAGATCGTCAAGGCGATGTACTGGCGCGAATCGGCAAATGGAGCTATCGGGCCGGCAACTTCGATCAGGCTGCCGAGCTGCTGCAATCAGCGACTGAGCTACGTCCAGAGACCGAGCAATACCACGCGCAGTTGCGCTGGGCGCAGATTGAGCAAGGGAAATTCGAGAGTGCTCTCAAACAAAACAGCTACGGCAATGAATCGAGCGACTCGATGAGCCGAGCCGTGGCATTGTGGCAAGCTCACGACCAGGATGCCGCCCTGCTGTCTTTCAATTCCGTTTTGGGAGCGGCTCCGTACTGGAAGAATCCCGCATGGACGCGCGCTCTTTATGCGGCGGATGTGACTGAGACGATTCAACAAATGCAGCACGAAACCGAGAGGCGAAAAGAAGCTGCGTTAAAACACTCGCATTGATCGCAGCGATTTCCCCTTCCAACGTGGAACCGGGCGCCCTCGCCCGGGTTTTGACTTTTGTAGTCGGAGTTCGAAAGCCGGGCTTTTAAACTGGTTCTGAAAGCAAAAGCAACAGCAAAGTCAAGGTCAACACCCGGCCGAGGGCGGCCGGTTCCACGTTGTTTTGCTCTGCGCCATGTCTCTGCGCAACTCCAGGTTTGGTCCGCGGCTGTAGATCCCGGGAGACAGTCGGGGAATTGCCATCCACCAATCAGTCAGTCAACAACTATCGGCACTACCTGCGCTGCGCCACAATCCGGATAACGGGCAAACTGGGATCATCGGTAGAACCTAAGACTCGGCACGTGCTGTCGATACAATTAGCGAAAACTCCTCCATGCCATTCCGACACCCGAGGATTGCGAGACACAGGCTCAGGTATGTGCATGCAGCCTTGCTTCTGCTTCTCCTTGGCTGCGTCGGGTGCAGCCGTCAAGCGCAGCCACTGGGAGTGCAATCCTACGACAACGGCACGTTGACCGTCTGGAACGTTCGCACGGCCAGCCCGAGTGTCGGTGTGCTTTCTTACCGTGCACTTGTTCCCAAAGTGGGTCCTGAACAGCGGCTTCCGGTTCTGTATTTGCTTCATGGTGCGAATAGCAGTCCGGATGAGCTGATGTCGCGGTCGGATGTTAGCCATCTGGCTGTTGCCGCTAATTTGATCGTGGTCATGCCGGAAGCCGGTCTGTCCTACTACACGAATGCAGCGCACAAACGCCATGCGCGCTGGGAAGATGCGATCGCCGTTGATCTACCTCGCGATGTGGACAGCCGGCTGCCGGTGCTTCGGGATCGCGCGCATACGGGGATTGCCGGCATTTCTATGGGTGGATATGGCGCGATCAAACTGGCGCTGAAGTATCCGGATCGATACGCGTTTACTGCGAGCTTGAGTGGAGCGCTGGACATTACGCGTCGGCGAGCAAGCCTGAAACGGTGGCAACAGACGATGCGTATCTGGGAGATCTTCGGCGGCTCGGCGGCCGCGAAAACAGAAGATGTCTTCTTACTTTTGCCTCAGGACAGTCACGTGCACGAGACACAGTGGTTTGAATCCTGCGGGGAAAAGGATCCTCTGTTTGCCGTGAATCAGCGGTTCGCCACTCGCTTGCGCCAGCGTGGCGCGAGCGTGAATTTCGTGACCACCCCGGGCGGACATGACTGGCAAGATTGGAATGCAGCTCTCCCACAAATGTTCCAAGCCGCTCAAAAGACCTTGCAATAGTTTTCTCTGAATCATTGCTTTAGAGCAATGCGAGAAAACGTGGAACCGGACCTGTCCTGAGCTTGTCGAAGGAGCCCTCGCCCGGGTTTTGACTTTTGTAGTCGGAGTTCGAGAGCCGGGCTTTTAAACTGGTTCTGAAGGCAAAGGCAACAGCAAAGTCAAGGTCAACACCCGGCCGAGGGCGGCCGGTTCCACGTTGTTTTGCTTTGTTCTGCGTTCTCTGTCCAACTCCAGGTTTGGTTTACGCTACTTCCGCTTCTACGATGCTCATCGGCGATTTAGTCGGGATGATTCTTGTTAGCCGGAGGCCGTTCTTGGCGAATAGTTGACGGAATTGGTCTTCGGTTCGTTCGTGGCCGCCGGGTAAGACTAGCATTTCGATGTCGAGGATCTTGGCTCCGTGCGGGGTATCGCCTTGTGGTCGGACCATTTCGAATAGCAGGACTTTGCCTTTGGGTTTTTGGGTGAGGGCTTTGCGGCAGTTGGTTAGGATTTGGCCGGCTTTTTCGTCGTTCCAGTCGTGGATGATGTGTTTCATCACATAAAGATCGCCGCCTGCGGGGACTGCCTGGAAGAAGTCGCCGGATACTGTGGTACAGCGGCTTTCCATCCTGGCTTCCTGGATGCGCTGCTGCGCGCCTTGTAACACATGGTCCAGATCGAAGAGGATGCCGCGCGTGTTCGGATACTTCTTCAGCACTTCGCAAATCAGGAAACCGTGGCCTCCGGCGATGTCGACGACGGTTTCAAATCGGGAAAAGTCATAGGCATCGAGGATTGCGGGCACTTGCGTTGCGCTCATGTTCGTCATCGCGGCGTTGAAGCGGCGATTCTCGACTGGATTGTTCTCCAGCACGTCAAAGCAGAGCTTGCCTGTTACTTTCTCTACGGCGGGCTGTCCGGTTTTCACCGAGTGCAGGAGTTCGGCGTTGACGGCGAAATGAAATGGATCGCAGATCCAGAGTACCGTGTCGTACTGCGAGCCGGCCACGTCGGAGCGCAGCAGCTCGGCTGTCGAGGTGAGAGCGAACGTATCGGGAGCCGTTTCGGTGAAGATGCCGACCATGGCGAGTGCGCGAAGGATGCGGCCAAGAGCGTGATCTTTCGTGTTGGTGGCGCGAGCGAGTTCAGCGACGGACTTTGGACCGGCAGCGAGCTGATCGGCGATTTTGAGTTCGGTGGCGACCCACAAAGAAGACGAGATGACGTATCCCCCGGCAGCCTGAAAGAGTTGCTGGACGGGATCGGGTCGGGAAGCAGGGATAGGATTAGCGCTCATTGTGTTTCTCCTGGGATGAAATTTCTTATTAAGGTCTTACTTTACAACGATGGGCTGCGCGGCTGTTAGCAAGCCCCGAAGCTGCGAAGCCCCGCAGCCCCGAAGCTGAAAGCCAGAGCCAACGGCAAAACCAAAATCGAAAGCAAAAAATCCAACCGTTACATCAGACCCCAATTTGTTGGTGCTGTTGATTTTGTGCTTCGGAGCTTCGGGGCCTCGGGGCTTCGGGGCTGTTTTCCAACCCCGCGGCGCGGATGAAGTCGGAGAACCACGTATAGACATTGCTCTCGGCGATTCTTTGTCGCAGGGCTCGCATTCTTCTTTGCCGGGCTTGTGTCGGCATGTGAATCGCACGGTGCAAGGCTGCGGCTACGCCGTAGGTATCGTACGGATTCACCAGCAGCGCGCCGCGCTTGAGTTGTTCGGCGGCTCCGGCGAATTCGCTGAGGATCAGGACAGCGTCGTCGTCAGTTTGTGCAGCGCAGAATTCCTTGGCGACCAGATTCATGCCATCGCGCAGCGGCGTGACCAGTCCGATGTCGGCGGAGCGGTAAAGCGCGATCAGTTCAGTGCGATCGAGGTGGCGATACATATATTGGATCGGCACCCAGCCCGGGACGCCGAACTCTCCGTTGATTTTGCTGACTAGGCGTTCGACTTCCAGCTTCAATTCGCTGTATTTCGGAACCTCGCTGCGGCTGGGCACGACGACTTGCACCAATGTGATCTGCCGGCGCAGGTCGGGGCAGCGCGAGAGGAGAGCGGCGAAGGCGCGCAGTCGTTCGGGAATGCCTTTCGTGTAGTCGAGGCGGTCGACGCCGAGACAGATTTGCTCAGTGCCGATTTCAGTACGGATCTCTTTGGCTCGGTGTGCCGTTTTGGAACGCGCGGCGCACGCGGCAAACTCGTAAGAATCGATGCCTATGGGAAAGACGGCCAGACGCGCTGTCCTGGGTCCGCTGGTTACCACGGTTGAGCTGTCCACGCGGCGCACGTGAACGTCCGTCAGGAAGCGGCGGGCGGACGAGATGAAGTTGCGCAGATCCTGCCTGGTCTGGAATCCGACCAGATCGAAGCAGAGCAGGCTTTCGAGAATCTCTTTGCGCCAGGGAAGTTTGGCGAAGATGTCCGGCGGCGGGAACGGAATGTGGTGAAAGTAAGCCACGCTGCCCGCTATCTCACCGGAATTACGTAGGAGCGATCCGAGCAGCAGGAGATGGTAGTCATGGACCCAGATGAGCTCGTGCTCACGCGCGGCTTCGATCACGCGATCGGCGAAGCGGCGATTGACCGAGCCATAGGTTTCCCAGTAGCTGGGATCGAAGTTGCAGCGCGATTGCAAATCGTGAAAGAGCGGCCACAGAATCTCATTGCAGAAACCGCGATAAAAGCGATTGCGTTCTTCGAGTCCTAAATCGACGGGAAGCAGCTTGCAGGATGGCAGCGCCGAGCAGCGCTGGAGTGCATCGGTGATTTCCGGCGCGGCGTCGGCGCCTGGCCATCCGATCCACGTGAACGGGACTTGATTGAGGGCGGAGGTGAGCGCGGAGACGAGTCCTCCCGAACTGGGAACGATGCGCACGCCATCTTCGTCGCGAGTCACGGTCACGGGAAGCCGGTTGGAAACCATGAGGATCGAGTTCATGCCATGCCTCCGCAGGCGGTCATCCACATACGCAAGAAGCCGACGACCTCCTCGGGCGGACGGAGCCACAGGTCCGCAGCGGTGGGCCGGTATTGGGGGCGGACGAGCACGCGCATGGCTCGTCCTTTCAGAGCCCGAAAGGCGTCTTCGTCGGAGACGTCGTCGCCGAGGTAGGCGATCGCGGCGGAGGTTTGGAGTTCGCTGAGCAAGTGCCGGACGGCGTCTCCTTTGTTGCAGGAGGAGAGGCGAATTTCGATGCCGCCATCGAATTGGACTAAGGCGCTCGGCGGCAGGCGCAACGCAGAATGCACGCGCCGGACCTTCGTTTCCACTTCGTGGACGCGATGCGGTGGCAGGCCGCGCCAGTGCACGGCAACCACGCCGGGTTTAATTTCCGTTTGCTCGGCAAGATCCTCTTCGGCGAGCAGCGCCGCGGCTTGCGCCTGGATTTCATAAGCAATGTCGTCTAATGGCTGCGTGTGGTACGTGCCATCGGGAAGAAGCCGCTCCATGCCGTACGATCCCCAGATTTCCGGAACCTGCGCCGCGCCGAGCAGAGGCGGAAGCTCGGCAGCGCGGCGTCCGCTGACCAGCACCACCCGTACACGGTCGAGTCCCATGATGACATCGAGGAGTTCGACGATGCCGTCATAGGGAAACGCGCGGTAACGGTTGTGGTGAAACGGAGCGAGCGTTCCGTCGTAGTCGAGCAGCAGCAGACGACAGTCGGCGCTAGCGACTTTGGAGAAGAACGAGTCGGTTTTGGTCACGCGTCTTGGCGCGCAAATCATGGGTCACCTCGGTTTCCTGGTTTGGGATGAGCGCAACGGCCAGCGGCGCGGGGGGACCGCGCTCAACAGCTACACATTGCGAAAATGTCCGAGGAAAATCAGCAGAGGCGCGCGCAGGTGAGGTCCGTGAGGTCAGTCCCTACGTGGGCGGGGTGGGCGAACGCAGGCAGCGTTGAAAAATACTGTCCCGGATGAAAAAGCCCTATAACGAAGGTCGCCGAAGCCGGAATCGAGAGGAACGCCAGATAGGCGGCTCGGCCAGCCTGCATCGTGGTCGGCTCCAGATCGACAAATGGCGCCACACAGATGGCTACAACCATGACCAGCAGCACGCAGCCAATCACGATTTTGAGCCGAGGGTTCACGGGGACCACCTTAATCGTAAGTCGCTAGAAGCGGTAAGTCAAAAGAAAGCTGCGAAACCGCGAAACCCCGAAGCCGCGAAGCTGAAACCAACTAAAGCTTCGAAGCTGCGGAGCCCCGAAGTCGCGAAGCAAAAGCAAAACCCAAAGTCAACAGCAGGCATTAGCAGCGAAACCAACAGCAGGATGAGAACGCAATTTGGTGTGGGTTTTGGTTCTAGCTTCGCAGCTTCTTTTTCAGGGCAGGGCTTCGGCGAGGAGCTTCTGGTAGCGGGGCTCATTCTTCAGGTCCTCGAAGATACGCCATTGCCTCCAGGCATGGGCACCGGCTCCCACCGTCGATGACTTCTCCAAAATGTCCAGGGCCTCACTGTGCTGTCCGAGGCCGATGTGAATGAGAGCGACGTGCGAGGGGAAGGTCAGACCATGACGCATCTGCTCGGTCAGGCTCTCAAGCAACTTTCTGGCTTCGTCGCGATGTCCGGTGACGGCGAGGACGTATCCTCCTTCGCCTCGGGTGCGCGGATTGTTCGGGTCAAGTGCCAAGCCCAAGCGGGCTTCGCGCAGCGCATCGCCATTGTGTCCTTCTTCCACATCGAGCAGCGCCAGTGTTTCATGCGGTTGTCCCAAATTGGGATCAAGATCAATGGCCTTCCGCAAACGCGTCCTTGCTTCGCTATTCCGGCCGGCCGCATAGAGAAAGTTTCCTTCGTCGGCATTGATAATGGCGGAGAGCGGATCGAGCTGACGCGCGACTTCCATTTCCGCTAATGCCTCGTTGTGCCGCTCGGCGAAAAACAGGTAATAGGCGAACCAGTGATGAGCCGTCGCGTAATTGGGATTCAGTTGCATCGCGCGGCGGAGTTCCTGTTCCGATTGTCTTGACCTTGGACCCCAGTAGTTGAGATCGATGAACCCCAAAGCAGCGTCCGCCTCGGCCAGTCGATCGTCTAGTTCGAGCGCGCGACGAGCCGCTGCTGCCCCTTTGCTGTAGTTGTCGTCCCATCCGATGCTGGCATAAGAGGGCAGGATGATGTAGGCGTTCGCGAGCCCGGCATAGGCAGGTGCGTAGTTGGGGTTGCGCTGGATCGCCTGCTGGAAATAATCAATGGCCTTCTGCAAACCGGCTGCAGTTCGCTTGTTCCATTCGTAGCGGCCCATCAAACAAAGCTCATACACCTCTGGATCGACAGGGCGCAACTTTGCCGTAGTCCCATTTTGGGAAGTCAGCGTGCCGCCGATCTGGCTGGCGATCTCCTGCGACAATTCAGCTTCCGTCGGGAGCAGGTCTTGGATTTCGCGGTCATACTTCTGCGCCCAGAGATGGCGGTCCTCGCGTGCGTCGATCAACTGTACGGTGACGGCGACGTGGTTTCCTGAGCGCGCGACAGCGCCCTCGATGATGGCTTCCACACCCAGTTCGCGGGCGATCTGCGCGATGGGTTCGCTCGTCTCCCGATAGCGCATGACCGATGTGCGCGAAACGACTCGCAAGGGGAGGGACTGCGCGAGGTCGGTGATGAGCTCTTCGGTTACCCCATCGGCTAAGTAGTCCTGGCCAGGGTCAGAGGAGAGGTTGCGCAGGGGCAGAACAGCGAGAGAGTGGATCGGGGCAGCCTGGCGGTACTGTTTCTGCATTCTGACGACCCAGAGCGCAGCGACAACGATCGCCGCGAACATCCCGATCGCTGCCGCCTTGGGAATCCGAAACCGAATCGAAGGTTGTGATGTTTCAGAAGGGCTGGGCCGTGCGCCGTTTGCTTCAGTATCGGTTGCTGTGGGCGGTCTGTGATTGATCGACTCTAGCTCTTGCGCTGCGGAAGCGGTCTGAACGTCGGCGATCCAGCGATAGCCTTCGCCGGCTACGGTTTCAATGTAGCGTGAGCTTCCGGCGACTTCTCCCAGAGCGTCACGCAGTTTCTTGATGGCGACGTTCAGTCCTTGATCAAAATCGACAAAAGTCCCCGGTTGCCAAAGACGGTGCTGGAGTTCGTCGCGTGTGATCAGCTCGCCGGGACGTTCCAGGAATAACGCCAGCGCCTGGAATGGAATTGGCTGCAGTTTGACGCGCAAGCCGCGCTTGGTGAGCGTGCGCGCAGCCACGTTCAGCTCGTACTCGGCAAAGCGGTAGCGAATCGGCGCTGAAGCCGGCGATGACATAACAAACACCGGAGAGGGGAGGCTGCAACAATAAGGCTGCTGAACAGCGAAAGTCAACAGCTCTGGTTTCAATGGGATGAATGTTTAGAAAGAATTCAGAACCGGAAAATTGACTTTGCCAGACTGCTCCTTTCTGATGGCGAACCCCATACAAATCCATGCGTAGGCTGCGCCGAGGTTCCCATGCGTCCCAGTGTTTTCGTTGGCAAATTTTGGTCTGACAATAATTCCTGCGTTTTCACCAAGATCTATGTTGCCGTCTTGCTGGCTTGCTCCTTCGCCGTGCTGAATTGCGGCGGAGGCGGCGATCACAACCCGACTCCACCTCCGCCGCCGACCGGCACTCCCCAGTTGGCGGCGACTGTGGCCACACAAGCGAACTTCAGCAGTGGCGAGCAGGGCGCGAGCTATAGCATCTCGGTCAAAAACAACGGCAACGCGGGCACCAGCGGAACGGTCACGGTTGTCGATCCGCCCGACGGTTTCAGCCCGACCGCTATTGCTGGGACGGGATGGTCTTGCACGCTGTCTACTACGACTTGCACACGCAGTGACTCGCTGGCCCCGGGCCAGAGCTATCCCCCGATTGTGGTGACCGGAAATGTGACCGCGCCGAACGGCACGCCGGTGGACATCGCGCTAAGTGTCTCAGGCGGCGGCATGACGGCGGCGGTGAGTTCTAAGCCTTCGCTGAATGTAGTCGCCGCAGCGCTCGCGATCTCCGAAATGCATACCGGCAATTTCAATTTGGGACAGCAGGGCGCGACGCACACCGTCACAGTCCAGAACGGAGCGTCGGCCGGACCGACGGCGGGCACGGTGACGGTTAGCGAGACCAGCGCGGCTGGAGAGACGCTGGTATCCATGGCCGGCAGTGGCTGGACGTGTCCGGGCAGCGGCGGCGCGAATACCTGCGATCGCACTGACGCGCTGGCCAGTGGAGCGAGTTACCCTGCGCTGACGGTGACACTGAATGTGGCCGCGAACGCGGCATCACCGGAAGTGAATCAGGTGGCAGTTTCGGGCGGAGGCATGGCGGCGCCGGCTACGACAACCGATTCGGTGGGCATAAACCTGCCCGATTTGGCGATTGCGGAGTCCCATAACGGGACTTTCACCGCCGGCGGCAACGGTACTTTTGACATTACGGTGAGCAATGCCGCTAATGGCGCCGGCGCCGGTCCGAGTGGCGGCACCATCACGGTGACGGACACGCTTCCCGCGACGTTCACATTTGTTAGCGCGGGAGGGCTCGGCTGGAGCTGCGGTGCTGCGGCGCAGGTGGTGACCTGCACGAATGCGAGTTCGCTCAACCCGGGCGACGCTGCAGCGGCGATTGGGTTGCAAGTATCCGTCAACTCGAATGCCTCCGGCAGGATCGGCAACAGCGTATCCGTTTCTGGTTTCGGTGACGGCGATGCCGCGAACGACTCTGCGAGCGACTCGATCACTTTTGCGCCGGACCTTGCGATGGCCGAATCTCATGTTGGCAATTTCGGCGCGGGTAGCAACGGTGTGCTCACGTTGTCTGTGAACAATGCCGGTAATGGACCTACGACCGACGCGATCACGGTTACCGATACGCTGGATTCTTCGTTCAACTTCGTTTCGGGCAACGCGTCGGGATGGTCGTGCGCGGCTGCGTCACAGAACGTGACTTGCACGAATGCCGGGCCGCTTGCGCCGGGTGCGTCTTCCCTGAGCATTCCATTGATAGTTGCAGTGAGCGGCACGGCTAGCACCAGCGACATCGTGAGCACCGCAAACGTGGCAACCACCGGCGATAGCAACTCCGCCAACGATTCTGCCAGCGAGAGCGTACACGTGTTGGGAACGGCCGACCTGCCGGCGTCGATCTCCATCACTGTTCCCGGAGCCGGCGCGGGTGGAGCGATCTTTGCTGGCGGAAATTCCGAGACGATCGCCATCGCAGTAGCTCATGATCAGGCCGGTGACGTCCTGACTCCCACGCTGACCTTGAACGGCGATGCGTGCACGTCGGATGTTTGCGGTACCTTGGGAAGCATCGGCGGAACCTCGCCGAACTACACTCTCGCTTACACGCCGCCGGCAAGTCTTGCTGACGCCACAACGATTACCATTACCGTCAGCTCGAGTCTGACGACCTCTTTTACTGCGACCGCCAATTTCAACGTGTTTCCCGCGGGCACCCGCGTGGTGAAGATGACCGGCGTTGGTGGGGGCCCAGGAACTAAACCCGTAAACGTGACTGTTTTTAACGATCCAAGCGGTCCGAGCGCAGGCTCCAATGTTCAGCTCTTGGCCGCCGGGTACGCATGTCCACCCGTCGCGGCTCCTGGTACCGGAACCACCTGCGGTACTCTTGTGCCGACCGCCGCCCCGACTTCAGGGACGACGGTATCTGGTCAGGGGACCACAGGCATTCCGTTTACCTCTTCTCCGTTCACGTATACGCCGCCGACGCAGATTCCTAACCCACCCTATGACCATCCGATGATCCTTGCCGCCTCCAACGCAGACAACACAAAAATCGCTGCGGTCAATTTCGCGCTTGGTCTAGGTTTAGTGCTGGGAGGACCAATTAACAATGCTTCTCGCTTGAATACGGCATTGACCGGAACCACGCCGGTCACGATTTTTGCCAGTTTTGGCGAAGCCGGCGTGAACAAGGCCACCACCTGGACGTTGACAGCCGATGGCGCAGATTGCCAGCCGGATTGCGGCACGCTCGGAGTTCCGGTTTACACCCGAAATGGGAATAGTGTGACCGCGGCGATTAGCTATACGCCGCCGGCCACGGTACCGGCAGCTCCAGCCAAGGATCCAACTCTCACCGTAACCTCCGTCGATGTGAACAATAGCTTCCAGCCGACCGACAGCGTTCAGTTCACGATCAAAGATGGAACTTGCGGTTCCGGGAATAACGGAGTTCTCAATGGCCAGTATGCCTTTCTGGCGCAGGGAGGCAGCGCCGGACAAGGCTACGAAGCATTCATCGGCAGCTTCACAGCCGATGGCAACGGCAACATCACCGGTGGGACGATCGACGTCAATCACACAACGGGAGCTACGACGGGACTCTCAATTGATCCGTCATCGAGCTCGTATTCGATCGGTTCGGACAATCGCGGATGTTTGACACTCGCCAACGAGAGCCGCGGTGTGTCGACATACCGCATTGCCGTGGGTGCGATGGATAGCACAATGCACGCCACGCAAGGCGCGCTGATCCGGTTCGACGACAACACCGGCTTAGGGCAGCGCACGCAGGGCATTCTGCTCAAACAGGATACCGCTGCATTCGCGAATAGTTCCATTTCGGGAAACTATGTAATTGGCTTCCAGGGGGTACAAAGCGCCGGACAGCGGCTCGCTGTCGTTGGCGTGGTTCATGCCGACGGCGCCGGCAATCTCAACGGATTTGACACCGATGCCATCGATGCCGCCGGCAACGCCGACCTCAACGACACCAGCGGCTCCGGCACATACAACATCGACACAACTACGGGACGGGGAACTCTCACGACCACAGTCGGCGGCACAACCAACGCGGTGGTCTACGTGGTTGACTCGACCGAGTTCCTGTACCTGAGCACGGACTTTCTCAGTTCGCAGCCGATTCTGAGCGGCGAGGCGCGCTTGCAGACGGGCGGACCATTCATGCCAAACTCATTCGATAACAATGCCTACGTCACTTCGCTAACTGGCATTAACGCCGACAATGGTGGGAATGCTACCGCGGTTGGCCGAATCCAATTTGGAACCAGTGGCGCGTTCACCGGCAATCAGGACGTCAACGACAATGGAACCTTGGCCAACCAGCTGATTTCGGATTCCTATACCATTGCCGCCAACGGACGAGCCGTGAATCCCGCTGGAGACACTTTCGTCTATGCGATTAGTCCCAACTCCGCCGTCATCCTCGACAATGATGCCAGCGTCCCCTTCGGCTACGCCCAGCTGCAAGCCGCCGGTCCGTTCAGCAACGCCACGCTCTCAGGTCAAGCATTCTTCGGAGGCGGAGCGCCGAACATTGGCTCTGAGTTCGATAGCGGCGTGACAACATTTGACGGCACCGGTTCTCTGGGTATCAGCGTGGATGGTGCCGATGCTTTTTCCTTGAAATCGGGAACGGACAACTTCTCCTATGCCATCGATCCCGCAACGGGAAAATTGACAATCAGCTTCCAGTCCAGCAATTTCGTACTCGGATATGTCGTCTCCAACTCAAAGATTATTTTCATGACGAGTGACCCACAGTCGCCGCCGAGCTTGTTGGCCGGGCATTTCTAGAGTTTTGGTCGGAGATGGGTCACGGGCGGGTTCTGATGGAGCTGTAGATGCGGTACTGTTCGTAGCGACGGGTGACGCCATTAGTCGCTTAGCGGAGGGGTTTCGTCACCCGCTCCCTCACCGGGAACGGTACTGACGAGTCTTATTACCAGCGTAACTGTCGCCTGCACAGGCAGTTGCAGCATACTACCGAACGTATGTCGCGACGCCGAGAGAAGCGGAACTTTGTGGCGCTACCGGTGCGCGCGATCGGACAGGATGCGTCCGGCAATAGCTTTCGGCACGTGGTCTGCACGCTGGATGTGAGCCAGCAGGGAGCGCGGATTCTTGGTTCGCAGGACCTGCACGTCGGGAACGAGATCACGCTGGAACACGGCAAAACCAAAGTGCGCTTCGAGGTGATGTGGGTCGGAGAGGCCGAAACTCCGCGTCAAGGACAAGTGGGGCTGCGGTCGCTCGAGCCGGGTAAGAAGCTTGCCGAACTGGACGAGTTATTGGGTGGCGAGTACGTCGATACCTGGTCGCCTCCTAAATGTGCAATCGAAGAGCTACAGGCGGACCGTCGCGCCGTCGCGCGCTTTGACTGCGATCGCGGCGTGCAGTTCTGGACGAATCCTTCTGACGAGCCGGTCACCGGCAGGCTCGACAACATCAGCTTGAATGGCTGCTTTATCGGTACGCGTTATCCCTTGCCCCGCTCAACTCGTCTCTCGGCCGCTTTATTCCTCTATGGAATAAAGATCCAGGTGAAAGGCGAAGTGCGCGTTTGCTGGGCGGGAGAAGGGATGGGCATTCTGTTCACCGGTTTCGAAGGCGATAGCGAGGTTCGCATCAAGAAAGCGGTGCAGCGCCTGGCTAACAGCGAGGCGCTGAGCGGAACATTGGCAAAAGTCGAAAGCGAGGTCAGCGAACGGATCCTTGCCGATGTGCGCGAATGGTTTGACCGCAATCCCGAACTATCCTGGGAGCAGTTTTTTGATATCGCTGTCCGGCACCGCGGACAATTGTTGAAAGTCACCGAGAGCCAAGAATTCGCGGAATAAAGAAAGCCGCGAAGCTGCGAAGCCCCCAAGCTCCGAAGCCAAAAACAAACCCAAAAATAAGCCGCGAATCTCAAGAAAGCTTCCCCGGCGCCGCAACTTTGTTCCAGCATCCCACCTAGTCAGACGTTTCCCTTGAGAGGCGCACGGCCCAAACAATGGAAGGTTGTGCCACCATGCACCTGATGAGGCTGCTTGGCTCATGTTAGGTTGGTTTCATGCGCCGTATGCTGCTGTTTGTTATGGTGGCTCTTATGTCTTCTTCTCTGCTGGCTCAGGCTCCTCCAAGTAAGAGGTATGTTTCCTCGCAGGCGATTACAGATCCCAAGCTAATCACGAGCAAGATTCTTGAGCGCGAGGTGCAGCCGTTCTCCATTGAGAAGCTGTACATGACGCGCATAGTCGGTGGCTCAACGTGGTCGCCGGACGGGAAGACCGTTGCGCTGATCACGAATATTTCCGGGCGCAACAATATTTGGCTTGTCCCCGCGATTGGAGGCTGGCCGGCGCAGCTCACGATCAGCGATCAGCGGCAGATCGATCCAGTTTGGTCCCCGGATGGCAAATGGATCGCGTTCAATTCCGATCGCGACGGCGATGAGCAGTGGGACCTTTTTCTTGTCTCGCCGCTAACCGGGGAAGTCGTGAACCTGACCAACTCGCCTGATTCGGCCGAGGAAGGCCAGGCGTGGTCGCCGAATTCGCGGTATCTGGCCTACATGGTCAAACCGCGCACCTCGTCCACGTTCGAGATCAACATCATTGATACTCTCACGAAAAACTATCGTGCGCTGACGAAGAACACGCCGAAGGAGCTAGGGAACACCAGTCCGATCTGGTCGCATGATGGCAAATGGATCGCCTACACGCAGCAGCAGGCGACAGGGAAAGATTCGAACATCTTTGTCGCCGATGTGGCTACCGGAAAAGCAACGCTGCTCACGCCGCACTCCGGGGAGCATAACTACCAGGCCACAGCTTTTTCTCCCGACGGCAAATATCTGCTGATTACTTCGAACGAAAATGGATACGACAATGTCGGACTGCTGGAGATCGCGACGAAGAAAATCCAGTGGCTCACCGACGAAAAATGGGAGATTGGCTCGGGCGCCTTCTCGCCCGATGGCAAGCGGCTCACCTGGACGGCGAACGTGGACGGCAACACAGAGGTCTTCGTCTATGATCTGGCCGGCAAGCACGCGACGATGCTGCCGCTGCCGAAAGGCGTGAACAACCTCGCTGGTTCTGTGACCTCGTTCTCGCCAAATGGCACGGGGCTGCTCTATTACCACAACGGTCCTACGTCGCCGAATGACATTTGGGAGTACGACTTCGCGAACGAGCAATCACGGCAAATCACGCATTCGCTGATGGCTGGATTGAGCCCGGACGACATGGTGGAACCCTTCCTCGTTCACTATCCCAGTCGCGACGGGAAATTCGAGATTTCGGCGTTCGTCTATGTTCCGCACAATGCGCCGCGCGATCATACGCATCCGGCGATTGTGTACGTGCACGGCGGGCCGCAGTCTCAGACGGTGAACAGCTTTAACCGCATCGTTCAGTATCTAGCCAATCAGGGTTATCTGGTGATCGCGCCCAACTATCGCGGATCGACCGGCTACGGCAAAGAATTCATCGACGCCAACCGCTTCGACATGGGCGGAGGCGACCTGCAGGACACGCTCGCCGCCGCCGACTGGATCGTGAAGACCGGCTATGTCGATCCGAAAAAGCTGGTGGTGATGGGCGGCAGCTACGGCGGATACATGTCGATGATGGCGCTCACGAAAGCTCCGGAAATGTGGGCGGCGGGCGTGCCGATTGTCCCATTTGTGAACTGGTTTACCGAAGTGCAGAACGAAGATCCGCTGCTGCGCGAATACGATTTGGCGACGATGGGCGATCCGGTGAAGAACAAAGCGCTGTGGGAGGATCGCAGCCCAATCAACTTCATCGATCGTATCAAAGCGCCGGTGCTGCTGCTCGCCGGCGGCAACGATCCGCGCTGTCCGAAGTCCGAAGCCGAGCAGGTGGCCGATGCAATTCGCAAGCATGGAGGCACAGTCGATTTGAAAATCTACGACAACGAAGGCCACGGATTCGCGCGCGTCGAGAATCAGATTGATGCGTACACGCGTGTAGCGGAGTTCCTCAAGAAATACGTGCCTGCCCCGGTTTGTGGTTGTTCGCTCGATTGAATTCGACTAAGTGGCCCTTAATCGGTCGTCATCCCGAATCCGCCTGATGGCGGACGCGTTTTCTGCGCCCGAGTGAAAAACCTATTTTGAACTGTCATTCTGAGTCCGCCACAGCGGACGAAGAATCTCCGCAGAGCCTTTCCCGTTCCCTGCCGTGTCCCGGTCTCACGCTGGGGAGAATTTTGCGTGGGACCGGGAGAGCGCAATTAAGTCACACGCTTTTGGCGGAGATCCCTTCGACAAGCTCAGGGCAGGCTCTTCCGCCAAAACCGGGCGTCAGGATGACAGAAGTTAAGGGACTCGCAATAAAATGATCCTATGAGCAGAGTTTCGCTTTCCGTCTTGTTTTTCTGTTTCCTTTTTCTTGCTTGCTTTGCATGGGCGGATCAAAACACCGAGCGCGAGGTCAGCGTCCGCGAAGCCAATCTTTATCTTTCTCCCGATACCAGCAGCCAAAAACTCGGGATCGTCGGACGTGGGCGTGAAGTGGCCGTTTTGGAGCGGAGTGGCACCTGGGTCCATGTTCTTGCCGCGCTGGGAGAACAGCATGAGGAACTGCCGGACGAAATGGCCACCGAAGTCATGGACACGCGCGATGTTACCGGCTGGATGATCGACAAGGGCCTGGTCGGAAAAAACACGCCGCATGGTGACCAGATCATCTTTGGCGAGGCTTCCGATTCCGAAGCGGAAGCGAGCCGGCGGGGCGGACGACGCGGAGCGGCGCAGGACGCGCTACGTCTCTACCATCGTGTAGCCGAATACTTCCCCAATTCGCCTCTCGCCGGCGAAGCTGCGTATCGCTCAGCCGACATTGCGTGGCAGATCGATGTCGAGGACATGCGCTCGCGTCCGTCGGCGCGCGAGAAAGATCCGTTTATGCGTCACCAGATGGACGAAGATGCGATGCGGAAGGTGGAGAAGAAATATCCGAATACCAAGTGGGCGGATCTGGCGGCCTTTGATCTGATCATGAACAAGCTTTGCGGTGACTGGCAGGGGGACACGAAGTGCCCCGAAAAGGAATCGTCCCTTTACGAGAAGTATGCCACCGAGCATCCCCAATCGCCCAAGGCGCCGGAAGCCTTGTATGATGCGGCGTGGCGGCAATCGGCGCTGATCGAAATGTATCGCGAGAACCAGGATCAGAAGAAGTCGGACGAAAGCCGCGCGCGCGCCGAGGACCTGTGCCAGCGCATCGCGCAGCAATATCCGAATACCGACTACGCGTATCGCGCCGAGCGCCTGCTGTTCCTGATGCAGCAGAAGGTCCCAACCTACGGCAATACCAGCGAATAATTCTTAGAGCAGTTTCAGGGTTGATGTAGACCGGTTTAGGGAAGGGCACGCATTTATGCGTGCCGGCAATCGTTCCATTGCCCGTTCTTTAGTTCCGCTGCTTCAGCTACGCTGAAGCAGTGGGAAGCGAACAGATCGAATGGATTCTCCGTTACGGCACGGCTGAATCCGTGCCCTTCCCTGAAGCGAACTTTGGTCTACAGCAACTCTGAAATTTCTCTAGCGCTTTCGAAAGGACATTCTTTGCCCATTTACCAGGCGGTTGTGCTCGCAATTGTGCAAGCATTCGGCGAATTCCTGCCGATCTCCAGCTCCGCGCACCTGATTCTTACGCGCTGGATTCTGGGTTGGACAGAAGTTTCTCCGGCGATGGACCTGACCTTCGACGTGGCTCTGCACGCCGGTACCCTGCTCGCTGTATTGATCTACTTTTTCCCCACCTGGATCAACCTCATTGTCGCCGGTTTTGGCGGGCACCCCCCGATGACAGGGCAGGCTTCCTTTTTCGGGAATGTAGACGACGCTGAGTCCGGTCGCGATCGGATGCTGCTCTGGTGGATTCTGTTGGGCACGGTGCCCGGCGCGATCGTCGGCAAGTTTCTGGACAAGTATGCCGAACTGAAGTTTCGCGAGAACTACCTACTCATCGGGATCATGCTGATCGTGGTCGGCCTGCTGATGTGGGCTGCGGATAAGTTCGGGGGAGAGCGTCGTCCCATTTCGGGAATCAACGCCGTCGATGCCATTCTCATCGGCATCGCCCAGGCATTCGCGCTGATTCCCGGCGTCTCGCGCTCGGGATCGACGATCACCGCCGGTCTGGCGCGTAGCTTGAATCGAGAAGCGGCGGCACGCTTCAGCTTTCTTCTTTTGGCACCTATCACGGCAGGAGCTGTCGCGTTGAAGGGTCTAGCGGTGCTGAAAGCGGGAGGGCTGCCGCCGGGCATGATACAGCCGTTCATCGTCGGGATCGTGGTTTCTGCCGTTCTCGGCCTAGGCGTGATTGCGTTCTTTCTGAAGTACTTGCGCACGCATTCGCTGAATCTATTCGTCGCATACCGCGTGCTGCTGGGAATCGCCGTAATTGTGCTCGTCGTCGTGCACTTCCGCGGAGCGTGATGCTGCACGGATCACGGTGCATGCCCCATGTTCTCAAGGTGATCGCTCCAATTCGGACAGGTTTTCCTATGATTTTGTCGGCAACTCTATGATTTTCCACTTGATATTTGTTCTGCGACTTCCGATAATTCGGTGAAAGGAAGGCGAAGCGTCAGCGACCGACAACTGAACTAACCGAACCAGGGGCCGGAAGGCCGGGAAGAACGTGGACCAATATCCTCGAGCGGAAGTGATGCGGATGCTGCATGTTACAGCGCGGCAGCTGGCCGGATGGGAACGCGCTGGACTGATTGCCGCCACAGAAACCTACTCCTTTTACGATCTGCTGCAAATCAGAAAATTGACCGAGCTGCGCGCGAAGAAGGTGCGTCCGGCGGCGATTCGGGCTTCGCTCGACGCGATGCAGCGGCAAGCCTCCGGCATGAAGAATCCGCTGCTCGAGACCCGAGTCTCCTCTCGCGGCTCCAGGCTGACGTTCCGTCACGATGGCTGCGAGTTCGA
>DASTJH010000005.1:0-16421 GCA_035716645.1 Terriglobales bacterium | reverse complement strand
ACCGAACATCCCGAGCGCCGGAGGCGCGGCACTCATCGCTGCACGTTGCCGGTGCCGCCCCTCCGGGGCTCTGGACTGCTGTATCCGCAATACCCAGGCCTCACGGCCTGGGCTAAACGAATTCCGGCCTACGGCCTCTTTTACTGCGAAATCCCCCTGTCACCAGACGGGATTTGTTCATTGAGAGCGTCCGCCGCGGCGGACACGAAGGATCTCCGCCGAATGCTTCCTCCGCAATTGCGGTCTCCTGGCTCTTTGCGATAAATTCCGCGTAGAAAGCCGGAAGCAGCCATTAAGTCCTGAGCATCGCCCGAGATCCTTCCGCCAAAACCGGGCCTCAGGATGACATCCGAAGAGACCAAAAGCTACTGCTATCCCGCCACTTCTTCCAGCTGGTTCTGATCCACGTCGAAGTTCGAATACACGTGCTGCACGTCGTCATGATCTTCGAGCGCCTCGAGCAGCCGGATCATCGTATTGGCCGCATGGCCTTCGAGCTTGATGTAGTTCTGCGGCACCATCGAGATTTCCGCGACCGGAGGCTCCACTCCTGTCTTCTTGATGGCTTCGAGCACGGCTTCATAAGCGGAAGGATCGGTTGTGATCTCCCAGTTGTCGCCATCGTCGCGGAGATCGTCGCCGCCGTTTTCGAGGACGATGTCCATTAGCGCGTCTTCTTTTGCCGCGGACTTGGGCACGACGATGTAGCCCTTCTTGTGGAACATCCAGGCGACTGAACCGCTTTCACCGAGGTTCCCGCCGTTTTTTCCGAAGGCATGACGAATCTCGCTGACCGTGCGATTGCGGTTGTCGGTGGTGACATCGACCAGCAGAGCGACGCCGCCTGGCCCGTAACCCTCGAAGGTGATCTCTTCGTAGATCGCACCCGGCAACTCGCCGGTGCCGCGCTGAATGGCGCGCTTGATATTGTCGGCGGGCATGTTCTCCGCCTTGGCAGCCGTGACGGCGCCGCGCAAGCGGGGATTGCTATCCACGTCGCCGCCGCCGTTCCTGGCGGCGACAGTGATTTCCTTAATTAGTCGAGTGAAAATCTTGCCGCGCTTGGCGTCCAGCGCGCCTTTTTTGTGCTTTATTGTGGCCCATTTGGAGTGGCCGGACATGAAACAACCTCAGACGCTCAATTTGCACGCAGATGACCCGCATCTGCATGAGAACAAACGAAAAGTATAGCACGGTGCAAGTTGTGAACCGCAGGATGAGTCACGCGAATGCAGCGCAGCCGAGGACCAAGTCGGTACCATTCCCGATAGGGAATGGGTGAGGGGCGAGGATCCCACGGTATGTCCCCCGTTCGCATCATGGCTCCGCAGGTGATTTCGGCAGTCTGCGCTTGTGGGCGTAAATCACCGCCAGCAGCGGCGGCGCAAGAAGCACCCCCCAAAAAGGAATCACGAACCCAAGGACAATCGGAGTGATGATCGAGGCCCAAATTGGGACTTTGTTGCTGCGCTTCATCAGATACGGCTGCAGCACCAGACCGTCGATCACGGCGATGATGGCATAAAGAATGAAGACGTAGAGCAGATGCATCAGCGCGTCGGACTGGCTGGCGAAAAGCGTCGTCAGAGCCGGGCCGATTACGGCGATCAGCGGTCCGAAATTGGGAATGAACTGGCAAGCGCCGCCGAGGATGGCCCAAACGAAGGCAAGCGGCACATGCAGGATGAGCAGCCCGACAAACCAGAGAATCCCCACCGCAACGGCGTCCCAGAGCGTGGCGATGAACCAGCGCTTGAGAGCAGAGCCGGTGATGCGGACGTGCTCAGAGAGTTCCACGCCGCATTAGATGCGGGCTGCCGGCATTCGGCTCTCGGCGTTCGGCCCTGAACTTTCGGTGAAAATCTTCTAGAGCGTGTTTCGAAAATGCCCTCATCGTCAATTCATGCCCTGTCATCCTGAGCGAGGGCGAACGCCCGAGTCGAAGGACCCAAGGATGTTAACGCTTGTACGCCCTTCAGGATTTTGGCGTGTAATCAGCATAGCGAATCCGATTTCTTTCCAAAACTTAGGTTGGCACTTCTGGTGGGATAGATTCTAGGGGTCCTTCGACTCGGGCGTTCGCCCTCGCTCAGGATGACAGAGCATGAATTAAGGACAATGAGGGTGATTTTGAAACACACGCTTTAAGACATCGCGAATGTTCGTTGGCCGAAAGCCGAAAGCCGATAGCCTGTTTTGCTAAACTTACCTCATCCATGAAATTCGGCGTCCTCGTTTTTCCCGGCTCGAACTGCGATCATGACGCGTACAACGCAGTCACCGCTGCCGTGAAGCAGCCGGTTACCTTCCTGTGGCATGAGAGCCACGATCTCGAAGGTTGCGACGCGATCATTGTTCCCGGCGGCTTTGCTTACGGCGATTATCTGCGCACCGGCGCGATTGCCAAGTTTGCGCCAGTGATGCAGGAAGTTGCGCGCTTTGCCGGGAAGGGCGGGCTGGTTCTGGGAATCTGCAATGGATTCCAGATTCTCTGCGAATCCGGGCTGCTTCCCGGTGCGCTCCTGCGCAACGCTGGATTGAAGTACGTGTGTAAGCCGGTTCACCTGCGCGTCGAAACTGCCGAGACGCCGTTCACGAACGTTTGCCGCGAAGGCGAAGTGCTGCAGATTCCGATCGGCCACATGGAAGGGAACTACTTCTGCGATGATCCCACTTTGGAACAGCTCAAGCGTGATCGCCGCATTGTTTTCCGCTATTGCGAGCCAGATGGCCGGATCACGCCAGAGGCGAATCCCAATGGATCGCGCGAGAACATTGCCGGCATCTGCAATGAAGGACGCAACGTGCTTGGCATGATGCCTCATCCTGATCGCTGCAGCGAAGCCGTCCTCGGCATGACCGACGGCATCCGCGTCTTTCAATCTATGGTTGGAGCGCTTGTCCACTCTTAGCCATGGATCGAGTCGCGACGCTCCAGCAAATCCTTGAGCAAAATCCTGGCGACGCTTTTGCGCGCTATGGCTTGGCGTTGGAGTACGCCAATCGTGGCGAAGCGGATATTGCGCTCGAGGAATTCGCGCGCCTGCTGAAGACAAATCCTGACTACACGCCCGGCTACCAGATGGCAGCACAAACGCTGATGAAAGCGGGACGCGAGCAAGAAGCCCGCGAAATGCTGCACAATGGCATCGCCTGTGCCGAGCGCACGCGCAACCAGCATGCGCGTTCGGAGATGGAAGCGATGCTGGACGAATTGGGTTAAAGTTCCGCTTCAGCACAAACACAGATACCATTTCGTGATTTCGCGATCGGGTGATTTCGCGATTTGCAAATCACAGAATCGCGAAATCACAAATCGCGAAATTTGAGGACTGGATGAGACTTTTCGCTTTGCTATTTCTGCTTGTATCGGCAAGTTTGTTGTTAAACGCGCAAACCGCGCCGTCGACTGCTGCGCCGCAAGGTCCACCGTGGAACCTGATGCCGGTTCCAGCGAAGATCCAGCCTGGATCGGGCGCCTGGGTTGTCAACGAAGGCCTAACGATCGCGATCAGCGGCTCGAACGATCCGCGCGTGCGCAGCGCGGCCGAGCGCTTTGTCGATCACCTCACGCGCGAGACCGGCATTCCGCTGCACTTCCAGAGCGCGTCGGCAAACGCGACGATCAGCATTCATTGCGAGCACTCCGGCGAAAAAGTCCAGAAGCTTGGCGAAGATGAGTCTTATGCCCTCGATGTCACGAGCAATGGCGCAAAGCTCGATGCGCCGAATCCTCTGGGCGTAATTCATGGCCTGCAAACTTTATTGCAGCTCGTCGCGCCCAGTTCGCAGGGTTTCGCCGCCCCTGCCGTTCACATTGAAGACGCGCCGCGCTTTCCATGGCGCGGTTTGATGCTTGATGTGTGCCGCCACTGGATGCCGATCGAAGTTGTGGAGCGCACGCTCGACGGCATGGAAGCGGTGAAGATGAACCTGATGCATATGCACCTGAGTGAGTATCAGGGCTTTCGCATCGAGAGCAAGAAGTTTCCCAAACTGCAGGAGCTTGGCTCGAACGGCAACTACTTCACGCAGGAACAGATGAAGGAGATCATCGCCTACGCGCGCGATCGCGGCATTCGCATCGTGCCGGAGTTTGACATGCCGGGACACGCGACGAGCTGGTTCGTCGGCTATCCGGAATTGGCGAGTGGTCCGGGACCGTACCAGATCGAGAAGAACTGGGGCATCTTCGATCCGGCGATGGACCCTACCCGCGAATCCACCTACAAGTTTCTCGACAAGTTTATCGGCGAGATGGCGAAGCTGTTTCCCGATCAGTTCTTCCATCTTGGCGGCGACGAGGTGAACGGCAAGCAGTGGGATTCCAATCCGAAAATTCAGGCGTTCATGAAGATGCACAACCTGAATTCGAACGCTGACTTGCAGACCTACTTTACTCAGCATGTCGTCAAGATCATCGAGAAATACAAGAAGACGCCGATCGGCTGGGATGAGGTTTTGCATCCTGACTTGCCCAAAGATGTTGTCGTGCAGTCCTGGCGTGGACAGGAGTCGGAAGCCAAGGCCGTCGAGATGGGACATCGCGCGCTGCTGTCGCACGGCTACTATCTCGATCTGGCGCAGTCGGCCGAGCAGCATTATGACGTGGATCCGCTAGGTGACGGCGCCTCCAGTCTCACGCCGGAACAGCAGAAGATGATTCTCGGAGGCGAGGCCTGCATGTGGTCAGAGATCGTGAGCGCCGAGAACGTGGACTCGCGCATCTGGCCGCGCAATGCTGCGATCGCTGAACGTCTCTGGTCGCCTGCCGACGTGCGCGATGTGAACTCGATGTATCGACGCCTTGCCGCGGTCAACGAGCGCCTCGATGCGATCGGTCTTACGCAGCTCTCCGCGCTGCGGACGATGCAGGCGCGGCTTGCGCCGGAGCATGTGGACGCGCTGCACGTCCTGGCCGGAACGGTAGAGCCGGTGAAAGGATATGCGCGCGCCGACCATGCGAAACGAAACGCCGATACACCGCTGAATACGCTTCCCGATGCGGTCCCGCCGGAGAGCTTGTCTGCGCGCGATTTTTCTGTGCTCGTGGATCAGATTCTCGGCGGCAGCGCGTCGCAGGACGAGATCGCGAAGGCTCGCGATCTGATGCAGCGCTGGAAATTCAATCCTGAACAATTAACGCCTGCATTCCAGAACTCCGAGATTCTCAACGCGGATGCCGGGCTGTCTCAGAATCTCTCGGCGGCGGCGACGATTGGGCTGCAAGCGCTCGACTTCTACACGCAGCACGCCACGGCGCAGCCGGGATGGTCTGACGGTCAGGTGGCGCAGCTCGAACAAATGAAGAAGCCACAAGCCGAACTTCTGCTGATGATTGTGGCGCCAGTGGAGAAGCTGGTGCAGGCTGTCAAGTAGTCTGCTGCTCGACCCGACTTTTCAGGCGATATTTGCGAGTCGCCGATTTTTCGCCGTGGGTCGCGCGAATGAAGACCACTAGATCACGGGCGGACGGCTCGAACTGCGTGAGGTCCACCTCCAGTTCGACTCGTCCGTCATCTTCAGAAACACTCTGCGAATGGATCGGCACACCAGTCGGATACTGGAGCCGCGATGTCACCAATGCGCCCTCAACGGCAGCCCCGTCCTCGCTCACTAACAGACGCATCGTAATTGCGTTCCCGATCACTTCCTCATCAGAATTGAGCCAGGTGAGCGCGAGAGTCTCGCCTTCGGCATCGCGGATTTCCGTCTGCTCGCGGAAAAACCGCTCGATCGTCCCGGCCTTCACTCGATCCAGAGTGTTGCGATGTTGCCGCTTGAGCAGCTCGTGAATGTACTCCTCGGAAAATCCTGGATTGCTGACCTGATCGGCATAGGAAGAGGCTATCTTGCCGATGCAGTGTCCGCGAACGAAGACCATGGTCTGGAGGAGAAGGTCGGCTTTACGAGCTTCGCTCTGCACGTGATACATCGTGTCGCCGAACTTCACATCGGTATTGAAGCCGAAGATCATGGACGATTAAACCAATTGCGGGAAAATCTCGTCATCGATTCATCGAACAGCAAACGGCGCCCGCCGCTACCGCAGCGGGTACTGTGCAAAGTAGCGCGAAACGAACGACTTGCACAGTGTTCTGCTTGACACTCCTGCGCAGCGAAACTTATAGTCAAATGTTCCCGAATCAGCGTTGGCGCGCATTATATAACGGCCCTTTATGGCGAATCAGCCACTGCCTTACTACATTAATTACCTTCCGTTACTGATGCAGATTGTTCTCGCTTGCATCATCGCCGGGGGTATGGTGCTGCTCTCGGCCATCCTCGGCAAGCATCGCTACAGCCGCACCAAGATGCAGGCCTACGAGTGCGGGATGACCGGCACAGGCGACGCTCGCGGACGCTTCTCCGTGAAGTTCTACATGGTCGCCATGTTGTTCATTCTGTTTGACGTTGAGGCGATCTTCCTGATTCCCTGGGCGGTGATCTACCGCAAGCTGCCGGAGGCAATTGCGCCTGCACTCAATGCGGGCGCTCATTCAATGACGGCGCGCATGTTCGGATTTTGGGAGATGCTGGTCTACATTGGCATCGTTTTGGTGGGCTTCTTCTATATATGGAAGAAGGGCGCCCTCGATTGGAACACGCAGGAGAAAGCTGACCTCTAAATGGCTCTCTCCCCCGCAATCACCGATGTTGCCCAGCTCCAGGACAAACCGGCAGTTGCCGCACTGCAGCAAGCTTCGCTAGTCGCTGGAGCCAAGTTTGACCGCGGCGAGCTTACGATTTACGTAAACCGAGCAGACATCAAGCAGGCCTGTGACGTCCTCCGGGAGAACGCGAGCACGAAGTTCAACTTCCTTTCCGACGTGACCTGCGTCGATCTGTTTCCCGTCGAGCCTCGCTTTGAAGTGATCTATCACCTGCTCTCGCATTCCCGGAAAGAACGCGTGCGGCTGATCGCGCGAGTTCCCGGCGGTGATCCGTCCATCGAGTCTGTGATGGGCCTATGGCCGGCGGCCAATTTTTTTGAGCGCGAAGTCTTCGACTTGTTTGGAGTGCGGTTTCTTGGTCATCCCAACCTGCGCCGCATCCAGATGCCGGAAGACTGGGAGGGGCATCCTCTACGCAAGGATTATCCGGTGGAGGGTTACAGATAATGGCCCACCTGAGTCCCACGCCCGTCCTCGATCCGGCGCAAGACCGGACGATGATCCTCAACATGGGTCCGCAGCACCCGTCTACGCACGGCGTGCTCCGCCTGCTGCTCGAGATCGACGGCGAGACCGTCATCAAGTGCGTTCCCGATATCGGCTACCTGCATACGGGCATCGAGAAGACCTGCGAGGCGAAGTTCTATCAGCAGGTAGTGCCGCTCACCGACCGCATCGACTATCTCTGCCCGATGACCAACAATCTCGCGTATTGTTTGGCCGTCGAGAAGTTGTTGCAATTGGAGATTCCGCCGCGCGCGCAGTTCATCCGAGTTCTGTTAAACGAGCTTACGCGCATCAATTCGCATCTGGTCTGGCTGGGCACACACGCGCTCGACATGGGCGCAATGACCGTCTTCCTCTACTGCTTTCGCGAACGCGAAGAGTTGTTGCGGATCTTTGAAGATGTTGCTGGTCAGCGCATGATGACCTCGTATTTCCGCATCGGCGGCCTCGCGCTCGATCCGCCGCTCGACTTCTGGCCGAAGGTTAAAAAGTTCATCGACAAATTCAATGATCGCGTGGACGAATACGAAGGCCTGCTCACAGCGAATCCCATCTGGATCGAGCGAACTCGGAACGTGGCGTATCTCTCAGCGGAAGATTGCATCTCGCTAGGAGTGAGTGGACCATCGCTGCGCGCCAGCGGCATTGACTGGGACTTGCGCCGCGATATGCCGTACACGAGTTACGAAAAATTCCAGTTCAAGGTCCCGACCTCCGACAAAGGCGACGTTTACGCGCGTTACCTGCTGCGCGTGCAGGAGCTGCGCGAATCGAACAAGATCGCCAGGCAAGCGTTTGAAGGTGTGCCGGAAGGGCCCTTCAAAGCCGATTCGCCGAAAGTCGTTCTCCCGGATCGGGAAAAGATGAAGACGCAGATGGAAGCGCTCATCTATCACTTCAAGATTGTCACCGAAGGTTTCACGGTTCCCGCCGGCGAGGTGTATATGGCTATCGAATCGCCGCGCGGCGAAATGGGCTACTACGTGCGCAGCGATGGCACCGCGAAGCCGTATCGCGTGCACATGCGTTCAGCGTGTCTCGCCAATCTGCAAGCCCTTGAGAAGATGTGCGTGGGGAGAATGATCGCGGATGTGGTCGCCGCGATCGGTAGCATTGATATTGTGCTCGGCGAAATAGATAGATGAGTCTTCAAAATACCTGATGAGATATTCCCCAGAGCTAGAGGACCGTTTCCAGCGCCTTGTCACCATATATCCGTGGAGGCGTTCGGCGCTCGTGCCGATGCTGCTGTACGCACAGGATGAGGTCGGGTACATCACGGACGAAGTAGTCGAGGACATTGCTGAACGACTGGAGCTGACGCCGCTCGAAGTTCGCAATGTGATCAGCTACTACTCTTTGCTGCGCACACGCCCGGCGGGGAAGTACGTGGTGCAGGTTTGCACGAACATCAGTTGTCTCGTGACTGGAGCGGAAGACGTTTTGGAGACCTGTAAAGAGCGGCTCGGAGTCGAGGAAAAGGAAGTCACTTCTGACGGAAAGTTCTCGGTCGAAGAAGTCGAGTGCATCGGCGCCTGTAGCTGGGCGCCGGCGGTGCAGGTGAACTACGACTTTCATCTCAACGTGACTCCGGAGAAAGTCGACAGCATGCTGAATTCCTATCGAGGCGGCGCCAAAGCATGAAGACGCGCTACACGCCTACGCCGCTCGCCTCGCATCCTGACGAGGTTCGGATTATCTCCAAGCGCTTCGGTCAGGGCGCGCAGGATATCGATCAATACATTCGCCTCGACGGCTACAAGGCCGCGCGCAAAGCGCTTGAGATGCAGCCGGACGACATCATCAATGAAGTGAAGGCTTCATCGCTACGTGGACGCGGCGGCGCTGGTTTTGCGACGGGAATGAAGTGGTCCTTCATTCCTAAACAGTCGCAGGCGGACAAGTACATCCTCGTTAATGGAGACGAGAGCGAGCCCGCAACGTGCAAGGATCGTCTGCTTGTGGAATACGATCCTCATGCGGTGATCGAAGGCACGATCATCGCCGGCCTCGCTGTAGGCGCGAAGTTGGGATTCCTCTATCTGCGGGGTGAGTATCGCTACCTGCTCGAGATTCTCGAAAAGGCAGTTGACGACGCGTACTCCAAGGGCTTCCTCGGCAAAAATATCTTTGGCAGCAATCGCGAGTTCGACATCATCACGCAGACTGGCGCCGGCGCCTATGAAGTCGGTGAAGAGTCGGCGTTGATGGAGTCGCTCGAAGGCAAGCGCGGTATTCCCCGTTTGAAACCACCGTTTCCGGCGATCAAAGGTTTGTACGGCGGACCGACGGTAATCAACAACGTTGAAACCATTGCCTCGGTTCCTCCGATCATCATCAATGGTGGCAAATGGTACGCGAGCTTTGGGCCGGAAAAGAATGGCGGCACGCGGCTTACTTGCCTGAGCGGACATTTCAACAAGCCCGGCGTGTACGAGTTGCCGCTAGGCTATCCCGCGAAGAAGATGATCTACGACGTCGGTGGCGGAATTCCGAATGGTCGTACGCTCAAAGCGCTGGTCCCCGGCGGATCCTCCACCTTTCTGCTCAATCGCGAAGAAGCTGAGTCAGCGAGCATGGATTACGATTGGTTTGCCAAACGCGGCGAATTCTTAGGTTCCGGCGGAGTCGTCGCGGTGGACGATCAAACCTGCATGGTGAAATTCGCGCTGCGGATCATCAAGTTCTATCAGCACGAGAGCTGCGGCTGGTGCATCCCGTGCCGCGAAGGCACGGACTGGATCAAGAAGACGCTGACCCGCTTCCATGCCGGCGCCGGCATGGAAAAGGACATCGATCAGGTTTACTACCTCGCCAACAACATGGCAGGCCGAACCTTCTGTGCGCTCGGTGACGCAGCCGCCTTTCCAACAATGTCGATCATCAAGAAATGGCGCAGTGAGTTTGAAGATCACCTCAACGGCAAGCCCTGTCCGTTTGAGAAGAATGTGAGGGAGATGGCGCTGGTTTAGATTTCGTGATTTCGTGATCGGGTGATTTCGTGATTTTCTTCGTTCGGAGGTTTGGTCCTGAGTACCCAACAAGAAGAGTTGAGGGCCCGAACGAAACGCTTTTGCAATTGCGTCGGTACGGCTTTTTCGAGCCTTGCCCCGTTCTGCGGAGGCGCAGGTTCTTGGGAAGCAACTATTACGATCCGGCACAGCCGTTGCCGCGAACTATCGAGCTGCGTGTCGCGCAAGATCGAGAGCGGAGTTTTTGGCGAAAATTGGAGTTGTCCTTGAAGAAGCTGACGAATCGTTTTTCTGGCTGGAACTGATTACCGATTGTGGGATTATGGAATCGGAGAGGCTGACGAGAATCATGCAAGAAGCACTTGAACTCACATCCATCTTCTCCGCCGCTCAGCGTACCACGCGAGGGAGAGCATGAATCCGACCGGTTCAATCACTGATTTGGCTTTAAATCACCAGATCACGAAATCACGAAATCGCGAAATAACATGGCTGATGTAACCATCACAGTCGACGGTCGCAAGGTTTCCGCTCCAGCTGGCACGCTTCTGATTGAAGCGTGCAAGAGCGCTGGAATCGAGGTACCTGCTTTCTGCTACTACCCTGGACTATCCGTACAGGGCGCTTGCCGCATGTGTCTGGTCCGGATCGAAAAGATGCCGAAATTGCAGACAGCGTGTACGCTGCCGATCGCTGAAGGAATGGTGGTCACGACCACGAGCGATGAAGTCGTGCAAGCGCGTAAAGCTACAGTGGAAATTCTGCTCGGCAACCATCCACTTGATTGTCCTGTGTGCGATGCCGGCGGCGAGTGCGAGCTCCAGGACATGACCTTTTCCTACGGAGCCGCCGAATCGAAGTACATGGAGGCCAAGGGTCACAAGGAAGAGCAACAGTGGTCGCCGGTGGTGTACTTCGATCGTCCGCGCTGCATTCTGTGCTACCGCTGTGTGCGCGTTTGCGGCGAAGGCATGGACGTTTGGGCGCTCGGCATCCAGAATCGCGGCGTTACCTCGCTGATCGCTCCAAACAAGCAGGACCATCTCGAATGCGAAGAGTGCGGCATGTGCATCGACATCTGTCCGGTCGGTGCGCTGACTTCGGGTGCTTATCGTTATAAGACGCGTCCATGGGAGATGAACCACGTCGGCACGATCTGCACGCATTGTGGCGACGGCTGCAAGACCACGCTCGGCGTGCGCCGCTCCAAAGGCGGTATGGAGATCGTCCGTGGGGATAATCGCGACAAGAGCGGCATCAACGGCGATTTCCTCTGCATCAAGGGACGCTACGCCTTTGACTTCGCCAATCACGACGACCGGCTTACGCAGCCGCTAGTGCGCCGCGACGGCAAGCTCGTGCCCGTCACCTGGGAGGAGGCGATCGATCATGCCGCCTCCCGCTTCAAAGAAGTTCGCGATTCGCAAGGTGGAAGCGCGATCGGCGTGATCGGTTCCACGCGCACGACCAACGAAGAGAATTATCTGCTGCAGAAGTTCGCGCGTTCCGTTTTGGGAACCAATAACATCGACCACCACCGCACGGCGGATTATCCAGCATTCGCGAAAGCGATTGCCGGCAAACAGAACGCTACCGCGACGTTGCGCGAAACGATGACCGCGCCTGCGGTTCTGCTCATCGGCAACGATCCTACCGAGCAGCATCCGTTATTGGCATGGAATTTGCGTACGAACCTGCGCATCAACAATGGCCGCATCTACATCGTGAATGCGAGCGAGATCAAGATGCGGCGGCAAGCCCGCGCCTACGGCAAAGTTCCGATGGACGGCGGCGAGTCGCTGATGATCCACTATCTTGCCGGAGAAGACGGGGCCGCGAGCCAGCTCGAAAGTGGCGAGCTTACGCGTGACGCTCTGCGCACCTTCCGCGATCAGGTCAAAGCTGAGAAAGGTCTGATCATCATCTTCGGATCCGAACTGCGCGGTGAAGATGTTGACGCTCTTCTTCGCTTCGGTTCACAGCTCGGCGCGAAGTTCATTTGCCTGAGCGACTACGCAAATTCGCGCGGGGCGGCCGATATGGGTCTCTATCCCGATCTGCTGCCCGGCTTCACGTCACTCACAAAAGCCTCTGCCTTTGTTGAAGAATACGGCGCGCTTATGCCGAAGAATCCCGGACTCGACATCGCCGGCATCTTCGGTGCCGCGAGCGCAGGAAGGCTCGGAGCTCTGTACGTAGTCGGCTCGAATCCAATCTCCCGTTACAACTTCGATCCGGCGGCATTGAAGAACACGTTTGTCGTGGTGCAGGACATGTTCCTCACCGAAACCGCGACCACTGCCGAAGTTGTTTTGCCGGTCGCCAACGCCTACGAAAAATCCGGCAGCTTTACCAATACATTCGGCGATCTTCAACTGCTAAAGAAAGCCGGCGATCTGGCTGGAGTGCGTACCGACTTCGAGTTAATCGTTCGCATCGCTGACCGCATGGGCGCTAACGTTCGCAAGCTGGTTCCGTTTGGCCGCGGAACTCGTGCCGATATGGGACAGAGCCGCGGCGCGCAATCCGGCGAAGCCGATCGTCATGCCGTGTGGCTCGCGGCTAGAAATCTGGAACCGAAGCTTAGTCCGTTCGATCCTGAGGCGCTGCTCGACGAAATTCAGCGCCTGGTGCCCGGCTACAATCTCTCGCGATTGAATCTGTTCGCGGGACAGGAAGTCCACACACTCGCTCCCGAGCACAGCTCGGTAGCGCAACCATCGTCGCCGGAGAGCATCGTTCCGGCCAATGACACGCTGTTCACCTCGGGTACGCTGGGACGGTACTCGACGGTGTTGAATTCTGTAATAGAGAATCGGCGCGCAACTCCAGCCGAAAACGAAATACCGGCCGATTAGGCCTATTGTTTTGGTGTCATTCCGAACGCAGTGAGGAATCCCTACCTGCTACAAGCATCGTGGGGATAGGGATTCCTCGCTGCGCTCGGAATGACAAAGGAAAAAACAAGCTCTTGACCGTCACCGCCTATCTCGTTGCCGCGATTATTAAGATCCTGATCGTTATCTGGGTCTTGCTGACCGCCGTTGCGTACATCGTGCTGATGGAACGCAAGGTCGTTGCCCGCATGCAGAATCGCTGGGGACCCACGCGCGTCGGCCCGTTTGGCTTGCTGCAACCGCTGGCCGATGGCGTGAAATTCATCTTCAAAGAAGACATAATCCCCGACTCGGTGTACAAGCCGCTGTACATTGCCGCGCCGATGATTGCGTTGATCGTGTCGCTGATTTCAATCTCGTTAATTCCGTTCGGGTGGAAATGGAATGTCGGCGGGTATCAGGTGCCGCTCGAAATTACTGGATTCTGGACCGGGAACGGCATTCAGGACATCAACATTGGACTGCTGATCATCCTCGGGGTCACTTCGATCGGCGTCTATGGTGTCGCGCTTTCTGGATGGTCGTCGAACTCCAAGTACTCGCTGCTTGGATCGCTCCGCGCCAGCGCACAGCTCATCAGCTACGAACTTGCGCTTGGACTTTCGCTGATCGGCGTGCTGATCCTCTCCGGCAGCCTGAGCCTGCGGGAAATCGTGAACTCGCAGGCAGGATCGATCGCGCATTGGAACTTTTTTGGCGGCTTCCAGTTTGTCGCGTTCTTCATTTACATCATGGCCGCTTATGCCGAGACGAACCGCATTCCGTTCGACCTTCCCGAGGCGGAAACGGAATTAGTGGCCGGCTACCACACGGAATACAGCGCAATGAAATTTGCCATGTTCTTCATGGCCGAGTATTGCAACATGGTGACCGTCGGCTGTCTGGCGACGCTGCTCTTCTTTGGCGGCTGGAACAGTCCGTTTCAGGGATTGCATATTGCCGTGCCCGCGCTATGGGCGGCAATCTCTCCGATCTTCTGGTTTGTGATAAAAGTTTTCTTCTTTATCTTTTTGTATATCTGGGTTCGCGGTACGTTGCCGCGCTTTCGTTATGACCAGTTGATGGGATTCGGCTGGAAGATCCTGCTCCCGCTGGCAATCGCGAATATCGTGATCACTAGCCTGGTGCTGGCGCTGCACGGGTAACGACTTTTTCACCACGGAGACACGGAGTCACAGAGAAAAGCAAAGTTTAGGTTCTGTCATCCTGAGCGAGGGCGAACGCCCGAGTCGAAGGACCCCGATACTGCTGGTGATCAAAGTATTGTTTCGGTTTATCACGAGGAAATGTTTTCGGACGAGAAGCGAATTGCAGGAAATCCAGCGATAATTCTCACCTCGTCATGCGTGGGGGTCCTTCGACTCGGGCGTTCGCCCTCGCTCAGGATGACAGGTTAGGTTTTGATGTTGAAATTACGAAATATCGAAATTACGCAATTACCAAATTCCTCATGCTTCACTTAGTTCTATTCATCATCTTCGGCGCGATCTGCGTGGCGGGCGCGCTGAACCTGCTACTGCAGCGGCATCCGATCAACAGCGCGCTCTCGCTGATTGTCGTGATGGGCTCGCTTGCCGTGCTTTACTTGCTGCTCGGCGCCGAGTTTGTCGCCGCCGTGCAGGTGATCGTCTATGCCGGCGCGATCATGGTGCTGTTTGTCTTTGTCATCATGCTGCTCAATGCCGGCACGGAAGAGTTGACCCGCGGCAGCCGGGTGGCGATGTACCTCGGCGTGCCCGGATTGCTCGCGCTCTTCGCTCTACTTGCGTGGGCTCTGTCCGCGAGTCACTCCGATCTCGCGCGCATCTCGATTGGGGACTACTACGTTTCGACGCAAGGCATTGGGCTGGCTTTGTTCGGTCCTTTCTTGCTTCCGTTTGAAGTTACCTCTGTGCTGATTCTCATCGCGATCATGGGCGCGGTCGTCCTGGCCCGGAGGCAACACTGATGGTTCCTCTTTACTGGTATCTGATTCTCAGCGCGATCCTCTTCGCGATCGGCGTGGCGGCGTTTTTGCTCAAGCGCAACATCATCACGATCTTCATGTCGATTGAGCTCATGCTGAATGCCGTGAACCTCACGTTCGTCGCCTTTGCCAATCGCTGGCACCAGGTAAGCGGACAGGTCTTCGTCTTCTTCGTGATGGTAGTGGCGGCGGCCGAAGCGGCTGTGGGACTGGCGATCATCATCGCGGTCTTCCGCACGCGACAAACTTTGAATGTCGATCAGGTGAACCTGCTCAAACTATGACCTCGAGTCCAAGCTTTAACTTGTGGATCATCCCGATCCTGCCGCTGATTGGCTCGGCCATCAACGGAATCTTCGGCAAGCGCTTCAGCCGCAGGCTGGTCGCGACGATCGCGCTCGTGTTCACCGGAGCAGCGCTCGCGTATGCCGCTTGGGTCGTGGTGCAGTTCTCGGCGCTGCCGACGGCACAGATTCCGCATGTGGAACAGTTCAGTTTTCCCTGGATCGAAGCCGGCGCCTTCCGCGTGAACTGGGGCTTCTATCTCGACCAGCTCTCGGTGACGATGCTGCTGATCGTGACCGGCGTCGGCTTCCTTATTCATATTTACTCGGTCGGCTACATGGCCGAGGAGGGCGGATACTACCGCTTCTTCTCCTATCTGAACCTGTTCATGTTTTTCATGCTCACGCTGATCCTGGCGAACAGCTACCTGCTGCTGTTTGTTGGATGGGAAGGCGTAGGACTCGCCTCGTATTTGCTGGTTGGATTCTGGTTTCGCAAGCATTCGGCAGCGCAGGCAGGCAAGAAAGCGTTCATCACGAATCGCGTCGGCGACTTTGCATTCCTGTTGGGCATGTTCCTGCTGATTCGCCAGTTTGAGACGCTCGACTACAGCAAGCTCTTCCAGGCGATCACGCCGTATTCCGTAGAACACGGAGTCGGATTCCTGACTGCCACCGCACTCCTGCTCATGGTTGGCGCTACCGGAAAGTCGGCCCAGATTCCTTTGTATGTATGGCTGCCGGACGCGATGGAAGGTCCCACTCCGGTTTCGGCCTTGATTCACGCCGCGACCATGGTGACCGCCGGCATTTACATGATCGCGCGCTCGAACGTGCTGTTCATGCGCGCGCCGGTTGCGCTGACCGTGATTGCGATTATCGGCACGCTTACCGCGTTCTTCGCGGCAAGCATCGGCATCGTGCAGAACGACATCAAGCGCGTCCTTGCCTACTCGACAGTCTCGCAGCTTGGCTACATGTTCATGGCCTGCGGCGTGGCCGCGTTTTCGGCCGGCATTTTTCACCTGATGACGCATGCGTTCTTCAAAGCGCTGCTCTTCCTCGCTGCCGGATCCGTGATCCACTCGCTCGGCGGCGAGCAGGACATGCGCTACATGGGC
>DASTJH010000004.1:0-30709 GCA_035716645.1 Terriglobales bacterium | reverse complement strand
ATGCCGGCAGCTCGACATCCTCTCCACTGCCCGGCGCTTCTCTTCCGGTGTCCAATTGCGATATCTCCTCATCCGCGTCTCCATTCGCTGTAGACGGGGATATTCTCTCTTGTCTCAACTTGGGGGGTCACTCCAGAATTTCCGTTCGCTTCATTCGAGAGTTCGATTTTGAATGAAGGGAAAATCACTGAGATGTCCGCAGTGCTATATCGATGCTCATCTTTTCCCGCAGCAAGGCGGCGAGACCGGCGCCATCGTTCTTGCGCTCGGCTTCGGCGATGTCGGCGTTGAGTGCACGTTTACGACGTTCCAGCCTGGATTGGCGGAGAGCCACCACCGCTGCTTCGACTGATCCTGGTGTGAGGTCGTCGGCTTCCTGCATTAGGACTGAGGCCAGCAGTTGTTCGTCGGTTTCAGACCGGGAGGAAGCTTCCGATTCGAAGAGCAGAGACTGAACTATCGATTCGGATGGCAGACCCTCTAACAGCGGTTCCTCTCGCAGAAGGTCCGAAACGCTGCGCCGCAAACCCTGCAGGTCTCCTGAAAGATTGGGCGCAAGCAAGCGGACAATAATCTTTTCCGAATCGTTGAGTTGTGCCTCGGCCGCAGGTCTGAATTCTGCGGATCTCGTAGTAGCTGCATGGCGCAGCTCCTGCCGAAGAAGAGTCGAATCGATGCCCAGCTTCTGCGCTACGTTATTCGCCAATTCATCGCGGACGATCGCCTGCGGCACGCGCTTGATGTAGGGCAGCAGAAAGTTCACGGCCTTCACTTTGCCTTCCGGCATCTTCACCGGGAATGTGCTCACCGCGCGCGAGATCAGGTAATCGAAATAGCGAGGAGCCTGCATCAGCGCGTCGGCATAGGCTTTCGCCCCTTTTCGCCGAATGAACAGGTCGGGATCAAATCCGGCTTCGAGCGTGAGCACCTTGATCTGAAAATCTTCATCGATCAGCATGGCGAGCGAGCGCTCCGCGGCTGCAGCGCCGGCGGTGTCAGGATCGAAGTTCACGACAACGTTTTTCGTGAAACGCGCCAGCAGCCGGACCTGCGCTTCGGAAAATGCGGTTCCCGACGTGGCAATCACGTTGTGAAAGCCGGCAGTGAATACCGAAATGGAATCGACGTTGCCCTCGACGAGGATCGCGTAGTTGAGCTGGCGAATCGCGTCCTTGGCTTTGTCGAGATTGAAGAGCACGCGCCCTTTAGAGTAGATCGCTGTCTCCGGCGAGTTCAAATACTTCGGACCAGCTTTATCTCCGGTTTCAAGCGCGCGGCCGGTGAAGGCGATGATCTTGCCCTGTTCGTTGCAGATGGGGAAAATCACGCGATGGCGGAACTTGGAGTAGATCGAGGAAAGATTGCCTGATCCAGCGCCATCCTCCTCCTGCTTCCAGGAGAAAAGCCCGGAAAGCTTCAGCACTTCCTCCGAAGCCATGCTCTTGAGGCGATCGCGCAACAGAAATCCCGAATCCGGAGCATAGCCGACGCGGAATTTGCGCAGAGTCGCTTCATCCAATCCGCGGCCGCTCAGGTACTCGCGCGCTCGCGCGCCCTCGGGACGGCGCAGTTGCTCCTCGAACCACGTGCAGGCTTTTTCGTGCAGATCCAAAAGCTGAGCGCGCAGCTTGGCGTCTTCCGCTTCGGCAACGCCGGAGTACGTCTGTCGCGGCACCGGGATATCGAACTTCTCGGCAACGCGTCGAATCGCCTCAGGAAAGCTGATGTTCTCGATCTTCTGGACAAAGCTGAAGACGTCGCCCGACTGCCCGCAGCCAAAGCAGTGAAAGAACTGCCGCGTAGCATGAACCGAGAACGAAGGAGATTTTTCTTTGTGAAACGGACAAAGCCCGACAAAGTTCTGAGCCCCGGCTTTCTTCAGCTTCACATAATCGCCAATCACGCGAACGATGTCCGCCTGCTGCTTGAGATCCTGGGCGAAGTTGGGAGCAGTGGCGGACATAGTTTGATTTTCGGATGTTTATCTCATGAATGGCGCAAAATCTTCGTGCGGCAGTGTGGAAATTGTGGAAAGTGCGCCAAAACTCACAGTCTCAACTCCGCCACCGTAGCTCCTGCTCCGCCTTCGTTCTGCGGTGGCTCGGTTACATTTGCGACATGCGGATGCGTCTTCAAGAACTGCCGCAGCGCCTTGCGCAGAATGCCCATGCCGCTGCCGTGGACGATGCGCACGCGCGGCATGCCGGCGAGAAATGCGCGATCAACAAACTTTTCGACTTCACGCGTGGCGTCATCGACGTTTTGCCCGATCACGTTGATCTCGGTGGGCATGCTGAGGTCGTCATCTTCGTTCTTGAGCGAAACCGAGATGCCGCGTGCGCGTGCAGCAGCTACTGGCGTGATCGCCCTCTCGTGCGAAGCAGACGAGATCACTGATGCGATGTCCGAGCGCGGAACGCGCATTTTCATGATGCCGGCTTCGACTTCGAAGGTGTTCTCGTCGATTTTGCGCTTCACGACTGCATCGCGACCCAGGGATTTGAGCCGCACTCGATCGCCTTCCGCCACGTACTTTACTTCGCCGGGACGCGCGTTGGGATCGCCGCGATCGGCGCCGGTTCGGTGCGCCACTACCGTCGAGTCGAACTGCTCTTTGAACTCGCGCCGCAGCCGCGCGACACGGCGCTCGGCTTCCTTTGACAGCTTCTGCGCTGCGGCCTTCTCCTCCACGCCTTGGATCGCCTCGCGCGCCTGGTACTCAAAATCCCGCAGAAGCGCTTCCAACTTTTTCTCCAGGTCGCGAACTTGCTCGCGCTGATCTTTTAACCCTTCCAGCGCCAGACGGCTTTTCTCCCGTGCTACTTCTTGTTCGCGAGCGCGAAGCTGACTGCGCTCGCGCTCCACCGAGGCGAGCTGCTCGTGCAATTGATCCAGGAAATGCGCAATGTCTTGTGTTTGCCGCGCCAGCCGCTGCCGGGCCGCGTCCACAATCTGCGGATTCAGTCCCAACCGGTGCGCGATGTTGATGCCCGCCGATGCTCCGGGGACGCCGACTTTCAACTCGTAGGTCGGTTGCAGCGTCTTCTCGTCAAATCCGACGGCCGCATTCACTACGCCGGGCGTGTTGCCGGCATAGACTTTCAAGGCTGTATGGTGCGTCGAGATGATGCTGGTCGCTCTGATATCGAGAAAGTGACGCGCGATCGCCACCGCCAGCGCGGCGCCTTCTTCCGGATCGGTCGCCGATCCAAGTTCGTCGAGCAGCACCAACGATTCCGCGGTAGCCGACTTGGAGATGCGGTCGATATTGCTCACGTGCGCGGAGAACGTGGAAAGATTTTGCTCGATCGACTGGTAGTCACCGATGTCGGCGAAAACCGAATCGAAGATCGGCAACTCTGCCTTCTCCGCCGGCACCGGCATTCCCGATTGCGCCATCAGGACCAGCAGGCCTACTGTCTTTAGTCCTACGGTTTTGCCGCCGGTATTCGGTCCGCTGATGATCAACTGGCGCGCATCAACCTGTAAATCGATGCTGATCGGAACAATGCTTCCGCCGCGCAGTTTGAGATTGCGTTCCAAAATGGGATGCCGCGTCTTGAGTAGAACCATGTGGTTCCGATCGCCCTCGGACGCTTGCAACGCAACGGGCGCTGTCAGGGTCGGCCTCACGGACTGGTACTCGCGCGCGAATTTAGCTTTTGCAAATTGCAGCTCGACTTCTGCGAGGATTCCCGTCGCCTGCCCCAGCGCAGCGGCCTGTCCCCCGATGCGGCTGGTCATCTCCAGCAGAATGCGGTGAACTTCCGCGTGTTCTTCTTCGAGCAGGCGAACCAGCTCATTGTTCTGCTCGATGGTCTCCAGCGGTTCGACAAAGACCGTCTGTCCGCTGGAGCTGGCGCCGTGAATCACGCCGTTCACGCGCCGTTTCTGCTCGATCTTCACTGGAATCACGAAGCGTTCGCCGCGGATTGTGATCAGCTCATCCTGCACGGCGCCGCCTTCGGCGAGATGACGCAGATAGCCGCGCAGCGACGTCTGAATCTCGCGCTTCTGGCGCTCGATTTCGCGGCGAACGCGCGCGAGCTCCGGCGAGGCACGATCGTCGAGCGTGCCATCGGGAAGAATCTTGCCGTGAAAAAAGCGCAGCAGGTCGGTAAAGTCGGCGAGCTGCTCGGAGATTGCGTGTACGGCCGGCCACCCATCCGTCAAGGCAGCCGGAGGATCCATGGCAATCGCGCGCCACTCATCGGCACGGTCGGCGAGCAGGAGGACCGGGCGCAGTTCCTCGATTTCCAGTGCGGCGCCGGCAATGCGCGCTTTTTTCAGTATTTCGCCACAATCGGCCAAGCCATGAAATTCGAAGCTGCCGCCACCATCGAGAAAATGCCGCAGTTCGTCCGCGAGCGATTGCTGCTGCTCGATCCATGCTGGATCGTTGCTGGGGCGCAATGTGGCAAGGCGAGCCCGGCCAAGGTCGGAGCTGCAGTACGCGCTCAACATCTCGCGCACACGATCGAATTCCAGCAGCCGTTCGCTCCAGTGAGGGTCCACTAAGAAATGCTATCAAGGTCTGGGAACCGGAGGAGGTTATTAATATCCCGAAGTATTTTGCGCTTTGCTTGACCTTAGGAGCTGTCATCCCTCGCGCCGCATGAAGGGCGGCTCAGGCTAAACAAGAAATCGGGTTTGCGGCGCGGGGGACCTGCTGTTCGCGGTCACCAGCAAAAGCGGATCCCCCGGGCGGCATTCAAGGAAGGCGTACTGCGCCCGTTTGCGCGGCCGCCCGAGGGATGACAACTCCTTTGAGGGATCATCAGGAAGCGCATTTGAGTGTGCGGCACTGCTCCGTCCTTTACTGGTGCCGCAAGGCCAACATCGGATCCGCCTTCATGGCGCGCCGGGCGGGCCAGTAGGCGGCTGCTAGTGTGATGCCTAGCAGCAGGGCCGGCGCCACCGTCAGTGTCAGCGGATCGAAACGGCTTACGCCGTATAAGCTCGATCGCAACCATTGCGAGATGGCGGTAAAGACAGCCAGTCCAATCCCACAGCCCACGAGTCCCAAAATGAAACCGCGGCGCAAGACTAGCCAGCCTATTTGCCGCGCGTCGGCTCCTAAAGCGACTCGCACCGCCAATTCCCGTGTGCGCTCCGAGACCAGATACGAGATCACGCCAAAAAGTCCAATCGCGGCCAGCAATAGGGCGACCCCGGCAAAGGCGCCCATCAGCAGCGTGGTAAAGCGGCGCTGTGCCACGGATTCGGAGACCAGATCAGCCAGTGTGGTGTTGTCATAGGCGGGAAGATCTTTATCCACGGACCAAATCTGCTGCCGCACTGCGTTGAAGATGCCCTGCTCGGATTCGGCGTTGGCGTGCGCGAGGCGAATCACAAACGCCATGCGCGCGCTGGCTCCGCTCTGCACCTGGAACATCGAGTCGTAGATCATCGGCGGCGCATCGGAATCGAGTGAGGAAATGCGCACGTCACCCGCAACCCCCACGATGGTGAAGATCGCACGATCGCCCCAATAGAAGCGCTGTCCAATTGGGTCCTGATGCGGAAAAAACTGCCGCACGAGTGCCTGGCTGACAATCGCCACAGGAGGAGTATCGGAACGGTCCTGCTCGGTGAAATCGCGTCCGCGCACGATGGGAATGCCCATCGTGCGGAAGTAGCCGGCACTGATCAGCGAGTTCTGCGCCCAATGATAATCGTCAGGCGCCGCGTGTTCGAGCAGGAAGCCGATCTGGCGGCTGTCGCTGAGAGGTAGATGACTGGCGCCGGCGACTTCCTTCACACCGGGCAGTTGCGCGAGTTTGGCCAGCAATTCTTTCTGCACGGCTGCGCGCCTCACCGGATCAGGATAGCGAGCACGGTCGAACAACGTGCGCACCACAACCGCTCCCTCGGGATTGAAGCCGAACGGCGCATTCAGCACGCGGACAAAGCTCCGCACAACCAAACTGCTCGCAATTGCGAGCACGAGCGCAACTGCCACTTCGGCGACCGCTAGGCGAGTCTGCAAGGAACCTGCGCCGGTCGCCGGGCCGGCCTGAGTCGATTCCTTCATGCAGGATTGCGGTGATGCCTGCGACAAGCGCCACGCGGGCATAAAGCCGAAGAGCATGGTCGTTGTCAGTGAAAGCGCGAGAGTGAACCACAGCGTGAGCGAATGCACACGCACATCCTGCAACCGCGGCAAGGTCACCGGACCAAAATGCCGGAGCACGGCGATCAGGCCAAAAGCGAGCAGAATACCGGCAGCAGCGCCGAAAACCGAAAGCAATCCGCTTTCCACCAGGCACTGTCGCAACAAACGCGCGCGGGCTGCGCCAACCGCGCTGCGAATCGCCATCTCACGGCTGCGGTGACCGGCATGTGCGAGCAGCAGGCTCGCCACGTTGGCGCACGCGATCAACAGCACGCAGCCGACTGCGCCGAGCAGCAGAAGCAGCAAAGGTCTGGTTTTTTCCACCGTGTGCGCGGAATAGACATAAGCGTGCGGCGCGACCAGCAGATTTCCGCTGTAGTCCTTCGCGTACTGACGCATGAAGTCATTGGCCACGCGCTGCACGTCCTGCTGCGCCTGCGCTGGGCTGACTCCCGGCTTTAGCCGCCCAATCACCCAGACGCCAAACTCACGCAGGCGGTCCTGGATCAGATCAGGCGGAAAGGTGAGCGGCACCCAAAGATCCGCGCGTTCCGAAACGGGAGCCGCATCGGAAGGGAAGCGGAACGAGGCCGGCATCACTCCCAGCACGGTGTACGATTTTTCGTCCAGCTTGATCGTCTTGCCCAGGATTCCCGGATCGGAACCGTACTCGCGCTGCCACAAATCGTGCGAGAGCACGACCACATGATCGGCGCCAGCCAGGTTTTCGGCTTCGTTGAACGTGCGTCCGAGTTCCGGCGAAACCCCGAGGAGGGGAAATAACGAAGAAGTCACGAGCGCGGCATGGATGCGCAGCGGCGTGCCCGAGCCGGTCAGGTTGAATCCGTCCTGCTCGTAGGCGGCGATGGACGAAAACGCGCGATTCCGATCGCGATAATCGATGTACTCGCCCGCAGAAACGCCTACGTCGTCGATTCCAAGCTTGGGCACAGTCTCAGAAACCAGAACCAACCGCGAGGGATCGAGGTAAGGAAGCGGTCGCAACAGCACGGCATCGACCACGCTGAAAACGGCCGTGTTAGCGCCAATGCCGAGCGCGAGCGTGAGCACAGCGATCAGGGTGAACCCTGGATTCTTGCGCAAGAGGCGCGCACCAAACTTCAAATCTTGCAGAAAACTGCCGGACAGTGGAGAGCGGGTCTTATGGCCATGTTCCATGTTCTTAAGACGGAGATCAATGCCTAGCGGTTAGAACGGTTTTGCCGTGGTGGAACTCCATGCAGTATGGAAATCTTGGGAGCAAAAGTCAAAATCCGGGCGGGGATCGCCAGGTTTGAAAACTCGGTCAGTACCGTTCCCGGTAGGGAACGGGTGACTAGCCGACTCGACCGTCGCGTCACCCGATTCGCTACCGCGAACGGTACTGACCATCTTGATGCTGGCGGATTCGGCATGAAAGTACGTCTGACGGATTCGTTCACGCGTGACCCGCTAATTTAGAATTCTTAACCAGCTTCTTTAATTCCCATGATTTCTCTTCAAGATGTGCGCGAGGCGCAGCAACGAATCCTTCCCTATGTGAAGCGCACGCCTCTGGTGCGCAGCCGGACGCTAAGCGAGATGCTCGGCGCCCACATTTATCTGAAGCAGGAAATTTTTCAGACTACCGGTTCCTTCAAGGTTCGCGGCGCCTTCAACAAATTGCTCTCGCAGCTTGAGGTGGCCAAGAAATCCGGCGTGGTGGCCGTGAGCGGCGGCAATCATGCCCAGGCGGTCGCGTATGCGGGCAAATTGCTCGGCTGCAAAACCGTGATCCTCACGATGAAGACCACGCCGCGCAACTATCTCGACGCGACACGCGGCTACGGCGCCGAGCTTGTGCTGCATGATCACATCGCCGATGCCTTCGCGCAGGCGCGGGAGTACGAGAACAAAGGCATGCTCTTTGTTCATCCTTTCGACGACCCGCTGGTGATGGCGGGGCAGGGAACGCTCGGTCTGGAGATTCTGGAGGACCTGCCGCAGTTGACCGACATCTTCGTCAGCATCGGCGGCGGCGGACTGATGAGCGGTGTGGCCGTAGCGATTCGCTCGCAGAAGAAGGTTCGCTTCTGGGGCGTGGAAACCGAAGGCGCTGATTGCATGGCGCGCGCCTTGGAAGCCGGACACCCAGTCGAGATGCGTCCGACTTCGATTGCGCGCACGCTGGGCGCGCCCGCGGCCTCGGAAGCTACGCTGCAAATGGCCAAGGAACACCTGAACAGCATCACGGTCGTGCCCGATGCCGAAGCCGTGCATGCCCTGGAACTGCTGCTGGAACGCGCCAAAGTCCTGACGGAACCCGCAGCCTCCTGTACTTTGGCGGCGGCCACGCGAATGAAAAAGCACTTCCGCCCGGAGCATCACATTGCCTTAATTTTGTGTGGCGGAAATCTTGGCGTAGAGGACCTCTGCGAGTATCATGCTCGGTTCCTAAAACCTACAGCATGAGAGCCCGGTTGTTGCGGGTTCTCGACTCGGAGGATTTACTTGCGTCAGCGCTTCAGTCGTACTGCTCTGTTGTTTGCTCTCTGGCTCGCTCCGGTTCTTGCTCTTGCGCAGTCGTTCACCGTCGAGCAGGTGATGAGTTCGCCGTTTCCGACGCAGCTCACCTCGGCGACAAACGCTCCCATCGTTGCCTGGGACTTCGATAACAAAGGATCGAGCAATGTGTGGGTAGCCTCTGCGCCTGAGTTCGTTGGGCGGCAGGTCACGCATTATGTTGGCGACGATGGACAGCCGATCGCGTCGTTGCAGCTCACGCCCGACGGACGCACCGCCGTCTATGCGCGCGGGACGGAACTCAATGGTGCGGGCAATTCCGCCAACCCGCGCAGCCTGACTACGCCGCCGAAGCAGCAAGTCTGGGCCGCCGACGTGAACAACGGCGAGCCACGCCTGTTGGGCGATATGGGATGCGCGCATGAAGGCTGCGAGGACATCCAAATCTCTCCCGACGGACGCTATGCCGTATGGGCCACGAAGCACGAGCTGTGGATCGCACCCGTCAGCGGCGGCAACGGTGTGGCGCGGCAGCTCACCGATCTGCAGGGCGATGTTTCCTGGCCGCAGTGGTCGCCGGATGGCAAGCGCATCGCTTTCCGTGTAAATCGCAAAACGCACAGCCTGGTGGTGATCGGCGACTTCGCTCCTGACTTTGAGCAGTCGTTCCAGAATGGGAATGCTACGCAACCCGGCGCAAAGAGCCAGCAGCCCGCGATTCTGAGCGCGGTGCATTATCTAGCGCCCAGCGTCGATCGCGACATGTTCCCGCGCTGGTCGCCGGACGGGCGGCAAATAGTGTTTATCCGCACAGCCGGCGAAGAAAACAAGCTGTCGTTGATTCCCGTGCGTCCGGTTCCGTGGACGATCTTCGTTGCCGACGCAAGCAACTACACGGCTCATCCGATCTGGCACAGCGGGCAAGGTCCGCGCGACACGCTGCCGGAGTTTGCCGGGCCTTCGTTGCAGTTCGCCGGCGACCGCATCGTGTTTGCCTCCGAGCAGACGAACCGCAATCATCTCTATTCCATTCCCGCCGCCGGGGGCGAGCCGGTTGAACTCACGCCTGGCGATTTCGACGTGGAAGACGTCACGCTGAGCCCAGACCGCCGCACCATTCTCTATTCGTCGAACGAGGACGATGTAGATCGCCGCCACATCTGGCGAGTGAACGTCGCCGGCGGCTCACCGCAGCGCGCGCTCACCAAAGGCCAGACCATTGAGTGGACTCCGGTCGAGACCAACGACGGCCGCACCGTCCTGTGCCTCGGATCGAGCGCCACTACGCCGGCGCTGCCTTACCGCATTACAAATTCCGGGCGCGAGCTGATTGCGAAGAACGCGCTGCCCAGCGACTTTCCCTCCGCGCAGCTCGTGGTTCCGAAACAGGTCATCTTTCAGAGCAGCGATGGCTACACGATCCACGGCCAGCTTTTTGTGCCGCGTAACCAGACCGGGCGCGGTCCGGCGCTGATCTTCACCCACGGCGGTCCGCCGCGCCAGATGCTGCTCGGCTTCCATTACATGGGCTACTACCACAACGCGTATGCGGAAAATGAATATCTGGCGAGTCTGGGATACACCGTGCTCTCCGTGAACTACCGACTGAGCATCATGTACGGACACGATTTTCGCCAGCCGCCGAACAGTGTTTGGCGCGGCGCGTCGGAGTACAACGACGTTGTCGCGGGCGCGCACTATTTGCAGGGCCTGCAGAATGTCGATCCGCAGCGCATTGGATTGTGGGGCGGCTCCTACGGCGGATTTCTCACGGCGATGGGACTCGCGCGCAATTCCGACATCTTCAAAGCCGGCGTGGACTTCCACGGCGTGCACGACTGGTCGATGTTCCTGCCGCATTGGGAAGACGAAGCGAGCGCCGCTCCGGACTACAAAGAAGCGCTCAAGCTGGCTTGGGATTCGTCGCCCGATTCGACGATCGACCGCTGGCGCTCGCCGGTGCTGCTGATTCAGGGCGACGACGATCGCAATGTGCCTTTCAACCAGACCGTCGATCTAGCACAGCGATTAAAGAAACAGGGAGTGTACTTTGAAGAGCACGTTATGCCCGACGAGATCCATGACCTACTGCTGTGGAGCGACTGGGTGGAGTGCTACAAGGAGACCGCAGATTTCTTCAATCGCAAATTGAAAGCTCAGCAGTAGAGCGTTTGTGGATCGGTTTAGCTTTTTGTTTGTCCGGGTTTTGGGTGGAAGCCCCCGCATTCATGCGGGGGGAGTCCGCCGCGGCGGACGCAGCGGAAGAAAGCGTGCGGCTAATTTCTTGCGCTTTAGCGCCGGCTCCGAGGTCCCAGCGCTAAAGCGCAATTCATTTCAGGTGCCTTGTTCCCGCGATGCTAAAGCATCGCTTCCCCCGACTGAAGGTCGGGGGCTTCCACCGACCCGAACACGCCAAGATTCAAGACGATGTATCAACGAGGTCTTCCCAGCAATGCTAGAATTTTGCTGACGCCTACCTTGCGAAAGTGGCGGAATTGGCAGACGCACCAGACTTAGGATCTGGCGGGTAAAACCGTGAGGGTTCGAGTCCCTCCTTTCGCACCAACAACTTGCAGAAGATCGCAGGTTTGTTCTTTCGGATCTGTGCCTACGGTCTTTTGACTCTTCAAGCTTAACGAGAAATACCCAGACATCCGGGGAGGGTGAGATACGCCCGTGGGACAAGACCGTTGCGATCATTTTCACTCTCGGATTCCGCGATCGACCAGGTTGGCGGGATTCCGATTGCGGGAGTGCAGCAATACAACATCTATGAATCCACGACCTCTGGTGCGGAAAAGTTGCTAGCGACCGTTGCCGCAGATGGAATGCTCGTCTCTGGCGCAAACCTCGTTTGCTACAACGATGCCGAACGGTGCGGCCGCTGGCGCGACTCCTCCGACCGCAGATAGCACCGGCGGAATCTCGCCAGCCAATCTGAACATCAACGGCGATGGAGTGATGACCGGGAATCCGCGCATTCCCTTCAGCGTCTTTCCATGCTCTTGCTCCGAAAGAATTCTGGTCAGGTCTTCCGGTTCGTCATCGAGACAGGGCGTCGCTGAGAAGCAGGACTGCTTCTGAGCTGATGATCTCACGTTGAGCGCCACGATTTGGTCTTGGGGCGAATCTGGTCGAAGCGCATCCACCACCTTTGGCCAGCCGTCACTTGCCCCAACTTTCAGTCGTGACGCGTCGATGGTTGCGCCGGGATCGTACGCCGCTGTGAGAGGCAGAACCATGCCTTCGCATCGTGAGCGCGAAACTCTGCAGAGCGCAGCTCTTTAATCTCCAGCACGGGCTCGATTGCAAGGACAACCTCCTGTGCCGAACGGCGAGGCGGACCGAATTCGCGCGGCCTGCCTTCGGTACTCCCAATGAGGCTCAGCCACAAGCCGCTGGAGGCGAGTGCTGCCGCCACGTGGACGGCGAAGCGCGTGCGCTCGTCCTGTTCGTCGAAGACGTGAAAGCAACCACGGTCAAAGACGAACTCAAATGGACCGCCACGCGGAGACGCAGTAAGAATGTCGAACTCTGCGAAGCAGCATTGCAGATCTCGGCTCTCCAACTTGGCCTCCGCTTTTTCAACCGCGAGCGGAGAAATATCGAGCCCGAGTACATCGAAGCCGTGCTCGGCGAGCCAAAGTGCGTTCGTCCCGGTACCCGCGCCGATCTCAAGCGCGCGCCCGGGAGCGACGCGGCCCGAAGTGACGAACTCGACGAGCAACGGTTCCGGTTCGCCCGTGTCCCAGGGCAATTCTCCCGAGGCGTAATATTCATTCCACGCTGGGTGCGGCATGAGAACTTAAGTTTAGCGCCTAATTCGACGGCCATTGAGCGGCTGTGCGCCACAGTTCTCGGTTCATCCCTGTAACCGTCTGGGATTAGAAGTAATATCTCAGGGAAGGTACGCCACATGAGCGACGCCACGGAGAGCAATGTCGCTGACGCAGCGACAGACAGTCGCAAGGCAACCGCCGACTTCATTGCTGCGATTTTTAACTCCAGCCTGCAGACCACCGGCGGGATTCCCAATGAGATCATTCTGTCGCCGGGCAAGCCGCCTCAATTGCAGGCAAGCGGCAGGCTCTCGTCGTTGAACCTTTCTCAGCTTACCCCCAACGACACTGCTCGGATCGCTAACGATCTCACCGCAAAGAACGATCGCGCGCTCAGGAGGCTTGTAGAAGAGGGCGCATGCGACGTCTCCGTAAGTCTTCCCAAATTGGCACGACTGCGGGCGCAAATCTTTCGCCAGCGCGGAACCTATGTCATTGCTATTCGAGTAGGCCGAACGGCAATCCCTGATTTCGCCAGCCTCAATCTGCCGCCTACCCTGGCGGAGGTGGCTAGTCTGGATCAGGGACTGGTTCTCGTGGCGGGAGGACCTGGTTCAGGCAAGTCGTCGACGATAGCCGCCCTCATCGATCGCATCAATGAGCGCTGCGCTTACAACATCGTGACGCTCGAAAATCCGGTCGAATTTCTGCACCTGCATAAGAACAGTCTCGTGCATCAGCGTGAGCTCTACAGTGATATGCCAAACTACGAACTGGGTATGCAGTCTGCACTGAGACAGGGCGCGAAGGTGATCATGCTCTCTGACCTGTCGGACCGACACACCACCGAGCTCGCGCTGACCGCCGCGGATACGGGACGCCTGGTCATCTCCAGCATGGAGACCGCAAACGTAGTACGAACCGCGGAGCGCATCGTGAGCCTATTTCCTTTGGAGGAACACAAGCGCATTCGCGGACTTCTCGGGCGCAGCTTCCGGTACTTGATCGCCCAGCAGCTCCTGCCGCGCAAAGATGGGGGACGCGTGCCTAGCTTCGAAATTCTGCGCTCCAGCTCGCGCACTCGCGCCGTGATCGATCGTGGAGAGGATTGGAGCGCGCTCGTCGAAGCCATGTCTAGCGGCAACTATGACGAAGTCCAAACCTTCGAGCAGGAGCTGGAAAAGCTGATTAGAAAAGGGGTGGTTTCGCTCGAAGTAGGCCTGCGCCATAGCAGCCGTCCCGATATGCTACGGATCGAACTAGCCGACCTGGGCGAGGAACGCGGGCCAGCATAACCGGCGAGAGCGATGTCGCCTATAACGAGAATTCCCTGTTGGCAGGTTTGTTCTAGTCGAAAGGACTCCGAATGCACGATGCTCCAAGGACCACAATTTGGGCGAAATGCTATTCCAGATCGGCTGTGCTGCCCAGTTGGTTGGCGATCCATCTGGACGACAAGGATTTCTGGATCGACCAGCGTATCGGACGCCTTTGGTGCGCCTTGTTGCAGGGCGATCTGAATTCGCTGCGCACCGTGCCCAATTTTGTGCCCACCCGCAAACCTTACCTAGCGCTATGAACGATATGCTATCTCGTCCTGATCCTCATAGATATTGAGGTATAGCAATTCAGAGCATCCGGTAGCGCTGCAGCTAAGTTATTGATTCTTCAGCTGCGGCGAACTTAGGATCTGGCGGGTAAAACCGTGAGGGTTCGAGTCCTTCCTTCGCACCAACGCACGCCGCGCAACGCGAGAAACAAGAATCTCTCACCTCAGCCGTTCCGGTGTTTGTACGCTACAACGCCTATGCCCGCCAGCACTCCTACGGCCGGCAATAGCAGCACGAGGATTCCTCGTCTCAAGCCGCGTTGGGTGTGTGGATCGGCCGAGGCCGCATCGGCCGTGCACGTTGGACACGCGCTCGCAATTGAAGAGAGGGCGAGCAACAGAACGAAAATGCCGGATCGGAAGCGCGCGCGAGAGTTCATTGGCAGTATTTCAACAGCGCGAAGACGCCGAACCAGACGAGCGTAATCGCGTGCCAATACCAGGCGGTCACGTCCACCGTGATCTGCCGCGATTCGATGCTGCGTCCGACGAGCGTGCCGAGAATTGCCCACAGCAGCACGACCATGCCGCCGAGCAGGTGCACGCCGTGCAACGCGGTCAGTAGAAAGTAGAAGTGGCTGCTGGCGCTGCTGCCGAAGAAAATGCCTTGCTGATACAGCTCACGCCAGGCTACGAGCTGTCCGATCACGAAGCCGGAGGCGAGCACGAGCGAGATGGCTTCCCAGGGCAGCGCGCGACGGATTGTCGGACGAGCCAGCCCCAGCCACTCGTCCATTACAACGTCTTCGCGGAAGTACTGGCGGCGCGCGAACTCAAGCGCGATGCTGCTCAGCACGAGCATCAGAGTGTTCCACCACAGAAGCGAGGGAATCGCGACCGGATGCCAGTCGTTGATGTATCCCTGCGTGAGCTGATCGAAGACGAAGGAATCTTTGCGGATGAAAAATGCGCTGGCGACCGAAGCAAAGAGCATCAGCGACGAGACCATCATCACGCCTAGTCCCATGCGATAGCGCATGAGACGTTCGCGTGGACCGCGCCTTCCGCGGTGCGGCTTCCAGTCGCCGTCACCCCCGCCGCCAGTCGGGATTTTATGGTCGGTGCCGCGTCCGCCGGAGTCGGGCGCGCTTACTCGGGAAGGGAAGGGGGTCTTTACCGCTGGCATACATGCCTCGATGCGCGCTGGGCGAACGGCCGCTGCTCACATTTCATCACTTTTCCGCTTCCTCTGCCAACCATTGCGGATGGAAATCGGGATCGTTCGCCGGTGCGAATTCATACGCACCGCGATAAATCACGGGCAGCTCGAGAAAATTGCCGGGGACCGGTGGCGAGGCGGTGGACCATTCCAACGTTGTTGCCTGCCACGGATTCTCGCCCGCAGTTTTGCCATGACGAAGACTCCAGAAAAAATTCCAAAGAAAGATGAGCTGCGCCGCCGCCGTGATGAATGCCGCGATGGTGATGAACTTCTGAATCGGGAGCAGCGGCTGTAAGTAATCTGCCGAGCCAAAGAGCTGCGCGTAGCGCCGCGGATGCGCCGCCAATCCCAGCACGTACATAGGAAGAAAGATCGCGTACGCCCCGAGAAACGTGATCACGAAGTGGATGCGTCCCAGGGTCTCGTTCATCATGCGGCCAAACATTTTCGGGAACCAATAATAGGTCGCGGCAAAAATGCCGAAGCCGGAAGCCATGGCCATGATCAGGTGAAAGTGGCTCACGACGAAGTACGTCCCGTGCAGATACTGATTCAGCTCCGGCTCAGCCAGCAGCGGTCCGGTAACTCCGCCGCTAATGAAGAACGAAACGAACCCGATGGCAAACAGCATCGGCGTAGTCAGGCGTAGGCGTCCTCCCCACATCGTGCCGAGCCAGTTCACCGTCTTCACCGAAGAAGGGACGGCGATGACCAGCGTCACCGCCGAGAAGGCGTCGACGGCATAGATGTTCATGCCGCTGACAAACATGTGATGTCCCCAGACCAGAAATCCGAGGAAGCCGATTGCGACTGTGGCATAGACCATCGCTCGATAGCCGAAGACCGGACGGCGAGAGAAGGTCGAGAGAATGGTCGAGACGGTTCCCATTCCGGGAAGAATCGCGATGTAAACTTCAGGATGTCCGAAAAACCAGAACAGGTGCTGCCACAGAAGCGGCGATCCGCCGTGGTGATCGATCAGCTTGCCGCTGAGGACCAGCCCGCCGGGAACAAAGAAGTTCGTGCCGAAATGGCGATCGCAGAGCAGCATGATCGCGGCGCCAAAGAGCACGCTGAACGAAAGCGCGGTCAGAACTGCGGTCACCATCCATGACCAGACCGTCAGCGGCATGCGCATGAGGGACATGCCTCGCGCTCGCGAGCGGAGCGGTGTCACAATGAAATTGATGCTGCCCATCACCGACGCAATACAGAAGATGCCGATGCTTACGATCCACAGGTCCATCCCCAGAGCATCGCCCGGCGCGGGAATCGCCGACATCGGCGTGTACTGCGACCAGCCAGAAATCGGGGCGCCACCAGGAACGAAGAAGGCCGCCATCATTACGAGAAACGACAGTGCTGTGGTCCAGAAGCCCGCCAGGTTCAGCCAGGGAAACGCCATCTCTCGCGCGCCGATCTGGAGCGGCAGCAGGTAGTTGCCGAGCGCGCTTTGCGGTGCCGTCGTCAGCACGAAAAAAACCATGATCGTGCCGTGCATTGTCACCCAAGCGAGGTAATCTTCAGGCAGCGTTTGTCCCAAAATGGGAAGCTTCGCCAGCGGCCAAACGATGTGAATGCGCATCAGCAGGGAGAGCGCCATGCCGGCGGCAACAGCGATCAAAGAGAGTGCAAGATACTCGATGCCGATGATTTTGTGATCATGGCTGAACAGGCGGCCAACAACGCGGTCCGATCCGCGAGCGGCGGTCAGTCCAGAAGGATCGTGATGAGAGGAGGGCTCCTTCATCATTCCGCCTTTGCGGCTGCGTGGGCGAACTCGGTGTTTTTCCACGCCGCAAAATCCTGCGGCGACAGAACGCGCACCACGGCTTTCATGCGGTAATGGCCTAGCCCGCAAAGTTGCGTGCAATCGACTTCGATGGTTCCGATCCGGCTGACGTTCAAGAGTAAGTGCGTGGTCATGCCGGGAACGGCGTTCATCTGTGTTCGCATTTGCGGGATGTAGAAGCTGTGGACCACGTCCTGCGAATGCAGCGTCAGCTCTACCGGCCTGTTTGCAGGAATCACGAGTTGAGAAGATACGACGTCGTCGCGGGCGGCAGGATCGCGGCGATCCAGGCCGAGCGGATTGCCGACAGAAGCATCAATCAATTCAGGCCGGATGCTCCCAAATTTTCCATCGGCACCCGCATAGCGGAAGTACCAGGCAAACTGCACGCCGGTGACTTCGATGTGCAGCGCCGAAGCCGACTCGGCCGGTGCGGAAGTGCTGGCAAACATGCCGCCGGTCGCACCCATCCAGAGGTAGAGAGCCGTTGCGGCCACCATGGCTCCGAGTTCCAGGAAGGGAATTGCTACCGCCCCGCGCCGAAGGCGTTTCCCGTTTCGGAACCGCCAGACGATCAGTGCGAGCAAGAGCTGAGAGAGGAGAAAGGCTCCGCCCATCCACCAGAGAGAGACGTGGAATTGATGATCAAAAGCGAGCGCGCTGCCCGAAGCTACCGCGGGCATCCAGTGGCGCAAGAGAAACATGGCAACAGTGCCCAGGGCTATGAGAAGAATGAGCACCGCGAGCAGCAACGCCATGAGCAGGATTCTAAACCGACTGTCTTTGTCATTCCGAATCCGCGCAGCGGAAGAGGAAACCCTACCCTTGTGCGTGCTCCTGGAGACGAGGAATCTTTGGATCTTAGAGCGAATATGGCTAGAATTTGTGTCCGTGCCTAGGACCTACTTCGTCTACATCCTCGCGAGCCTCTCCGGCACTCTTTACGTTGGCGTAACCAACAACCTGCATCGACGCCGAGCACAACACAAAATCGGCAGTGCTGACAGTTTCACCACTCGCTACCGAGTAGATCGACTTGTCTACTTCGAGTGCTATAGCGACATTTTGAAAGCAATTGCTCGCGAAAAAGAGATCAAAATTGGCGTCGGGAAAAGAAAATCGCGCTGATCGGGAAAACCAATCCTGAATGGAGGAATCTGGCGTCGTCCCGCTTACCTCGAGCGTAAGAAGATAATCTGCCAGCCCGAGGCAGCCCGGAAGAGGGTAGGGATTTCTCTTCCGCTGCGCGGATTCGGAATGACAAAGGCAATCATCCCGCGTGCTTACCCCCGTTTTTCTTTCTTCACGAGATCGACAAACAACTGGTGCACACGAAGATCTCCCGATAGCTCAGGATGGAACGTTGCCGCCAGGACTCTTCCTTCCTTCACCAGCACAGGATGCCCATCCCGCTCGGCTAGTACTTCGACGCCGTCTCCAGTTCGCTCGATCCGCGGAGCGCGGATGAACACCATCTCCAGCGGCTCGCCGCCGAGCTTCGTCGGTGCTGTCACGATGCTGCTGTCGATCTGGCGGCCGTAGGCGTTGCGTTCGATTGTGATGTCGAGCGCGCCGAGGCTGGTTTGCGCAGGGTTGCGAACGTCCTTCGCCAGAAGAATCGCGCCGGCGCAAGTGCCGAAGCTCGGCTTCGATAAGACGAATTCGCGCAGCTTGTTCAGAAATCCGTTGCGCTCGAGAAATTTCAGGAATGTAGACGATTCGCCGCCTGGAATGATGAGTCCATCGATCGACTCCAACTCCTCGGGATTGCGAACGAGAACCGTGCGCACACCGAGTCGCTCAAGCGTCTGCCGATGGGCGTCATAGTCGCCCTGCAGGGCTAGCACACCAATTGTGACGGGATCGCTCATACATGTTTCACCACAGAGACACGGAGGCACAGAGAAAAGCAGTTATTTGTTTTCTCTGTGTCTCTGTGTCTCTGTGGTAAAGGCTCTCACCAGCCGCGTTTTTGCAGCATGTCGGCTTCGGCCATGGCGGCGACGGCGAGTCCCTTCATTGCGCCGGTGCACTCTTCGCTGGTTTCGAGCAGGACTTTAGGATCGTCGTAGTGCGTGGTCGCGCGAACAATCGCGCGGGCGCGCCGTTCGGCTTCGTCGGCCGGAGCGAAGTGGATGGAATCATGCATGAAAATGCCGGAGCCGACGAACACTGCCTCTGCTCCGAGCTGGCGGACCAGAGACGCGTCGGCGGGTGTAGCGATGCCACCGGCGGAAAAATTCGGCACCGGCAGTTTGCCGGCTTTGGCCACCATACGCACGAGTTCGTAGGGCGCGCGCAGTTCTTTCGCGGCAGCGTAGAGTTCTTCTTCGCCGAGCACGGTGAGCGAGCGCATGTCTTTCACGATCTGCCGCATGTGCTTCACGGCGTGGACTACGTCGCCTGTGCCGGCTTCACCTTTTGTGCGGATCATCGCCGCGCCTTCGGCGATGCGTCGCAGCGCTTCGCCGAGATCGCGTGCGCCGCAAACGAAAGGAACGCGGAAAGCGTGCTTGTCCACATGATGAGCTTCGTCGGCGGGGGTGAGCACTTCGGACTCGTCGATGTAATCGACGCCGATCTCCTGCAGCACCTGCGCTTCGGCAAAATGTCCGATGCGGCACTTCGCCATCACCGGAATCGAGACCGTCTGCATGATCTCGCGAATCTTCTTGATCGAAGCCATGCGGGCGACGCCGCCTTCGGCGCGAATCTGCGCCGGCACGCGCTCCAGAGCCATCACCGCCGCCGCTCCCGCGCGCTCGGCGATCTCCGCTTGTTTGGCATCGGTGACGTCCATGATCACGCCACCCTTGAGCATCTCCGCCAGACCGGTTTTCAGCCGCAAGCCTGTTCCATTCATCTCAGACATAACACTCTCCCCAAACGCACCTCTCCCTCCGCTCGTCCACATCTCGGATGGAAGGGAACTATCAATTTTAGCAGTTCTTGAAAGATGGCTTATCTAGCACGAGCGGTTGTGTGGCGTGCCGGGATCACCGATACAGCCTGAAAGTGATCTCGATCTTTACCGCGGTATTGACAGACTGTCCGTCTTTTATTCCTGCTGCAAATTTCCACTGTCCCACAGCTTTGATCGCCTGCTCGTCAAGGCTTGGTTCAAGCGAGCGCTCCACCTTTATGTCGCGAACATCGCCAAGGGGATCGATGATCATCGAAAGCACGACCGTGCCTTCGATTTTCTTCTTGCGCGCACGTTCGGAATATTCTGGCTCGACTTTCCGGATGAGTTTCGGCGCCGTGGTAATGCACTCGGCGTCGTACACCGGCGTGCCATCCGGCGGCGTGGTTACAATCGGATTCTTGGCTGCACAATTCCCGGCAGTCGCGGCAGCGTAGCCGGCGGGAATTTCAAAGAGACTTGAATCGAGAGGATCCGTCGAGAAATCCAGCATTTCCTCCTGGAACTCCGTTTGCATCTGCTGGGCTTGGGGGACCTTCACTTCCAATTTTGCCGGAAGCAGTGTCGGGCTGAGCGAGCCGTCAGGCCGAACATATCGATCGGGCGCGGCGAAGGATGTGAGCGCAAGCCGTTCTTTTTCGGAACGCGCCGGACACTCGGGAAAATCGGGAACCTCGATGTACCATCCATCGCGCTCCTGGCTGAGAAAAGACGGCCGCTGCCGATTGCTTGGACACGATCCCGGCACAGGATCGAGGTAAATCCAAAACCGGATGTGTTCGGCTGTCGTACCGAACATCGGTTGGCTTTCTCCAGTGTCTTCTGCTACGCGACGCGGCGTTACTCGGCAATGCGCCGGTTCAGCTTCGCTTGGGTCGGGCGGCAAGTCTGCGGGTGGTTCCAAAATGGGAAGCACGCGGAAGGTCTTCGTCTCATCGTTCAGACGCACGAACTGATGTAGATCGCATTGGCGGATACTGATGCGCCCATCTGGCATCTCCGTGCGAATCCGCTGGCCGTGGACGTACACGACGCGCTCGCGCGCAACGCCGTCTCTGCCCGTGGTTCTGATCCGGAACTTGACATCGGAAAAGCTGGGCTGCGCCGTGACGAGCGCGAGCCAAAACAGAAAAATCACCCGCACCGCGCAAGCGGCAATTCTCGACGACTGCTTTTCCCGCATTCTCGCGAAAACTGCCGAAAGCAAACGCAACATCGCTCACCCACCACTGCTGCGGGGCCGCAGCATTCAGGGTCGGAATTATAGACGCAGTTAACGCTAGGCGATACACATTCTCATAGGCAAGTTCCTGTTTTCTGTAGATCGCATCTCGTCCCCACCGTAAGCTCATTGTTTTTCCCTACTTACGTCCCAAGACTTTGGCCAGTCAGTTGCATTTGAGCAACTCAGGTTTACCCACTTTAGGAGATTACAGATGCACGTACGCTTTCCCCGAGGGCGATTTTTGTATCGCTCGCTCTTTGTTTTTGTCGCACTGCTGTTTACCTCCAGCCTGTTTGGGCAGTCGAATGCCACGGTGCAGGGAGCAATCACCGACGCCTCTGGCGCGGCGATCCCCGGCGCGACCGTGATCGTGACCAACACGGCGACGCATGTCACGCAAACCGTACAGACCGACGGCGCCGGCAACTACCAGGTCCCCGCGTTGCCCATTGGCGACTATGACGTCACCGTAAGCGCCTCCGGCATGCAGAAGCAGGTGGCGAAAGGACTGGTTCTCCAGGTGGGTCGCACGACCACGCAGAACTTCCAACTGAAAATCGCGCAAGCCAGCGAAGTTGTGACCGTCGAAGGAAGTGTGCCGGTCGTCGAACAGTCCACGATGACCGTGGGACAGACGATCAGCCAGAAGACAGTGCAGGAGATTCCGCTGAACGGACGCCACTTCGTAGATCTGGCAACGCTCACACCGGGCACGGTGATTCCCCCAGCCAACGGATTCCTGACCGCTCCTTTGCGCGGACAAGGCTCGTTCGGCATCGTCAGCGCCGGCCAGCGTGAAGGCACCACGAACTTCATGATCAACGGCATCAACCTGAACGATATGGCCAACTCGCAGGTCACGTTCCAGCCGACGATCGATACAGTCTCCGAGTTCACGCTCGACAACCAGACGCCAAGCGCCGAATATGGCCGCAACTCCGGCGAGGTCGTAAATATCGCCACCCGCTCGGGAACCAACCAGTTCCACGGCGAAGCCTTCGACTTCTTGCGCAACAACGATCTCGATGCGCGCAACTACTTCAACCAGACAGGCTCACCGATGAATGCGTTCAAGCGCAATGATTTCGGCGGCGACCTCGGTGGACCGATCTGGAAAGACAAAGCTTTCTTCTTTGGCAGTTATGAAGGATTAAGGCAGCGCCAGGCATTGGCATTGTCCTCCAGCGTGCCGACGGCGGCGCAGCGCGCGTCAGCGACCGACCCGAACGTTCAGAAACTTCTGGCGCTGATACCGGCGGGAGTACCGGCTGGAAACTTCAACGCGTTTTCAGGCGGAGCCGTGGCGCCGGTGAACATCGATCAGGGCACGGGCGATATCGGTTACAACTTCAACGACAACGATCGCCTGCATGGATACTACGTTTTCCAGCGCGACCAACGCCTCGAACCGAATCTATCCGGCGCGACGATCCCGGGAGGCGGCGATGCTCGCGAGTCGCACCGCCAACTTTTCACGTTGAATGAAACGCATGTTTTCAATCCCAAGCTGGTCAATGATTTTCGCGCCGGCTTAAATCGCATCCACATCACCTTCGTTTCCGACACCCAGAACGCCGGACTCGACCCAAGCGCTTTTGGCATTCAGAATGGTCTCTCCGGGCCGGTCGGAATCCCGCACATCAGTATCACTGACGAAGGTCTCCAATTTGGTGGTGAGCGAAACTTCCCACAGGGCCGTGGTGATCTGACCACCGTGACTTCGGACACGGTGAGTTATCTGAAGGGTAACCACTCCTTCAAGTTCGGCGGCGAGTGGCGTCGCTTTTTCGGCAACAGCTTCACCGGTGACGAGGGCAGCCTCACCTTCTCCACAACCGCAGCCTTCCTGGCGGCGCAGCCCACTGCTTTTGCCATCACTTTGGGCAGCAACCGCCCTGCGCGCGTGAGCGAACCGGCGATCGGGCTGTTCGCGATGGATAACTACAAAATCAAACCCTACCTGACGCTGGAACTGGGCCTTCGCTATGAGTGGAACTTCACTCCGACGGAAGCTCTAAACCGCTCCGTGTTGTTCGATCCCGCAACATCTTCATTAGTCCAGCTCGGAACGAATGGATTCAACCAGGAATATCATCAGAACAATAAGCTCTTTGAGCCCCGCCTGGGGTTTGCCTGGGATGTGTTCCATAATGGGAAGACAGTTGTGCGAAGTGGCTACGGCATCATGTACGATCAGCCTCTGCCAACGATCTTCTCCGGCAATCCACCCTTCGCGCTGCCAATTTCGTTCACTTCATCCAAAGCCGTGCCTAACACGACCTTCGCGACTTTGCTGACCGATGCGGCCGGCAGCGGACTGGCGCCGGGCAACATCGATCCTAACTTCAACGACGCTTATGTCCAGTCGTATAACTTCAACATCCAGCAGCAGATCACGCCGACCTTAGGCGTCATGGCGGGCTACTTCGGATCCAAGGGCACGCACCTGGAAATGGGCTTGAATCAGAACCAGATTCTGCCTTCAGGAGTGCGGCCGTTCCCGGCGCTCGCTGCGGATAGTCCGATCATCCCGGTTACGCCAAGCGGAACCCAGCTCACAGCCTTAGGTAACATCAGCGAAGACACCAGCAATGGCACGTCGAACTACAATGCTCTTTGGATCACCGGAACTAAGCATTTCTCCAGGGGCTTCCAATTCGACGCGAACTATGTCTGGTCGAAGTCGCTCGATGAAGCCTCGCAGAACTTCGAGGGCGTCACCGTCCAGAACAGCTTGAATCCGTTCGCGGATTACGGACCGTCTGACTTCGACGCACGCCATCACGTTACTTTCAGCGGAACGTACGAACTTCCGTTCAAGGCAAACCGTCTAGTCTCTGGTTGGAGGTTTGGCACAATTCTTCAGCTCCAGAGCGGCAATCCGTTGAGCATTACGTCCGGCAGCCCGAAGACGGGCGCGACCACGGCAAGCTTTACCGGCATTGGCAATTTGCGTCCTGACCTCACCGGTCCGTTGTCGCCGGTGGGCACGACGATCTTGCCCAGCGGTTTTGTCCAGTATTTCTCGAATTCGGTGTGCGATCCCACGCAGGCGGCGACCTGCACGGGAGGACAAGCGTTCACGATTCCGGTTGCGGTAGTGAACGGCACGAACGTCTATCATTTCGGCGACCTGAGCCGCAACTCTCTGGTCGGGCCCGGATTCGAAGACGTGGATTTCTCGCTGACGAAGACGACGAAGATCACGGAGCGGCTCAGCAACGAGTTCCGCATCGAGACCTTCGACCTCTTCAACCATCCGAACTTCGGCAACCCGGGATTAACCGCACAGCCGGGCAGCGCGAGCTTCGGAGTGATCCGCGCCACGCGCAATCCTACCGGCGACGCAGGTTCATCCCGCCAGTTGCAGATTGCGTTGAAGCTGATCTTCTAATTCACCGTATCAACCAAAAGAGCCCAGTCCTTTCGGATTGGGCTCTTTGTTTTCGCGAGCGTGAGATTTATTTCGGGACTACTGGCTTATTCTGCGTCTTGCGGTCATAAACGTATCCGCCGCCAGCGCCGGCCAAAGCCCCGACCGCCGCGCCTTTCTTTCCGGCAGCCAGTCCGCCAATGGCTGCACCGCCCAGAGCCGAGCCGCCGACGATCATCGCCGATTTCTTTTTGGTGCGCCTCTTCACGGTTCTCTTGTGCTTCGCCGCCACCGTAACGTAATAGTGGCTCGGCGATACGGCCGGTTGTGCGCTTTGCACGAGCCTTGCTCCTCCGATTGTTTGTGCCGGCAGGCTCATTGCCGCCAGCAACATCGATGAAAGTACCCAATTGCCTCGCCTCATAGTCCCTCCGAAATCATTCCAGACATAGCTTTCGCTAGGACTCAGCCATGCTGCGTCTTCACACAATCCAGCAAACTCTGCAGGCGCTTGTCCAGTGAAATTGGTTGAGGATTGGATGAAGACGATCAACGCTGGGTTGGAGTGGCGAGGTTTTTCTTTCTGCTATTCACCTGAGCAGAGTTCCTGTAAGCTGTCCCTTCCCAACTTCATCGCAGCAGGAGATTGTCTCGCCTCGGCGAATCATGCGCATCGTCGATCTCATCCGCAAAAAGCGTGACGGGCACGAGCTCACGCGCGAAGAGATTCAGTTCGTCGTCAGCGGATACACTCACTCCGAATTCCCGGATTATCAGATGTCCGCCTGGCTCATGGCTGTGCTGCTGCGCGGCATGACGGGCGCGGAGATCGCGACGCTGACCGAAGCGATGCTGCACTCGGGTGCGACGCTCGACTGGTCCGACCTGTCGGGCAAGAAAGTGGATAAGCACTCGACCGGCGGCGTTGGAGACAAGACTTCGCTGATTCTCGCGCCGATTGTTGCTGCGGGCGGGCTGCGCGTGCCCATGATCAGCGGACGCGGCCTCGGCCACACCGGGGGCACGCTCGACAAACTGGAATCTATCCCCGGCTTCAACGTAAACCTTTCCCTCGACGAGATGTGCCGTGTGCTCGGGCAATGCGGGCTGGTGCTCGTCGGACAAACCGAACAGATCGCTCCGGCCGACAAGAAGATTTACGCGCTGCGCGACGTGACCGGCACCGTCGAGAGTCCGGCGCTGATCTGCGCGTCGATCATGAGCAAGAAGCTCGCGGAGGGTATCGACGCGCTGGTGCTCGACGTGAAGACCGGCTCCGGAGCGTTCATGAAGAAAGAATCCGACGCCGTACACCTTGCCGAGCTGATGGTCGATGCGGGTACCCGCATGGGCAAACGCATGGTCGCGCTGATCACCGATATGGATCAACCGCTCGGACACAACGTGGGCAACGCGCTCGAAGTTGTCGAGTGCGTGGAAGTGCTGAAAGGCGGAGGTCCCGCGGATTTGCGCGACCTCAGCTTGGAACTCGCGGCGTGGATGTTCTACCTCGGCGATAAAACAAAATCGGTCGAAGAAGGCCGCAAGCTGGGTGAGCAGACGATCGCGAACGGCTCGGCATTCGAGAAGTTCTGCGAAGTGGCGCAGCTCCAGGGCGGCGATCCGCAATCCCTGCGCGACACCAGCGAGCTGCCGCAAGCCCGCAGCCGGCGCGAAGTTCGTAGCCGCCACGCAGGATATGTTCAGTCGATTGACTGCGAGCGCGTCGGCGTCGCCAGCCTGGTGCTGGGAGGTGGACGCGAACGCAAAGAAGATGCCATCGATCCGGCAGTCGGTATCGTGCTCCACAAAAAGCTCGGCGATCGCGTTGAAGAGGGCGAGCCAATTTGCACGTTGCACGTGAATCCCGAGGCGCGCGTGAAGGAAGCCGAGGAGATGATTCTCGAGAGCTATCGCATTGGTGGGAGCGCGCCTCGGGCGAATGGCAAATTGATTCGACGAGTTATTGAAGGACGGGAAAACAGGTTACAGGTTACAGGTGACAGGTGACAGGTCAGCAGAGATACAGAGGATTCCTGCAGGTAAGTGGATTTCAAGACGATATCCGATCCGCCTATGAACTCACCTGTAACCTGTTCCCCGTAACCTGTCCCCTGTTTCAAAGGAACGAATGATCCGACTCACAGGACTAATAGGTATTGTCTCGCTGGTCGCGCTGGCTTATGTGTTTTCCACGAGCCGCCGCTCGATTCGCGTGCGAACACTGATCTGGGGACTGGGACTCCAGTTCGTGTTTGCCGTGATCGTGCTTCGCTGGACATTTGGGCAGCGCATCATGGCTTCTGCCGGCGACGGCGTTACGACTCTTCTCGGCTACGCGTCCGCGGGCAGCGAGTTCGTTTTTGGGAAACTCGGCATTCCCAGCCCGCCCGTAGGATTCGTCTTCGCCTTTCAGGTACTGCCGACGATCATCTTCATCTCGGCGTTTTTTGCGGTGCTGTATTACCTCCGCGTCATGCAGCTCATCATCCGCTTTTTTGCCTGGCTGATGAAGCTCACGATGAAAGTCAGCGGCGTCGAGTCGCTCGATGTTGCCGCGTCGATCTTCATGGGGCAAACCGAGGCGCCCCTCACGATTCGTCCCTTCTTGCCCGAGTGCACCAAATCGGAGCTGATGACGATCATGACCGCAGGTATGGCGCACGTCTCCGGCGGGATCATGGCCGCCTACATAGCGTTCGGTGTGGAAGCCAAGCACCTGCTCGCTGCGGTGATCATGACCGCGCCCGGTACGATCCTGATGGCCAAGCTCCTCGTTCCCGAAACGGAAACCCCGAAAACGGAAGGCAAAGTCGAGATGTCCGAAGAGGACCTCAAGCAGGACGACAACATCCTGGGCGCGATCGCGCGCGGTACGATCGATGGCGGACAGCTGGCCTTCAACGTGGCGATTATGCTGATTTCGTTTCTGGCGCTGATTGCGTTGATCAATGGCATTTTCGGCGGTATCCATCGGCATCTGGCGTTCTTTCCCGCGAGCCTGGAGAGTCTGCTCGGCCACATCTTCGCCCCGGTTGCCTACGCTATCGGCGTTCCGTGGAAAGACGCGATTCCTGTAGGCAATCTGCTGGGCACGCGCATGGTGATCAATGAATTAGTCGCTTATCAGGCGCTGGGCGTAGCTAAGTCAGCGCTGGATCCTCGGTCGGTCGTGATCGCCACATTTGCGTTGTGCGGCTTCGCAAATTTCTCGTCGATTGGCATACAGATCGGCGGCATTGGCGCGCTGGCGCCGAACAAACGCAGCGAACTCGCGCGATTAGGCTTTCGCGCCATGCTTGCAGGCACGATGGCGAATTTGATGTCGGCTTCGATTGTGAGCTTGCTGGTGCAACACTGAGGTGCTGAGGTCGTTTTCAACTCTGTCATCCTGAGTGAGGGCGAACGCCCGAATCGAAGGACCCCAGGAATGTTGATGCTTCGCTCCCCTTCAGGCTTTCGCGCCAAATCAGCACAGCGTGCCGGAGACTCCAAAATTTAGGTCGGCACTTTTAGGGGACGGACTGTAGGGGTCCTTCGACTCGGGCGTTCGCCCTCACTCAGGATGACAGAAATTGAATTGACAATGAGCAATACTCTCGCGATCAACGATTACATCCTCGCCGGCGAAGCCGCCGACTTCATTCGCACCAACACGAATCTCCGTCCGCAAATCGCGCTCGTGCTCGGCTCCGGTCTCGGCGACTTTGCCGATGAGCTGGCGGAGCGCGTCTCGATTCCATACTCCAGCATCCCGAATTTTCCCACCTCCACTGCCGTAGGCCACGCGGGCAATCTCGTGATCGGCAAGGTAGGTGATGTTCCCGTGGCCGCGATGCAAGGCCGCATTCACTACTACGAATGTGGAGACATGCGCCGCGTTACGTTTCCCATGCGCGTATTTTGCCGGCTCGGTATTCAAGGCGTGGTGCTCACCAACGCCGCCGGGGGAATCGGATCGCAGCTTAAGCAGGGATGCCTGGTGGTGCTAACCGATCACATCAATCTGCAAGGTACGAATGCGCTCATTGGCACGAACGATGACCGCTTCGGTCCGCGCTTTCCCGATATGACACATGCCTACGATCGGGACTGGCGCGAAGTAGCGCTGCGGGAAGGGAAGCGGCTGGGAATCGATATATTCTCCGGCGTGTACGCCGCGGTACCAGGTCCAAGTTATGAAACTCCTGCCGAGATCCGCTTTCTACGCACGATCGGCGCCGACACAGTCGGCATGTCTACCGTGTCCGAAGTTGTCGTGTCACGGCATTGCGGGATTCGCGTTCTGGCAATCTCGGTGGTGACCAACATGGCCGCCGGAATCCTCGACCAGCCGATTAACCACGAAGAAGTTCTGGAAACTGGTAAGCGGGTCCGCGGCCAATTTGCGGCTCTCCTGCAAGGCGTGATTCCGGAAATGCTTGAAGCTCTGTAAGGAAGCTATGAACAAATTCTGTCTGGGGCAGATACGCTGGGATTTCGCAGTAAAGAGGCCGTAGGCCGGAATTCCTTTAGCCCAGGCCGTGAGGCCTGGGTATTGCGGATACAGCAGTCCAGAGCCCCGGAGGGGCGGCACCGGCAACGTGCAGCGATGAGTGCCGCGCCTCCGGCGCTCGGGATGTTCGGTGCACCTCACCCAGCCCTCACGGGCTGGGCTAAAAGAATGCCGCGCCTTCGGCGCTCGCACCGGCTCCGGTTCAAGGCGTCTATAATGCGCGAACTGTTCATTGGATCCATAACTTGGCTATCGCGAGGTCGGTTGCTCAGGATGACAACTTAAGTTGAGATACCTGCGTGTGGCAAGAAACCGTTGCTACGACGTTGGTTTCACCTTTCCACACAGCCGTTCGTGCTCGCGCAGCAGGAAGTTGTCCGTCATGCCGGCGATGTAATCGCAGACCACTCGGGCCGGTTTCTCGTTTTCCAGTTCCTCGCGATGACCGTCCGGGAGTTCTTCCGGATGCGACATCCAGAAACGAAAGACATCCGAGATCGCCTGTTCGAGGCCGGCGCGATCGGCGCTCAGCTCTGGGCTGTCGTAGAGATTGGCATGGAGGAATTGCTTGATCTCGTGCCGCTGCGCATCCATTTCCGAACTGAAACCGAGCAGGCGCTCCGGGCACAACCGCGCGTCTTGCGAGCGATTGATTCGGTTCATGCGAATGCGGTGGCCGCTGGCATGGATCACATCCGTGACCATTGCGTCGAGGATTCGTCGTAAGGTCTCGCTGAACTGAAGCTTCGGCAGCGCATCGGGGTACGCTTGCTCGACCTGCTGCCAGATGCGCGCGAATGTCGGCAGCCCTTTGCGAATGGCGGAGATGGAGAGAATATCGGCTTCCACTCCATCATCAAGGTCGGCGATGCTATAACCAATTTCGTCGGCGATATCGATCACCTGAGCTTCCAGCGGAGGCCGCTGATCGAGCAAGTATTCTCCCAATTCGGGAAATTCGTCGGCGCTCCAATCGCGGGAGTGCTTCACGATGCCTTCGCGCACTTCAAACGTCAGGTTCAGTCCGCGAAACTGCGGATAGCGCAATTCAAAATGCTCCACGATCCGCAGCGCGTGCAGGTTGTGATCGAAGATGTCGCCGTGGTCGCGCATCTCGTGGTCGAGAGCGCGCTCGCCGGCGTGTCCGAATGGAGGATGTCCGATATCGTGAACCAGCGCCAGCGCCTCGGTGAGATCGGTATTCAGGCGCAGAGCCCAAGCTATGGTTCGCGCAATTTGTGTGACCTCGATGGTATGCGTCAGCCGATTGCGAAAATGGTCCGAGCCACGATGCGTGAACACCTGCGTCTTGTTCTCGAGGCGGCGGAAGGCGCGCGAGTGCACCACGCGATCACGGTCCCGCTGAAAATCCGGACGATAGGCGTGTGGCGGCTCAGGGTACCGCCGGCCCCGAGATTCCTGGGGATGCAACGCATAAGGCGCAAACATAGGGCGTAAGTAAAGAGGATAACAAGCTTCTCAAGTAAGCTGCTGAGCTCCTCAGCTTCTAAGCTGCTAAGCGCCTATAGCGAATGTCGTGCCGCACTCGTCCGCAGCTTTCGATTTAGCTCCCTCTACGCCAACGGGCTGCGTAGCGGTGACATCTTACTGAGGAGACCAAAACCACAACTTACGATCAGCGCTCCAGCGGACGTGTGTGCTGGAACTGCAATCGTCTTTCGAGGAGGAATTGTGAAGCGATTAAACGCTTGGATGTTGACGGCAGCGCTGGGA
>DASTJH010000003.1:0-3254 GCA_035716645.1 Terriglobales bacterium | reverse complement strand
GTGAGCAACGAATCGCACGTCGGCGTCCTCGGTTTCGCCACGACCTTCGGCGCGTTTGGCCAGACCGGGCAGTTTGGCCTCATCGTGCCCTACGCCTCGATCGCCGCGAAAGGTCTCGTCTTCGGTCTGCCGCATACGCGTAACGTCGACGGGTTTGCGGATACGGCATTCCGCCTTTCGATGAATTTCGTCGGCGCACCCGCGCTGACGGCGGCGGAGTTCAAGGACTACCACCAGGATCTCATCTTCGGCATGAGCCTTCGCGTTACCGCGCCGCTGAGTCAATACGACGGGGATAAACTCGTCAACATCGGCACCAACCGCTGGTCGTTCAAACCGGAGATCGGATTCTCGAAAGCATTCGGGCCATGGACGGTTGAGCTCGCTCCTGGCATCACTTTTTACACGGATAATCGCGATTTTTTTGGCGGCAAGACGCGCGAGGTGGCGCCGCTTTACGCTGTGCAATCAGGGCTCAGCTATACCTTCGCGCCCGGCGGCTGGGCGGCCCTGAACGTTGGTTATTTTAAAGGGGCACGCACAACGGTCGATGAGGTCGAAAGCGACGTTGAACAGCAAGGCATTCGCTTCGGCGCGACACTCGTGCTGCCGGTGAACCGTTATCAGTCTGTGAAGCTCTACAGCATCAGCGGCTACAACGCGCATCGCGAGCACGACTTCCAAGCCTTCGGCATCGCGTGGCAATATCGCTGGGGCGGCGGATTCTGAGCCGCTCTAGCGAGTCGCCTGTCGGCGAAATTTGGCTTCACGAGCGCGGGCATCGCTCGCCGGTCATTCGAGAAACCGAACAAGGCCCGTATCGATTTCGCAGATCGCGCCGACGAGCTTCACGACGCCTTCGGTCTGGCGTTCCCGGCCTTCAGGCGTTTCGAGAATCTGCCGCATGCTCCAGCGCACGTTGGCTTCGACAGCTTGCTCGAGGAGTGTCTCCCGCGTGAGTTGCGAATCGAGATCGGACAGTCCGGGCAGGATGGAATCAACGAGAAGCTGAATCCGCGAGTGCTGCCGTGTGCCATGGACGCGCGCGTCGACCGCTGCGGCGACTGCGCCGCAATTTGTGTGGCCGAGGACGATGAAGAGCGGCGTCTGCAAATGGCGGCCCGCGTATTGCAGGCTCCCCGCGACTTCCGGCGATATCACATTTCCCGCGACGCGGACGATGAATAGCTCGCCAAAGCCGGCGTCGAAGATCAGCTCGGGTGGCACCCGGGAGTCGCTGCAACAGAGGATGGTGGCATAAGGATGCTGGCCCTTAAGGAGATCTGCGAGGATCTCCTTTTGCACGGTAGCGAATCGCGCGGTTCCGGCGACGAATCGCTCATTGCCCGCTTTGAGGCGCAGCAATGCTTCGTCGGCTGAGAGCGTGGTTTTCGTGATCAGCCCTCGAGAACCGCGGCTTTGCCGCGGCTCCGCACGACCGGTTGATCGGTAATGATGACTGTCGTCCCCGGTGTGAGCGTGTCGTAAACCTTGGCCGCAAACTCGGGGTTGACGCGCAGGCGCGACGCGATCTTGTCCGCAGGAACGCTGCGGCCACTGCTCGTCACGGTCATCCACTTTCGCGCGGCCCGGCCGGGAGCAAGCGTGCTTTGCTGACCGGTTGTGCCTTCGAGCAGCGAGTACACATGATTCCCCAGCGAACCGCGGCCACTTACCTCCACCGGTGCGCGCCCGATGACATTGCCGTTGCGATAGACGTAGATCGCTTTATCGGCCGCGCTGACCACCATCGTGATCGGGCCGCTCGCGCTGCGTTCTGGCTTCCAGTCGTACTCATTGCTCGCGAGCGGACGCACCATTGCAGATGAGAGATCCTTCGGCGCAAGCAGTAGTCCGGGGCTCGACGCGAGGTGCGGCACTGGGACCTTGCCATCGCCCACCACGACGGTCCCGCCCTGCGCCGTCGCGCTGAAAAGCAACTGCGAGAAATCAAACGGCATGCGGATGCAGCCGTGGCTGGCGGGGTAGCCGGGGAGATTCCCCGAGTGCATGCAGATGCCGGTGTCGGTGAGCCGCTGCATGTTGGGCATCGGCGCGTTGTCGTATTTTTTCGAATAGTACTCCCGATGCTTGCCGAGAATGCTGAAGACGCCGCCCGGCGTGGCGTGGCCCTGCGAGCCGGTGCTCACGGTCGAGCGGCCAATGAGGATGCCGTTCCGATACACGTGCATGGTCTGCTCGGGAACGCTCACGAGGACCATGAGCGGACCGCTCGGCGAAAGCTCGGGGTGCCACCAATACTGGCCTGGCTTGAGTTGGCCGGTCGGCTTTCCGGTGGGCGTGCCTTTAGTATGAGACGATGGTTGTTGCATCGCCTGGACGGTGGTGAGCAGAGCGACGGAGACAGCGAGGATTTTCAGTAATTTCATGGGATGATTAGAAACGTAAGCGGCAATTAGAGCAGAAACCTCCGCATTCTCAATAAGACTTTTGTCCCATGCCGGCCTGCGCAGACGATCTCAGCCGACGCGCTGATTGCTTCGTCCAGAAATGAGGAAGCCAGCTTAGGCCGGACGAGCTAGGACTGGTCGCCTCCCAGGTTTGGAGAAGATAGGACTAAGGTCCTATTTCCCCGGTAACGCAGATATGAGACAAACTTAGGTGACGTTGGATGAAATAACGCGACTCCCAAAGAAAGGCGGAAATTTATGAACTTACGAGACCCTCGATCCGGATTTCCCGGACAAGCACTCTATGGCGTGATCGTCATCGTGTGCGTGGCATCGCTCCCATGGAGTTCTCCTCTGGTCCTGGCGCAGGAGGCGCCGGAGGCCCAATCGCAGGAAACGACGACTGCGGAGGAAGCTCCCAAGATTCCTAACGAACAATTGGATTCTTTGGTGGCGCCGATCGCGCTTTATCCCGACGACTTATTGGCTCAAACGCTGGCCGCTTCCACTTATCCGTTGGAAGTCATGCAGCTAGACCAGTGGATGGATAAGAACAAAAATCTGAAGGACAAGGCACTAGCAGACGCCGTGGCCAAGCAGCCGTGGGACCCGAGCGTGCAGGCAATGGCCGCATTTCCAGAGGTGGTACAGCGGATGGCGGAGAATATTCAGTGGATGACAGACGTGGGAAATGCGGTTTTGGCGCAGCAAAAGGATGTGATGGACGCCGTGCAACGTATGCGCGCAAAGGCGCAGGGCACTGGGAATCTCAAGACCGGTTCGGAACAGAAAGTGGAGACCAAAACAACGCAAAGCGGTGAGCAGGTGATTGTAGTTGAACAA
>DASTJH010000002.1:0-142690 GCA_035716645.1 Terriglobales bacterium | reverse complement strand
GGAACCTGAAGCTCGCCGCAGCGATAGCGATTCCTCGTTTCACTCGGAATGACAATGGCAGAGGCGGAACGCTCACGCCAAGGCCGCTTCCGACTTAGCTCCATACGCACTAAACCAAGGCGTTGCTGCCTTCAGCCGTTCGTTCACATTTTGGATGTTGGCCACGCCGTCGGTCTTCATCCATTGCTCGAAGGCTCTTTCGCCTTGTTTGGCGAAGATCGGAACGCCGGCTGCCCAAGTCGCGCGTCCGCAGAGGACGCCATTGAACTTCACGCCGGATTCTGCAGCCAACTCCAGCGTCTCGGAAAACTCTTCATTGCTCACGCCGGCGGAAAGATAAATGAATGGCTTCTTCGCGACGGCTGCTGACTTGCGAAACAGATCGAGCGCTTCTTTGCGCGTGTACGCGGTGCCTTTTCCGGAATAACTCTTCGTGCCTTCGACGAACTTCATGTTGATCGGCACTTCAGCTTTCATCACGTCCACGCCATACTGATCCTTGGTGAACTCTTCCATGCTGCGGATCACGCTCTCGGGTTTTCGCTTCGCGTATTCCAGTCCTTTCTCATCGCCGCCTTGAGGATCGTAGCCGACGAATTCTAAAAAGAAGGGAATGTCCTCTCCGCGGCACTCGTCGCCAATGCGCTCCACGAACGCGTGCTTCTCGTCATTGATCTGCGCCGAGTCGAACGGCGAGTAATAAATGAGGACCTTGATGCAATCAGCTCCTGCAGCTTTGAGCCTGCGCACCGACCACTGGCTGAGGAGATCGGGGATGCGTCCCGGACGCGTGTTGTCGTAACCGGTTTGCTCGTAGGCGAGCAGAAGTCCAGCATTCTTGTTGCGCTTCTTCGCCGCTGGTAAACCGAATTCTGGATCGAGCAGGATCGCGCTCGCGTGACCGGTCAGCACCTCGCTGACGATTACCTTGAAATCCTCGAGCATCTGATCTGGTACGTCGCTCACGCCTTTTTCTTTGGCCAGCGATTTCTTGAGCGAGCCGCGCTGATCCATAGCCGCTGCGGCGATCACTCCACGCGAGTCCGAAACGGCTTTCATGCCTGCAAGTTTTCCGGCGCTGATCTTCATTGCATGTCTCCTGAAAAAATTCTAGCTCAGCCTCGGCACTATCGTGCCGCTTCCAGCGCGGCCTTCTGCATGCCCATCAGATCGGTGATGCCGTGCTTCGCGATCCGCAGCAATTCGGCAAACTGACCATCATCAAATGCCATGTGCTCGGCCGTGGCCTGGACTTCGACGAAGCGTCCAGCGCCGGTCATCACTAAATTCATATCGACGTCGGCGCGCGAGTCTTCTTCGTACGCAACGTCGAGCAGCACCGCGCCATCGACGATGCCCACGCTGGTCGCCGCCACGGAGTCGCGCAACGGAGACTTCTTCAGTGTGCCCGCCGCTTGAAGACGACGTACGGCCAAAGCCAAAGCCACATACGCTCCGGTGATCGAGGCCGTACGCGTGCCGCCGTCGGCCTGGATCACGTCGCAATCGATGAAGATCGTGCGCTCACCTAAAGCGGACAGGTCAGCAATCGCTCGCAGCGATCGTCCAATCAACCGCTGAATTTCGTGCGTGCGTCCGCCGATCCTTCCTTTAGCGGATTCGCGCGGTGTGCGCGTGAGGGTCGAGCGCGGCAGCATGCCATACTCGCTGGTGATCCAGCCCTTGCCGCTGTTGCGCAAGAATCCCGGTACTGTCTCTTCGATTGAGGCCGTACAGATCACGCGCGTGTGTCCGACTTCGATCAACGCCGAACCTTCCGCCATGGCGATGTAGTCCGGCGTAATCCGCACCGGACGCATCTGTTCGGGTGTGCGATTGTCGCTGCGACAAAGCATGAATGGCTATTCTACGTGAGAGCTACTCGCTTCTTGCTCCTAGGCTTATAGACAATCGCCTGCGAATAAACTGCGCCTGCGGGCGGGTGGAAATTCCCTGTTGGCGGGGAATTGTGCCGGGTATTGCCTGTCACAATTCGCAAAAACTCAGCATCCATGCGGCTCTGCGCAAAGTGAGTAGGGAACTCGCTGGAATTATCAGGGAAGGGGTGACCCCTGAGAGTGTCGGAAATAGATTGTCTGCCACTCCAGGAACCTCAGGGATTACGAAATTCTCACGGGACTCACTTCTTCGACCACCGCTTCGCGCAGGTACCGCGCCGCTTCTTCCGGTGCCGTGGGATTGATGTAGAAGCCGGTGCCCCATTCGAATCCAGCAACTTTGGTGAGCTTCGGCATCAGCTCGACGTGCCAGTGGTAGTACTCGGTGCACTCCGCTCCGGCCAGTGGCGCCGTGTGCAGTACCAGGTTGTAAGCGGGATGCTCGAGCACTGCGTCCATTTTGGCGCTGACCAGCTTGAGCATCGCGGCCAGATCTTCCACATCGACAGCCCGGCAATTCTCGAACGAACATTCGTGGTGCTTAGGCAGAATGCAGGTCTCAAAAGGGAAGCGCGGCGCATACGGAGAGATCGTCACAAATCCACGATTCTCGGCGACCAGGCGGGTTTCTTCGGAGCTTTCCTGATGAGCGATGTCGCAGAAAATGCAGCGCTCTTTGAGATCAAAATATTGCTTCGCGCCTTCCAGCTCTTCGATCACCCGGCGCGGCACAATCGGCAGCGCGATCAATTGGCAATGGGGATGTTCCAGTGTTGCGCCGGCCGCCTCGCCATGATTTTTGAAAATCAGAATGTACTTGAAGCGACGGTCCTGCTTGAGATCGACGATGCGGTCACGAAAAGCCCAGAGCAGATTTTCAATGTCTTTCTCCGGCATGGTCGAGAGCGTCTGCCGGTGATTCGGGGTAGAAATAATGACTTCATGCGCGCCAATGCCGTTCATACGGTCGTAGATTCCGTCGGCGCGGCGATCTAGATTACCCTCGATTCCCAAAGCGGGATACTTGTTCGGCACCACACGCAAAGACCATCCTGGCTTATCGCGCTCGCTGCCATTGCGGTAGGCCATAATCTCGGGAGGCGTTTTGCTCTCGTTACCCGGACAGAACGGACAGAATCCGCCTTTGAGAACTACGGTATGACGGGTGAAGTCGCTGGGTCTGCGCGCGCGATCGGTGGCGATGATGACCCAGCGTCCAGTGACCGGGTCCTTCCGTAATTCGGGCAAATTGGGTCCTTTCCCTTGGCCGACGACTTCTATTCACAATTCTATGACATGGGAAATGCGTCGCGAAACAACGCAATCTGCGCTGGCCCGTTACCTTCGAGGTAAACGCTGATTACATCGAAGCGATACACCGGCGCTCGCGAATGCGCCTGCGCATACTGCCGCAGATATTCGCGGGCGAGCTGCGAGAGCGTGTTGCGCTTATCTTCATCGACCGCAGCTTCGGCTGGCATGAAGTGGCGGCGGGTGCGCGTCTTCACCTCGACAAAGCACAGCATGTCGCCTTCCCAGGCGATCAGGTCGATGTCGCCAGGACGGCGAGGTGAGCGATAATCGCGCGCGACGATGGTGTATCCGAGCTTACGAAGATGAAAGTAAGCTTCTTCTTCGCCGCGCGTTCCGGTAATGAGGTGAGGGGAGCGCGCCACGCCTCTACCCGAGCGAGCAATTAGCCAATCCAATGCTTGAATGACTGGACGGACGAGAGGCATGGTGTGGGATTGTAGCGCAGGAAACCTAAAGTCACATTTAAGGAATTGCGCGCTTAAAGAATTAAAAAGGGGAATTACTTTATAAGAGCAGAGCGCCGATTTCCAGAACTGTCATCCCTCACTCCGCAGGGACAGATCTTAGGAACTTTTCAGTTCAAAGTTGCGGAGCGGGGGATCCGTTTTCTTCGCGGTAAAGAAAAACAGATCCCCCGGATCGCAAAACCACTCTTGCGTGAGGAAAGTGGCTGCAATGCGGTCCGAGGGATGACAACAACTTCATTGAGCGGAGTGCCGCTTCGATGTGCCGGTCAACACGGCATATCTATTGCGCTTTCTCCACTTCGCCGATACACGCTTCGAGCACATCAAGCGCGTAGTCGGCCTGTTGTTGCGACACGATCAGCGGGGGTGACAGGCGAATGGTCGTTTCGCCGCATCCGAGGAAGAGCACGCCTTTCGCAAACGCTTTCTCCACAATTTGGTCTCGCTGCTTGCCGACAGGAGTCTTCGATTGCTTGTCTTTTACAATCTCGACAGCCAGCATGAGGCCTTTGCCGCGAACGTCGCCGACCATCGGATGCTTTTGCACCCAGCCGCTCATGCGTTGCTTCATGGCTTCTCCCACGCGACCTGCATTGTTCATGCCTTCGCGTTCGATCACGTCAATTGAGGCCAGCGCGGCAGCAATCGCGACCGGATTGCCGCCGAAAGTGGAAGCGTGCGAGCCCGGAACCCAGTCCATCACACTGGCTCGCGCGATGGTCACGCCGAGCGGCATGCCTGACGCGATTCCTTTGGCGACGCAAACGATGTCTGGCTCAACGCCGGCGTGCTGAATCGCCCACCATTTGCCGGTGCGTCCCGATCCCGACTGCACCTCATCGGCGACCAGCATGATGCCGTGCTCGTCGCAAATGCGCCGCAACTCACGAAGGAATTCCGGCGGAGCAGGAACGTATCCGCCCTCGCCCTGCACGGCCTCCACGACAATCGCGGCAACCTCTTCCGGCGGGACCGTCGTTTTGAATAGCCGCTCTTCAATAAACTTCGCGCAGGCGATTCCGTATTCTTTCTCGGTCTTGCCTTCGCCGAAGCGATACGTGTAGGGATACGGAACATGCGTCACGCCGGGCACCAGCGGCGCGAATCGGCGACGCTGCTGCGGCTTGGAAGCCGTCAGCGAGAGCGATCCCATCGTGCGTCCGTGGAAGGCGCCGTAGAACGCAATCAGCCCCTGGCGCTTGGTGTGATAGCGCGCCAGCTTGAGCGCGCACTCGATGGCTTCCGTGCCGGAATTCCCAAAATAGAACTTGTGCGGACCAGGCATCGGCGCGACGCGGCTCAAACGTTCTGAGAGCTGGACCATGCTCTCGTAATAAAAATCCGTACCCGACATGTGGATCAACTCGCCTGCTTGTTTCTGGATGGCGGCGACGACCTCCGGGTGACAGTGTCCGGTCGAAGTAACGGCGATGCCGGCAGAGAAATCGAGGAACTCATTGCCGTCAACGTCCTCGATGATCAATCCGCGGCCACGTTTAGCGACCAGCGGATAAGAACGCGTATAGCTGGGCGAAATGAGCCGATCATCTTCCCCGATGATGCGCTTCGCATTCGGACCGGGAAGGGAAGTCTTAATTTTGGGCAGGGCGGTTTGCGTCCCAGCGGGACGAGTCATGACTTCGGTTGCCATGGAAAATCTCCTTCTGAAAATGCGCGTACGTGTGGAATCGCGGGTAGCTGGTGAAAGCTATCCCAGGATGGTGCGCAGGAATGGGAGATTAGTCGCCGGCGAAGAGATTAGGACGAGTGTGCGACGGCAGCAGTGCCAGATGGCGTCGCGGACACACCAGGCAATGCAGCCAGGCCGCAGCGCCCATCGCGCTCAGCACGAGCAGAGGCAAATTGTGGGTTGCCGTCCACATAAGTTGATTATATCCGACTAGTACATCCGTTTACGCCACGTGCACAGTCGAGTCGGACTGAGTTTCGACAGCAGTCTCAGCGGAAATGTCCGCGCCGGCCTCACGCGTGCCCAACAAGTCCCGAAGCTTGGCAATGAGGAATCCAAAGCTTCCCTTGGGCAACGTACAGGTCACATTCTCCAGCAGAGGATCTTCGATTTCCTTGTACCCAGTGTGCAGGATGATCGGGATGGCTTTGTTCTGCTTGCGCAGCAGGCGCGCGACCTCACCGCCGGACATGCCCGGCATCACATAATCGAGAATGACGGCGTCGAATTTGATCTGCTGAAACAGATTGACGGCGGTTGCTCCATCGGGCGCGGTCACCACGCGAAAGCCACGGCGTTGCAGCATGACCTGCAGGGGATGCAGAACGGCAGGATCATCGTCCGCGCATAAAATCACAAAATTGTTTTCGGCCATGGGATCCCGTTCATCTTTTCCCAGCATAGTTGCCGCTACTCTCGCTTTCAAGAAGCGTAGGTACATTGTCCTGTGTATCTTCTGTGCAACGTTGTGGAGAAATCTTTTGCAACTTTGCAAATCTTTACGTGATCTCATGGTGAAGACAGGGCCCAAATCTCTCGTTCAGAATTCCGTCAATTTGGGGTGTAATGGCGATAGAACGCCCTGTTTTTCCGTAGCGTCCTGAGCCCTCCATGGTCACCCTGGCACAACCTCCCAATCAGACCCCGCACGCGGCTTTGCAGCGGAAGCGCCTGCTTACGTCCTTGAACTTCGGTCTGGTGTACGTTTTTTGGGGATCAACTTACCTGGCCATCTTGATCGGTGTCCGGCACCTTCCTCCTGCGCTGCTGTGCGGGGTACGTTTTCCCATTTCGGGAGCGATCATGCTGGCCTGGTGCGTGATGACGGGGAAGACCATCCGCCTCTCTGGCCGGGACGCGCTCAAATTGCTTCTGGTAGGCGTGCTCCTGATGACCACCGGCAACGCCGTTCTAGCCTGGTCGGAGCAGTTCATCCACAGCGGACTGGCCGCGATGATTGTCGCCATCGTCCCGATTTGGGTCGCGCTGATCGAAACAGTCATTGGCGGCGACCGCCTGCGCGGCTTGGGGTGGACCGGCCTGCTGCTCGGCTTCGCCGGGTTGTTCGCTCTTCTCTGGCCGGACCTCACATCTGAGACCACGCTCGGAAGGCGCGATCTGGTTGTCTCCTTGATTGTTGCTCTGGCGGCGCTGAGTTGGGCGGCAGGCTCGGTCTGCTCCCATCATTTTCATGTCGATGTCGGTCTTTTCGCCGCAACCGGTTGGGAAATGTTGTTCGCCGGAATCGTGAACATACTCATCGCCGCAGCGCATGGTGATTTCCAGCGCGCGGACTGGTCGCGGAGCGCATGGTTGGCAATCGGTTATCTCGTGGTCTTTGGTTCGCTCGTCGGCTTTACCGCATATAGCTGGCTTCTGGATCACGTGCCCACGCCCAAGGTTGCGACTTATGCTTATGTGAATCCGGTGGTGGCTGTTTTCCTCGGTTGGATTTTCCTCGGAGAGCATCTGGACCGATACATGTTTCTCGGCATGATCGTGATCATCGCTGCTGTGGCCCTGGTCACAAGCTCCAAGCTGAGCTCAGGAAGTCCTCCTGCAGCCACCTGCGACACCGGCGCCGACTGAGCCATTTCCATTAGCATTCTCTGGATTCTTGTTCCCTCAACTCCATGCGTCTCTCCCAAGCCATCGCGCAAGGAACGCAGCGGCTTTCGGCTGCGGCGCGAGGCAACGCACGTCTGGACGCCGAGACCCTGCTCATGCACGTACTCGAGCGCGATCGAGCTTTCTTGATCGCACATTCTGAAGAGTCCTTGTCTGCCGATCAGTTCGCTCGCTATGGCGAAATGGTGGAGCGTCGCGCTGTCGGGGAGCCGCTGCAGTACATTACCGGTCATCAGGAGTTCTGGGGACTGGATTTTCTGGTTACTCCATCCGTGTTGATTCCTCGTCCCGAAACGGAACACGCGGTCGAGACTGCGCTGGAACTGCTGCGCGGCATAGAGTCGCCGCGGGTAGTGGATGTCGGCACCGGATCAGGATGCATTGCGCTGGCGATAGCGTCGGAGCTGCCGCAGGCCAGAGTCGATGCCGTCGATATCTCTGAGGACGCATTGCAGGTCGCACGCCAGAACGCCTCCCGGTTTGGCCTGACCGAACGCGTTCGATTTGTGCGGAGCGACCTTTTATCGGCATTTCTCGGAAAAGGTCTTCTTTCAGGAATGCTAGAGACCCGGCGGGCTCCGTCAGACGAAAGACGTGACTCCACGGAGTACCACACCACGTTTGATATTGTGATCTCGAATCCGCCCTACGTTGGCGAGCAGGAAGCCGAGAAATTACAGATTGAAGTTCGTGGACATGAGCCGCATTGTGCGCTGTTCGGAGGCAGGGAAGGCCTGGACGTTTATCGCAGGCTCATTCCACAAGCGAGAGAAGTACTCAAGCCGGGCGGCTGGCTGGTCCTGGAAATCGGCTATTCGCAGGAAGAGCAGGTTCAGCAACTGCTAAGCAACTGGACCGATTTGCGATCGGTCCGGGACCTGCAAGGCATTCCCAGAGTTGTCGCAGCCCGGCGAAAATAGCAACAGTCAGCCTCGATGAGAACCGCTCGGTACAACCGCGCTGAGCAAGGCGGGAAGCTACTTCGCCTCCATTTTCTGTGCCTCACCGATTTCCGCCGCGAAGACCTGCGTCGCAGCAGGACTAGCTGCAGCCGATAGGGCACGCCTTACATCAGCTTCCTTGTCTACCAAGTTATTGAGCCGGTTCTTCAGGTACTTCCACAGACTCGGCACATTGGTGTCGTACCAGCAGGATTCGTACATATGCGGCGAAAATCCGCAGATGATGCGGAATCGCGTGGGTACCATTTTGGGAGAGACCAGCATTGCGGCGGCCAATCGGTGATTGCCCTCCAGAATAGTCAGCGGCTGCTCGTCGTCCACCCCGATCAGCAGCACCGCAGGATTCACCGAATCGCGTTGCAGGCGGTAGCGAAGCAACTGAATTTTGGAAAACGCTGGATCCGATTTGGCGATCGACGATTCCCGAATGCGCGTCACGATTGCGCTGAGCTGGAAACTGCCGTCTGAGATCTTGCGCCAGTGCGCGCGCGGAAAGACACGAATGCGGCGCAGGTCTTCCTGATCGATCTCTGCATTGAACCATTCGATGTCCTGCGGCAACTCGCGCCACATATGTCCGCGACGGCGATACAGGAGCGCGCGGCGGATAGCGTTCTGGGACTCATCGCTCAAATCCGGCTCGATGACGATCGGCTCGAACTCTTCGCGATCGCGGTCGTATTCCTTTTGGTAGAACTCGTTTTTCAAGAATTCAGATATGACTTCGGCTTCGGTGACTCGTCCTTTGAGAATCATGCGACCTCCTTCCATCGCAAACTTTGGATGGAACGCAAAAATGGGAGTGAAACGATCAGCAGCATCGCCGCCATCAACGCGATCTGCACCACAATGACCTGTCGCAAATTGGAATGGAACAAGTAAATCAGGAAGACCAGCGCTCCGCTGAAGAGCAGTTGCAGCCAGCCAGTATTCGCGATCTTCCGGGACATTTCATACGTCATCAGCACGACCGAAAGGGCATACAGCCCAGTGGCTACTGCGTACAAGCTGAGCAGAGGCTCCGCCCACGTCGAGCGGAATCCCTCGCCGAAAATGATGTGAATGATGACCCCGGGGAATAACGCCAGGATCAGGATAAATACCGTCGCCAGGACCAGAACGATCAGCAAGGGCAGGAATAAAACGTGCTTCCGGTTATGCTCTTCGCCCTTGGCTGCCGCGCTGATGGGAAACATCGCACTGACGATTGACCAGGCGGCAAAGTAGAGCACTCGCCCAACCAGTGCGATGGCGGCATAGATGCCGGCTTGTTCCGAAGTAAAGAAGTGTTTCACCAGGATAATATCGATGTTGTTAATAACTACCTGACCGACGAAGAAGACGATCGCCTGCATTCCCTCTCGGAACGAGGCGGGTACGACCACTCCACACTCGCCTTGCGCTTTAGATCCCTTACCCGCGATCACGACCGCGGCAAAGATCGAAGCCGAGATGGCTCCGACCGCGCCCATTACTCCGTAGCCGAGTTCCACAAGTACGATGGCGATAGCCAGCTTAGAAGCTGCTTCCAGAATGTAATTGCGGGAAAGCGCGCCGAAATTGCACTGACCCTGAAGGTTCCCTCGCTTTGCTCCCAGAGGAATGTAAAAGGCCATACCGACTGCCAACACAATCAGCAGCCAGACGTTCGGCATGCGCAGGTAAGTGGAAATCGGAAAGCTGCCCAGCGCCAGCACGACTCCGACAGCCAGTCCGACCAGCCATGCCTGCGTGCGCATGCCGCTATACACGAATGACTTTGCCTTCGTTGTTTCGTTGCGAGCCACGAACTTCGCGCATACAAGTTGGAACGAGAGGCTGATGCAGGAGATCAGCATCAACAGCGTGACCATCGCAGCAGCCTGCGAGAACAATGCTGGTCCGAGTAATCGCGCCATCACGATGTTGAAAGCAAAATTGAGGCCGGCAACCATCGTGGAGCCCAGCAGCATGATTAGACTGCCGCTCAGAACGCGAGAGGCCGGATCTTGTTTTCCCAACGCGCTCCAGCGAAAGCGCCAGGCGTTTCGCAGGGGGATGGAAATTGTGTTCTCGCCGGAGGCCATGGTTTCAGACAGGGAAACGGTGTGCAGCTTGCGTTCTTCTTTCTTCGATGCGCAACGTTTCTTTCAGGAAGTCCAGTTGTTGAGAGATTAGTTAATAGATCAAGATGGATTGCTAGAGACGCGGTCCACGGCGGACCGCGTCTCCACAAGATCAGGCAGCTATCGGCTGTTGGTAGGAAGGCATGGAACGCATTGCGTTGGGTAGGAAGCCGGAGAAGCTGCGCGCCGCTTCCGTTGCGTTCTCGTAAATCTCAAACAGGCGGTCGGTGCGCGTAAGTTCCAAAACGATTTCCGCTTGCTTGGAAAGCGAGGCGAGCTTCAGATCGCCGTCGCGCTTCATGACTTCAGAGACACACTGCAGCAGCATTTCAATTCCCGCCGCGTCGAGCTGCTTCACCTGCGCGAGGTCGAAGACCAACTGCGGGCGGTCGGCGGTCAAGAACGGCTGCACATCCTGAAAAAACTTGCGCGACTCCCGCTGATTCAGCTTTTCGGGCATACGCTTCACAACAACTGGTCTACTGGTTTCCATATCTCCTCATTCCTGCTACGGCGGTGGGACGTTCAGGCGCAACTTCGCACGCGACTGCCGGATCGAAGCTCGCCGGAGCAGATTGCGGCTCCTCGGCGCGAGATTTGCGCACCTTGGTGCTCGCGGCATGTCGAACGATTTGGCGCGGCACAAAGGCCAGCAAACTGGCAGCATGACTTAGAGTTCGCAAACCCGAAGTTGCAGGCAACATCGAGATTAAAGAGCTGTCTTCGATCTCCACCTGAGCAGCATGACTCAGACTTTCAAGCTTTTTGGAGCCGACGACCGAGTGCATCAGATCAAGTCCCTTACCGAGGTAGGAGAGTGGGAGCATCGTGCTGTTTTCTACCACGCTGCCGCCGTCGATCACACAATGGTGCTCGATTGTGCTGCCGCGCGTGATGAGCGCGCCGCCGCGAATTCGCGTGTACGCGCCAACGAAACAAGGCGCCACAAGCCGCACGCCACGCGCGATGCGGGCCTTCGGTGCAACCCAAACGCCAGGACGCACCTGCTCGCCATCGGGCTGAATGGTCGTGCGCAGAGCAAAGCTGTCCAAAGCCAACTGGCGCAAGTCTGCCGCGCTTCGCAGCCGGTTGCAATACCCAATCATCGGAAATGCGGGAGAAGAGACTCGCAGCTTGCGCAGCTTATTTCGCAGCAGAAACGTGGCATCATTGCGCCGTGAACCGGAGAGCACGGCGATGTCGAGCGGGCCGTCTTCAGCTTCCACCAGCGTAATGTGGCTGTGCTGGTCGAGATGAAACTGTAGCAGTGCATCGACGTCGAGTTCGGCATAGGCGCCGACACGCATCGCGATCACAATTTCGGCGCCGGCCTGAGCGGAGTCGCTGAATTCTTCTTGGGCGGCGCGCCACACATCGCTGGCGTCAAAATCTTTCCATTTCACCTCAGAGCGGCGAGCGTCTGTCAGAAACGGTGACTCTTCCGCTCCGTTGATAATCGTGATGGCCTCGATGCCGTTTCGCTGGAGGCGTTCAATAACGCGGTGCAAAACGGGTTTACCCAGCACGGGCAGAAAAACGAGAGGAGTCCCTGAAAAGGTCTCGATCGACTCGCTTCCCGCTCCCGCATCCAATTCTGCCGGAACTCCGGTAATGAGGATGGCCCTTACATCCATAGCAGACACCGTGGTGAAATCAGAGAAGAAGGGATCACTTGGCCAACTACCCGCCTTCTAGCTAATTTGGATGCCGGTTCGGCGATGCGGGCGGTCAACCGTTTCTTGCGAGTGCCACAGACGCGTGCGTCTGTGATTTTACGACGGGAAGAACTGAAGATTGCAACGTCGATCATGGGGCCCCTCTGGCGATTAAAAGAGCGTCAGACGTATGATCGGCACGATCATGGACTGTCCGCTGCCAGTTAAATTAAAGAAACTCTGCTGCTGCACGCCGACCGAAAACCGGATCGGGTATTCCACCGGATACTCACCTAACCCATCATGTTGGTTCTGGCGTATCGGCTTAAGGTAAGAGATGAAAAATCCGCTCTGCACGTTGTCATAATCATGCAATAGAGGATTTTTTCCCCGGCCGGACTGCAACGCAAAATTTCCATCGACCGTCCACTTTTCGGATGGGCGATATTCGAAGCTTGCGGCAGGCATGAACGCCTGCGCACGAGCGAATTGCTGACCTTCCACTCGCCAGGAGCGGATCATCTCCACCATCGGCGTGACCGTCAACTTTTGGCCGAATTCGCGCCGGAATCCGATGTACGAAGAAGTTGAGAAGAATTCGCTGGGCACGGGATGGAACAGCAGATCGCGAATCGTGTAACCGGTGACGATCGCATTGTGTCCCCAAGGCCTGCCGACAGTGAAGTCGATGCGCGCGCCGAGTTCTCGCGAGCTCAGATTCTGCAAAGTGAATGGACCTGCCTCATGAAAAGCTTCGCCACGAATCGTCAGCACGTTGAACAGAGGGCTGCTGGACATGTAAGCAAACTGCCGGAAAAGGTTCTGGTCAGCGTTGATCTTGTCGACCCCAGGATCGCGGCGAACCGTGAATTGCAGCCCAGTATTGAAGTCAAAGCGAGCATCTCCGACGCGCAGCACTGGATTGACGCCGCCATTGAAGTTGTAGTCGGTGAGATCGCGTGGCACGATCAGTGACTTAAATGGCAAGGAGAAGTTGCCGGAATAGTGATCGGCCTGGAAAAATCCGCTGACCGTAGGAAATGCGCCGGGATGATAACGGTAACCTTCGGTGAACTGCGTTTCCAGTAGACGGCGTCCAGGAGGCAGCAAGCTTTTATCGCTGCCGCTAAGGCCAAAAAGTTGCGCGTCGAGCGTGTAGATCGTCGCATCGTCGAACACCGGCGCTACCGAGAAGTTAGAGAGCACGTTGAACTTGGTGTCCGCGACCGGAATGCCTTCTTCGCCCGCAGCTTCGTGCAAGCTGCGCTGCACCTCCAGATTGTCGTCCTCGGGCGCGAGCGCGTTGGCACGGGCAAAGGCGCTGACTGCCTGCGGCATGTTTTGACGCATGCGCGCAATCTGCCCGCGAGCGAGCATGTAGTCGTAATCGTCCACGTAGTCGTTCGGATTACCGAGGCTGTTCAGGTAGCGCTCCGCGTTGCGATCGTCGCCCTGCGCCAGCGCAACGTTGGCTAGTCCTACGTCTACCTGCTCGTCGGAGGCTCCCGACTCCTTGGCGCGCTCGTAGAGCTTCTGCGCCAATTCAAAGTCATTCATCGAGAGGAAAATGTTGGCTGCAGCCACTAGATCGTCAGTCGTGACCGGCTCAGCCTCGCCCACGCGCGCTTCCGTAAAGCCCAGCGAGACTTGCTGGCGCGCGTCGTCATACTTGTGCTCATGGGCGAAGAGTCGCGCAAAAGCCAACCGAGTTTCGACGCGATTGGCATCCGGAGCGTCGAGAGCGCGTGAGAAGCGTTGCTGCGCCGCGTCCTTTTCGCCGAGCAGCAGCAGTGCGTCTCCGGTAGCCAGCAGCACAGCTCCCTGATCTCCCCCTTGCAGTTCGGCAGCGTGCACGTCCGCCAATGTCTGCTGTCGCTCGTTGAGCTGCGCTTCCGCATGCGCGCGCTTTGCGTAGAGGAACGGGTCGTCAGGTTCGTCGCGCAGAGCCAGCGTGAGCTGCTCGATCGCTGGACGGTATTTGTGCTCGTAATAAAGAGTGTCGGCGAGCGCGGTGTGAAGCGACACGTCATCCGGCGCCAGCGCGATGGCCGCGCGGTACTCCGGCTCAGCTTTTCGCAGTTGCCGCATTTGCCGATAGGCGGTTGCTTTCACTTCGTGGGTTGCCGCCGATTGGCCGAGAATCTTCTCTGCTCTCGCGACTTGATCCAGAGCGGCATGAGAGCGATGCAGTTCTAAATCGGCGAACGAAGCTCCTAAACGCGCGCTGCCGTTGTTCGGCTGGAACTTCAGAGCCTGATCGAAATCGGCAATCGCCGCTTCGGCATTTTGCAAATCGTTTTCCACGTATCCGCGGTTGACGAGCGCTTCCGTCATCTTCGGATCGCGTTGGAGCGCGCGCGTGTAGTCGTCCACTGCCTGGCTCAGCAGCGACTCCTGCTTGTGGACGTGTCCCTCAATGAGCGGAAAGTTCGGCTCCTGAGGAAGAATTTCTTCGTAACGTGACGCCATCGCCAGCGCGTCGTCGTAACGGCCGAGGTTGTAGAGAGCATAAGCAAGATAGACAGCGCCGTCTAAATCCTTCGGCCGCTGCGCCAATACCTTGTAGCCAAACTGTGCGGATTCTCGATACTTGCCATCGAGGAACAGGTAACGTTCCCACTCGCGCTGGATGCGAGGATCGTCCATCATCGGCGCGGTCGAGCGATGCACCCACAGTCCCGCCAGCTTGAAGTTGTGATTTTGAATTGCTGCATTCGATCCGCCGGCGATCAAGGCGGGATTGTTGGGATTCAGCGCGTATCCTTCTTCATAGGCTTTCTCGGCGTCGTTCAGACGATCGATTGCTGTGTACATATCCCCGAGCGCGAGATAGGGGACATAGTCCTTCGGATACAGCTTGGCCATCTTGTAAAAGTACTGTTCCGCTTCGGGAATCTTGCCCTCGTCGCGCATTAGATAGCCGAGACTCTCGAACGCATAACGGTTCGTGGGATCGTGTTTCAGCACGGCCAAATAGACTTTTTGGGCATCTCCGCGTCGCTTCAAAATCCATAGCAGGTTCGCGTATTGCAGCTCGATATTCGAATTGTTGGGATCGAGTCGCATCGCGTCCAACAAATCTTTCTCGGCAGCCGTGTAGTCGCTCCCGCCCGTCTCGATAGAAGCGCGAACGCGCAGGAACTCCGCCTTCTGCGGCCCTTCTACTTGGATCTTACTGATGGCCTGTTCGGCCAGAGCGATCTGCTGCTGTGCAGCGGCTTGGTTGCCGAGCTCTTTGTACAGCTCAGACAGGTTCAAGCGCAGTTCGATGGGATAGATCGGTCCCTCGGGAACGCCCTCGGGCATGTGAGCCAGCGCGGCTTCGTACTCCTGCGCGGCGACATCATTTTTGTTCTGCGATTTTGCCACTGCGGCTTTCACCGCATGCAAGCGATAGTTGTCGGGATCGATCGCCGCGGCGCGCGCGATGTACTGATTCGTGTTAGTGAGATTGCCCAGACCCAACCACGCACTAGCTGCACTAACCTGCGCATTGATGTTCTTCGGATCGGCATTGGCATAGCGAGAATATGCGTCCGCCGACTCCTGCTTCATGCCGGCTAGTTCGTATGTGTAAGCCAAATCGGCCAGCAGATCCGGCGCTTGTGACGGTGCGCTTTTCAGCGTGGCAATCGCACCAGCATAGTCGTGGGACTCGCGTTGGAAATTGGCCACCGCGCGAAAGATGTCAACATTCTTCGGATCGCGGCGGCGAGCCTGATCGAGCAACTGCTTGGCGCGAGCGGCCTGATGCAGTTTCATGTAGCCAATCGCCATCAGCAGCTCGGCATGCGCATTGGGCTTAATCTGCTCGGCACGCTGCAGAATTTGGAGAGCCTGCTGCGTGTCGCCGGTCGAGAGAAACAGCTCGCCCGCCATCATCTGATCGTCAGCGCGGTTCGGATATTTGGCGATCACGTCGAGCAACATGCGCTTGGCGTCGCTCACCCGTCCCATTTTGACGTAGGTCTGCGCTAATCCGGAGAGACCTTCGGCCGAGTTAGGTTGTAGCTGCAAGCCACGCTTGTAGGCGCTCTCCGATTCGGAGAGATGACCAGCTAGTCGAGCGGCGTAACCTAACGTGAACCAGGTGCTCTTGTCTCCCGGCGCCATCTCCGCAGCACGCTGGGCATGCGCGTAAGCAGCGGTGGGATTATTGTGCCGGAGCGCGTCATCGGCCGCGCGCTGCTGCCGCGTGGCCTCGATGCTGCTGCCGAAAACGCCAATCCCATTTTGGTCCGACTCTTGCGATGCGGAAGCCGGCGCTCGTTTATGTCCGCTTTTTGCCGGCTTTTGCGGAGTGGGAGCCTGCTGCCCGCCAATCTCGAACGTCTGCGCCGTTGCCGGAGCGCAGAGCGCGAGCGCCAAAACAAGGAAAATTCCGAATCTCATGGTGGCCAGGAAATCTTTACCAATAGGACTGCGCTTCTTCATCTCAGCTTTGGATGCGGTACTTTCAGATAATTTGCGGTGCCGAACGCCGGCAACGATGTGCGTAGAAAACCTCTTACTCTCGACCAGCAGCTCTGCCGACATGCAACTTGGATGCAAGCGGCTGGCCAGAGAGTTAGCTAAGTGAAATTTTCGATAGAGCCCGTTTCATCACAGAGACACAGAGTCACAGAGAAAATCAAAGGCATTAACGAAAGTTAGTCTTGCGTTGATCCTTCGTGACCGTCGTGTTCAAAGCTTTTGACTTTCTCTGTGGCTGTCTCCGTGGTGAAAAGGCTTTCCGGAGCTGCTGCGGGAAACCAAAGCTGCCGAATTGGAATCCAATCTTTCCCTGTAAGCACTCCCTCGGAGGCGTTCCTTGCTTTACCGTTCCAGTCATTTTCCTGCTTCGCAAAAGCTGTCGATGTACGGCTGGCTTGTGCTGCTGGCGATGGCCATTCACGCTCCGCTGCTGCTCTTTCATTTGCAGTCGCATTCGTACGATGCCAACACGCACATGTTCTTTGCTGCGCACTATGCGCACCACTGGTTTAATCCCTGGAACGAGAAGTGGTTCGCCGGATTCTCGCAGACAACGTATCCCCCGCTTGTGCATCAGTTGATCGCGCTCTTCTCACACATTGTGGGACTGACGATGGGTTACACGATCGTGCAGGCAATCGTGATCATGTTGCTGCCCATCGGCGTATACCGCTATTCGCGCCTGTGGGTGAGCGAACGCGCCTCGATGTATGCCGCCATCGGCAGCATCTTCCTCGGCTCGCTGGCAGAGATGGTTTATGAAGCCGGACAGATCAACACCACCTTCGCTTCTGTGATGGTCTTGAACGCACTTCCTTTCATTTATGTCTGGATTCGCGAAGGGCGTGCGTTGGATTTCTGGAAAGGGCTTGCGGTTTTCTTAGTCGGCGCTGCCGGGCACCACGTGACCGTGATTTTCGGCACAATCTTCTTCGGTCTGCCGATTATTTGGTTGGCCTTCATCGATCATCGCGAAGATCGAGCGGATGCGACCGCCAAAGGAATTTCCGGACGAACTCTGCTGTTTGCCGTTGCGTCGATGATCGGCGTCGTGGTCGTACTTCTGCCCTACTGGATCTCGTTCTACCACAATCCGATTAAGCAGGCGCCGATCTTCCACGAAAGCCGCTCGAATTACATTCTGCAATCGCTCATGGGAGAAAACTTCTTCCTGATTCCCACCGGCGCTCTGCTGCTGGCGATACCGTTCATCTTTTGGTATGGACCGACGCACAGGCGAGTGCGTCCGCTGTTCTTTGGCTGGTGGTTTACCGCGGTGATCGGCCTGGGAGGGACGACGCCGCTGCCCCGCTGGGTTCTCGGTCGCGCCTGGGAGATTCTGACCTACGAACGCTTTGCGTATTGGGCGACACTCATGGCTCTGCCCTTCGCCGGAATCATCGCCGAAAAGTTGATCGACCGCTTCCGCGTGAAAGCCGTGGTCGCTCTTACTACCTTGGCTATCCTGACATGCGGTTCTGCGCTTTGGTGGCTGCAATATAACCCGATTGGCGTGACTGCATTCGATGTCAGTGAGGTCGCGAATTTCCTGAATCGGGACAATCATGCCAAATTCCGCTACCTGACGCTCGGCTTCGGCTCCGAGCTGTCGAGACTGAGCATCATGGCCAACGCCAGCTCGGTGGATGGCGACTACAACTCCGCTCGCCTGCTTCCTGAATTGATGGCCGGAGGCTCCGGGCAACTCACCAATTCGAAGTTTTTTGGCCTCAACGGTATGGAAGCATTGCGGGCGATACTGAAGCACGCTGATCATTACGGGTTGAAATACATCTTCGTTCACGATCCTTATTACGATCCGTTGCTGGCATTTGCCGGTTGGCGGCACATTGAAACCTTCGATCAGGGCGCCATCACCTTGTGGAGCAAGGAGGACGTTCCTCCCGCGCACAAAATCGTTCCTCCGCCCGGCGCTGTGCCGAGCCAATGGGAAGACATTCTCTGGGGCACATTGCCGCCGGCGACCGTGGTCTTCGCGCTGGTAATGCTGCTGGGATTTCCCGAGCGTCGGCGCATCGCGGAAACCATCGACTTTCCTGCTGCCGAGGCTGAGCCGGTGGTACTACGGGAGGCACAATAATGGGCCGCATCCTCGCTGTGATCATGATCGTCTTTACCGCGGTGCTCATCGCCATAGGCACCGAGCCAACCAAGGAGAAAGAGAATTTAAACACTCCAACCGGCACAGTTCAGGCTTTCTATGCGCATGTTGAGAACTATGACTACAAGGGCGCTTATGCGCTGCTTGCTCCGTCAAGCAATGTGGACTACAACACCATGCTGCACGACATTGCCGGACGCGATGGCAGCCTGAAGACGCTTTCGCATCTCAGCAAGTCTGAATCTCGCGTGATCGCCCACAACGCCAATGAAACCATTGTCCGCGTCAGCCTGGATTGGACGACCGCCGTGGGCGCGCTACACGAAAACAAAGATCTAAAGCTGATCAACGACAACGGTACCTGGGAGATTGTCTGGCCCAAGCGTCACGAAGAGAATCTTCCCGCGCAAGTGATGGCAGTGAATTACTTGCGTTGGGATGTGATCCACAGCGACTCCGATAACGACGAATGGGGCGCGCAAAATGTCGAGAGTCCGCACGTGCGCATCACCTCGATGAATGCGGTCGAGCGCGATGGCAAGGTCATCATTCTCGGCGAACTCGTTAACCAGGACACGGTTCCCGGTTTCGTCGATGTAGAAGGAATCCTGATCGGCAAAAATGATCAGCAGCTGGGCGAAGAAACCAGCTTCGACAAAATTTCCCACGTGCTGCTGCCTAAAGAAGTCACACCGTTTCGCATCGACTTCTCCAACGTACATTTGAAGGATGTGAAGAAAGTTACGCTCAATCCGACGTCGATTCTTGTTCCGGCATCGGCCGATCCCGTGATCGCCGTGCTGCATCAACAAATCGCGAAAGGCGATTCCGGCCACTCGTTCCTCAAGGGCGACCTGATGAATGAGAGCGGGCAGATCGTGAACATCCCGCAGGTGCTAGCTACGTATTACGACGCCAGTGGCAAGGTGATCTGGATCGATGACGGCTACGTCGATCAGGCGCTCCGTCCGCAGATTGCCGTGCCGTTCGGCGTGAGCATCGATGACAGCATCGCGCACGACGTGCATAGCTATCGCGTCGTCGTGAATCACTACAGCTTGCACGAGGCGGGAGTTTAAGGATGATTTCTCGTCTGCTCACCATTTCGCTGGCGTGCCTCTTCGCGAGCAGCGCATTCTGCGCGGATGTGCGGGTTCCGGAAAAAACTGTCGCCGGTCAGGATCTGAAGATTGCGACTTCGGGCAGCGGGAACGCAACGCTGTATCTCGCCGGCCCGGGAGCGGCCATCAAGCGTGATGTGAAGCTCGGGGAAGAAGTGCAGATCAAAGGCGAAGACCTGCGCAAATCCGGCTACTACATTGTTGCGCTGAAATCAGGCGATGGCGATGTCAGCAAAGATCTGTATGTTGCGCCGTCGGAACCGGACAAAATCAATTTCCTCGCGCGTCCTTCCCGAGTGCCCGTAGGACAACCGAAGGTGATTGCCGGCACAGCCTTCATCTTCGATCAATTTGGCAATTTAATTACCGCGCCGACAACCGTCACGTTCAATCTTTCCGTTCCCGGCGCGCCAGCGAAAGTCGCACGCCTCACGACCAAAGACGGCATGGCGTATGAAGAAACTGGTTCCGGCAGTAAGGCGGGTGCGGGACAATTCGTGGTCACAGTCGGTGACACATCGGTTCGCCGCGTGGTGGAAGAAGTCGCATCCGAGCCTTGCAATCTGCGCTTCACCGTGCACAAGGAAAAAGAAGGACTCATTGCTCAGACTGATTCGGTTCGCGATTGCTCCGGCAACCCCGTTCCAGATGGGACGATTGTGACCTTCATCTCCACCGAGCCGGGACAAGGACGTTCCACCGTGGATGCTCGCGTGAAAAAAGGCGTAGCTCGCGCTGTGCTGCCGGCAGTTCCGGGCGCGACTATTTCGGCTGCCTCCGGCGTGGTGCTCTCCAATACCGAAGTTCGATGGAAAGGTGGCGAGTAATGCGAGCAGCGTCCCAGTCGATTCTTCGCGTTCTGCTGCTGGTGGTCGCCGCAACGCTGGTGATCAGCGCCGGCGTTCCGCTCGTGTCGAATGCCTGGGCAGCAGGGGATACGGTACAGGTTCGGCTCGATGCGTCGCACATCCAGCCGCGCCCGCTGGAGCAGCTAACCGGTCAGGCGATCGTGAAGCAGTATTCGCAGTCTTGGAAGGACATGGAAACCGCGCTCGCGCAAAATCGTCCCGATGTGATCGGGCAGAGTTTTGTGGGATACGCGCACGACAAACTGCTCGGGCAGATTCAGACGCAGCAGAAACAGGGACTTTCAACTCGCATCGTCGATCACGGCCATCAGGTGGAAGCTACGTTCTACTCACCCGAAGGCTCTGCCGTGCAGCTCGAGGACACCGCGCAACTTGAAATTCAGTTGCTCGATGGCAGCAACGTCGTGAGCTCACAAAATGTCACGAGAAAGTACATTGCCGTCGTGACGGTGGTCGAGGATGGATGGAAGGTCCGCGTGCTCGAAGCGGTGCCGAGCTTCTAGGCAAAGAGTCGGACAGTCAGTACAGTTCGCGGTAGCGAACGGGTAACACGCAGTCGCTGGAGCTTTAAGTTCACACCCATTCCCTACGGGGAATGGTACTGATCTTGTCTTCGGTTTAGGCGTAAAATGATGGCGGCATTTTAATCCTGCTCCCCCGGCCGTCGCGCGGCAGGATTCTTGCAGCTTTCATTCGCGCATCTAACAAACACAGCCCTCCTCATCGGAGAACCAACATGCAGGACAGCAAGCTAAAGCTTACGGTGAATGTCCGAGGCGTGATGGTGCACTGTCCTCCGAACGAATTTGTTCCCCGCCTCGAAACTCATCTCCGCGCCGAGCACGCCAGTTCTGCCCGGTTTTCTCCCTTCGTACGCGGGATGCTCTGGGGCGTAGTCGTGAGCATGATCGTTTGGATCCTCGCTGCCATCATCGCCATGAAATTCTGGCTCTGAGCCCCCGGTGGGAGCCCCCGCATTTATGCGGGGGAAGCTGCGCTTTAGCGCAGCGGGAAGAGAGTATTCCTCAAAAGATGGCGCTTTAGCGCCGGTCGGCACGCCTTGTGCTAAAGCTTCGACAAACCAAAAAGTAACCTCAAAGCTTCGACAAACCAAAAAGTAACCTCTTGACCTCAACCTGCTTCTCTACTCCGTCCGCAACGCACTCATAGGCGAGATTGACGCCGCGCGTCCTGCCGGAATCAACGACGCAATCAGCGCGCAAATTCCGAGCGCGACCGCCGCGGTGATCAGCGCCAGCGGATCCCAACTTGCCACTCCGTAAAGCTGTGCCGAGATCAGCCGCCCGGCTCCGATGGCAAGCGGCAACCCAAACAGCAGCCCAATCAGCACGCGCTGGAAAGCGCCACGCAGAACGAGCTGCATCACCTTAGACCGATCCGCGCCCAAAGCCATCCGCACGCCAATCTCGTTCGTGCGCTGCGCGACCGTGTACGCCGTAACGCCATACAATCCGACCGCCGCGAGCAGCAGAGCGACAACTCCGAAGAGTCCCGCCAGACTTGCCACCGCGCGCTGCTGATCGAACAGCAGGTCCACTTGATCCTTGAGCGTGCGTATGCTCGAGATCGTCAGATTTGGATCGACTTCCGACATCACTTTTCTCAATTCCGAATCCAGCACTCCTGTAGAGAGATTGGTCACCAGCAAAACGCCACCCATCCTGTGCGAACCCGATTCGAGCTGCTGCATCAGCGGGTTGTCATACTTCACATACTGAGCGAGCGGCACGTAGAACATCGCGCGGACCGGCCTATGTCCTTCAAAAAAGTGGAACTTCGCGTCTTTTACGATGCCCACAATCCGGAAAGTCCCCGCAAGCTGCGGCATGTCCATCCCGAAGTGATGATCGAGTGGCTCCTCGCCATTCTTAAAGAATTGCTTCACGAACGCTTCGTTCACGATCGCGACCGGCGCGGTGGTTTCGTTATCGGCCTGATTGAAGAACCGCCCGCGTGCCAGCGTCACGCCAAGATGTTGCAGGTAATTCGTGTCAACGCGATCCCACGATGCCCCCGACTGCTCGTTGAATTTTCCTTGCGGATGACCTTCGATCATAATCAACTCGCCCCAGTTATCGGTCAACGCGTTGTACATGGCGAGATCGGCGCTGTGAACGCCGGGCAGATGATTCAGCCGCGCATCGAGTTCGCGATAAAGCTCGGCGAGCTGCGGCTGTGTGTACGTGGCCGGCAGGCTCTCCAGGCTTACCAGCACCCTTCCCGAAATGGGATACCCGAAATTCTGGTGTTCCAGCTTGTTCAGGCTGCGGCCTAGCATCGTCGCTCCGGCGACCAGGACCACCGACAGCGCCGCCTGCACGATCAGCAGCGCCTTGCGCGCGAAGGAAGAATGATCGCCAGTGCTGCGTCCCGATCCGCGCAGCGCGTCGGCCGGATCGGTGCGCGTAGCGAACCACGCCGGCGCCGCGCCGAAGATGATGCCAGTCAGCAACGCAACCGCAAAGGCAAACGCCAGCACCATCGGTGAAGGGATAACGCTGATGGGAAGAAACTTCGATCCGTGAAAGGCGAGCGCCAGCAGCAGCTGCGCCGCGCCCATCGAGACCAGCAATCCGGCGACGCCTCCGGCAATGGCCAGCACCACGCTTTCAAGCAGAGCTTGCGAGATGATCTGCCGCCGCGTCGCGCCCACAGCCAGGCGCACGGCCGTTTGTCCGCGACGCGCGACCGATCGCGCCAAAAGTAAATTCGCCACGTTCGCGCACGCGATCAGCAACACCAGTGCGCACACGGCGAGCAGAATCTGCAGGCTGCGTGCGTACTCTTCTTTCATTTCAGCGACGCCCGCGCCCGCCGGCACAATGTTGATCACCTGCTTCGGGAGAACGCGAATCACGTCCGGCATCCAGTTCGCCGGATAGCCGGCATCATGCTCCATCCATTGCCGCAAAACGGTCGTGAGATGGGGACCCATGCCCGCCGTCGTCGCTCCCGGACGCAGTCGACCGATGATTCGCAGCCACGCAGAGAACGTACTCTTCATATGAGAATTGGAGCCGTTCATCAAGGGCTCCTGCTGGAGCGGCAGCCACATATCCGTAGGATCGCTGCGCAGCGTTTCGCCAAAAAATCCTGGAGGCGCAATGCCGATGATCGTGAACGGGTGACCGTCAACCATGAACGTCGAGCCGACTACTTTAGGATCGGAGCCATACTGCGTTTGCCACGCATGATGGCTCAACACAGCGACCGGAGCCGACGCTGGACGATCGTCCTCTGGCGTGAACACACGTCCGCCAAAAGCGCCAATTCCCAAAACGGAAAAGTAATTTCCGGTCACGTACTCAGAATTCAGCGGACGCGGCGTGGATTCCAGGCCTTCGCGCCGCACGCTCGATTCCCAATCCCCAGCCTGAAAGGCAGTGACCGATTCAAATTGCGGCATCTCCGTCTTCAAACGCTGGAACAAGTCCCACGAAAACATCCCCCATTGGTCCTGCGGCCCGCCTTCCACGCAGCAATCATCGCCTTCGCCCACCCGATAGAGCTGCCCCGGATCGGCCACCGGCAACGAACGCAGCATCACCGCATGAATCAAGGTGAAGATTGCAGTAGTGCCGCCAATCCCCAAAGCCAAAGTAAGGATCGCCGTAGCCGTAAACACAGGCGACTGCCGAAATTGCCGCACAGTGTAACGGAGATTCCCAAAAAAGTTCCCCATGCATGACCTCAAAGAAGCCCCGAAGCCCCGGAGCCCCGAAGCTGCGAAGCTTCAGTACCACCTGCGGTAGCGGGTGGCGCCGTTGGCTAGCTGCTAAGCTCCTGAGCTTCTAAGCTGAAGCCCAAGTGCAACACCCAACACGTACAAAACTCGGTACGCAATCCGCAGTAGCAGCGGTTCCAAGAAATGCGCGAACGCGCACACGCTCGCTTTGCCTATAGACGTGAGAGAACAGCGAATCGTTAGTGAAGAAGCTGCGAAGCAGCAACGTGGAACCGGACGCCCTCGTCCGGGTGTTGCTTTTGGTGTTGTTGTTGGTTTTGGTTTTGCAGTTGGTTCTAAGCTCAGCAGCTCAGCAGCTTAGCAGCTCAGCAGCTGCTTTATAAGCGCCTCTCACTCCCTGGCCACCACGGTGTCATAGAGCCCGTAGTGCCCGAGCCCTTCGTGGCTCTCGATGCCCGTATACCGCAACGAAGCGTCCTCGTAGCGACGAAACGCGAACACGGCTTCGTTCATGCGCTCGGTGTTGAACACCTTGAGACGTACGAGCAGATGAAAATCTTTTACTGTCAGGCCGGTGACGGCCAGGAATAAGTCCGGTTCCAGTTTGGTGATCACGTCTTGCAGGGTGTTCTCGCGAAAATCGGTCAGATACATGAACGCCGGAATGCGCGTTGCGAACTTGATCAGCTTCTCCTGCACGAGCTTGCGCTTGGACTTGTACTCCTTCTCGGCTTCGGTGAGCTGTTTCTCCTGTTTCTCGGTCAATTCCTTCTCTTTAGCTTTGTTCTTAAGCTCCTTGACCTTTTCGCTCTTGTTGATGATGGTTTCGATGATGTGATCGCCGAGCGCGCGCCATCCCTCAATGCGTTCCACAGCAGCCATTGCCTCAGCGTTATCAAGGACGCGGCGCAGTGTGTCGTTATCCACGTTCACCAGCAGCGCGCTCTCCCACTTGCGGGCCAATAGTGTGCCCGAAGTGCCGGCCATGGCGATGTCGAGAATGCCACCCGCGTCGATCTGCGTCATGTTCGCCCCGTCATAGGCCAGCACGGGAAGGAACGAGACCAAGTCCTTGACGGCGTTTTCCGGATTCGATTCGTTGGGTGAGAGTCCGATGGCGTATTCCGAGAGCTGCCGAAGCGCGCGCGTGGGAGCAAAGTCGAAGACGAAGCACACCGGCTTGAGGATTTCCTCCTCATTCGGATCGTCACCATTCGGATTTTTGATCGACCATGGGGACTGCACGCGGAAGGCCGCTTGAAAGTACGTTTCCGGACTCTTCAGATTGCGCAGCATCAGGATCGAAGACCACTGCGGAACGGTCACGCCGGTCGTCAGCTTGCCGCAAGACAAAGTGATCGTTTTCGTATTGAAGCCGCTCCCGATGGCCTTGCGCACCGGCGGTAGAGCGTCCAATCCGATCCCTGCCTCGGCACCGGCAGCCACGACACGCGTGTACTCGTGCCAGAAGATGTTGTGTTTCTCAGCCATCAGATTCGCCATCGCGTGACACGAGGCGACGTTGGGCAGAAACCAGAACGAGTGCTGCAGGTAAGGCAGCAGCCGAACGTCAGAGTAAGGAAACGGCGGCCGCAACCCGGTTTTTAGGCCCTCGACAAACTTCGGCGCATATTGGCCTCGGATAATCTCCAGCCACTTCTGCACGTCGCTCTTGTGCTTGAACTGCGCGGCTTTCCCCGTGCCGTTGGCCGCAAAAAACTCGTTGAGATCGAATTCATCAAACTCTCCGCCGCTGGCCACCGTCAGTATCTCGTCCGGCATTTGATACGTGAGCAGACGCATCTGCGGCAACGCGCCGTACGGATTCCACTTGCTAGGATTCTTGCCCGCGAAATCTTCCTTCGCCCGCTGCTCGTCGGTGTAGGTCCAGTTGAAGATTTGTTCTTCGATGAACTCACCTGTCGCGAGCGCCTTAAACGGAGTGCCGGAGAGATAGAGGTAGGCTTTGGTAGTAATAGGCAGGAACTCGATTTCTTTCTCTGAGAGCACGGCAAGGTCTTCGTTCACGTCCCGCAGCTCCGGGTTGTATTCGAGCTTGGTTTCCGCCTTCGCGACCTCCTCATCCTCGCCTTCAAACAGTTCCTTCGCGGTCTCACGCCAGGCGCCGAAATGGTATTCATCGAACACCACAAGATCCCAATTCACTGCGTGCAGCCATTCGTTTCTGGGCTTGATGTTTCCAAACAGGTCGCGGCCCAGAAAATCTTGAAATGAGCCGAAATATACGACTGGTTTTCGGCTGTCGATCTTGGTCGGGTCGCTCTTGGAACTGCGAGACAGATACTGCCAACCGTCAAAATCGACGTGGCATTCAAGATCGGTCTGCCATGCATCCTCTACGGCTGGCTTGAAGGTCACCACCAGCACGCGCTTAGCGCCGAGCTTCTTCGCTAGCTGATACGTGGTGAAAGTCTTGCCGAAACGCATCTTCGCGTTCCAAAGGAAGCGGGGGACAGCATGCATGTCCTCTTCCCAAATTGAGTGGAAGTAGGCATGAGTCTTCTTGACAGCTTCGACCTGTTCGCGACGCATCTTGAAAGTTTCGTGATGCGTGCCGGTAAACCGCTGTCCCGTGCGCAGTTCGGTGAGGACGGTCTTCAGGTCCTGGAGGCCGCAGCGCATCCACTCCAGTTCCGTGTTGGCGAACTTCTTCCTGGCGAGTGCCGCGCGCACCTCATGGTCTGTGATAATCGTGCCGTCGTCGCGCTCGGCGGATTCGTCCAGTTCTATTTTGAAATTCTTGATAGCCGCAGTCTTGAGTTGCTCTGCAATCCGCTGCTTTACGTCGCGGCTTGTTTGCCCAACCTTAAGAAGGCCCTCGTGCGCCTTATCGCCAATCGAATAAGCGTAGATGCGCGGCCGAGCTACAGGCTTCGGCGCAAGGATCTCTTCAACGGTCTTACTTTGCTGAATTTGCGGCACTTGCGCGCTAGTTCGCTCCCAACCGAAAGCCCTGGTCTTCTACGAGCTTCCACCAGAGCCCGGCGTCATTTACTCGATAGTCATACTTGCCAGCCATGTATCCCTTGCGGGGGTGCTCAACGTGAAAGCCAAGAACGGCGAGGGAGGCAGCCATGCCAGGATCGTTGAAGTACACTCGAAGTTCTGCGCCCCACTTGTTCGGCTGGTCCTGATAATGCCGAGACTTACCGGCGGAAACCGCGACGCCAGTGGCCGCCTTATACCTCGTCTCAAACCTTGTCTGCCCTCTGCGGGCAACTTCAGCCTCGAGCAATAAGCCGTGCTTCCCGGGTTTTGCGAAACGTCTCATCGGTGATCCTTTGACTTTTCTATTAACGATCATTGGACTCAGTGTTATCAAAAGGTCTAATTTTCGAAGCAATAAAGGCACAGTCTTGCTCGGTCAGGCCGTAGCGCTTCGCGAGCTTCGCGTCCGTCCACTCCGTCGTCATATCAAGAATGGGGACAAGGTCATATGCCGACTTAGTCAGATGGTGCGAGTACATAAATTGCGCCACAAGGAATCGGAAGAAGCGAGTCTTCATATAGGCGACCAGGTTGGAAGCCTCTTTCTTGCTTCCGTGACTGCCGATGACCAAGTATGTCTCCGTGCAAATGGTGCCCGGCGGAAGAATATCAATGCGCGAGAGCACCCTGCGGCGACCATCCTTGCCGGGATTGCCGGCGTGATCGTAGCCCACATAGGAGGTGATGACCTTCCATTTGTCGATCATTTCGGTCCCGACGTCGATCTTCCTTCTTGGATAAGGGCCTTCACCTTTCTCCCAACGCAAAAGCAAGTCGCCAGCCTTCTCTGGCCGTACATCGGTAGCGAGTCCAAATGGCTTCCTGCTGGAAACCTGATCACTCATACGCGGCTCGTGATTCGCCATGACTTTACGGATGATCGGGACAGCGGCACTGTGCCGCACGAAGGAGGGGAATTCATCCAGTCGCCGCTCGACGACAACATGCGATTCCCCGGCGATATTCGCCACCTGGCACATCCCTCGATTATCGCGGTCCCATAAGAAGTAGCAGACGCCACCTGCAAAATCGATGCCCGCGAATGCTTCTTGTGCATTTTCAAAATCCACGAGCTTGCGGATGCGATCGTCTGCGAGCATCGTCGCGCGGAAATCACTAAGGCCCTTGCCCCCACCCAGCCAACGAGATGGAATCACCATCGTGAGGTAGCGTGGATCCAGCCGCTTCGCCTCCTCCACGAAAAGGTGGTAAATCGGTGAGGCACTGCGTCCATGCCCGCCGTCGTCAAGTTGGTACGGCGGATTTCCGATAATCACGTCAAATTGCATATTGCCTCCGAAGAGCTTGGAAACCAGAGCCTTGACATCCTCCGTGTGAATAAACGCATACGCATGGCTCTCTAGCTCCTTCTCGCGATCAAAGATCACACGTGGCGCACCGCAGTACTTACACTTCGTATCCTCCCACAAGTGTTCCATGCGCTCAAACCAGATATTTCCATCATCACTGTCGAGGCTCTTTGCAATTGAATGAGGGCCATTTGCCTGTTTCGAACAGTAAACGCTGCGCCTCGCCAAGAGAGCAGTCAGGTAGGTAATACCAATACCAAAGACCTGCTCAGTGAGGATGTGATCGACGCGCTTCTGGAGGTCGGGGATTTCGACTGCGAGGCCTTTGGTGAGGCGAGCAGTGATCTCGCGCAGAAACACGCCGGACTTCGTACACGGGTCAAGGAATTTAACGGAACTGTCCGCCCAGATGTCCGCACCCTGGTTCGCCGCCGCCCAGGCTTCGGCAAGCGTATCGAGCATACGGTTGGCGAACTCTGGCGGCGTGAATACTTCGTCGTTGGAAAGATTCGCTATGCAGGTCAAAACATCCGGATTGCGCCCGCGAAGCGAAAAGCTCGCCTGACCATTCATACCGCTTCCTCAAAGCCATTGTGCGAAGGTGAGCAAGCAAGTTCACGCACTGTCACTGGCGAATATGCCTTAAGTGGTGTGAAGACCTCATGTTTGCCGAGATGAGCGAAGAGTGAGCCTTCCCGGCTGAAGGAAGACATTTGCGTAAGAACTTCCAGCCGAAAGTCCCGGCGCTGGAACTTGCCTTTGCCGAGGTAGCCCCATTCGGCGAAGGTAATCGGCCTCCCGTCGTGGGCGAGCATCGTCAGTGCATCACCATGCACGAGGTTCTGGGATAGAACGTAGGAGGCGGCCAAGTAAAGCTCATCGGTTTCATCCAGATTCAGGTAGGCCGCAAAAACCTCAAGCATGTTCGCGCGGCACTCCGCGATGTTGTCTGCCAGGAGTTCAATCCCGTAGGTGCACATCAAGGCCAGAAGCGCGTAATGCTGCTTCTCAAAGAGGGACTTGCCGAACTTAGCCTCTACGGCAGCCAGTTTGCGCTGCAGGACTGGAACAAGGAAATTGCCGCTTCCGCATGCAGGCTCCAAGAAACGAGAGTCGATCCGCTCGGTCTCGCCCTTCACGAGGTCAAGCATCTTCTCGACCAGCCATGGAGGTGTAAACACCTCCCCGTGATCGGCAACCCGCCTCTTGGACTTGATGAGATTCATAGGTGGCTTGACGTTCTCGATCAGCACGCTTCAGTCCTTGGCTTCGTCATATCGACAACAGCACGGTTGCCGACGAAATAGCCTCTCCCAGTTCGCGCTGAAAATAAAAATACGAGCCAGTTAATCACACAATCGCCGATTCGCAAATACGCGCCCGGCGGGTTGTCGCGCCGGGGGGTTTCTCGGTGGGAGCCTCCGCATTCATGCGGAGGGAGTCCGCCGCGGCGGACGCAGCGGAGAAGACGCGCGAATAAGGACGGCGGCTTTAGCCGCGGGTTTTATTCCACGCCCGAAAAGTAAAGCTATCGCCTTTCGAGGTTGCTTCCCGATTTAGGAAGCCCCGCGGCTAAAGCCGCGATTGTTTTGGGAGCTCAATTTCCGCGACGCTGAAGCATCGCTCCCTCCACATGAATGCGGAGGCTCCCACCTGACTGGAAGTCCCCGTCTGCTTCATCTTCCCATTCTGGGAATGACATTCTGGAATAGGATAGCAACGTTGGTCTGCCCGGAAGATGTTTGGCCCCGAATGTGCTCGCGCGAGCAAGTGTTTTGCCGATGGCTGCCAAATGCACAAAATAGACATAAATCTCGTAAAAAATCCGTGTGATCCGCGGCATCCGTGGAACCCGTGTCAGGTTCTGTGAAAGCGCCACGCTACCGCAGGTGAAAGCGAGAGGCGCCACCCGCTACCGCAGGTGGTACTGTGAAGAGCCGCACGTGAGCAGCGGTCTGGGCAACGTTGTTCATAAAACGCAATAGAAGGCTTCTGCTGCGCCGGAAGATTCCGGAATGGTCACGGGTCATCCGGCGGGAGAAAACGCGGCAGAGCGAACGGGAATGCCGGGAATGGGGAGGCTGCGGAAGACAGCCCCGAAGCCCCGAAGCTGCGGAGCTTCGAAGCTGAACGTCAACTGCAAAATCAACGGCAAAGGCAAAATCAACCACAAGATCCCTTCGACAAGCTCAGGGCCCAACGGCGGGGCCTCAGGATGACAACGTGGTTTGGCTAGCGGCCAGGAGTTAGCAGCTAGAAGCTGCTTTTCCTGCTTTTCCCGCCAACCCTTGGCTTGGTCCTCCGTCTAAACTGCCAGACGGCGGATCGTCAATCGCTCGGTTTTGGTTTGCCTTTGCAGTTGACATTCAGCTTCGGGGGTTTTTCCAAGGCGCCACCCGCTATCGCAGGTGGTACTGAAAGCTTCGGGCTTCGGGGCTGCCTTTTCCAATTTCCCAATTTCGGAAATCACGCAATCACGAAATCACGCAATCACGAAATCTTCACCTAGGGGGCGCTTTGCAGAGCACTGGACTGGAAACTTTCTTTCAGGATCTTCGGCACTCGGTTCGGCTTTTGCGGTTGAATCCGGGATTCACTCTGATTGCGCTTATTTCGCTGGCTTTGGGCATTGGCGCGAATACGGCGATTTTTCAGTTGCTGGATTCGGTTCGGCTGCGAATGTTGCCGGTGAAGAATCCGCAGGAGCTGGTTGAGGTTCGGATTGACTCGAAGCATGGACGCAGCGGCAGCTTCGTCAACCTTCATGCGCAGATGACGACGGCGCAATGGGAGCAGCTGGGGGCTAGCCAGCAGTCGTTTTCCGATCTGTTTGCCTGGGGACAGGAGCAGTTCAACGTTTCTCCGAGTGCGGAGGTCCAGAACGTTCCCGGCCTGTACGTTAGCGGCGATTTTTTCAGCTCGCTGGGCGTGGCGCCGATTCTTGGTCGCGTGCTTACCGCCGCTGACGATCATCGCGGATGCGGACTCCCCGGCGCGGTGATCAGCTACAGCTTTTGGCAGCGGCAGTTTGGCGGCGATCCTTCGGCGCTGGGAAAAACGTTCATGCTCGACCATCATCCGGTCGAGGTGCTCGGGGTTACTCCCGCCAGCTTTTTCGGAATGGTCGTTGGCGAGCGCTACGATGTGGCGGTGCCGATCTGCGCGGCGGATGTGATTGAAGGCGAGGACAGTCCGCTGAACGTGCGCTGGATTTGGTGGCTCAGCGTGATGGGTCGGCTGAAGCCCGGCATGACCATGCCGGAAGCGACGGCGCAGCTCAATTCGTTTGCTCCGGCGCTGTTCAAGGAAACTTTGCCGACGACCTTCCACGGCGAACGCGCCGATCAGTATCTTGCCTTCCGCTTCAAGATTCTTCCCGCAGGCAGTGGCGTTTCTCGTCTGCGTGACGATTACTCGACGCCGCTGGTCCTTTTGCTCGGCATCGCCGGACTGGTATTGCTGATTGCTTGCGCCAACCTGGCAAACCTCATGCTGGCCCGCGCCAGCGCTCGCGAACGCGAGATTGCCGTACGTCTGGCGGTCGGAGCGTCGCGAGCTCGGATCCTGCGGCAGCTTCTGGTTGAGAGCCTGCTGATTGCTTTGCTTGGTGCCATTTTGGGACTCGGACTCGCGCAGTGGCTCAGCCGCTTCCTGGTTTCATTCATGAGCACCGGATGGTTGCCGCTGTCTGTCGATCTCAGTCCCGACTGGCGGGTGCTTGGCTTCACGATTGGAGTCGCGGCGCTTACCTGCGTGCTCTTTGGACTCGCGCCTGCTTTGCGCGCTACTCGGATTTCTCCGGGCGCGGCCATGAAGGCCGGCAGTCGTGGCCTTACTGCAGGACGCGAGCGCTTCGGCCTGCGGCAGTCGCTCGTGGTCTCGCAGGTCGCGCTGTCGCTCGTCCTGCTCTTTGGCGCGCTGCTGTTCACGCGCACGCTGCGCAACCTGCTCACGCTCGATGCCGGATTCCAGGAGACCGGAATCCTTGTCACAGATCTTGACTTTTCGCAGCTCAAGATTCCGGAGCCGGCGCGTGTGGAATACAAGCGGCAGCTCGTCGACCGCATTCGGGCGATCCCTGGCGTTGAGTCGGCGAGCACTGCGTGGGTGGTCCCGATCAGCGGCAATGGCGTGAACGATGACGTCTGGATGAGCCAGGCAGACCGAAAGAGCTCCAAGACGAGTTGGTTCAACGATGTGAGTCCGCATTACTTCGAGACGCTGAGCACGCCGCTGCTGGCAGGCCGCGACTTCACCGATCAGGATTCGCCGACCTCTCCGAAAGTCGCAATCGTGAACGAAAGTTTCGCGAAGACAATAGCGGGCAATCGAAATCCGGTGGGCATGACTTTTTATCGCGAGGCGACCTCGCGCGAACCGCAGCGTCAATTCGAAATCGTTGGATTAGTGAAGGACACGAAATACGGCGACCTGCGCGAGGATTTTTCGCCGATCGTCTATCTGCCGCTCGCGCAGGATCCGCAGCAATACGAGGAAGTGCAGGTGCTCGCGCGATCGAGCGTGCCGGTGTCGAGTTTCACGGCAGCGATCAGGAACGCGATGGAGCAGACGAATCCGGCGATCACGCTGAAGTTCACCAGCATTCACACGATGATCTCCGATTCGCTCGTGCAGGAGCGGCTCATGGCCACGCTCTCCGGCTTCTTCGGATTTCTGGCTGCCGTGCTGGCGACCGTCGGACTTTACGGCGTGATGTCGTACATGGTGATTCGCCGCACGAACGAGATCGGCATTCGCATGGCGCTCGGCGCCGATCGCGGCGGAATTCTAGCGATGGTCTTGCGCGAAGCCGGAGGGTTGCTCGGCATTGGTCTCATTTTGGGAATCGGTCTGTCGATCGCCGGCGCGATCACGGCGAAAGCGCTCCTCTACGGACTTAAGCCATACGACCCGATCACGCTCGTAGCCGCATCCGTCCTGCTGGCGCTGGTAGCAGTCGCCGCGAGCGCGCTGCCGGCGAAGCGAGCATCGAGCTTGGATCCGATGGTTTCTTTGCGGGAAGAGTAAGAGGGCCGAACTGCAACTGCTTAACACGGATTTCACGGATTTCCACGGATCGGACGGATACTTCTAAGATTGGCTTGCTGCTGCTGCACGCGGGAATTTCCGATCGTTATCGAGGATCACTCTGCGGAATTGCGCTCTTGGTCCGAAGTTGAACAGAAGGCCAACTTCAATATCCGCCTTCAGGTAGTTCAGCGTTTGCTTCTCATGGCTGGGTTCGATATTGCGAGCAGCTTTGAATTCGATTTAGGCTACAGCCTCGACGATCAGATCTGCGCGGAAGATGCCGATCTCTTGCTGCCGAAAAAAGACGGGAATCGGCGCCTGCTCATGGAAGCTGATACCTTGCTCGGTGAGCAACAACGTATATGCCTTCTGATAGACACTTTCCAGGAACCCGTGTCCGAGCTCGTTATAAAGATCGTAGAAGTTGCCAATGACTCTTTCTGTGAGTTCCTCGTGATTCATCACAATTCCCGAATCGATCGGAAGATGCTACAGCATTTTTTGGGGTTTATCCGTCCGATCCGTGGAAATCCGTGAAATCCGTGTTAAGCAGTTGTTCTTTGCCGCGCGGCCCGATGCTATCCTGATCTCGTCGAATCCCTTCGATGCGCATTCTGACTCGCTACATCCTGTGGGAGGTTTTCTCCCATGGCGCCCTTGGTGCGGCGCTGTTCACGTTTGTCATTTTCATGCGCGACGTGAGCCGGATCATGGAATTGGTCGTGCGCAACTCTGCGCCGATTCCCAGCGTGGCGGAAGTTTTCTTTCTGACGGTTCCCACTGCGCTCACGTTCACGATTCCGATGGGCGTGCTGGTCGGCATTCTCATTGGACTTTCACGCATGGCGGCCGACAGCGAAGTCACAGCGATGCGCGCGAGCGGGATCGGGGCCTGGCGGTTCGTCGCGATCATCAGTTTGTTCGCCGCCGGTGCTACGGCAATTGCGCTGGCGAATAATCTGGTCGTCGCGCCGAGGTCGGCGTCGGAATTGGCTCGGTTGCAGGGTTCACTCAAGACTTCGCAAATTTCTTTCGAGATTCAGCCGCGCGTTTTCTATGAAGACCTGAAGGGATACGTGCTCTACGTGCAGGATGTGGAGCCCGCTTCGGGAGCGGCGATCTGGAAGAATGTTTTCCTGGCTGACATCCGTGATCCAGCGGCGCCGAAGGTCACGCTGGCGCAGCGAGCCGTGGTCGCGACCGAAGATTCAGTGCTGCGCATGCATCTTGAGAACGGTACGCAGCAGGAAACGACGCCAAATGATCCTGGCCAGTACACGATCTCGACCTTCGATCAGACCGATATTCCCATTCCGCTGCCGGCAGCCGGTCCTCCGCCTTCGCGCGACTTAGTTCCTGCGGCCGAGTTGACCACGCGCGAGCTGCTCGACCGCGCGCGGCATACCGATCCTGTGCGTGCGCGCTGGTATTGGGTGGAATTCCATCGCCGACTCGCGCTCGCCGGTTCATGCTTTGTACTGATGCTGGTTGGCATCCCACTCGGCCTCTCGTCGAAGAAGGGCGGCAAATCGACTGGTTTCATCTTGACCATTGTTTTGGTCTTTCTTTATTACTTCGCGCTCAGCGCAGGCATTGCCTTTGGACGGCAGGGGGCATTGCCTCCGGCGTTGGCGGTGTGGTCGCCGGACATTCTGTTTATCATTGCTGGGTTGATCCTGCTGCATCGCGTGCAGCATGCCAGCATTGACATTGTTTCGGTCCGCAGTCTGTGGGCGCGGTTTACCAAGCATTTTGCCAACGGCAAAGGCGGACTGCGCCTGAAGGAGAGCGGCTCGCTTCTGCGCCGCGTCAGTACTCGCTTCCCGCAAATTCTCGACGATTACGTTCTACGACAGTTCCTTGAGTATCTGCTGCTGGTGCTAGCAACATTCGTGGTGCTCACCCTGGTGTTTACGTTTTTCGAACTACTCGCGGACATCGTGCGCAATCGCGTGCCGCTGGTGACGGTTGGCGAGTATCTGCTGAACGTAATCCCGTCGATGCTCTATCTAATGACCCCGCTTAGCGTGCTCATCGCCGTGCTCGTGACTTTCGGCCTTCTCCAGAAATCAAATGAGCTAACCGCGATGAAGGCTACAGGGATCAGCTTGTACCGACTGATCGTTCCCGTTTTGACACTGGCTGCGCTGCTCTCGATCGCGCTGTTCCTCTTCGAGCAGTTCTATCTTCCGCACGCGAACACGCGGCAGGACGCGCTGCGGAACGAGATCAAGGGCAAGCCGGCGCAGACTTACCTGAATCCGGAGCACAAATGGATTTTCGGCGAGCACCACGAGATTTACTACTACGAGTTTTTCGACAGCGAACGAAACCAGTTCGCGAACTTGTCCATCTTCCGGCTCGACCCGAATTCATTTACTCTCGCCAATCGCACTTTCGCTGCCCGCGTGTTCTGGAACAGCGAGCTACGGGGCTGGATCTTCGAGCGCGGTTGGACACGCACTCTGTCGTCGACCGAGGTCACACAATACCGGAAGTTCGACGTCACCACTTTTCCCGAATTGGACGAGACGCCGAACTACTTCAAGAAAGAAGTCAAGCAGTATTCTGAGATGAACTTCGCGGAACTCAAGAATTACATTCGCGAACTGGAGCAAGGCGGCTTCGACGTGGTGCGCCTTAAAGTGCAACTTTATAAAAAGATTTCGTTCCCGCTGATCACGCTGGTGATGTCGATTCTCGCTATTCCTTTTGCCCTTTCAGCGGGCAGGCAAGGCGCGCTGCGCGGCGTCGCGACCGCCATCGGCATCGCCGTAGTCTATTGGATGACCAGTGGATTGTTCGAAGCCATGGGCAACGTAAACCAGTTGCCCGCGGCCTTAGCCGCGTGGTCCCCGGATTTGATCTTCGCGCTTGCGGGCGGCTACTTTTTGCTGAAGGTGCCAACGTAAAATCGAGAGAGAACAGATGAAGTCGTTCGCCGTCAACGTCTAATTCCTGAATGCATTTCTTTCGCAAACTCGATCCACTGAAGCCGTATCTGCGCAAGTACCGCCTGCCGTTCTTTTGGGGCGGACTGGCGCTGGTGCTCAACAACGCGGTCTGGATTCTGTTCCCGTTGGTGATCGGCGAGGCGACGCGCGACATGGATCGCCATACGATCACGCTGCACAAGTTGGAAATCTACTCGCTGCAGCTGATCGGCATCGCGCTGTCGAAAGGCGTCTTTCAGTTCCTAATGCGCTGGATTCTGATCGGCATCTCACGTGAGATCGAGTTCGATCTGCGCAATGATCTTTTCCGCCACCTTGAATCCCTTTCCTATCCGTTTTACCAGCGGACGCGCACAGGCGACATTATGGCGCGCGCGACCAACGATTTGAATGCGGTGCGCATGCTGCTCGGGCCGGGCATCATGTACACGGCCAACACAATCGTCTTCACTGCCGGTGCGCTGGCGTTCATGCTGAAGATCAGCCCGCGGCTCACGATGTTTGCTTTTCTGCCGCTGCCGGTCGCGAGCATTGTGATCCAGGTTTTTGGCCGCCAGATTCACGAGCGCTTCGAAAAAATTCAGGCGACGTTCTCCGATATCTCGGCGCGAGCCCAGGAAAACTTTTCTGGCGCCCGGCTCGTGCGGGCCTACGTGCAGGAAGACGCCGAGATCGAACTCTTCCAGAAGACCAATCGCGAGTACATTGCGCGCAGCCTGAAGCTGGTTCGGATCATGGGCATGCTATGGCCGAGCCTCGAGACCCTGCTGGGGTTCGCGATCATCCTGGTGCTATGGCTGGGCGGCAGGGAAGTGCTGCTGGGCCGCATGAATGTGGGCGATTTCGTCGCTTATAACATTTATATGGTGCAGCTCACGTGGCCGGTGATCGCGCTCGGGTTTGTGATCAACATCTTTCAGCGCGGCACGGCCTCTCTGGGAAGAATCAACGAGATTTTCAAAGAGACACCGACCGTCACCGACGCGCATGTTGCCACCGATCTGAAAAACCTGGGCGAGGTGGAAGGCGAGATCGAGCTTCGCCATCTCAGCTTTTCCTATCCGACAGGCGGCGAGGTTCTGAAGGACATCAATCTCCGCATTCCAGGGGGAACGAGTCTGGCGATCGTCGGCCCTACCGGCTCAGGCAAGAGCACGCTGGTCAGCCTGATTCCGCGAATCTACGACGCGTCGCCGGGATCGGTGCTGATCGACGGACGCAAGATCACTGACTTTCCGCTGGAGACATTGCGCAAGAGCATCGGCTTCGTTCCGCAGGAGACGTTTCTCTTCAGCACGACGCTGCGCGAGAACATTGCTTTTGGGGTAGAGCACGCCACCGATGCTGAAGTGGAGGCGGCAGCCGACGCGGCGAGCCTGGCGCAAGACATCGACGCATTCCCACAACGGTACGCGACGATCGTCGGCGAGCGCGGGCTTACGCTGAGCGGCGGGCAAAAGCAACGCACGGCAATTGCGCGAGCCATCATCCGCAATCCGCAGATTTTGATTCTGGACGATGCGCTTTCCAGCGTCGATACCTACACCGAGGAACGAATCCTCAACCATCTGCGTGGAATCATGAAGGGACGCACAACGATCTTCATTTCGCACCGTGTCTCCACCGTGCAGGCCGCCGATCAGATTGCCGTGTTGCATAGCGGACGAATCGTCGAACTGGGCACGCACGAATATCTGCTCTCGCTGAACGGCTACTACGCGGATCTCTACAGCAAACAACTGCTCGAAGAAGAGCTCGCGAAGGTGTAACGCCGATGAAGCGCGTGGTCACTCCCGAGCTTTTGGACGAAGACCTCGGAAGCCCGGAAGAGATCGCGGCCACGCTTCTCGATCTGCGCAGCATCAATCAAAAGCTCGGCGGATTCTCCAGCATGACGAAGCTGCTGCGGAAGGTGTCGGCGAAGAGTGGGACGCGTGAGCTGACGTTTCTCGACGTGGCGGGCGGAACGGGCGACGTGGCCGAGCAGGTTTCCGCAAATCTGGCGCACGAAGGTGTGAGGGTAAGCGCCTCGGTGATCGATCGCGCACCCGCGCACATGAACGGCAGACTCCAGACGCGTGTGGCCGGGGATGCCTTAGTGCTGCCTTTTGCTGAGGGTAGTTTCGATGTGGTCGGCTGCAATCTTTTCTTGCACCACTTAGAACCGGACGAGATGACGCGCTTTTTTCGCGAGGCACTCCGAGTCGCGCGAGTTGCTGTGGTGGTTAGCGATCTGCGCCGGAACCGCTTCCACTGGGCGGCGGCATTGCTTGGCCGGCTCATCTATCGCAGCCGCCTTACGCGCAACGATGCTCCTGCTTCCGTGCGGCGGGCTTATACGATTCCCGAATTGGAACGAGTTTGCGGACAGAGTGATGCGCGAAGCTGCGACATAGAACAGTTATATTTTCAGAGAGTTGGAATAATTCTATGGAAGTAAGAGTTTATGGATATGGAGTCGTGACAAAGTTTGTGTGGATGACACTGGCGTCTCCATTTGGAATTAGGAAGCTGAACTCGTGCCCTACTCATTAGCGGTTCTCGGCGGCGGACCGGCCGGCGCATCTGCGGCAATTACTGCGGCGCGGCTCGGTATTGACGTCGTGCTGATCGAGGCAGGCAAGTTTCCTCGCCATAAAGTTTGCGGTGAGTTCATTTCCGCCGAGGCGCTGGATTTGCTGGCGGGTTTGCTCTCTTCCACTGCCCTAATCCATGAGGCTCCTCGTATTCGCGAATCGCGCGTGTTTGTGGATGGCCGGAAGCTTGCGCTTTCCGTCGATCCTCCTGCAGCAAGCGTGTCGCGGCATCGTTTGGACTTCGCTTTATGGGAAGCCGCGGGAAAGGCGGGAGTCACGCGCCTCGAGCGGGCCAGGGCGTTGTGGGTTAAGCGCGAAGACGACTTTGTGATTGGGCTAGGTGATCGCGAGGTGCACGCGCAGGCGGTGATCGATGCTACTGGACGCTGGTCGAATCTGCATCCGCAGCCGATCAACCGTGACGGTGCGCGATGGATCGGCTGTAAGGCGCATTTTCTCGAGAGCAATCCTGCTTCTTCCTGTGATCTTTACTTCTTCGAGGGCGGTTATTGCGGCGTGCAGCGAATCAACGATATCAGCGTGAATGTCTCAGCGATGGTTCGCGCCGATGTTGCCCGCGATCTTGCGGGCGTGCTGGCGCAAAGTGCGGAACTGAGAGAGCGCTCTGGCGGGTGGTCGCCGGCAACAGTTCCGGTAAGCACGGCACATTTGAATTTTCATCCTCCGCGAACATCCCTGGATGGCATTCTCTTGTGCGGAGATGCGGCTGCATTCCTCGATCCATTTGCAGGCGACGGAATTTCGATGGCTCTGCATACTGGGCGTCTGGCCGCCTGCGCGGTGGCTGAGTTTTTGAGCGGAAGCTGCCCACTCGATGTAGCGATAAATAGCTACGCGCAAAGCCATCGCGAGCTGATCCAGCCTGCGCTGCGAAGCGCTGCGCGTTTAAGGCGCTTGATCGCCATGCCCAGAGCCCTGCGCGCGGGAGCGTTATCCCTGCTGGATATTCCTATTGTGGGAAGCTGGGCGGTGCGCAAGACCAGAGTGCGCGTAGCGGTATAAGAGTTTGCCGTCGTTCGCTATCGCGAACGGTACTGACTGTTACCGCCGCTTGGCGTGAACTCTTCCATACTCTGCTCGCTCGATTGATTGACTCCTGCTCTGCGGAGCACCTGTACGGCCGTGAGCGCCAGAATTTTCAAATCCAACAGCAGGCTGCGGTGCTTCACGTACCAGAGATCCAGCTCAAACTTTTGTTGCCAGGAGATCATGTTGCGTCCATTCACCTGCGCCCATCCGGTGATGCCGGGCATGACTTCGTTGCGCCGGCGCTGCTCAGGAGAATAGCGGTCGAGGTATTCCATGAGCAGGGGACGCGGACCAATCAGGCTCATCTCCCCGCGCAGTACGTTCCACAGTTCGGGCAACTCGTCAAGGCTCCATCGGCGCAAGAACCGGCCCAGGCGAGTTACGCGCTGGGACTCCGGCAGAGAACAGTCGTCCAGCATGGTTCGGAATTTCACGAGCGTGAATGGCTGGCCGTTAATGCCGGGTCGCTGCTGAGGAAAAAATATCGCAGGTCCCATAAAGATGCGAATAAGCGCCGCGATCACGGCTAATAACGGGAGGCAAGCGATCAGGAACAAAAATGCGATCACGAAATCGAACGACCGCTTGCCGACAACTCGCTTTTGTAACGTTCTAATCAAGCGGATCGATTTCCAGGGTGGAATCGCGGGCGCGAAGAAGTATAATCCTGTACAGCTATGCCCAAGTTTTCGATTGTGGTGCCGTTTCACAATGAGCAAGAGAATGTGACTGTGCTCTATGACCGCCTAAAGGGCGTGATGGAGACCCAGACCGAGCCGTTCGAACTGGTGTTTGTGGATGACGGCAGTACGGATTTGACCTTTCATCTGCTAAGCGAAATTGCCGCGATCGACAGTCGTGTGACCGTAGTGCGGCTGCGCCGAAACTTCGGGCAGACTTCGGCGCTGGCTGCCGGATTCGATCATGCGACCGGCGAGTACGTAATAGCGATGGACGGCGACCTGCAACACGATCCCAACGATATTCCGGCATTCATCGAAAAAATCGGCGAAGGTTACGACATCGTGAGCGGGTGGCGGAAGGAACGGATCGATAATTTTGTAATGCGCCGCATACCTTCTCGCTGCGCGAATTGGCTGATGGCGCGGCTGAGCGGTGTGGATATCCATGACTTCGGCACAACCTTCAAGGCCTATCGCCGCGATCTGATCAATCAAGTGCCTCTCTACGGCGAACTGCACCGGTTCATTCCTGCTCTGGCTTCGTGGTATGGCGCTTCGATTTGCGAGATCCCTATCCGCAACATCAATCGCGAGCGTGGCACTTCCCATTATGGGATCTCGCGCACCTTCCGCGTATTCTTCGACTTGATTACGATCCGCTTTCTCCTTCGGTATCTTTCCCGTCCCCTGCACTTCTTCGGCACGGTGGGAGTTGCGGGAATGTTTTCCGGATCCGCGATCGCCCTGTGGCTGGCCCTACAGAAATTTCTGCACCGCGCCGATGTGATGGATGCGCACGGTCCGCTGCTTGTTTTCGCCGCCGTGCTCATCGTTGCCGGCGTGCAGCTTCTTGCGCTGGGTTTACTGGGAGAGATGCAGGTCCGCCACTATCATGAACCCAGCCGCCATACCCCGTATTCCGTCGATCGTGTTTTGCGTTCTCAGACGGGAGAAACGGTTGCCGAGTAGTTTCTTCGCCAACTAAGCCTTCCTCAAAGTCACGACTGTAATCTCCGGCGGGCAATCGAAGCGAAACGGCAACGTGACCATGCCGATTCCGCGATTGGTGTAGAGGCGCATCTTCCCAATTTGGTACAAGCCTTCATAGTATTTGTGTCCCAGCGGAGGCAGATACAGGGGCGGAACTCCCGGAAAGCGCACCTGACCACCATGGGAGTGCCCCGAGAGCTGAAAATCCACGTCGTAACGGCTGGCGTGATCGGCAAAATCGGGCTCGTGCGCGAGAAGCACTCGAGGCTCGTCCGCCGGGATGTGTGAGAGCGCCGCATATAGATCAGGTTTACCGACGAGGACATCGTTGACTCCGGCCAGCCACAAGCGTGCGCCGTCCTGTTCGAGCGCCTGGTTTGTATTTCGCAGCACCGTGATGCCATGGCGAGTGAGTGCCTCGACGACGAACTGGGGATCGGTGTTGGCGTCGTGGTTGCCGAGCACGGCAAACGCTCCGTGAGGAGCGCGGAGTCCCGCCAGAATGCGACCGCATGGTTCGGCCTCCAGCGCGCCTCTACGCCGGTTTCCAAACGCAGGCTCGGTAACGAAATCGCCGACGATGGTGACTACGTCCGGGCGCAAATGATTGATGGAATTAACCGCAGCTTCAATCTTGTGAGCGCCGGTGAATGGCCCGTAGTGCAGGTCGGCGATCACGGCAATTTTGAAGCCGTCGAACGCTGGCGCAAGCCGTTGGATAGGCAAGTCAAGTTTTGTGACATCGATCTCGCGCGGCTCGATTAACGAAGCATATCCAGCTGCGCATACGACAGCCCCGCCTGCGACCAAAGTGCCGCGACGAAAAAACTCACGCCGCGATATCCGAGTCTTAACATTGTGATTTGAGGAGGAAGTATGTATCTGATCGGCGCTGATCGGTCCCATTACTTCCATTACAGCAGAAAATGACGGCACATTGGGCTGCCGATTCATTGGGTCTCAAACGGCGGTGAAGCAGCCACGGCTAGGTTTCCAGCAAGTTAGTATGGGTGCAAATCAGAAAGCTTCTAATGAACCGCAGATGCCCGCGTGACCGTCGCACGCTCGATGGTAATCGTCCGGCGTTCAATCGCATCGATTTCTCGCGCGAACTTCAAAAACTTCACATAATTCTCCGCGGGCACAATTTGACAGGGAATGTTGAAGCTCCGGACGATCTCAATATCGTTCCTCGTTTGTTTATGGAACTCAGCATCGTAGTAGCCGAATTTCGATTTGATGTGGACAGAGTCAGGCAGCTCTCGCGTCGCAAACTCAGGCGGGAGATGAACGTTGAATCTCGCGTCTTCTACCAGAGGGACGTCAATCAGTAGACTCTGCTCGCGATGTGGCAGCGAAGCATACATGCGCGTCAGCGCCAGAGGCGGAGCGAACTGCGGCATCTCGAGCACCGTCGATCCCCAGGCGAAGCCGGCTTCGGAGATATGCAGAGTCAAGTTGAGTGGCCGTTCCGCATCGTCTTCGTTATCGAAGTCGCCCACGACGCCATGAGCTCCCGGAAATATGCGCCCGGCAATCTCTTCCAGATAGTTTTGCCTTTCTTCGGCAGAGAATTGACGGAGCGCGGCGCGGATTTGTGCTGCGCGCATGCTTCCAAAACATACGCGAAGTGTTCCGCTTAGTTGGCCCTGGTTATCGAGCCGCAGGTCGGCGACGGCCACGCTGCGCTGGTTCGTATCGCGCGGCACTACGGTCGCTGTACCTTGTGTCGCAGCCCGGCCAAGGAGCAACGCGGGTTCACCCTCGATTTCCGGAGAAAGCGCCCCGGCGGCGATGCCGTCCGACTCTGGATCGAGCAGCAGCGGTTCCGAATTGGGAACTGATACGCGCACCAGGGCATGCGTGTAACAGAGATAGAAACACTGGTCCTTTCCATCATCACGGCCGCGTTCGGCCGCAAGTTCCAGGTCGGCGGGAAAATGCATTGCGGAAAGCAACGCGACGAGCGCTGCGGCTCGATTGCCTTGTCCTTGCTGAAAGCTGTCGTCTGCCGACGTGAGGCTTCCGCCCTGCCAGGATTCGCCTTGATCCTGGATCGAAGATCGAACCAGCTCGTACGCTGCAGCAACCTCCTCTTTCACGGAGGCCCGCCGTATGCTATTCGCCAGGCGTTCGATGCGTGGGGTGATTTGTGTGGCCTGGATCAACTCATCGCGGTACTGCAGCGATGGATCGGGCGCATTGGTTTTGTCCATGGCAAGCCAGCGAATCTGAGGACGCAGCTCCGTCGCCGGCGCATTCGCTTCGTGCGGCGGTTCCGGTTGGTTTGCCATTTCCCAGGTCAGGGCCTTCGTTTGCGGATTGGCGCTTGGAGCGCCGACTTCTGGCGATGTCCACAGCAGCGGCTCCGGAGCGCCGTCCCTAAGAACTGTGAAACGAGCGGAACGTGTAGGAGCGTCGTCATCGGTAAAAATGAAATCCAACAGATTCGGGGATACCGCAAGCGTGTCCGAAGAAAAGCGCTGCAAGTAGGAGATCTCGATCGCATCTCCCGGCTCGAGCGACGGCATCGAAATAGTTGCCTTGTTGTCGTTAGGTTCGGGCTCGATGAAAGAACCGTTTGATTTCACCGTCCGCAGTACCAGGAGATCGGCCAGACGCGGCAACTCGACCTCTCCGGCTTCTTCAACTCCTTTTTTGTTGAATACCTGACGAACGATATGCCGGTACACCCAGGCTCCTCCGGAACTGTCCAGCTTTACGACGGCATCGTTCACCAGCAAGAGCGCGTCGGAATCGTCGCCGCCTTGCTTTTGCAGGAGCGGGAGCGCATCGCGAACATAAGCGCGATAGAAACCCAGTGTTCCCATTGTGGGCTGTGCGCCGGAGTCTAGAACACTCTGAGGATTGGCGGCGATCAAGGCGGTCCACCGAGAATTGGGAGCGACCCTATGCAACTGCGCGGCCAGACGCAGCGCCGCTTGCGAGTCGTCGCTCAGGACTGCTTGACGGACAGCGGTCACAAGCGCGCGACGATTGAGCGGGTGACGAGCAACAAATTGCTCCAGGCTGCTGAGCGCGTCCGCGTGCCGGCCGCTTTGGCTGAGTTGTTGCCAGTAGTCAAAAGGAGCCGGAGAACACGTAGCGAGATGCTGCTGGTTGGCTTCTGCCTGGTCCAGATTTCCAGCTTCCGCATAGAAGTTGCTTGCATCGAGGAGCGCAGCACAGTTGGGATGGAGCTTGAGTCTCGCCACTAGCGAGTCTTCTTGTTCCCGTTTCCACCCAAAATGGTTGGCGAGATCGTACTTGAGCTTCTGAGCGGGCCAATACGCTGGCGCCCGCTTCACAACCGCGTTCAACCGCGTCGCAGCTTCTTCCCAACGCTCGTCAGCAAACGCCAGTTCCGCGGCCTGGAACACCGCACGAAGATTGTTAGGGTCACGATTCGCAGCTTCGATAAAAGCGGCGCGGGCGGCGTCATCATTGCCGGCGCGGGCCAGTATTTCACCGCGCAGAAGTTCGGTAATCGAGGACAAGTTCGATTTCTTCGATGCGGGGATATCGCTGGACGGTGGTTCACCGTCGAGTTGCGCGTTCGCGAGCCTGACATAGCGACTTTCTGCCGTGTTCTCTTCCATGAAAGACCGTCGGGTTCCACATGGTTGGTCGTGACACGAGTTGTCTGTTGTCACAGGTCGAACCCAGACCCGAATCGGCACCGCGCTGGGCAAGAACTTCAGCAGCAGGCGATGCCGACCCGGCGTGAGCGCCATCGTAGCGCGGCTTACAGCAGAACGCTGAACGAAGCGAGCATCGTGCCGCAAGCGCTGAGTTCCATCTACTTGGAGAGCATATGTACCCTCACTCTCCACAGTGAGCTCGACGTTGCCTGAACGCGCAGGCAAATTCGCTGCCGCGTAATAGATCCCAGACCGGGCAAAGTAGTCAGGAAGCTGAAGCTTGCCATCCGGAACCGAAATGAGTTCAGAGATCTTCGATCCGTGAGCGTGATTACGAAGCAAATCGATCTCGGGCTTCCAGCTTTGTTCGAAAGCTACGTTGCTGTAACGGCCGAACGGTCCAGCGATTCGCCAGGTTCGAATCAAGTGCACGGGGTTGCGAGGCGCATTTACCGCGGCGCCATCGGACGCCGCCAGCAGTAACGCATCGTTGAGCGGGACCGAAAGGCGATCTCCTCTCCTGGCAAGTCGTTCCAATTCAGGAAGAGCAGCGCGAAACTCGGCAGTGTTGGCGGCGAGTTCACGAATGCGATGCGCGGCCAGTTCGGCGCGGGGATCGGAATCGTTTCCGGCTTTGACCAGAGCAAGCGCCGCCGAGAGGTCAACGGCTGTTTCCAACTGTATCCGCGCGGCTTCCATGCGAACCAACTGCGCGTTCAGATCTGCCGGATTGCGCTGGAGTTCCCGCGCGCTAGCGCGCAGGGCCGAGGCAGAATCGGATCGAGTGAAGAGAAGCGTTGAGGGATCATGGCGCCAATCGGGCTTTTCTGATGAGTGGGGAAGAGCAGATCCCCGGTTCCGCAGACCAGCAGTTCTCACGTGGTTGAGGAGCGTCTCTCGCGGCGTAAGAGACGACAGTTCCGAAAGAGGAATCGCTTGGCGAATGCGTTCACCGGGTTGGCTGGCCTGCAGTTCTAATCCGCCCAGAGCCACGGCGAAGGCGATCAAACCTGCCGTCCAGTATTTCCTCATCGCAGCGAGACCTCAATGCGGCGGTGGAATGCTTCGTCCACGCGTAGCACGAACTCGCGGAACGCGGCATAGTTCTTCGGGACGATATGTGTTTGGCTGAACTGCACGGCACTCGAAACGGTCAAGTCATCGCCGCTCAGATCGTAATGAAGTTCGGCGCGTCCAAAGTCGCTGTGAATGCTGTCGCTCTGTGGCAGCGCGACCAGATGCGCGTTGCCGGGAAGATGAATATGAATCTCTTCTTCCGTGGTCCAGGGAGCATCGAGCACAAGAGTCTGCGAGCGAGAAATTGCGGGCGTGAGAGAGGAAAGATAGTTGCGCCGCATCCAGGAGGAGGGAAGGGAAGCGTGGCCGGTTCCTCGAAACGTGTCGCTATCGCCGCTGAACGTGAGCGAGACTGCGCTGGGCGAATTCTGCGGTAGTTCGACGCGGCGGACTTCCACGGCCGGCAGTGCCTGCGCGAGGTGATCGCGCACGTAGCTGATTGTCGCTTCATGAGGATCGAGATCGCGTCGCAGTTCCGGCGCATCTTCACCGCGAACATAAGTGGCGCCCGAAAAGTGCAGGCCGCCGTCGGCATCCATCTGCGCCTCAATTGTGCGTTGCGAGTAATTGTCGGTTGCGGTGGATTTGGGGGTTCGCCGCAACTCTGCGTCGCCATTCATATCGACGGTGAGCGCCATCACTCCTTGATCTTCTACCGGCAACTCTTGCAATCGTGAAAACTCGGCCGTGCCATCGAGCCACAGATCGAACTCGGGAACGTAAACGATCGCGTGGTCAAAAATAGAAACCGAAGCCGGATGAGGGAGGATGTCGCCGAGAGCCTGCGTACGCAGCAATGCAATCTGCGCGTCGATGCCCGCCGCGCGCAGGAGTGCGACCATCAGGCTGGCCTTGTCCTTGCAATCGCCAAATTTGCGCGCGAAGGTTTGCGAAACGGGATATGGTTTGAATCCGTACACGCCGAATTCGAGGGCAACATAGCGTGTGCGCTGCAGGACCAAGTCATCGATCGCAGCCACGCGGTCGAAACGGTTAGGATGCCGGCGAACAATGTCTTCGGCGATGCGCTGGAGTTCGGAATTGAGCGCGAGCTGCGGGCGCAGCAATCCGGCATACCAATATCCCAGCGCCTGCCAGGAGTCGAAGTTCGACACGTGCACATAGGCGGCTTGTTCACTCCATGAGGGTGAACGGGGCTCGCGGGTGAAGGCGGGAATCTGTTTCTTTTCCCAAATCAGAATGTTCTCGTTGTTTTCATGAACCGAATGCGGCGGATCGACCATTCGCTCGGCGCTGCTTAAAGGAATGGTGTCCGGCGCACACAGGACGTATCGCTGCACATCTCGGGGCAGGCTGCCTCCGAAGGCGACAACTTCGGCAAAATAATTACCGTAAATGTTGGTGCTGCCAAATGCAGAGACTGAGTAGTCAATCTCGATCACGTCGCCGGCGCGAAGATGGCGGAAGCGATACTGCCGTTCGCGCAGATCGTAGTACATCGCAACCGAAGTGTCGGCGACGGCGTTCTCGCCTATGTCATCGGCATCGAGGATTTCGCCACGCAGGCGATGGACGCGCATGCGGCGCACATTCAACTGTTGCGATTCAGGAGAATACTCAATCGCGCGCTGCTCGTAGCTTTTCAGATCGGCGTCAGAGCCCAGGGCAACCAATTGCTGCACGCGCTGCACGGTCTGATAGTTCGCATTCAACGTGTCCACGCGAATGTCCGCGAGGACACGAGATTCGGAGCGGCGGCTTGCCGGCGCCTCGCGCCACTGCCGCAGCAGAGTGTCGACATTGGCCAGGTATTTTCGATCGCGGTCATCGCTCCCGTTCGCCTGAGTATTGCCGTCGAGCAGATGCCGCAGTCGGCTTACCTCAGGATCGGTGTCTTCGATGTCACGGGAACTTTCGGAAGGAGCCTCGCCCCTCATAGACGCAATGAGCGCGCGATCGCGCCGGATCGCCTCCGAATCCAGAGCTTGTTGATCGAGCCGCAAGACCAGTTCACGGTCGGCGATGTTGTCGAGATTTGCTTGCCATGCGCGATGCGCAAGTTTGCGCGCCTGCGACAGCAAGCCGATCTGCTCGTAATCAGTGGCTATGTCGCGAGTGACGTTCAGCGAAAACGTTTGGGAGGAGAGAGCATTCAATGCAAGCAGCGCGTCCGAATCGCGTCCTTGATTCAAATCCAATTCGGCCAGCTGCGCTTGCAACGATGGTTCTTGCGGATTTTGTTGCAGAGACGCGGTGAGCAAATAGCGTGCGCGCGTAGGCTCGCCTTGCGCGGAGTATCGCCGCGCCATGGCAAGAACAGCTGGAATGTAGTTGGGATCGATGGCGAGAGCGCGCCGAAGCCCCTGTACGCGATGAAAGTCATCGCCGGCGAACCGCGCAAGCCGATACCACGAGTCTGCGCTAGCCGAAAGTTCGGCAGCGCGTTCGAGTTCGCCTGCTTGCGCCAGGCCGTGAGTCACCGCGATCTCTTGCGCAGCATCGAGAAGTTCAAGATCGGCGCTCTCTCCAGCTTTAGCCAAGTTCAGAAATTCATTGATCGACGCCGTCGGGGACGTTGCGGCACCGACCTTGCCGTGATGGCGCGCGATCCTAGCCGCGAGGTACAACGCCTCGGAGCGGACGGGAAAATCCTGGCTATCCTGCGCTGCTTCAAGAATTACAGCTTCGGCTTTGGCAGGACTGGAAACCCGATCGCGCAAAGCGTAAATGCGATCCAACGCCGCCGCAGCAATAGCCCGATCGCGAGCGGCGAGGCTATGACTGTGTAGGGCCAGGTTCTGGATTTGCAGATCGAGTTGCCGGTCAAACCAGGTAGTTGTAAGTGTCGATTCCTGAGGCGATTGGGCAAAGGCAACGGTAATGGCGAGCGACAGAAAGAGTGCGCAACGGCGAAGCAGACCAGACGTGGACGCAGGGACCATGGCGACTCCGTCCCGTTCGAGGCCGCGTACCGCCTGGAAAACGAACTCCCCGAAAGCTGGTTGACTTGTCGGGGAGGTCGTAATCACTTGAGTTCGCGCCTGGCTGGACTCCGTTTCCCCCAGGATTTTCGTTGTCCAACCCGTTCGCGAACTCAATTGATCGGGTTAAGGTGAAGCGAGTATCGCGCCAGGAACTCAATCCGACTATGGAATAAATCACCTAAGTGTCTGCTTAATCACACCTTACGGGTCACTTTTCGAAACCGAAGTACATGCACTCGTGGAGCGAGGGACTAAGATAGCGCGCGATCTTTGTAGGCCGGCAGTCTCTGCACAGAAAAAAGGACCACGGATAAACGGATTCACACCGATCGAACGGTGAGCGCGATTGGAATGCCGGTCGTGTTGGGTTTGAGTGCCAAACGAATTACAGCGCACCCTCAACCTTGAAGAGTCGGAATGGTTATCCGTCCGATCCGTTTCCATCCGCTGCATCCGTGAACGGGATTTTTTCCTGCAGCACTGGCGCTACAAGACGCGAAAATCTCCGCTACTCGTTTACATCCAGCCGCAGCTTAGGCCCATCTCAGGTGAGCAGGACGGCGAGATGGCAAGACTCCCATTTTTCTTTGTGTTGACGTTTGCGATGGCCGCTCCTCTGGTCGCGCAAGACACTAGCCATTTCGCCGCCCTGGATATTCCTCGAACCATCTCCACCGGCAAGACTGTTTCCGTTTTCAACCCGCCGGCAGAACGGCATCTGCAGCCGACTGCCGTAGGCGCACTGTTCACGGACTCGGCTTTCGCCCATGGTTTCCGCCATGGCTACGAAAAGGGCTTTCACTGGGGAGACCTCGATCTACAGATGGGCCGCGTTGTGCCCGGCGTGCCGTTTCCGCAAGTTCGTCCGAAACGACCGAGCGAGTACGAAAAAGTCTTTGGCAGCGAGAAGTCGTTTCGCGAAGGCTATACGGCTGGGTTCGAAAATGGGTATTTCGATGGCGCCTCGGCACTAACTTTTCGCGCGAGCGAGCGGCTGCAGGCCGCGGCCGTTGGCCTGGACAATCCCCTGCCCGCGGGCGACCGAATATTCTTCGACGAAGGTTTCGGCCGCGGCTTTGGCAGTGCTCAGGCGCCGAATGCGCCGAACCAGCGGATTACATTCGCCTATGTCGAGCAGTACTGCCGATCTTCGCAGGCGAAATCGCTCTCTCATCCCGGCGATTATTGCTCCGGTTTCGCTAGGGGATATCTGCTCGGAGAAAGGCCTGCCCCAGAAAAGAAGATCCAATGATCGCAACGGATCGCTCGCTGCATCCCGGTCCCCGCCGGTTACCAAGATTCACATCACTCACCTGTACTTTAGGTCAATGAACCGATAGCCCTTTTGTGCATAATGCATGTATGCTAAGCGGAATCTTGTGTCGAAACCTATGAAAGCCGCGCCTGCCAAGAAGCCGATGATCCATATTGCCGTCGTTGATAGCGATCCTCTGCGCTTTATCGGATTGCGCTCTCTTTTCGAGAACGATCCCGATCTCGTACTTTCGTCCGCCACGCTGGAAGAGATGCCGAAGTTGCAGGATGTCGATCTAATCCTGCTCGGCAATCGTTCCGGAGCCGGCGGCAGTCTGTTCGACGTGATGGCCGGACTCAAGGCGGTCCGGCCCGATTTGCGCATTATCGTCAGTGGGAATGGCGCCGATGACGAAACCATTCTCAAAGCGCTAGCCGCGGGCGCGAAGGGATACGTGGACGAAGCCGCCACGCCGGACGAATTTGTGCAGGCGATTCGCGTGGTTCATCAAGGGTCGGTCTGGGCGCCACGACGCGTGATGTCGATCTTCATCGATCGCGTGACCTCGTCGCCGGGAAAGATTTTCCCCGCCGGTCATGTTTCATTTACCGATCGTGAAAAAGAGGTCTTGGAACTGCTGGTCGCGGGACGCTCCAACCGCGAGATCGGCCAGGCTCTGCAAATCGAAGAACGGACTGTGAAGGCGCACGTCGCCAAGCTCATGCGCAAAGTCGGCGTGCAAAACCGCATTGCGCTCTCCGTCCACGCAATCACTCATTCCCTCGTCAGCGAAGGCCCGAACGAAGACGAGTGAGAGCGATTTGGTAGTTGCGTAATTTCGAAATTGGGTAATTTGGTTCCCACGGTTTCCAATTACCAGATTTCGAAATCACACAATTTCTAAATTCCTCTTATCTCACTACCAGCACTTCTCTCACGTTGTCTCTTGCCAGGAAGAACTTCAGTGATGCGTAATCGTGAAATAAATTTTCAATGTGGCGATTGTTGAAGACACGTTGCAGACGGAATTGCGGGCCACGCTGTAGGCGGAGCGTGTCTGGTCCGCTGATCTGGTAGCGGTAATACGGAGCGTCAGGCCCGGCGTCTTTCGTATGAAAGAACGCCAGCAGATATCCTTTCGGATTCATGACGGAGGCGATGCGCTCGATCATCGGCTTGACCAGGGGCTCGGCTAGGTAGTCGGGAATGTCCCAACAGAGCACAGCGTCAAACTTCACATTGCGGAAGACCAGATTTTCCTGGAAGAAGCGATCGACATTAATGCCGCCGCCCTGGTCGTTGCGCAGCTTGTAATCCGGATTCTGCGCAGCCAGCAAAACATCTTCGTTGTACACGCGATGTCCGAGGCCGGTGAAATGCGTGATGTTCGCGGGAGAGGTTGGTCCCAAATCGAGAATCGCGAGCGACTCCGATCCTTTGAGCAATCGCGTAAGTTCGCCGAGGCCGCTGGAACGACGGCTGGGTACCTCGCCGCCTTGCGCGCTGGGATCGTGATTGGCGGAGGATTGTCCTCGAAACAGACGCGTAAGGAAGTTTGTCACCGGTCCACGTGTACCCGATTAACCTCGATTGCCGGGAGCGGGCGTCGAAGCTGCGGTGGACGATCCCGGAGTTGTCACCGACGTTACGGGAGTGGAAGTCTGTGCCGAAGCGGAACTCGTCCGCGCCGCTCCCTGATCCTTGTTGGTTTTTTGAATATCGATGCCGCCCTTGAAGAATGCGCCATCTTCAATGACGATGCGCTGTGTGACGATGTCCCCCGCCACTACCGCAGACTTGCGCAGCTCAACCTTGCCGGTAGCGGAAATATTGCCGTCGATCCGGCCATGGACCACAACTTCGTTGGCGTTGATATTTGCGCGTACCCGGCCATTCGGGCCAACGGTCAGGCTATGGTCGCGCAGCTCGATGCTGCCTTCCACCTCACCGTCGAGATAAAGATCCTCGCTACCTGAAAGTTCGCCCTTGATGACGACGGATTTCCCAATATGGGCAATATCGCTGCGGCCTGGCTCATTTGGTTTGAAGCTTTCCATTGCCCAATTTCTCCTGAATGATCGAGGTTACGAGGTCACAGGCTACAGCTTACAGGGAAAAATCATTAAGCCTACAAACGTTCTGCCGACATGCCTGTTCCCTGTAACCTGTCCCCTGTAGTTTGTTGCTAAGCAGCAAGGAATTATAGAGAAAAATGCCGGAAAAACCGAGTTCGATCCCTTCCATCAACATTATAGACGGACAAATTCAGGTTTCTTCGCTCAGATGTGGAACTTGGATGCCAATTAAGAGAATGCTGCTTCTCAATCCCGCTAAGGTTGAATCCTGATTCCCTGCAACCGTTTTTGCGTACTTCTTGCGAAGTTCATGCAGCGGAAACAGTTGTTCCCGCGTCTAGCAGCGAACGGCATTTGGCCGCTGTCTTGCACTACTTTCGTGTCGGCCCAGTCGGAACGGTTACTGGAACGAACAGGACCGAAAACCAGGGGAACAGCGGTTCTGCCGGCCAGCGGCCAAAACAGCCAATGGGACTGCCTTCTTCCGAATGGGCCGACATTGAGACTTCGTCAACCGACAACTCTACTTTCTGATGGCGGCTCGGGTTTAGCTCCGAGCCGCCATTTCCGTATCCGAGCTTTCGGCAAGCTAGACTTCAGCGTAGCGGCAGTCAGTACCGTTCGCGGTAGCGAACAGGTCGATGCCGGGGTCGCCAGGGCCGCAACCTCCGTCACCCATTCCCTACCGGGAATGGTACTGACCTGTCTGGCAAAAGCCGATTCGCCCTTCCCCAAGAAATCGTCTTAGCTCCTCCGCTCGGTCATTGTATGTGCAACAATTCAGAGCACAATTGTGTCTAATATAGTAAGACCCATTGGTTTTCTATGGTTTTGTTTCACCCTTATCGGTTAGGCCGTTTTACCCTGGTTTTTGCTTTAGCCGTGCTGTTTGCATCCACTGCTCTGGTTGGCGCCGAGGATCCGCCTCCGGCTGATGTCAACTTTGCCCCTAATCCGCAAGCGCGAGAAGTCGTGCGGCGAGTGGTCGCCAATGAGCTTAGGCAGGAAGAAATCGACAACGCGCAGCACTACATGTTCAAGCTCACGCGGATCAATCAAAAAGGCAGCCGCGTGCAGGAGATCGCGCAGACCGATCAGGGGAATATCGCGCGTACGCTGCTGGTGGACGGACAGCCGCTCGGCTCCGGCGACCGCCAAGCCGAGCAGCAGAAGCTGGAAAATCTACTGCGCGATCAGGATCTCCAGCGGAAGCGCATGAAGCAGGCCAAGGATGACGCCCAGCGGGCCGAGATCATGGTGAAGGCGCTGCCGAACGCGTTTTATTACGAAGAGATCGGACGCGAGGGCGACATCGTGAAGTTCCGCTTCCGTCCCGACCCGAACTACGATCCGCAATCTCGCGAAGAGTCGGTCTATACCGGCATGGCCGGCGAGTTGTGGCTCGATGTGGCGCAGAACCGCCTGCGCAAAATCGACGCGCACTTGTTCCACGATGTCGATTTCGGCTGGGGCATCCTCGGACGCCTCTACAAAGGCGGTAGCTTCATGGTCGAACAAAAGCAGGTGGAAGGCGACCATTGGGACACAGTCGCCATGAAGCTCGATCTCAACGGCAAAGCACTATTCTTCAAGTCGCTGATCTACAAAGAACAGGAATACGAAAGCGACTTCCACCGCCTGCCCGACCACATCACACTCGCGCAGGGGCTGGAGGCTCTGGATAAAGAAACTCCGGAAGTTGCCGAAAAGGGAGGCCGATAAGGCCAGTGTTAATTGTCATTCCGAGCGGAAGCGAGGAATCCCTACGTTCCCGATCATCACGTCGAGGGTAGGGATTCCTCGCTTCCGCTCGGAATGACAATCGACTTTCACTCACATCGCAACGCCACCATTGGATTCACGCGTGAAGCGCGGCGAGCCGGTAAATATCCCGCCAGCAGAGTGATCGCGAGAATGGCAAGTCCCGAGCTCGCGATCGTCAAAGGGTCATGCGCCGATAATCCAAACAACTGAGCTTTCAGGAACCGAGTCGCCGCCCAGGCGATCGGCAGTCCTACAACGATGCCTATGATTACGAGCAGCAGAGTCTCACGCAAAATCATGCTTAAAATCGATTCGCGTTTCGCTCCCAACGCCATTCGCACTCCAATTTCGCTGGTGCGTTGCGACACGGTGTAGGCGAATGTGCCATAGAGTCCGACACACGCGAGCAGCAGCGCCAAAGCGGCAAACGCCGAGCTCAACAGAGCGAACGTTCTCTCCAGCAAAAGAGACTGGCTGATCACATCTTCTTCCGTTTGCATGTCTACAACCGGAACGTTTTTATCCAGAGCCAGACAAAGTCGCTGGATGGAAGCGGCAATTGCGGAGGCATCGCCGTCGGTACGGACGAAGAAACGCATCTGCGACGGTAAGAAGATCCATTGCCGGTAAGGCAAATAGATGGTGGGAGGCACGTCGCCGCGAATGCTGCCGTACTTCACATCCTTAGCAACGCCGACGATCTCGAAGCTCTGCTGATGATCTTTGCTGCCGCGCACGAGACTCTTGCCGATGGGATTGTCGCCATGAAAATCGGTCCGGACCAGCGTTTCATTCACGACAATCGTCTTGGGAGTCGTCGGCCCGTCCTCCTGCGTTGTGGGGCGGCCCAAGACGATAGGAATGTCCATCGTCTGGAAATAGTTGGGCCCGACGATCTGTCGATACACGTCGACTTGCTGTCCGGCAGCGGTGTAGCCGGGAATGGTCACTGAGCCGGAGCTCTCTCCTTGCGCAATAGGACCCATTTGCGCGAAGGCCACATTGCGCACGCCGCTGAGGGACTGAACGCGCCGCTGGAGTTCTTCGTAGTAGTTCGCGAGCGCGTCGTTCTTGTATCCATTGAGCCCAGGCCTCACCTCGAAGTTCAGCAGCGCGTGCTGATCGAAGCCGAGATTGGCGCGCTGCAAATGTTCCAGCGAGCGCAAGAGCAGACCGGCGGCGACAAGCAGCAGAAGGGAGAGTGCGACCTGTCCAGCGACCAACGACTTGCCCAAACGGAAGCGGCCCGCAGCCGCTAAAGTTTGCGTGCCGCTCTCCTTGAGAGCCGGCACGACGCTCACGCGAGTCGCGGTCAACGCTGGTATCAGTCCAAAAACAATTCCGCTAAGAATCGAAGTCGCCGCCGTGAAGCCGAGCACACGAAAGTCAGGATGCACGGAGAGATCGATGGGGCTCCGACCCGTGCTTAACAGCCGTACCAAAGCGGAGCTTGCCCATAGAGAGACGAGCAGCCCCGCAAAGCCTCCGATGATGCCGAGCAACACACTTTCGGCGAGCAGTTGGCGGATAATGCGCGAGCGTGAAGCGCCGAGTCCCAATCGCACTGCAATTTCCTTTCGCCGACCCGAGGCGCGCGCCATGAGCAGTCCGGCGACGTTGGCGCACGCAATAAACAGGACCAAGCCCACCATTCCCATGAGCAGGAAGAGGGAAGTCGAGAACTTCTTGCGCAAGGCATTCAACCCCTTACTGGCGGGGAGCAAATCCAAGCGCGGCACGACAAGGTCCTTTGGGTTTTTGGCGTTCACGTCGAGTGCGCGATTCAAGATCACCTGGAGCTGGGTCTGGGCTTGCTCTAGTGAAATCCCGGGCTTCAGCCGGCCAATGATCCCCAGCCACCACGTTTTTGAAGCGAGCAAAGACTCTTGAGGGCTGAGTCGATTCCATTGCCGAAGGTAGAGGCTGAGCGGAATGTAGAGATCCATGTCGTCGCCGGGACGGATCCCGAAAAACTCCGCTGGAGCAACGCCAACGATGGTTACTGACTCTCCATTCATGGCCAGGGTTTGTCCATGAAGGTCGCGCGAAGAGCCAAAATGCTTTTGCCAAAAGGCATACGAGACCATGATTGCCGGAGGGGCGGAATCGGTGTCGTCGCTCGGAAGTAGAGTTCGTCCTAAAAAGGGACGCACACCCAAGCCATTGAAGAAGTCGCCGGAAACGGCCTGATGACGCGCGGACTCCGCCTGACCATTCACTTCGATATTGACATCTTCGTCATTGCCCGCAAAGGCCAACGTGCTGTCGAAAACCTGATTCTGTTGTTTGATTGCTTTGTAAACGTCAGAAGAAAAAGATTGGGAAAAGAATAAGCCTCCACGGTCGTGCCCGCCGCTTCCCTCAATATCACTGACAAACTCTTGGGGGTATCTAGGAGCAGACCATTTCAGCAGCACAAGCTGCTGCGGATCACGCACCGGCAGCATCTTGAGCATGACTGCGTCGATCACGCTGAAGATCGCGGTATTCGCGCCGATACCCAGCGCAAGGGAGGCTACGATGACGCTCGCCAGCGCCGGAGACTTGCGGAAGGTGCGGAGCGCGTAACGCACGTCTTGGACGAGGTCCTCGATCCAGCTCATGCCGCGAGCTTCGCGACACTTCTCCTGCTGCTGTTCCATGCCGCCCATCGCTCGCATCGCGGTCTCGCGCGCTTGAGTCGGCGAGAGTCCTTGCGCGATTAGAACGTCAATCTGTCGAGCGAGGTGATATTGAAACTCCTCGTTCAACTCCCCTTCGACCTGCCGGCGACGAAAGAGAGAACGCAACCGGAGCGGCAGTTTATACAGCCATTGTTCCAGGGCCACGTTATGCCTCCTTCAAGCGAATCACATGCGAGATCGCCGACGAGAGCCGGTCCCAGTTGGCGCTTTCTTTGTCGAGCTGCCGCCGCCCGAGACGCGTGAGCGAATAGAACTTCGCGCGACGATTGTTCTCGCTCATTTTCCACTCGGAGGCGATCCAGCCCTCTTGCTCGAGCTTGTGCAGGGCGGGATAAAGCGATCCATCGCTGACCTGCAACACCTCGCCTGAGACTTGCTTCAGGCGCTGGCTGATTGCCCATCCATGCAGCGGTTCCAAAGCGAGGATCTTCAACAACAGGAGGTCGAGTGTGCCCTGGACCAAATCTGACGGCTTGCTCATGCGCTCTCCTCGGTTACCGAGATTAGACGCAGTGTACTCCCCTCGGTTAGCGAGAAGAAAGCTGCCACCTTCCAGCTGCCAGCTGCCAGACTCCAGCACACTGCAGGCTGGAAGCTGGTAGCTGGAAGCTGGCCGCTTGTTTTAGACTGAAATCGTTTCCGCATCCCAATCCAGTCGCGGAGTTTTCTTATGCCCTACTCGCAAGACCTGCTTGATTCCCTGCACAACATCGCCACCCAACTGCGCATTGACTCGATTCGCGCCACGACGGCGGCGGGCAGCGGCCATCCGACCAGCTCCATGTCGGCGGCGGAGATCATGGCCTGCCTCTTCTTCTCCGTTATGGATTTCGATCCGAAAGACCCTGCGAATCCCGCCAATGACAAGTTCGTGCTTTCCAAGGGACACGCGGCGCCGGTTCTGTATTCCACCTGGGCGGAGTTGGGCTACATTCCCCGCGAGCATCTGCTCACTCTGCGACGTATTGATTCGGATCTTGAGGGACACCCGACGCCGATTTTGAAGTTTGTCTCCGTTCCGACGGGATCGTTGGGGCAGGGAATCTGTGTCGCTTTGGGTATGGCGCTCGACGCGCGTGTGGACGGCTCGAATTACCGCGCCTATGCGCTGCTCGGCGACGGCGAGAATGCCGAAGGATCAGTTTGGGAGGCGGCCGAAGTTGCGACGCATCACAAGGTCGATAACCTGTGCGCGATCGTGGATGTGAACCGTCTCGGGCAAAGCCAGCCCACGATGCTGCAACATCATCTGGAGATCTATCAGGCCCGCTGGTCGGCCTTTGGATGGAATGCGCTGGTGGTCGATGGACACGATGTAAAAGCGCTGCTCGATGCTTTCGCTGCCGCGAAGAATACGAAGGGCAAACCGACGGTGGTCCTGGCGCGAACGCTGAAAGGGAAAGGCGTCTCTTTCATCGAAGACAAAGAGGGCTGGCACGGCAAAGCTTTGAAGAAAGACGAAGCCGATCGGGCGATCGCCGAACTCGAAAAGCAATTCGTTAAGACAAACGCCCAGCAGCCTAAGCCATCAATGCCGACCGGAAAGCCGAAGCAGTACGGCTCGTACAAGCACATTGCTCCTCCCGCCTATGAACTCGGCAAAGAGATGGCTACGCGCGAAGCTGCGGGCTATGCACTGGCCGAAGTTGGGAAGCTGAACGAGAACGTCGTCTGCACCGATGGCGACGTCGAGAATTCTACGCACACGGAACTGTTCCAGAAAGCCGCTCCGAATCGATTCTTCGAGGGATACATCGCCGAGCAGAACATGGTCGGCATGTCGATGGGGCTGGCAGCCACAGGAAAGATCGCCTTCACCTCGACTTTCGCTTGCTTCTTCACGCGTGCCGCCGATTTCATTCGTCTCGCCGGCCTGGCTCATTCCAACGTCAAATTCATTGGCACGCACGTCGGCGTCTCCATTGGTGAGGACGGTTCCTCGCAAATGGGACTCGAAGACATGAGCCTGTTCCGCTCGATGTCGGAATCCGTGGTGTTATACCCAAGCGATCCGGTGAGCGCGTGGTATGCGATCGATTTGGCCGCCGCGCATCATGGAATCGTATATGTCCGCACCGGACGTCCGAAGCAGCCTGCCCTTTATGACAAGAACGAGCCGTTTCAAATTGGGAAGGCCAAGGTGCTACGCCAAAGCAAGCAGGATGCCCTGACCGTCGTTGCCGGAGGCGCAACGTTGAACGAGGCGCTCAAAGCTTGCGACGAACTCAAGAGGCAGGGGATCGCGATCCGCGTGATTGATATCTTCAGCGTTCGTCCCATCGACGCCGACGCGCTGCTTAAGGCAGCCGCCGCGACCAACAACACCATCATTACGGTCGAAGATCACTACGCGGCGGGCGGGGTAGGAGATGCTGTGTGTGAAGCGGTTGGACCGGAAGGGGTAAAAGTGTTTCGGCTCGCCGTGCGCGAAGTCCCGCACAGCGGCACTGCCGCGGAACTGTTGGCGAAGTACAAGATCGATGCTCAGGCGATCATCGAGCAGGTGCATGCGGTCGTGCCCGTAGCGGCTTCCTGAAAAAAGGCTACAGGGGATAGGGAACAGGTTACAGAGAAAACCAATCCAGCCTATAACCTGTTTCCTATCCCCTGTAACCTGCTCCCTAGTTCGAACTTGCCGACGCGGCGCCGAGCTGCTCGGTCGTTGGCGTTGCTGCAACAGCCGGGCTGGCCGTCTGGAATCCCGGCGTCGGATAGCCATACATGCCGAACAGCACGTGATACCGGACCTTCAGCACCTCGCAAAGCATCTGGAACGAATCGCGAACCAAGTTCAGCTTGCTGCGGTCATCGTGGATCGACTCTACGCCGACCTCTTTCACTACATAGCAGAACCGCTCCGCCAGCGTGAGCGCCTCGGGATCGAATCCCCAGCGTTCGATGCGTTGCCGCGAGAAGATCAGCCGAGCGGCCTTGCGCTTAAAAGCTTTAAAGCCGCATTGCGTGTCTTCGAAGCGCAACCGGAGTACTGAGCGGACGACTAGTTTGAAGCCGGCGCTGCAGAACCTGCGATGCCATGGCGCTTCCACATGCGCGCCTTCGATCTGTACGCCGCGTGAGCCGATAGCTACGTCAGCGCCGTCCTCAATTACCTGGAGCAGTTTTCGCGATTCCTGAATCGGGACGGAAAGATCCGCGTCGGTCAGCAGTATCACGTCTCCCAGCGCCGCTTCGATACCCCGGCGCAGGCTGAAGCCTTTGCCCCGGTTTACCGGATTGCAAAGGAGGCGCAGATAAGGTTTGTGCTGGGCATGACGCTGCACCAGGTTGACAGTGCCATCGGTTGAGCCATCATCGACAATGACAACTTCAGCGTTCCATCCTTCAGCTTTGATGAAGGAATCCACTTTGTCGAGAGTGGATTGCAAGCGAGCCTCTTCGTTGTAAGCAGGTATGACAATGCTGAGCGAATACATAGATCACCTTGAAGTTCATCTTTTCATCGCTCCTGTCGCTTGTCGCCGCTGCACGGGCCAGCCTTGCGCAGGTCCGGGCAGTCTGTGGGACGCTTTGGTTCGCCGCTTCAATGCCAGAGCTTTCGCGAATGACTGGAGATACTGCAACACGATCTTCTCCATCGTCATTCGCACCGCTACCGAGAAATTTTGCTCTGCCATTTCCTGCTGCAGAGTCGGATTCTCGAGTAATTCAGCCAGGACTTTCGCCAGGCTGTCGGTATTTCCAGTTTCGTAAAACAACATGGCCAGCTCTTCGGTTTCAGCCATGTCGTGGAAGTCGGGAATGTCGGACCCAATGATCGGGACCGCAAACTCACAAGCCTGATGCGCAACGCCGCTCGGGCCGCCGGCCGAGGTATAGGGCAGCACCAGCACCGTCGCCGAGGTGAACAGGTTGCAAATTTCGTCCTCGGGAACATAGCCCTGGAACTCGATGCGCGAGCAATCCTTCCAGCGCTCGCGCAGCGACTCTACATAGCCGGGACACATCGGGTGGTTCGAGCCGGCGATCAGCAATTTCGCATTGGGGAAACGGTCCGCAATCTGCGCAAATGCCTCAATCAGAATTTCCGGACGTTTATACGTTCCCCATTTTCCGAACGCTAGAATGCGATGCTCGGGATTGCCACGTTTGCTGATGTCCGGAAATTGCGGCGCAGCCGAAAAGATTCCATGCTTGCGCAGATGCACATACTGGCCGCGATAATTCTCCAGCAATACTTTGCGATACGACGGCAACAAGACCGTGACCGATCCGGAGAAAAGAATCAGCCGCGTTGCGACTGCGCCGCAGAGCCGATAAATGTTAGGGAATCGCGTTCCCTTCGAGAGATCCAGGGCCTCGATCACGTGATGCAGCGTGATATGCGTGTAGAAGCCAAACAGGCGCAGCAAGAAAGCGGTGCAGATTCCAAGAAAAGCGGCTACGGGCTTGTCGCCAAAGCTGGAGAAAACGAGGTTGAACCACACCACGTCGGGCTTGTGCCGCCGAGCCGCGCGCAAAATATCAAGCGGAGTCCTGTTGGAATTGAATCGCCAGCAGCGGTCCACGTCAAAGCCGGGCAGCTCCTCGACGGGCTCAGGAATCTGATCCGCCAAAACGGTGAGGCTGATCAACTCGTTATTGCGAATTTCCTTGGCAAGATGAAAGCCGTATTCGTTCAGTCGCTCTGTGCTCGGAGGAAATGCCGTAACTAAACAGACTTTCATACAGGGGCCCGGCCGCGAAACTCATCAGCGGCTTACCTGTTTACAGATGTGACAAGGGCAGCAAGTGTTGGCAGCAGAGCGGAAAAAACTCTGGGCAGAATAGCAACAGCCGGATCGCCGCTTCACCCGCATCATTGGCATATGATGGCAACTGTTTTCTAGGATGCTCGCGTGATGGGACGGTTACATTTTAAGCAACGCGGTCGCGCAGCATCCGACAGGCGCCTCGTCCTCAAGACACGCTCAGTACAGTTCCCGTCGGCCTGGATTTATTCGTGTAGTCGATAGATGAACCTAAAGAATGTCATCCTGAGTCCGCCTGAGGCGGATGAAGGATCTCCGCGGATGCCCGGGATTTAAATGCCTTATCCCGGCTCTTCCAGCGCAAATCCTTTCTCGAGGAACCGGGATGCCGCATGTAAGGCAGAAGCATCCGCGGAGATCCTTCATCCGCCAAGGCGGAATCAGGATGACAGGTTTACACAGTATCGAATTTCCGGTAATTGGTTTCTGATGGGCGCCAAGACACACTAGCCGCAAGGGGCTGCGTCTCTACAGCAGCTCAGGGTAAGCAATCAATCCAAACCTAAAAAAAACCGGCCGCGCCTCCCCCAAAGCGACGCAGCCGGTATCGAGAAAACCTTTTCCAGTTGTTGATCTTCTAGCTCAAAATTCACATCCACTAATTCTTTTAGTCTCCGGTAGCCATGGCCGCGCGGGCGGCAACTGCCGCCGGCGCCGGCTCAGGCTTTCTCTCTGCGCTGAAGTAGTGTTTGTACGAGTGGAAGATGCCGAACATCACCGGCAGCACAAACAGCGGGACCTGCCAGCCGATCTCCACCGTAGCCGCGAGCACCAGGCCGGCAATCGCGGCGCTGGCGACGAAGTACGGGAACGAGAGCTGGAAGATCTGTGCCCAGGTACGGACGGCATTCTTCGCTTCCGTGAGTGCGATGACGATGGCCACCGGGACGGTATTCACCATAAAGAAGGCGATCGCTGCCAGCGCCAGCAACAGTGCGCGGGAATGCACTGCGCTGTTGAACGCTGGATAGCTGAACGCGAACTTCGTGGCTGCCACCACCAGGGCCATATTGCAGAAGTTAAAGATCGCTTGCACGGTGTTGAACTTCTGCGTTGCGCGCGGCAGGCACTGAACGAACGTCGAGAAGCAGGCGACTGCCAGAGCTTCCGACGGGTTCATATCCGCCACCGCCACCAGGATGAACGGCAAGTTTACTGACATGCTCCCAGTCAGCCCAGGCAGCTTCACTTTCAAACGCGCTGCCAGACAGGCCACCAGGAGGAACGAGATAAAGCGGACGTGATCGGCCGAATGGGCATGCAGCATTGCGTAACCCAGCACGGCAAATCCGGACAGGATGATTAAGCCGATGAACATCTGTGCTGGTCTTGAGGTTTTCATAAGATTTGTCCTCCTCTCTTAGTTGAGTCCTTAAGACCAGTTAGTTCGTCGTTGTTGTGTCTGGCGTCGTGTCATCGGTATCGCCAGGATCATCTGTGCTCAGCGAGTTCAGGGTCGTGAATTGTCCCCAGACCACGCTCTGTCCCCACACCACGGTGCATGCGGAATCCATGAATTGACCCCAGACCACGCTGTTGCCCCAGACCGTTGAGTCCGAGTTGACAGCGTAGGATCCCCAAACCACCGATTGCCCCCAAACTACTGTCGATCCCCAGACCACCGTCCGTCCCCAAACCACTGAGCTCGCGTTGCTCAGAGTAGCTTGTCCGGTCAGGGTATTGAACGAGGCGATCGGCGAAGGAGCGCCACCGTTCACGACCGTCTTGTCGCCCAGCGTGGCTTGAACATCCAGATAGCCGGCGCCGATGGTGAAGATGTCATACTGCGCCATGTAGCTGTTTCCCTTGATGTCATGGGCGAAGCTCTTGCCATGTCCGGGATAGCCCTTCCAGGCATCCTTCATCATGCGAGCTTTGACGCTATCCGGCGTGAGCGTCGGGTCGAGTTGGATCATCAGCGCAGCCGCGCCCGCGACTACCGGGGCAGCCATGCTGGTGCCGCTCAGTTGCAGATACTGGCCATTGGCAGCGTCGCCACAACTGTTGCCGCCAAGCGTCACGTCGCAGGTGTTCAGCGGGTTCACATTGGCGGATGTCGGAGCTAAGCCCGCCAGCGTGCTGCCGGGCGCGAGCAGCGAAGTGATCTTGTTGCCGGGAGCAACGAGGTCAGGCTTCACTACGTGATCCAGCAGTGTGGGTCCTTTCGAGCTGTAGCTGGCGACGATGTCGTCCGAGCGCGTCCAGGTACCGAGACCGTTGGTTGCGCCGACGGTGATCACATTCGGATCGTTGCCGGGAGCTTCGACGGTCGCGTAACCCTGTTCGCCGAAGCTGTTGTCGCGGCCCATATTGCCGGCGGCCGTTACAACCACGATGCCCGCCCTCCAGGCTGCTTCCGCCGCCTGGCAAAGAGGATCGAGCGTGTACGACTCGAACACCGGACGTCCGAGTGAAAGGTTGATCACGCGGATGTTGTACTGCGACTTCAGCTGGATCGCGGTGTTGATCGCGGCGATCACCTGGCTATCACTGCCGGAACCATTAGCATCGAGCACGCGAAGGTTGATGATGTTCGCGTTCGGCGCGATACCGATGTACTGCTCGACATAGCCGGTGCCGGAGTCATGGCCGTCGCCGGCGATGATTCCAGCCACGTGCGTGCCGTGTCCATAAGCGTCGTTCGTGCTCGGATCGTTCGGAACGAAGCTCTGGCTGTATACAATGCGCGAACCGCTCATATCCGCGGTCTGCAGATCGTCGTGCTGATAGACGCCGCTGTCAATCACCGCGACGCCCACGCCTGTTCCGTCCACGCCGTAGTTCTGGCGAGCGACCGGAGCATTCACCGGCGGTGGCGCATCGTCAAACATCATCGCCGTCATGTGGTTCTGGCGGTCAGGGCTGATGTACATCACTTCCGAATGGCTCAGCACCTTGTCGAGGAGCGACAGCGGAATATTCACTGCCGCGCCGTTGATGATGTCCAGATTCCTCTTTACCCGCAGATACTGGCCAAGAGGTCCCACCACCTGGTGCGGGCCTTTAGCCTTGAACTGGATGATCACACTTACCGTGCCATCGGGGTTCACTGGGAAACTGTCGATATCAGGCGAAGCTTTCGGCCCATGGCCGTGTCCCGGCGAAGCGAACGCTGCGCTAGCAAACAGCAGCACCGCCATAGCCAGGGGCAAGTGCCAGAGCTGGTTCACTGCACCCTTAAATTTTGTTTTCGGTTTCATTGGTTTGTCTTTCTTGCTCCCTGCAACTGGTGAATTTTCTTCGAATTCACTTGCTGGACTTCGCCGCGCCAAAGCGCGGGCTAAGGTGAAGCGGCCTAAGAGCCCCAAACAGCTGAGGCAATCGTGCTCAGCACTTGCTTCACATGCGGGGAGGAAAGGTTGAACCCGGCGGCGAGCATGATCGCCAGGCTAATGACGAATGTGACGGCTTTGTTGCGCTTGGACATGGGTGTGACTCTTCCTCGCTCCTGATATTGCAAGCCGGAAACCAGAGTAGGCGCATTAAGAACTCCTAACTTTTCAATAACTTACGTTTCGAGACCGAATCGGGAAATGAGACACTTCGTCCGCTTTGGCGTCGGGGGTCGATGAACCTGGGGAGTAAACAATGTCTAAGTACAGTAAAATCAGTGCGCTAGCCCTAAGGCGACAACGAAAGAGACAGTTTGTCGCAGATTTGGCGCACAAGCAGGCTCACGGCAATCGATTTTGGGCGTTCGGCCAGCCACGATTTCTTCACGGTACGGGAGATCCATTGAGATCGGATTTCACCAGCAGCGACGCTGAGGTTTCGCTGAGAGCAAGGAAATTAACAGGGGGAGTGGTTTTTTCGCCCTGTTCTCCTCAACAAAGACGCGGGTTTCGCATTTTCACTGAGCGAAAGAACAGAGAAATAGCAGCGAATTCCTGATTTTCGGTGTAACTGCATGTGTTTTTAATCGGTTAACCGTGACTGAAGAGTCACCGCACCATTTCTGAGGGAAGGGGATCAGCGAACAACAGGGAAAATCGTCAGGTACAGGGCAGGCTGCTGTCCTGTATGCCGATGCGGACGAGCGATTGGGTGCCAGTGGCCGTCATTCCGCGACGGAGGAGGTGATTGGTGAGTGGCGGTCGGCCTTCGGCTAGCTGGTGAGGTGCCGAACTTCGACAGCCGAGTGCCGACAGCCTGATGTCCCTTGTCCATTTTCGGACAGTGACATTCAGCCGCGAACAGAAGATTTGTCATGCTTCGCCGACCCGACCTTCTTTATGCATTTGTTTTCAGGACGTTAAGACGTGTAATATTTTGGCCCGTCAAACGCTTTAGAGGTTATAGAAATGGATATCCAAAGACCATCCAACAAAGTCGCCAAGCGCCGCAAGCGCATTCTGTTTTCCGTCGTCGGACTCCTCGTGATTGTGGGAGTCACCGTCGGACTCTCGCGGCTCAAACCAGCCGCCCCAACAGTCGAGCGCTCGACCATCTGGACCGACACCGTCAAACGCGGCTCCATGCTCCGCCAGGTCCGCGGCCTGGGAACATTGGTTCCGGTCGATATTCATTGGATCCCTGCTCTCACCGATGCCACCGTCGAGCGCCTGCGCATTCTGCCTGGGACTACGCCGATTAAGGCCGACACCATCATCATGGATCTGAGCAACCCGCAGACCGAGCAGGAAGCTCAGGATGCCGAGCTTCAGCTTAAAGCCGCAGAAGCGGAATATAAGAACTTGGAGGTCACTGTCCAGAGCAACCTCATGACCCAGCGCTCGACCGCGGCCCAAGTCGGCGCCGACTACAGCGATGCCACGACCAAAGCGAAGATCGACACTCAGTTGAATCATCTCGGCGTGATCTCCGGCCAGACGCTACAAAGCTCTTTGACCAAAGAACAGCAGCTTTCTACACAAAATCAAATTGAACAAGAGAGAGTTGCTATCAATACGAAGTCTGTCGCGTCTCAATTAGCGGTACAGCAGGCGAAGATCGACCAACTGCGGGCACTGTACGAATTGAAGAAGCAGCAGCTCGATGCGCTGCATGTCCGTGCCGGCATCGACGGCGTGTTGACCGAGGTCCCGGTAGTGCAAGGGCAGCGAGTGACCGCTGGAACGAATCTCGCGAAGATGGTGCAGCCAACGCATTTGAAAGCGGAGTTAAAGATCGCGGAAACGCAGGCGAAGGACGTGACCTGGGGTCAGCCGGCGACGGTTGATACGCATAATGGCTTGATTCAAGGTACGGTCGAGCGCATCGATCCGGCGGTCATCAACGGCACTGTGACAGTCGACGTGAAGCTGGAAGGTGCGATGCCGCAAGGCGCGCGTCCCGATTTGAGCGTGGACGGGACCATCGATCTCGATCGCCTGAACAATGTCCTTTACGTAGGCCGCCCAGCGTTCGGGCAGGAGAACAGCACGGTGAGCATGTTCAAGCTCGATCCGGACGAAAAGGGTGCAACGCGAGTCACAGTGAAGCTGGGCAAGAGCTCAGTGAACTCCATCGAGATTCTCGATGGATTGAAGCAAGGAGATCAGGTGATCCTCTCCGATATGTCGCGTTGGGACGCGGTCGACAGGATCAGGCTGGACTAAGCCAGCTTCGAAGCCCCGAAGCTTCGAAGCCGCGAAGCTGGGAACCGGGACTACAGGCATTGCGTACGAGAAGTTAGAGCGAAGAAGATTGGGTAATTGAGAATCGGGTAATTGGGTAATTTGAGAAACCCTCTGACCGCTGAATTCAATTACACAATTACCAAATTACACAATTACTCAATTTTGCGAGGGAGACAAGCATGGAGCAACGCAACGGGCGTCCGCTGATCCAACTGGAGAACGTCACCAAAGTCTTTTACACCGACGAAGTGGAAACGCATGCGCTCGCCGGCATCCATCTCGAGATTCGCGAAGGCGAGTACGTCTCCATGGCCGGACCGTCGGGCTGCGGCAAATCGACGTTGTTGTCGATCATCGGGTTGCTCGATACCCCGACCGATGGCACTTACGTCCTGAATAATAAGACGGTGCAGAGCCTCGACTTCGCCGACCGCGCTCGCATTCGGAATCAGGAAATTGGGTTCATCTTCCAGAGCTTCAACCTCATCGGCGATCTCACTGTGTATGAGAACGTTGAGCTCCCGCTCACCTATCGCAAGATGTCCGGACCGGAGCGCAAGGAGCGCGTGCACCAGGCGCTCGAAAAAGTCGGCATGTCGCACCGCATGCGGCATTATCCTTCGCAGCTCTCCGGCGGTCAGCAGCAGCGTGTGGCCGTAGCGCGCGCCCTGGCCGGAAAGCCGTCGATCCTGCTCGCTGACGAGCCGACCGGAAACTTGGATTCGCGCAACGGTGAAGCCGTGATGGAGCTGCTCCAGCAACTGCACCGCGAAGGCGCGACCATCTGCATGGTGACGCACGACGAGCGCTTCGCTCGCCACGCCGAGCGCACCATCCACCTCTTCGACGGCAAGGTCGTCGAAGAAAGCATCGCCGTAGGCTAGACCATTTTTCCTGAAATGGCATTGACGAACCAGTGTCCGCTTGCGGGCACACAGGAGAGGTTTGTTTCATTTAGGGATTCGTGATCGGGTGATTTCGTGATTGGACCGAGTGCCTTTTTCGGTCAGGAAATCACAAGCCCACGAAGTCCACGAACTTGTCCACGGAGTCCATGATGGAAACTCTTCTCCAGGACCTTCGCTTCGCCGCACGCGCTCTGCTCAAGAATCCCGCGTTCACCTTCATCGCCATTCTGACCTTGGCGCTGGGTATTGGCGCGAACAGCGCTGTGTTCAGCACCGTCAACGCCTTCCTGTTACGTCCGCTCCCCGTGCAGAATCCCGATCGGCTCATGGCAATCGCTGCTCACCAGGCGAGCTTTCAATTTGCGGATCAAATTTCCTATCTCGATTACAAGGACATTCGCCGGCAGAACGATACCTTCTCCAGCTTTTTTGCTTACGATCTGGCCATGGCGGGAGTGACCAATGGCCAGCAGTCGCAGCAGGCGTTCGTCGCCTATGTAACATCGGATTTCTTCCCTGGTCTTGGTTTAAAGCCGGCGCTCGGGAACTTTTTCGCCGGTGACGACGTGGAAAAACCCGGCGCAGATCCCGTCATGGTGCTCGCCTACAAGTACTGGACGGAGCATTTCAGCAGCGATCCGGATATTGTCGGCAAACATGTGAAAGTCGATGGCCACCCGGTGACAGTAATCGGCGTAGCTCCGAAAGGCTTTGTCGGGCTGTTCACCATTCTGGAAACCCAAGGTTACCTTCCGTTCGGCATGTCGAGTATGGAGGAAGACGGTAACCTCAGCTGGACCAAGCGCGATGATCGCAACCTGCTCGCCTTCGGCGTTCTTAAGCCGGGCGTGAAGCTCAATCAGGCGCAGGCATCGCTGAACGTGATTGCCGGCCGGCTCGAGCAGGAATATCCCAGCACAAATAAAGGCGTTGGACTTACCGTTGCCCCGGAACGGCTGTCCCGACCTCACGTCGGCTTCGACAAGCTCCTCTTTGTAATTTTTGGTCTGTTTCTCGGACTGGCCGCATTGGTTCTTCTGCTCGCTTGCGCGAACATCGCCAACCTGCTGCTCGCGCGAGCCACGATTCGGCAACGCGAACTGGCCATTCGCGCGGCTTTGGGCGCTGGTCGTGCAAGGCTAATCCGGCAACTCCTGACTGAGAGCCTGCTGCTAGCCGCGCTTGGCGGCACGGCCGGCATCCTGGTTGGGGAAGCCGCTTCGCTGGCGCTGAGTTCGCTCCGCTTTGGCGGAACTACGCTACCCATTCATCTGGATTTTAGTTTTGATTGGCGCGTCTTCACCTACGCCTGTGGCGCGGCGCTGGTTACTGGTCTGATCGTCGGAATCGCTCCCGCGTTGCGTGCTGCCCGCACCAATGTCGCCGATGTTCTCCACGAAGGCGGCCGCAGTTCCTCCGCGACTCACGTTCGTAACTGGACGCGCAACAGTTTCGTAATCGCGCAGATTGCGGGATCCTTTGTTCTGCTCGTCATCGCCGGCCTGTTTGTCCGCAGTCTCGAAAACGCGCAGCGCGTGTACCTCGGCTTCGATCCCAGTGGCGTCGTGAACTTCGGCATGGATCCACATTTGATCGGCTACACGGACCAGCAGAGCCGGGACTTTTATCGCAACCTTGAAGATCGCATGCGCGCGCTGCCGGGCGTAGAGGCTGTGAGCACAGCGGCTTCGGTCCCGCTCGGCTACGAGAACAACGACGCGCGCGTCTACGTCGAAGGACAGCCGATCGACGATAAGCATCCGCCGGCCAACATCGTTTACAACCAGGTCGATCCCGGCTATTTCAGCACCATGCGTGTACCGCTCCTGCAGGGGCGCGCGATCGTCGAAGCCGATGACGAAAAAGCTCCACTCGTTGCTGTCATCAATCAGGAGATGGCGAAGCGTTTTTGGCCGAATCAGGACCCGATTGGGAAGCGATTCAGCAACAAGAGCGCAACCGGACCTTGGATGCAAGTGATCGGCGTAGCTGCCAACGGCAAATACGACTTTCTAACTGGACCTGCAGAACCGTACTTCTATGACGCCGTCGCTCAGGACTTTACAACGTTCCGCATGCTGCAACTGCGAGTCTCCGGCGATCCCGAGACCTACATTCCCGAAGTGGAACACCAGATCCACGAGCTGGCTCCCGAGCTGCCGCTGTTTGAGGTCCAGACTATGAAGCAGTCGCTAGGCGGCGCCAATGGATTCTTCTTCTTCCAACTCGGCGCGAACTTCAGCCTCGCGCTCGGCCTGCTGGGACTCACGCTGGCGCTGGTCGGCGTCTATGGCGTGCTGTCGTATGTCACCGCACAGCGCACCCAGGAGATCGGCATCCGCATGGCGTTGGGCGCGGAGCGGAGTTCTATTTTGGGAATGGTGTTGCGGCAGGGAGTCGTCTTCGTGGCTATCGGTATTGTAATTGGCCTCGCGGCAAGCTTAGCCGCCGCCAAAGCGCTGTCCGGCATGTTCGTCGGTGTGAGTGCAGCCGACCCGCTGACGCTCGCTTCGGTCACGGTGTTTCTCGTGGCGGTCGCTTTGTTCGCCAGCTATGTGCCGGCAAGGCGGGCGACAAAAGTCGATCCGATGATTGCGTTGAGATACGAGTGAGTTCATTTCGTGATTTCGTGAATTAACTCTTTAGAAACTGTCATCCTGAGCGAGGGCGAACGCCCGAGTCGAAGGACCCCGCGAATGTTGAGTCTAGAAGTGCCGTTCATAACTTTTCTACGCGACATTTTTCCACAGCAGGGGCAGGAATCCTCACGAAAGGTGACACTCAATTGGCGAACCTCAGCACCTTTGGGGTCTTTCTACTCGGGCCCTTCGGCAAGCTCAGGGCAGGGTCATCGCTCAAGATGACAGGGTAAAGAGTTTTTCTATGCAAACCCTCCTCCAAGATCTCCGTTACGGCGCCCGGACGCTCACCAAGACTCCGGGATTCACCACCGTCGCGCTCCTTGCGCTCGCGCTCGGCATCGGTGCGAATGCGGCGATGTTCACAATCGTGAACGCGGTTTTGCTTCGGCCGCTGCCTTACAAAGATTCTGGCCGGCTGGTGTACTTGCGCGAGGCGTTCAAACGCGAGCCGGGCATGTCGTTCTCCTATCCTGAATTTCAGGATTATCGCGCGCAGAACCATGTTTTCGAGAGCATGGCCGCGGTCCAGCCGAACGCTTACAACCTGACCGGCGGATCGACACCTCAGCAGTTGGATGGACGAGCTGTCTCTTCGGAGTTCCTCGGCACTCTCTCAGTGAAACCCGCTCTTGGCCGCGATTTTCTTTCTTCGGACGATCAACCTTCCGCTACGCCGACGGCAATCCTCAGCGATGGATTTTGGAAGCGGCGCTTTGGCGGCGACCCGCAGGTCATCGGCAAATCGATCACGCTGGACGATCGCGATTACACGGTAATCGGCGTGTTGCCAAAAGGATTCAGTTATCGCGATGCGCGCCCGGATGTCTACATTCCTCTGGGATTGGGCGCTAATCAGGAATGGGCTCACATTCGCAGCGAGCACGACGGTATCTATTGCGTGGCTCGCCTGAAATCTGGCATAACTCTCCAACAGGCCCAAGCCGATCTAGACACGATCGCTGCTCCGCTCGCCCGGCAATATCCGCAAACCAACGCCAATGTCTCGGTGAATGCGATGTTTCTACGCGACCGCGAGGTTGGGGACATCCGGTCGGTGTTGCTGATGCTCTTCGGAGCCGTAGGCTTCGTGCTCCTGATTGCCTGCGCGAATATTGCCAATTTGCTGCTCGCGCGAGCCAGCTCGCGCGAGCGCGAAATGGCGATACGAGCGGCAATCGGAGCGTCGCGCACGCGTATTGTTCGTCAACTGCTCACCGAAAGCGTTCTGCTCGCATTGATTGGCGGAGCCATTGGCATCGGGCTGGCTGTACTCGGAGTGAAGTTAGTTGTGACTTCGGCTCCGGACGCGCTGCCGCGAGCGCAAGAGATTCATCTGGATCGCGTGGTGCTGCTCTTCACCGCTGCAGTTTCCCTGATCACAGGAGTGCTCTTCGGCATCCTGCCGGCTTGGCAGAGCAGTTCACAGCAGCTCACGAATTCCCTGAAAGACGGCATCACGAGTTCGTCGGGAGCGCGCAAGCAATCATTGCGCAATGCGCTCGTGATTTCCGAAATCGCACTCTCGCTGGTTCTGCTGGTAGGAGCTGGATTATTGCTGCGCAGCTTCGCCCGCGTGCTGGACGTGAATCCCGGCTTCAACCCACATCAGGTGCTGACCGCCGAGATGGCCATTTCGGAAAAGAAATATCCGCAGCCGCAGCAGGTAGAGGAGTTCTATAACGAAGTCGCTCGCAACCTGCAGGCCCAGCCAGGAGTGAAATCTGCCGGTGCAGTCACGCCGCTGCCGCTGAGTGGCAATGAATGGGACACAGGATATCTGATCGAAGGCCGGCCGGCGCCAAAACCGGGAGAACTCGTTCACACGCGCATCTATCACGCTACTCCGGACTACACGACGGTAATGCAGATTCCGCTGCTCGAAGGTCGTGACATCCTTCCGTCCGATACTGACGCCAGTCTTCCCGTCTTGCTGGTCAGCCGCGAATTCGTCAAACGCAATTTTCCTCACGAGGATCCCATTGGACACAAGGTCCGTCTTGGGGGTCCCAAAGAACTCGTATCGCCCGATGTGAAATATCCGTGGTTCACGATTGTGGGCGTAGTGGGCGACGTGAAGCATGACAGTCTCGATGCGGAGACTCCGATCGAGGTCTACCAACCCTACGCGCAGCACAACGGCGGATACGCGCAGCGCTATCGCACGCTCGTAGTTCGCGGCGCCGGCTCCGATGCGCTCACGCTGGCTCCGGCAATCCGCAACGCCGTGCTTCAAGCCGACAAAGACCAGCCCATCGCCGCGGTGCAGTCGATGGAGCAAATTGTTTCCGATTCGCTGGGATCAAGAAAAGTTTCGATGTCGCTGCTGATGACCTTCGCCGGACTCGCGCTGGTGCTGGCCATCATTGGAATTTACGGCGTAATGTCCTACTCGGTCACGCAGCGCACGCACGAGATCGGCATTCGCATTGCGTTAGGCGCCGACCGCCAGCAGGTGTTGATGATGATCGCGCGCCAGGCGTTTCGTTTGATTGCATTTGGCCTCGGCATTGGTGTGGCGCTGGCAATCGCGTTGGCGTTCGCGTTATCGCGCGTGCTCGCCGGCCAGCTCTTCGGTGTAAAAGCAACCGATCCGATGACGTTTGCTTCGATCGCTGTTTTGCTCGCAGCGGTCGCGCTGCTGGCCAGCAGCATCCCCGCGCGCAGAGCGACGCGGGTGAATCCAGTGCAGGCGCTTCGCCATGAGTGAGTTTTCTGTTTTGTTCTGTCATTCCGAATCCGCCTCAGGCGGAAGAGGAATCTCTTTTGCTATCCGGGCACTTGGCTTGCGGCATTCGGTTTCCCGTCGGCAGAAGTTTTCTTTTCTCTGTGCCGAAGGCCGAGCGCCGAAAGCCGAGAGCCTGCTCGCGAATAGCGATTCCCCCTCCGCTGCGCGGCTTCGGAATCACAGGGCAACAGATAGATAGTATCTATGCAAACTCTCCTCCAAGATCTCCGCTATGCGCTTCGCACCTTGGCGAAGAATCCCGCGTTTACAGCCGTCGCCCTGATTACACTTGCGCTCGGTATTGCAGTGAATACGGCGATGTTCAGCGTGATGGAAGCGGTCATGCTGCGTTCTTTGCCGTACAACGATACCCAACACCTCGTCCTGCTCGCCGATTCACAAGATCATCTCAGCGGGGGACTCCTGCTCAAGGATTTCGAGAAATTACAGCAGAGGAGCCACTCGTTTCAAGCACTCGCGATTTACTACCGTGACAGCGGCTTCTCCCGTGTAACCCTTGGCGGTTCCATTGAACCCGAGCAGGTGCAGGGCGCCTTCGTTTCGTCGAGCTTCTTTCCCGTTATGGGAGTCGCTCCTGCTCTGGGCCGCATCTTCGACTCTAGAGAAGAGACAGCCCAGGATCGGGTTCTCATAATCAGCCATAGCCTATGGCTGAGTCGTTTTGGCGGCGCACGCGACGTGCTCGGCAGGACACTGCGCGTCAATGATCGGGTATTTCAGATCATCGGTGTCATGCCGGAAACCTTCCAATTTCCCGCGCGCGACCAGATGTTCTGGGCGCCCATCACGACAAATCCATATTGGAACGATCCTGACCTCGCCAAAGCCGATCCGCGATATCACACTCGATATTTTTGGGAGCGTTGGCAGGCGATCGGTCGTCTTGCCCCGGGTGTCACTTTCGCTCGCGCGCAGGCAGAGACGAGCGCGATATTTCAACAGATCGCTCGCGACGATCCTGACCAGACGCGCGGCACCGGCCTTTCGCTGCTGCCGCTACAGGTGGAGTTGAGCGGCAACACACGGCTGGCCCTGATCGTGTTGTTCGTGGCCGTCTGTTTTGTGCTGTTGATCGCATGCAGCAACGTTGCCAATCTGGCGCTAGCGCGCGGCGCGGGCCGCCGGCGTGAGATCGCGATTCGAGCCGCTTTGGGCGCTCATCGCGCGCGGCTGGTACGTCAGCTCTTTACGGAGAGTTTGCTGCTTTCGCTCGGCGCTGCCGCGATCGGGTTATTCATTGCTGTGTTTTTGATTCGAGTGTTGGTCGCGTTGGCTCCTGCCGGTATCCCACGGTTAGACCAGACGGGAATCGACGCCGTCGTGCTCGGCTTTACTCTCGCTCTCTCTGTATTCGCAGCAGTTCTGTTTGGCGTCTTTCCTGCCCTGCGAGTCTCGACGCAGGGAAGCGCAGAAATTCTGCATAGCGGGCGCGCTTCTTCCGGAGCGGCTCCTCGGGGTAGTCGCGGCATGTTGGTAGTCACAGAATTCGCCTTAGCAGTGATGCTGCTCACAGGAGCCGGCCTGCTGGTGCGGAGTTACCTGGCCGTCGAGTCGGTCGATCTTGGTTTTCAGCCACAGCACGCGGTGACGCTGTACGTGTCTACGCCCGCTATGTCGGATGCCGGACGCGTCGCGTTTTTCCCGACCATGATCGAGCGCATAGGCGCCCTGCCGGGCGTGCAGGCGGTGGGCACGGTTGAAGACCTCTTTCAACTCGGCGCGCCGGAAAAGCGCGGCTTGCGCGCGATCGAAGGAAGAGCTGTGGACCGATCCGATCAATCGATGCCCCTCACTTGGCAGACGATCGGCGGCGATTACTTCTCTGCCATGGGAACGAAGCTGCTGAAGGGCAGGTTCTTTAACGAACAGGATGGTTTGAACTCTCCAGTGGTCGCCATCATCGACGAGAGCATGGCCCGCCGCTATTGGCCCAGGGAGAATCCGATTGGCGCGCACATTAAGGGTGGCGACGCCCGCGGTCACAACGATGATTGGGTCACCATCGTCGGTGTAGTTGGCGACATGCGCCGAAACGGGCTTGAGCGTGAGCCCACGGCTCACGTCTTCACCTGGTATCAGCAGAACCTTCTGAATGGAGTGCCCAACCCGCTCAGCTCGGCTGACGTAGTCGTCCGCACGACTGGCGACCCGGCCGCACTGGCACTGTCGCTGCGCTCTTCCATTCGGAATCTGAGCGATAGCGTCATCTTGTCGCCGGTGACCACGTTAGAAGACCAGCTTTCCGATCAGCTTGCGCCCCGCCGCTTCCAGACTTCGCTGCTGGGAAGTTTTTCGTTTCTGGCGCTGTCCCTGGCTGCGATCGGCATCTACGGACTGATGCACTACTCAGTCGCGAGTCGCACACATGAGATCGGTGTGCGTATGGCGATCGGCGCCACTCGAAGCAATGTTCTCAAGTTGATCCTCAGGGAAGCATCGCAGCTCGCTCTCATCGGCATTGTTGCAGGACTGGCGGCAGCTTTGGCCGTAACCCGTCTGCTGCAGAGTATGTTGTTCGGCGTGCATCCCACCGATCCGCTGACATTCGCGCTGGTTTCCGTTCTGCTGGTCGGGGTAGCGCTGCTGGCAAGCTTTGTTCCAGCGCGGAGAGCGACGAAAGTCGATCCGATGGTGGCGTTGAGGCATGAGTGAGTTCATTTGTGATTTCGTGATTGCTTGATTTTTGCCATGGGAAAATTAAGGCAAGATCTTCGCTACACGCTGCGTACCCTGGCGAAAGCTCCTGGGTTTACGGCCGTCGCTGTGCTCACGCTCGCGCTCGGCATTGGCGCGAACACCGCGATTTTCAGCGTGCTGAACGGAGTTGTGCTGTCGCCGCTGCCTTATCAGCAGCCGGATCGCCTCGTCGTCGTCTGGGGCAACATTGGACACATCATCGCCGTCTCGAATCCCAACTTTCGCGATTGGCGGCGCACGGCTGCTTCGTTCCAGAGCATGGCGGCCTTTGACGATGCGCAGGTTGATCTCACCGGCCCGGGCATCGCCGCGTCGCCGGAACATCTTGACGCGAAGAACATTTCTTCCGGCTTCTTCAGCACGCTGGGCGTCAAGCTGGCGCTCGGACGCGAATTTTCCGCTGACGAAGATCGACAAGGCGGAGCGCGCGTCGCGATCATCAGCGAGCGATTGTGGCGAGATCGCTTCGGCGGCAATCCTCAGGTGTTGGGCCGGCCGGTGACGCTGGACGGAGTCGATTACAGCATTGTTGGCGTGATTTCTTCTCAGTTTCATTTTGGGACGAAAGACTCCGACGTGTACGTACCAGTCGGGCAGGCTGACCCAATTTGGGTGAATGACCGGACCATCCACAGCTTGATGATCTTCGGTCGCTTGAAAACGGGAGTCACCCTTGCGCAGGCGCAGGACGAGATGAACGCGATCCAGGCGAATCTCGATCGCACCTATCCTGCCGATCGCGGGATGACGACCACCGCGATTCCTCTTAAGCAGGTGCTCGTCGGCGATGTTTCCGCAACGTTGATTTTGATAATGGGGGCCGTCGGACTCGTCCTGCTGATTGCCTGCGCGAATGTCGCGAACTTACTGCTGGCCCGCTCCAAATCGCGCTCGCGAGAGTTTGCCATCCGTTCCGCTTTGGGAGCCAGTCGCGGGCGAATCGCTCAGCAGTTGCTCACCGAAAGCGTGCTCCTCTCGCTGGCGGGAGGCTGCCTGGGCGTGGCTGCAGCGCGTCCGACTCTTCGCCTGATTGTGGCTCTCGTTCCCGGCCTGCCGCGCCCGGAGAACATCGGCGTGCATCCTGCCGTCTTGTTGTTCGCCTTTGCGCTTTCGATTCTCGTAGGCATCGTCTTTGGTCTTGCTCCAGCGCTGAGCAGCGGCAAAGCCGACGTCGAGACCGCATTGAAAGAAGGAGGCCGCAGCGCGTCCAGTATTCGCACTCCGGCGCAGCGGACGTTAGTCATTGTGCAGATGGCAATCACGGTGGTGCTGCTGGTTGGAGCAGGCTTGCTCTTCCGCACCATCCGGCAACTCTGGCAGGTGAATCCGGGCTTTGACGCCGATCATGTATTGACGTTCAAAGTCGGACTGTCGCCCTCAGCCACGACTCCTGCGAGCATGCGAGCCTCGTTCCTGCAATTCGTCGAGCGTATTCGCCAGACGTCGGGCGTGCAATCGGCAGAACTCACTGCGCTGGTCCCACTCAGCCAGCAAGATAATAGCGGTCCCTTCTGGGTGGGTGCACAAGCGCCGCCATCGCTCGCTGAGATGCCGCGGGCTGTGTTCTATTGGGTCGGGCCGGACTATCTGCGGACGATGCAGATCTCGCTCGTGCGCGGCCGCTTCTTCACTGCAGCCGATACCGTGAACACGCCGCGTTCGGTTGTGATCGATCGCGTTCTCGCCCGCGACTATTTCCATGACGCCGATCCGGTCGGACAGAACATGCTCATTCCCCATTGGGGAATGGCGCACGTGATCGGCGTAGTCGATCACGTTCACCATTGGGAGCTCGGCGATTCCAGCCAGTACGTGCAGAACCAGATCTACGCTTCGCTCTATCAGCTTCCCGATAGTTTTGTTCCTGTTTTTTACCGCAATATGGCAGTGGCTGTCCGCAGTCCGCTCGACACCGCCACCCTGATGCCGTCGATCAAAGCGGCAGTGTATGGCGAGGGAAACAAGCAGCCGATCTATGCGGTCGAGAGCATGCGCGATCTGCTTTCGAATTCCATGTCCACGCAGCGGCTTCCCATGACGTTGTTGGGAGCGTTTGCCATTCTCGCGCTGTTGCTGGCCTGCGTCGGCATTTACGGCGTGATCTCGTATTCGGTGATGCAGCGCGTCCGCGAACTTGGCGTGCGCATGGCGCTCGGCGCGCAGAGAGCCGATGTGCTGCGAATGATCCTGGGCGAGGGCATGGGACTGGCGCTGGTCGGACTCATAGGTGGCGCGGCAGCAGCGATGGTCCTCACTCGCGTTCTCTCGAGTTTTTCGCATTTGCTCTACGGCGTGCGCGGAAGTGATCCGGTGACCTTTGTGGCGATTGCCGTCGTGTTGCTCGGGGTCTCGGCTCTGGCATGTTACATCCCCGCACGGCGGGCGACGAAAGTCGATCCGGTCGTGGCGTTGAGGTACGAATGATTTTTGGTCCCATGACACAAAAAGAGAGAAGGCATTATGCGAACGTTCATTCAGGATGTGAAGTACGCAGCGCGCATGCTGGTGAAAACCCCCAGCTTCACCGCGATTGCCGTGCTCACGCTGGCGCTCGGCATTGGCGCGAATACAGCGATCTTCACTCTAATCGACGCGCTCCTGCTCAAGATGCTGCCGGTCAAGAATCCGCAGCAGCTTGTGATTGTCGGGGATGCGAACAACCCCAACAACCGCTCGAACGGTACCCCGCAGGTCACGAACTTTTCCTATCCGCTCTACCAGGAGCTGCGTGATCACAACAGTGTCTTCACGGGATTGGCGGCTGCGGCCAGCGAGCATCGCCTCCAGGTCGATGCCAGCCAAAGCGGTAAGACATCGGACGAGCGGGTCGTCGCCCGCATGGTGAGCGGCAACTACTTTTCCGTTTTGGGACTCGATTCGGCTGCCGGACGGCTCATCACTCCTGAGGAAGACACTGCGGAGGATGCGAACCCAGTCGTAGTGCTCGGCTATGGCTACTGGCAGCGACGATTTGCACTTTCGCCCTCGATTATCGGCGCCAGCGTGCGGCTGAACGGATATCCGTTCACGGTGATCGGTGTGGCTCCGCAGGGATTTGACGGCGATATCGTCGGCGAAGAGATGGCGCTTTATGTTCCGCTCAGCATGCAGCCGGAGATCGTGCGTGGACGCCACTGGCGTACCGCGGTCAATACCTCATGGCTGTCGCTGATCGGGCGTCTCAAAACGGGAATCACGCCGGCTAAAGCTCAGGCGGACATGAACCTGGTCTTTCAGCAGGCGCTGCACGGCTCCTACGGCGCGCGGCTCAGCGCCGACGATCGCAAATCCCTGAGCGATCCGAAGTTCCCGCAGATCCAGGTGAGCCCCGGCGGCAGCGGACTCTCTGACCTGCGCAGCGATTACACGATGCCGCTGTACCTGCTGATGGGCATCGTCGGCCTGGTGCTGCTGATCGCCTGTGTGAACGTCGCCAACCTGCTGCTGGCGCGCGCATCAGCTCGCAGGAAAGAAGTGGCCGTGCGCTTGGCGCTCGGCGCAAACCGTCGGCGGCTGCTGCAACAGCTCCTTACTGAGAGCGTGCTGCTCGCGCTTCTCGGCGGCATTGCCGGCTCGCTGCTGGCCTTCTGGGGAGTGCGCATGTTGGTCTCACTGTTTGACGCCCGCGGCGCTCTGCCTGTCGCGCCTGACCTCCCTGTGCTTGGCTTTACTCTCGGCGTCTGTCTCATTACGGGAATCCTCTTCGGACTCGTACCTGCGCTGCGCACGTTAAAGGTGCAGGTCTCGCCCACGCTGAAAGACACAGCAAACGCCACCACCGAACCGCGTTCCCGATTTGGATGGGGCAAGTCGCTGGTCGTGGCGCAGGTCGCGATCTCGCTGCTCGTTCTGTTTGCCGCCGGACTTCTTGTGCGCAGCCTGCAAAAGCTGATGAACCAGAATTTCGGTTACAACCGCGATCACCTCGTGATCGCACGGCTCGATCCCACGGCAGCTGGCTACAACGCCGACAAAATGAAGCTGCTGGCGAATGCGCTGGTAGATCGAGTGTCCAGCGCGCCCGGCGTGCGCGCTGTCACGTATTCCGAGAACGGATTATTCGCGCACACCGAATCTAACGACGCCATCATTGTGCCGGGTTTCAATCCGCCAAACATTGAAGACAGCGTCTCGTATGAAGACTATGTAGGTCCTAATTACTTCGGCGCGATTGGGATTCCCATTGTGGAAGGCCGGGGCATTGAAGCGCAGGACACGCCTACCTCGACGCGCGTCGCCGTCGTCAACCAGGCCTGGGTCAAACATTACCTGAACGGCGAGAACCCAATCGGCAGGCAGTTCGCGATCGCCGATCCGGATGAGGGGAAGAGGCCGTTCACAATTATCGATATTTCCCACAACGCCAAGGACCATGGCAGCGCCTTGCGCGACGAAGTTCGGCCAAGATTTTATTCGGCTTTTCAGCAGGAAACCGCTCCAACGCAGATTGTGCTCGAGGTCAACGCCAGCGGGTCGCCTTCTGCGCTCGCCTCTACGGTCGTGAGCCAGGTCAAATCGGTCGACCCACACCTCACGATCCAGTTCGCGCAAACGCTCGACGATCTGGTTACTTCCAGCGCAGCCGACCAGATCGCTATGGCCAAGCTCTCGGCGTTTTTCGCCGGGCTGGCGCTGCTGCTGGCCTGCATCGGCCTCTACGGCGTGATGTCATATACGGTCGCCGGACGCACGCGCGAAATCGGCGTGCGCATGGCTCTCGGCGCCGAGCGCACGAACGTGCTGCAACTCGTCATGCGCGAAGGCATGTTCCTGGTCGGCCTTGGCCTGGCTGTCGGCATCCCGCTGGCGCTGGCCAGTAGCCGTTTGCTGTCCAGCATGTTGTTTGGACTGAAGAGCAGCGATCCGGCGTCGCTAGCAATTGTGGTCGCGATTTTGGCTGCGGTAGCGACGCTCGCGGGCTACATCCCCGCGCGCCGCGCGACAAAGGTGAATCCGGTGGTCGCGCTGAGGTATGAATGAACGCTACAGGACTGTCATTCCGAATCCGCCTCAGGCGGAAGAGGAATCCCTATGGCCAGTACGGCTCTCGATCGGCCAGCACCGTTTGCGTCGGGCGGCGACCGTGGCGTGTCACCCGTTCGCTACCGCGAACGGTACTGACTGCCGCGAGGCCGAAAGCCTCCGCGCAAGCAGAGAACCAGGTCGGTACCGTTCCCGGTAGGGAACGGGTCAGGGTTGATGCTCCAAGAAGAACGGTTCGTCAGATGCCGATCCCGAACGCGGACAGCCTGCTGGCGAGTAGGGATTCCTCTCCCGCTTCGCGGGATTCGGAATGACAGAAAGAGAAAAGACATCATGCAGACTCTCATCCAGGATTTGAAGTACGCGCTACGCATGCTGGCCAAAAGCCCCGGCTTTGCGGTCGTTGCTGTGCTCACGCTTGCTCTCGGCATTGGCGCGAACACGGCGATCTTTACGCTCGTCAACGCGCTGCTTTTGAAGTCATTGCCCGTCCAGCATCCCGAGCAGTTGGTTGCTCTCGGCGATCCGACGGCTGTGCACAGCGCATGGCATGGAACGCCGACGACCGATGTTTTTTCCTATCCGCTCTACCGCGAGCTGCGCGACTCGACCAGCGCCTTCTCCGGCATGGCCGCTGCAGGTTCGGAAGACGCGACAGTTGGCGATGTCAATCCGGTCGAGTATTCAGGCCATAAGCCCTGGGTGCGGATCGTCACCGGAAATTATTTTTCGCTGCTCGGCGTGCGGCCGGCGGCGGGCCGATTGTTCAATGCCAACGATGACACGGCGGAGTACGCGAATCCCGTAGCTGTCATCAGTTATGACTATTGGCGGAACAACTATGCCCTTTCGCCTTCCGTAATTGGAACTACCCTGCGCCTGAACGGATATCCGTTCACGATTATCGGCGTGGCGCAGCCCGGATTCTTCGGAGACATCGTCGGCGATCGGATCAACTTTTATGTGCCGGTCACCATGGAAGCGGAGATCATCCGCGGACGCGATGACTACAGCGACAAAGGCGCCTCGTGGCTACAGGTCTTCGCTCGGCTGAAACCTGGTGTGACGGTTCCTCAGGCGTATGCGAACGCGAATCTGGCGCTGAAACATATCATCGCTGGCGCTTTCGCCGCGTCTCTGGTTTCGACCGACATCGCAGAACTGAAAACGGAGCACATCGATGTTGCCCCAATCGGCAGCGGCTTTTCTCGTTTGCGCGATGAGTACCAGCGTCCGCTGCTCGTGGTGATGGGCATCGTCGGACTCGTCTTGCTGATCGCCTGCGTCAATGTTGCCAACCTGCTGCTCGCGCGCGCTTCCGGACGGAAAAAAGAAATCGCAGTCCGGCTCGCGATTGGCGCGGCTCGGGGACGCATCGTTCGTCAGCTATTGACCGAGAACATCCTGCTCGCGCTGCTCGGGGGAATCGCCGGAGCAGGCCTGGCGATCTGGGGCGTGATCCTGCTGCAGAAACTTTTTGGTTCGCAACTCGTCACCGCACCCGATGCGCGGGTTGTCGGCTTCGCTATCGCTGTCTCGCTGCTCACTGGTGTTCTCTTTGGACTCGTCCCAGCACTGCAATCGACGCAGCTCGGCGTAGCCGGCACTCTCAAAGACGTTGCCGCGTCGGTCGGCCAATCGCGTTCGTGCTGGGGATGGGGCAAGGGACTCGTCACGGCGCAGATCGCGCTGTCGGTGCTGGTGCTCTTCGCCGCCGGACTGCTCACGCGCACGCTCAGCAATCTTCGCAACACTGATACCGGATACGAGCGCGAGCATCTGTTGACAATTCACGTCAGTCCCACGCAAATCGGCTATAAGCAACCGCAGATTGCCGCGCTCGCCGAGCGGCTCCAGCAGCGGCTTGCGCCCCTGCCCGGAGTGCGCGCGGTCTCGTTCTCCTCCAACGGCCTCTTCAGCGGCGGGGACGGCGCTCACGACATTGACGTGCCCGGCTTCCAAACCAGTGAAGAGGACGGCAAGAACGTCGCCAGCGATGCCGTCGGCCCGAACTACTTCAGCTCCGTCGGCATTCCCATTCTGCGCGGACGCCAGATCGGCGCGGAGGACACGCCGTCATCGACTCGCGTCGTGGTGATCAATCAGGCGCTGGCCAAGCACTTTTTCCCGAATCGGGACCCTCTAGGGCAGACCTTCACGCTCAGCAATCCGCTCTACCACAACCAGCCTTTCCAGATCGTCGGCATTGCCGCGGACGCGAAAGAGCATTCGATCAGCACCACGCCGAAGCGGCGGATGTATGAAGCTTTTGAGCAGCGCACAGACGAGAGGATGGGCATCATCGTCGAAGTACGTTCGATAGGCAAGCCATCGACGATCATGGCAAGTGTAAAAAAAGAAATTCACGCCATCGATCCCGCTGTACCCATCGGCCGGGCCGATACGGTGAACGCCCTGATCGACGACTCGATCGGCGAACGTATCTCGATTTCGCAGCTCTCCGGCTTCTTTGCCATTTTGGGACTCGTGCTCGCCTCGATCGGACTCTATGGCCTGATGTCCTACACCGTGGCCGGACGCACGCGAGAACTCGGCGTGCGCATGGCCCTCGGCGCGCAGCGCGACGATGTGCTCTGGCTGGTCCTGCGCGAATCGCTGCTGTTGGTGGCCGCCGGCATTGTCGTTGGCGTCCCGGCAGCCTTGGCGAGCGGCACGCTGCTCTCCGGGATGCTATATGGGTTGCACACCTTCGATCCCCTATCGCTGATCGCGGTTGTGACCATTTTGGGAATCGTAGCCGCGCTGGCCAGCTACATTCCGGCGCGCCGCGCAACGAGAGTCGATCCGGTGGTGGCGTTGCGGTATGAGTGACGTTTCCGTTTTGTCATTCCGAATCCGCCGAAGGCGGAAGAGGAATCCCTACTCGCGAGCAGGCTGTCGGCTATCGGCACTCGGCTTTGGCCAGCAACGCTTGCGTCGATCCCGCAGCGATCGTAGCGTGTCACCCGTTCGCTACGGCGAACGGTACTGACTCTCGCGATGCAGAAAGCCCCGGCGCACCCGGTGACCAGGTCAGTACCAGTCCCGGTAGGGAATGGGTGAGGCACACCCGAGAGTAGTTCGTCAGGTGTCGAGCGCCGACAGCCCTCAGGCGAGTAGGGATTCCTCTTCCGCCTTCGGCGGATTCGGACTGACAGGGAAAAACGACGGACACAATGACCCAAGACTTTCGCTACAGCATCCGCACTCTTCGTAAGAACCCCGCCTTCACGCTGGTCGCCGTGCTCACGCTCGCGCTGGGCATCGGCGCGAATACGGCGGTATTCACAGTGATAGAGTCGGCGTTACTCAAGCCGCTGCCGTTTTCGCACCCGGACCATCTCGTGCGGATCTATGACGTAAGCCATGCCAAGGGCATCGATCGCGGCACGTTCTCCGTGCAGGATTTTGACGATCTCCAGCGCTCTGCGAAATCGTTCGACGGAATGGCGGACTTCGTCTTCTGGCCAGGCCTCAGCGGGGGCACTATAATTGGCCAGGGACAGCCGCAGCGCATCTCTACCGCATCTGTCGCCGGCAATTTCTTTTCGCTGCTCGGCGTGAATGCTGCGCTCGGACGCACGCTGCTGCCGCACGACGACGTCCGTGGCCAGGATCGTTCTCTTGTGCTCTCAACGGCATTCTGGCGCAGGCAGTTCGGTGGCGATCCCGACATCATTGGCCGGACTGTGGTCCTCGACGGCGTGACCGAGGCGCGCGCGCCGTTCACAATCGTCGGCGTGATGCCGGACTCATTCCGCTATCCGTCAACGGACGTCGATGCCTGGGTTCCACTCTCGACGGTCACCGATGGCATGGTCCCGCACATTCGCGAAGTTCATTGGCTCTATGCGATCGGCCGGCTCAAGCCTGGCATCACGATGGAGCCGGCGCAGAACGAAAGTTCACTCTCGATCCGCCAATTACAAGAAGCCTATCCCAAGACAAACGCCGATTGGGATGCCGCGCGTTTGACGACGCTGCGCGAATCGATCGTCGGCAACATTCGTCCGGCGCTGTTGATGTTGTTTGCGGCTGTCGGACTCGTCCTGCTCATCGCCTGCGCCAATATCGCGAACCTTCTGTTGGCTCGCGGGACCTCGCGTCAGCGGGAGATTGCCGTGCGCGCCGCCTTCGGTGCCGGAAGATTCCAACTCGCCCGCCAACTTTTGACCGAGAGCTTTGTCATTGCTGTCGCTGGTGCGGCCGCCGGGCTCGTGCTGGCCGTCATTGTTCTTCATCTATTGCTGGCGCTGAGCGCGGGCACACTGGCTAACGCCGGCAACATTCACATTGACGGATGGGTAATCGGGTTTTGTATCTTGAGCGCGCTCGTGATCTGGCCTGTGTTCGGCGGCGTGCCCGCCTGGCGAGCGTCGAAGGTGTCGATCATTAGCGCCCTTAAAGAGAGTGGCCGGACCGTCAGCTCGGACCGGCATGGCGCCGGCCTGCGCGAGATGCTGGTTGTCGGCGAGATCGGACTGGCGGCGATGTTGCTCGTCGGTTCCGGCCTGCTCATCAACAGTCTGTGGCATTTGCTGCACGTCGATCCGGGATTCAATCCGCAACATGTGCTGAGTTTCCATCTCGATATGCCCTCGTGGGTCTTCGAAGGAAACAGCGATCACTCGCAGCCCTACCGTCTCGAAATTCTGCGCCGTCTTTCTGAAATTCCCGGCGTGGCTTCGGTGGCGGGGAGCAAGCGCATTCCCTTGCAAGGCGGAGGCGAGCGGTATCCTGTCGCGCTGACTCCGAAGGAGTCAGTGAATACGACGCCAACGAGCGCCTATCCCGTCACCCGCGGTTATTTCGAAACTCTGGGGATCCCGCTCCTGGCAGGCCGCGACTTTTCCGAAGACGAGCAGACGCACACGCGCTGCGTGGACGTTCTGAGCGCGAGCCTCGCTCGCAAGCTTTGGCCCGGCGAGAACCCGATAGGGAAGAGCTTCTATATGGCCGGCAGCTCGCTGCGCTGCGAGGTGGTCGGCGTCGCCGCCGATGTGCACGACGAAGGATTAGCGCAGCCGCCGAGCGACGCGCTCTATGTTCCCTCATGGATGATGCCACGTTCCAGCTTCGATGTTTTCGCTCGCACCAAAGGCAATCCGCTCCAGCTCATCTCGGCGGTGCGCAACGCAATCTGGTCATTCGACAACACCCGCGCCATTTCCGACATTGTTCCCCTTTCGGAACTGGTGGACGAAAACATCGCCCAGCCCCGTTTCTTCACCGTCCTGCTGGCGATCTTCGGCGGACTCGCGATGCTGCTCGCCGCGGTCGGGGCTTATGGGGTGATTTCGTACTCCGTGCGCGAGCGCACGCAGGAGTTCGGCATTCGCATGGCGCTGGGCGCCAGCCGCGATCAGGTGCTGCGCGTCGTGCTCCGGCGCGCCGCCGCGCTCACGTTCGTGGGACTGACACTTGGCCTGATAGGCGCGGTCGCGGGCGCCGGCCTGCTCAAGAGCTTGCTGTTTGGCATTCGACCGCTCGATCCGGTTTCGTTTGCGGCGGCGGGAGCGCTGCTCGTGATTGTTGCGCTGCTGGCAAGCTATATCCCGGCACGCTGGGCGACCAAGTTGGATCCGATGGAGGCGCTTAGGTACGAGTGAAGTTGTCATCTGAAATCCGCTGCGTGACAACCATGAACTGCGGAATGGAAGCTGAGGGTGACACCCTAGGCTTCGAGTCGAAAACGCGTTTCCGCCAGACGATACAGTGGCCGCCAGAGAAGGCGGTTGATGGTGAGCACCATCGCCGCCATCACAATTGTGGACAGCAACAACAGGGGAAAGTTGCCGCTATCGGTGGCGCGACTGATCTCCGCGCCAACGCCGATGGTGGACAGCGTGTGCTGCTGGATATGGAAGTACTCGGCGATGATGCTCGCGTTCCACGCGCCACCCGAAGCGGTCACGAGGCCGGTGATCAGATAAGGAAAGATGCCGGGCAGAATCACGGTGCGCCAGCGCTCGGCGCTGGAGAAGCTGAAGACGTCGGCCACTTCGCGCAGATCAGACGGAATCGCCATGGCGCCGGCAATTACGTTGAACAGGATGTACCACTGCGTGCCCAGCAGCATCAACGCGATCGAACCCACACCGAGTCCGCCGCCTAACTCGACGATCCCGAGCAGCAGGACAGGGAAGAGTGCGGTCGCAGGAATCGAGGCCGCGAGCTGAGCCAGCGGCTGAGCCACTCGTGCCAATTTGGGATTCAGTCCAATCGCAACGCCGGCCGGAATCGTCCACGCCGAGGCGAGGATTAATGACACAGTGACGCGCACAAGCGTGGCTAGCGCGCTCTTGACGGTAAGCGACAGATCGGAGGAATGCAAAGTCTTCAACATGCCGATCGCATGGACAGCGGCGAAGATCGTGACCACTGCGGCAGCGGCAAGGACGAAGAAAGCTGCAACATAGCGGCTGGTCCTGGCAGTTTGCGAGGTTTGTGCAGACTGCACGGGCTTCTCTGCTCGTGTAACGGTGAGCCACTCCGATACAGGCCGCAACAGCCGTCGTTCGGCGGAGGCGATCGCGTGCGAGCGGCGAATCGCCTGCAAAATAGGCGAGCGGGGAACATCGGCGCTTTCGACTTGCTCGAACTTGAATTTGTCGGACCATGCAATGATCGGCCGCCAGATGAGTTGGTCGATGAGCACGATCACTCCAATCATCGTGACCAGTCCCCAGAGGATTGCCGCAGTATCGCCGGCGCTCGAGGCAGTTTGCAGATAGGATCCAAGTCCGGGCAGGCGAAAGTCGCGATTGCCAAGGACAAACATTTCGCACGCCATCAGGAAAAACCAGCCGCCGGCGACGGAAACCATCGAGTTCCAAATCAGGCCAATGGCGCCGTAAGGAAGTTCGAGCATGAAGAAGCGCTGGATGCCGTTCAGCTGGTAGATTCGGGTAGCCTCATGCAGCTCGCGGGGAATGCCCTTTAGCGACGAGTAAAAACTGAACGCAATGTTCCACACTTGTCCGGTGAAGATGAGCACAATCGCGCCGAGTTCCACGCCTAACTGCCGGGTTGGCAGCAGCGCGACCATCGCCAGCATCACGCCAGGCAGGAAGCTCAAAACGGGAATCGATTGCAGCACGTCGAGCACGGCAAGCATCGGTTCTTCCAGGCGCGCGTTGTGCGCGGCGATCCAGCCATAGGCCAGCGCAAAAATGAGACTAATCAAATAGGCAATAGCAATCCGGGCAACAGAGTAGAACGCATAGAGGGGCAGCGCGGTCGGAGACAGGTCGATCTTGGCTTCTGTACTTGCCGCTCCCGCCCAGTAGCGCGCGATCAGCACCACACCATAGAAGCAGGCGAGGCCGGCGAAAAGCACGCATACGTCCGTTGCCACTGTCCAGCTCCGCTTGCGAACAATCGAGCGCGCGAACGTGCGCACGCGAATCACGGAGTAGCTCCAGCGACCGGACTTGTCGGCGAATCGAAGCCCTCCGGCAGCATCAGCCGATGTGCCGCCGCGTCATACTCGAACAGTTCCGCATAGCGGCCCCACGTGATCGCGGTATCAAGCTGGCGCTTGGTTTCGTCTTCGCTGAACTGCTCGTCGAGCAGGTCGTGGAAGAATTCGTCGGAGACCCTGTGATCCGACTTGCTCTCGAGTACGCGCCGAATCTGTCGCAAGAGCATGATGCGGTGCAGCGCTGTCTCGCGAAAGATCTCTTTCTGCTTGAGAATGTCGGCATACGCGAAGGTACGGCCTTCGGGTGTGATCTGCGCATCGCCTTCTTCGGTCGCGAGGAATCCCAGCATGCGCGACGCATCGATCAGCGGCAGCAGATCGTCAATCTCAAAACTGAGATCTTTAGCAAGGCGATAGATGTCCTCAAGCCCGCCGCGGTCATCGATCATCTCCAGCAGTCCGGCAATACCGCCGGGACGCACGTGCGGCAGCATCTCGTAGAGCGTCTTTGATTTCACGTGCTCGGGTTGCGGCTGCTGTTGCCCCGGCACGGCGGGTGATGCTTCCGGTTGCGTGAGAACGGTATAGATGTAATCGATGTAGTTGCCGAACATCGAATCCTGACGATTGCGCGGGCGAGAGAGCTGCACGCGAAAATCCGTGCGAATGCGCGCCGGATTGCGCCCGAGGACGATCACGCGATCGGCCAGCAGCACAGCCTCTTCGATGTTGTGCGTAACGATAAAAATCGAGCGCGTCGGGATCAGGCTCTTTTCCCAAAGCTCCAGCAGCTCGCTGCGCAGGTTCTCGGCAGTGAGCACGTCGAGCGCGGAAAACGGCTCGTCCATGAATAGGACTTCCGGCTCAACCACTAGAGCGCGAGCAAAGCCCACACGTTGCTTCATCCCGCCGGAAAGTTCTTTCGGATACGCAGCCTCGAAACCGTCGAGACCAACCGTATCCAGAATCTTCAGCGAGCGCTTGCGCCGCTGGATCGCCCCCACGCCTTTGGCTTTGAGCGGCACCTCGACATTTTCCAAAACGGTAAGCCAAGGGAACAACGCAAAACTCTGGAAAACGATCGCCGCATTCGAACTGGCGCCCTGCAATGGCTGGCCATGCCAGAAGACCTGACCCGCAGATGGCTGAGAGAGTCCTGTGAGCATTCGCAGCAGAGTTGACTTGCCCGAACCGGAAGGTCCGAGCAGCGCAAGAATTTCTCCGGCATAGACGCTGAGATCCGTAGCGGCGATCACCTGGATGGGATCGCCATGCGGCTGGGGATAGAACTTCTCCACCTTGCGCGCTTCGATGATGACGTCGTCCGTTGGCAAGAATCGTCCTCACAGCAACTCTGTGCTTCGTTTGTAACACAGGAATCAGAGCTTGAGAGGCCGCGAGCAACAGCATTCGGAATGGCAATGAAAATGAAGATCGGGCGGGGCGATCGCGCTGTTTTGGCGCGGATCGCCCTGCCGATCTGTTGGTTAATCGCCCACTTCGAGGCGCTGTTGCAAGGTTTCGAGCCGGTCGCTGGTCTTCCCATAATCGAGAAAATCGCGAGCCGTCTCGCGCACGTTCTGGGCATGCGATTGGATCGCATCGAGACTGTCTCGATATTCCGGCGCGAGCAGCCATCCCTGGTTCGCATTCAGATACTGCAAAGCGGCCTCAGTGTTTCGAGCAGCCTGCAAGGAAGAGGCGTGAATGCGGTCAATGGCCTGTTGCTGCCACGGATGCGCATCGCTGCGAATTGCCTTGAGCTGGTCCAGTCGCGCGCCGATCTCGTTGATGCTGTCTTTGGCCTGGTTCAGGCGAGTGGCATGTGTCTGCCAATGCAGTTGGCGAGTGCCGCTCGATAGCGTTAGCACCTCGGCGTTCTGGGAGAGATCTCCCGCTAATCCGCGAATCTCTTTAAGCAGGTCCGACGCCTGCGCGGAAGCCGAAGGCGCCACGACGGCGCAATTCATTGCCGGCTTTGCTGCCGGCGGAGCTGCGAAGGATGTGGCCGGTATGGCAAGGCCAGCCAGTACTCCCAGATAAGCCCAACGATTGATTTTGTTTTTAAGGTTCATCTTAATCTTCCTCGAGTCGGGAATCTCTGTTCCCATGATGTGGGCTCGCGCCCGGCAACGGCATTTAACCGCTGTTGAGCGAATAGACGCTCGCCGGATCGTTCCGTATTCATTCATAAATCCAACTTGGAAGTTTAAGAAAAGTTAACAGAGCCGCCCGTCCACCTGCTGCATTGATGGAGGAGAACAAAGCCCCGCGCGACGGGATTGCGTTTCTACCGATGGCAAAACCCAGGGCCGGGGGTAGGCAACCGGCGCCGTTGCCGAGATCAGCGAATGACAAACATGCCCCAGGTTCGTGCATCAGAATAGATGTGCACAGCTTTCCCTATGAGATTCCGGTAATTGGAACTGTTATCGCGTTGGTTATTGCGTGGATGGCAACGATCGCGGGACACAAGATCATCGCCCGGCGCAATCCTTCCGCCAAGGAGTATTACCGTCTTTACCGCCTGGTCAACACCGTAGTTACGGTGTGCGCCGTGATCGCCATCATCGCGCTGTGGTCGAAGATCTTTGAGCATAAAGGACAGTTCTGGGGACTCATCGGCGCCGGCCTGGCGATTTCGTTGAAGGAACCACTGCTCAGCATTGCCGGACGCATCGCGATCTTCGCCGGGCACATGTACTCGGGCGGTGACCGCATCGAGATCAACAAGCTCAGCGGAGACGTGATCGATATTGGCTTCTTCTACACGCGGATGATGGAAATCGGCAACTGGATCAGCGGCGATCAGTACAGCGGCCGCACGATTCAGTTCGCTAACGCGCAGGTGTTCGGCACGCCGGTCTTCAACTACACGCGGACCTTCTCCTATATTTGGGATGAGATTCACTTCGCGCTCACCTACGCCAGCAACGTGAAAGCCATGGCAGATATCCTCAAGAGTGTCGGACGCGAATACACTCAGCAGTTTCTTGAAGGAGCCAACGCGCAGATTGAAAAAATGCAGCGCTACTTCATGGTGGAACACTTCGAAGTAGAACCGGATGTTTACCTGAAAGTAACTGACAACTACATCATCGTAGCGCTTCGCTATGTGGTCGATCCCAAACAACGACGCAAAGCCAGCAGCTTCATCTACGCAGAGGCGTTTCGACAACTGCGTGAACGCAGCGACATCGAAATTGGCTCAACGACGATGGATGTAACCGTACATCCACCGAGCTCGGACGCCGAAGGAACAGAGCAAACCAAAGCCGCTGACAATCCCACCGAGGCCGTCGGCAAGCCGGACGTGATGAAAGATTCCACGTACGAAACCGATCAGCAGATCATCGGACGCCAGAATGGTGAAGACGAGCCTGAGCGAGCAGCGTGATCGCGACTACGGCATCGGGTCTCAATATCAAATGCCTACCAAATAAAAGAAAGTGGCACACGCTTGGCCGCTGAGGTTGTTGATCTTCTTCTACCGGACCCATTAGCAGCATTGCGCGTGAGCGGGTCGACTTTGCGCATCAAGAACGGCAATTTTGCTGCCGGAGGATCGGGATGATGGCTAGATTGAAAGCTCAAATGATAGGCGTGATTTCGGATACGCACGGGCTGCTTCGGCCTGCGGCCCTTGACCGGCTGCGCGGTACGTGCGCGATTATCCATGCCGGCGACGTCGGCGAGAGCTCCATTCTGGAACAGCTTTCGCGGATTGCGCCGGTTACGGCAGTGCGCGGGAACATCGATACTGGCACTTGGGCTAGGGAATTGCCGGAGACTGAGGTTCTGGAGGTGGCTGGCGTTTCGATCTACATCTTGCACGATCTGAAGCAGCTCGATCTTGATCCGCGGGCGGCGGGATTTGCGGCTGTGATCTCGGGGCACTCGCATCAGCCGCGGATTGAGTGGCGGGATGGTGTGCTGTTTTTTAATCCCGGCAGCGCCGGGCCCCGGCGGTTTAGTTTACCGATCAGCCTGGGGAAGATCCTGATCGATGATGGGCAACTGAATCCGGAGCTAATCGAAGTGGAAGCGTAATCTCGGGTCGATCGGGGACTATGCTCCTGACTGTGTCAAAGCGGGAATACACAGACCTGCGGTGTTAGCGGTTTATAGCGGCACGTTTCTGCCGCGCCATCGACAACGCTCCGATCACCGGATGAACGGGATCGAGGTTGATGGTCGCATCCGGACGCTCCGCGCGGAGCGAGTTGGCGAACATCTGCCCGATCTCGGAGGAATGAGCGAATACGCCGCCCGTGACGGCGATGGAGATCGGCGCCGGTCCTGGCCAGAGGCGGCGGATCACGATGCGCGCTAGCTGCGCGAGTTCGGCAGCGGAGAGCGCGAGAATTTCCCGCGCCAGGCCATCGCCCGATTCGGCGCAGCGCAGGATCGCCGGCAAGAGGCAGGCGAAGTCAGGAGGAGGATTGGAATTGGCCATCGAAACCACCTCCTCGCGCGTGCGCAGCTTCCACGCACGCATGATGGCATTGAGCAGCGCGTTGGAGTTGCCGCAATCGTAAGAGCGCATTGCCTTGGCAACGGCTGTGCGCCCGATCCAGAAGCCGGAGCCTTCGTCAGAAATAATCGGTCCCCAGCCGCCGGCGCGCGCGGTGTCTAGGCGATCATTGATACCTAACACGTTTGACCCGGTGCCAGCGATTACGAGCACTCCGGGTCCGCCTTGGAAGGCGGCTTGATGCGCGATCAGCGTGTCATTGACTACAGTGACTTCGCCGCCGACCAGTTGCGACAGCACGGCGTACGCCCAGTCAGAAACTTCGGGAATGCTGGATCCGGCCAATCCGATGCAGGTTTGACTGAGGTCGCGGGGCAGAACGCCGGCTTGCGCGCACGCCTGCATGATGGTCGCTTCGATCGCCTGTCCGGCGGCGTCTTCGCCGACCTTCTTGATCTTCACTGTGCTGCCGACGCTCTGCGCGAGCAAGCGCGTCTCGTCTCCGACTACGCACTCGGTTTTGGTGCCGCCGCCGTCGATGCCGAGGTAAAAAGCCACGCCGTAAGTTTTATCACAAACGAAATTCCGGGCCGAACGCACCATCCGCTACGAAAACACTGAGTACAACGGAGGGAACGGAACCCGCTGCGGTAGCGGTGGGCGCAGTCTATTCCGCTTTTCGAAAGAAGCCGGTGAATACGCGCTGGCCCGCTCGCCAGAATTCGCCAAAGACCAGGCTCACCGGAAGCTCGGTTCCATTCTTGTGCAGAACGGGAAAATGAATGTTCGACCAATCGAGATGCCGCTTCCCATTTTGGACATAGCGTGCGATCCCGGCGAGATGGCGAGGACGCATTTGCTGCGGCATGAGGCGTGTGATGCTGCCTCCCATCAATTCGTCCGGCTTCCATCCAAGCAGCGGCTCGATGGCCGAGTTGGCATAGATCACCTGGCTTTCGGCGTCGATCGTGATTACGCCATCGACGGAGCGCTCCGCGGCGATGCGCAGCGTTGGTCCTTCTTCGATCAAGTTCTCGTTGATGTGGTAGTGGTGGAGAAAAAGTCCGACTTGCTCGCCGAGCGCGCTGAGAAATTTGCAGAGTTCAGGATCGGGCGGAGCGGGTCGGAAATTGAAGAATTCGAAAACTCCGAGAACTCGGCGCGAGTGTACCGCGGGAAAGGCGATCCCGGCATGCAGCTTTTCGATCTGCGCCACCGAGGCGCGCGGAAAATTGCGCTCGATGACTATATCGGGGAACCACACCGGTTCGCGGCTCTTCCACGCGGCGCCAGGCAGTCCGATGCCATGCGGAAAGGTTCGCACACGTGTGACTAGTTCGAAGCTGGGGAAGTGGCAGCCCGGTTCGGTCCAGAAGTTCGTAGAGCGCAACAGGACCTGAAGTTCATCCACAACCCAAAAGGCGCCGGCACAGAACTGGAAGGCCTCGCCCAGCGACGAAAGAATTTCCTCAATCGCCGGCTGTGCCCCTGAATGCTCGGAGAGAATGCGCGTGATCTTATAGCTCAAGTCCCAGCGTTGTTGGGCGGTTCGCTTGCGCACGCAATTGCATGTTTATCACACTGCAGCGACTTTGGCAGTAGCCGAGGCAATTCATGCGCGAAAACCGTATCGAAGACTCGGCCAGCGTATTTTCGTAGGTAGGCCCTGATCCCGCGGTATATTCTTTTGCCCAGAACGTATCGAATTCCGAGGTTAGGCTCATGTCCCGAATTGTCCGTTGCGGCCTGATTCAGGCGCATAATCCTCTTGGCCCCGATCACAGCCTGGCGCAGATCAAGAAGGCCATGATCGATAAACATCTCAAGCTGATCGAGCACGCCGCCAAACAGAAAGTGCAGGTGCTATGTCTGCAAGAGCTGTTCTATGGTCCTTACTTCTGCGCGGAACAGAACCAGAAATGGTATGAGATGACCGAGCGCGTGCCCGATGGTCCTACGACCAAACTCATGCAGAAGATTGCCGCCAAACACAAGATGGTGATTGTGGTTCCGGTCTATGAAGAGGAGATGACCGGCCTGTACTTCAACACAGCCTCGGTCATTGATGCGGATGGGAAGTATCTCGGCAAGTATCGCAAGCACCACATTCCACAGGTGGCGCCGGGATTTTGGGAGAAGTTCTACTTCACACCCGGCGACACCGGATACCCGGTGTTTCAGACGCGCTACGCGCGGGTCGGCGTCTACATCTGTTACGACCGCCACTTTCCGGAAGGCGCGCGCATTCTTGGACTCAACGGCGCAGAGGTTGTCTTTAATCCTTCGGCGACCGTGGCAGGATTGTCGGAGTATCTGTGGGAACTCGAACAGCCTGCGCACGCAGTCGCCAACGGATACTTCGTCGGCGCCATCAACCGCGTTGGGGTGGAGAAGCCATGGGCCATCGGCGAGTTCTACGGCAAGAGTTACTTCTGCAATCCGCGCGGCAAGATCGTAGCCCAGGCAAGCCGCGACAAAGATGAAGTCGTAGTCGCCGATCTCGATCTGGAGATGATCGCCGAGGTGCGCAAGACCTGGCAGTTCTTCCGCGATCGCCGTCCCGATTCTTACGAGCCGCTGGTCACGCAAGCGGGCAAGGTGGCGGGAGCGGGAAAGTAAGGAAAATCAGCAAGGAAGAAATTAGAAGTCAGAAGGAAGTCACCGGGAGAGTTCTATGTCCGTAACTGCCGCCGCGACCGGCGACAAGCGCGCGATCGAATCCAGTCCACTCTATAACCCGGACCTTGCTCCTACTACGACCGAACGACGCACATGGGGAACATACGCTTACGCTGCGCTCTGGGTGTCCATGTCGGTGAACATTCTCACCTACATGCTGGCGGCGAGCCTGATCCAGGGAGGTATGGACTGGAAGCAGGCTGTGCTCACGGTCTTTCTCGGCAACACGATCGTACTGGCGCCGATGCTGCTGAATTCTCATCCTGGCGCGCGGTATGGAATCCCATTTCCCGTTTTGGCACGAGCTTCATTTGGATTGCTGGGAGCCAATGTCGCGGCGGTCTTGCGCGCGCTCGTCGCGTGCGGATGGTTCGGCATTCAAAGCTGGATTGGGGGCGAGGCGATCAACACACTGCTGGCGACGCTCTGGCCGGCGTGGTCGAAGAACACGCATGGGACCGCGATCTGCTTCATGGTCTTTTGGGCTATCAATCTGATCGTGATCCTCAAAGGCATCGAGTACATTCGCTTTTTGCAGGGTATTAGCGCGCCGATTCTGCTCGGCGTGGGCTTGCTTCTGCTCGGATGGGCTTACGTGAACGCCGGCGGATTCGGGCCGATGCTCTCGGCTCATTCGAAATTTGGGAACACCTCGGAATTTTTGAAGTTCCTGATTCCGGCTCTGAACGGAACTGTGGGATTCTGGGCGACGGTTTCGCTCAACATCCCTGACTTCACCCGCTTCGCACATAATCAGCGTGAGCAGATGATCGGCCAGGCAGTCGCGCTACCGACGACGATGACGCTCTACTCATTCATCGGCGTAGCCGTCACGTCGGCGACGGTCGTGATCTTCGGCGCGGCAATCTGGGATCCGGTGCAACTGCTCAGCCGCTTCCACTCGCCGGTTGCCGTCGTGATCTCGTTAGTGGCGATTCTTCTCGCGACGCTCAACGTGAACATCGGCGCAAACGTCGTCTCACCGGCGAATGATTTTTCCAATCTTTGGCCGAAACGGATTTCGTTCAAAATTGGCGGGATCATCACTTGCTTCGTCGGCGTGGCGATGATGCCGTGGAAGTTGCTGGCCAATCACCGGACGTTCATCTTCGGCTGGCTTGGCGGATACGCCGCAGTCCTTGGCCCTGTGACTGGGATCATGATCTGCGACTACTTTCTTGTTCGTCGCAAGCTCCTGGTCGTGGATGGACTTTATCTGCGCGGCTCTGAGTATGAATACGCGCGCGGCTTCAACTGGCGAGCCATCGCGGCTCTGGTCATCGGTGCTGGAGTGGCGCTGATGGGATTGGTCGTTCCGCCCGTTCGATTTCTCTACGACTACTCGTGGTTTGTCGGATTCGGAGTGTCGTTCATCGTTTATTTGGTGCTGATGTTCAAACGAGCAAACTCCTGAAGGAGAGACGCGCCTTCGCGCGGGTTTTCGTCCGCTTCCAATCGAATGAACTCGCGCTGGGAAGGTGATAAATTTCAGCATCCGAAGAGTGACTAAGATGGACAGGAATTCCTTAGCGAACGGTGCGGAAAGACCCAAGTTACCTTCCGAGGATTCTCTGGCCAGGCTTTGGCCGCATCGGATGCACGAGTCGGACTGGTTGAAGAACCTGCTTTGCCGCCTCGCGCTGCATCGTTGGTACAGATTGGATTTGGGAAACGCGAAAGCAGAATTTTGCCGCTGGTGTCCAGAAATCCGATGCGATGAACGCATAGAGTAGTTCAGGCCGAGAGCGAGCCCACTATCGAGCGTCAGCAGTCGAATACTCGAAATGGACATTCAGTTCCAATTCGCCCTCCGGATCCTCGCGAGTTTCCACCCGCAGATCGCGGCATGAGCGCACGATCACATCGGCTTGCTTCAATTCATGAGGAGGATACGTCGTGGTGAACGCGACGGCTTGCATCCCGGCAGCCTTAGCTGCGGCGATGCCCGCGGCTGTGTCTTCGATCACCAAACAGTCTTCCGGACGAAATCCCAGCACTTCAGCGCCTTTGAGGTAGGGTTCTGGATGCGGCTTACCAAGCTGCACCAGCTCTGCGGTGATCGCCTCGTCGGGCAAAGGAAGGTGGACGTGTCCCATTCTGGCACTGGCGAGCGGGCGCGTCGCGGAGGTCACAATTGTCCAATGTTCGGGAGGAAGCGAAGCCAATAGCTCGGCGGCGCCGTCGATCGCGCGCACACCTTCGAGATCTTCGATCTCTCGACGCTCCACGTTGACGTTCTCCTCGGCGGCATCCATATAGGGCGCCACGCGGCGAATGGTCTCGATGGAGCGGCGTCCGTGGCACCACTGCATCACAAACTCCTGATCAAGATCGTGATCGTCTGCCCATTTTCGCCATACCCGCTCGACGGCAGGCGTGGAATCGACGAGAACACCATCGAGATCGAAGAGAATCGCGCGACACCGCAGCACATGGCCAGATTATCAAACGATCTGTTCGCGTTGTATCCGGCGTGGCATCGTGCTCGCTGGTTGGTTGTTCCGTGATTCTGGAGAAAACCTGAGTACCGGCGCATAATGTTGGCTCAGATGTCAGAGGATTTCGCACAAGGGCCGGCTTCAGCTGACAAGAGCACAAAGACAGTTAGGGTTCTAACTAGAATTGTGCTTGCGATTTGGCTACTTCTATTGATCCCTTCTTTACCCGGCTTTCTTGCGTCTGGTCTGGCCTTCGACAGTGGTTCCACTTGGCGAGCTTACACATTTGCCATTTCGCTTTTGACGTTTCCCATCTCGATCTGTGTGACTGTTGTCTTACGAGCCTACGGAAAGAACCGTGCTTTCGTTCTGCTTCCGCTCTTAAACGTTGCTGCGTTCCTCATTTCGGGTCGCTGATCTCTAGTGCTGAGGTCATTGCGCCCGCTCTTCTGCAGGTGTTAGCTTAGAAGTTTGGCTTACAAACAAAATTTGTTTCAGTAATTTCGCGATCTCCTGCACGATAGGTTTTCAATTACCCGATTACGAAATTGCACAATTACTCAATTCCCAAGGAGTAGTGGATGGCAGCCGTGTACAACGGCGTTCCTCTCCCCACAGAGGGCGCGCCGATTCGTTATGAGAACGGACGGTATCTCGTTCCTGACAATCCCATCATTCCCTTCATCGAAGGTGACGGGACCGGACGCGACATCTGGAAGGCTTCGCGCAGGGTCTTCGATGCGGCGGTCGAGCGCGCTTACAGTGGCAAACGTCGCGTGTCATGGTATGAAATCTTTGCAGGCGAAAAAGCATTTTCGAAATTTCGCAGTTGGATGCCGGAAGATACCTTGCGCGCGGCCAAAGATCTGCGCGTCTCAATCAAAGGGCCGCTTACCACGCCGGTAGGCGGCGGCATCCGTTCGTTGAACGTTGCGATGCGGCAGGAGCTCGACCTTTATGCCTGCGTGCGGCCTGTGCGCCACTACGCCGGAGTGCCTTCGCCGGTGAAACATCCGGAAAAGCTGAACGTCGTGATCTTTCGCGAGAACACCGAAGACGTTTATGCGGGCATCGAGTGGAAGGAAGGCAGCGACGGCGCGAAGCGGCTCATTCGGTTTCTCAACGACGACATGCTAAAGGGAACCAAGAAGCGAGTCCGCGAGGACTCGGGAGTGGGCATCAAGCCGATCTCGATTTTCGGCACCAAGCGCCTGGTGCGCCGGGCGATTCAACATGCGCTCGATAATCATCTGCCCACGGTAACGCTGGTCCATAAAGGGAATATCCAAAAGTTCACGGAAGGCGCTTTTCGGGAGTGGGGCTACGAAGTTGCGCAGGACGAATTTCGCGATCGTGTGATCACCGAACGCGAGAGCTGGATCCTCGACAATAAAGATAAGAATCCGCAAATCACCGTCGAGCAGAATGCGCAGCAAATCGAGCCTGGGCTGGAGTTTGCTTCTGAGGAATTCCGCAAAGGTGTTTATGCAGAAGTGACGGATGTGCTCGATCGTCTGTACGAATCCCACGGGCACGCCCAGTGGAAGAAGAAGCTGATGATCAACGATCGCATCGCCGATTCGATCTTCCAGCAGGTCATCATTCGTCCGCAGGAGTACAGCGTGCTGGCTACGCCAAACCTCAACGGCGATTACATTTCCGACGCTTGTGCGGCGCAGGTTGGCGGACTCGGCATCGCTCCCGGCGGCAATATCGGAGATGGCTACGCCGTCTTCGAAGCCACGCACGGCACCGCTCCGAAATACGCTGAACTCGATGTAATCAATCCCGGCTCAGTCATGCTTTCGGGCGTAATGATGTTCGACCTGCTCGGATGGCGTGAAGCGGCTCGCTTGATCGAAGGCGCCCTCGAAACGACGATTCGCCAGAAGAAAGTGACCTACGACTTCGAGCGTCAGATGGAAGGCGCGACAAAGGTCAAGACCAGCGAATTCGCCACGCACATCATTGGGAACATGGAAGCGTTAAAGACCGCTGCCACAAGGGAAGCGGCGCTGGTGTAATGCGGCGTTGCTAACCAACTGACAAGGAGCATTCTGGAATGAGAAACAAAGTTTCTATCATCGGCGCCGGCAATGTCGGCGCTACTGCGGCGCATTGGATCGCCTCCAAAGAACTGGCTGATGTTGTATTGGTTGACGTAGTGGAAGGTGTCCCACAAGGCAAAGGCCTCGATTTGCTCGAGGCGATGCCGATCGAAAAGCGCGACTCGCACGTGCACGGCGCCAACGACTATGCCGATACCAGGAATTCCGACATTGTCGTAATCACCGCCGGCATCGCGCGCAAGCCGGGCATGAGCCGCGACGACCTGCTGAATACGAATTACAAGATCATGCAGGACGTGATCGGCAAAGTTGTCGCCAACTCGCCGAACGCGATCCTCATTGTGGTCTCCAATCCGCTCGATGCAATGGCACAGGCGGCGTTTCGGATCAGCAAGTTTCCTCGCGAGCGTGTAATTGGCATGGCCGGCGTTCTCGACTCAGCGCGCTTTCGCACCTTCATCGCCGAGGAGTTGAAGGTCAGCGTGGAGAATGTGACGGCATTCGTGCTCGGCGGACACGGTGACACCATGGTCCCGCTTGCTCGTTACTCCACGGTCGCCGGTATTCCCATTACGGAACTCATGGATAAGGCGACCCTCGAACGCCTGATCCAGCGCACCCGCCAGGGCGGAGCCGAGATCGTGAAGTATCTGAAGACCGGCAGTGCCTACTACGCTCCGTCGGCCGCTGCGACGGAAATGGTCGAAGCCATCCTCAAAGACAAGAAGAAGATTCTCCCCTGCGCCGCCTATCTGCAGGGTGAGTATGGCATCAAGGGACTCTTCGTCGGCGTGCCGTGCAAGCTCGGCGCCAAAGGACTCGAACAGATCATCGAGATCAAACTGACTGCCGACGAGGAAGCAGCGCTCAAGAAGAGCGCCGAAGCGGTGCAGGAGTTAGTGAAGGTAATCGGGGCATAACAAGCCGCGAAGCCCCGAAGCTGCGTAGCTGAACCAGTCAACGAGGGTAACACGCAGCATCATGGCTGTCCTTTCCTGCCGTCGTAGACAATTCATTCACAAAAGGCGAGAGACGCAGCCCGCGGTGAGCTGCGTCTCTACCGATGAGGACTGCGAAGCTTCGAGGCTGCGCGGCTTCGAAGCTTCGGGGCTGGTGTCTACGACCGGCTGCCGTTCGGATGCAGCACGGCGAACGTGCTTCCGCCGTTTGCCCAGATCAGCACAAGAGCGTCTTGTCCTTGGGGCACTTTCGAGAGCGCCTGCTGAACGTCGGCTGCCGACTTGGTGTTCTGGTGATCGACTTTCTGGATGATCTCACCGGTTTGCAATCCGGCCTGATCGGCAGAGCTGCCGGGCTGCACGCGCGCGATTACTGCGCCTTGCACATCGCTGGGCGCCTGCAATTGATCTCGGAGATCGGGCGTCAGATCCTGAAGTCCGATTCCCCAGCGCGCTTTGCCCTGACCGTTATTGCTCGCGGTTTCCAGGTTGTTGTCGTGCTTGCCGAGCTCTTCCAGCGTGACCGGCACGTTCATGCTCTTGCCGCTGCGCATGACGCCGAGTTCAACCTTCGTACCGGGTTCCATTTCTCCGACTTCCACCTGGAGTTGGCCAGCATCGGTAACTTCCTTGCCGTTCAGCTCGGTGATCACGTCGCCAACTTTGAGGCCGGCATTCGCGGCGGGTGAGCTCGGTTCGACCTGACTTACGACAGCTCCGGTTGCCTTCGTCATGTCAAAGAACTTGGAGTTCTCGGGCGTGACGTCGGTGATGCCCACACCGATATAGGAGTGGCGCACTTTCCCATTGTGGATCAGTTGATCTACCGTCGGCTTCACGATCTGCGTGGGAATGGCAAATCCCATTCCGCTAAAAGAACCAGAAGGGGAAATCAGGAACGTGTTGATGCCGATGACTTCACCGCGCGCATCCACCAGCGGTCCGCCTGAGTTGCCGGGATTGATGGCTGCATCGGTCTGGATAAATTCGCCAGGTTTGTGCCGGTCGGTGGGATCGGGATTCGGACGATTCAAGGCGCTGACGATGCCTTGCGTAACCGTAAACCTCATCCCATACGGATTGCCGAAAGCCAGCACCGTTTCTCCCGGACGCAGTTGCGTGGAATCGCCGAGCGGCACGTTAGGCAGGTTGGTTCCGTTGACTTTGATTACGGCCAGGTCGGTGAGCGGATCGGCGCCGATCAGCTTCGCGTTGAGAATCCGGCGATCGCTCATGGTTACGCGGATGTCCATGGCGCCCTGCACGACGTGGTTGTTCGTGACAATGTAACCGTCGGGCGAGATGATCACGCCGCTGCCAATCCCATGTTCAATCTGATTGCGCGGTTGCTGTTGCGGAAAACCAAAACCGAACTGTCCGAAGGGAGAGTTCTGCATGTCCTGGCCGTCCTGCTGGTCGGACAGATCGACCTTTGTCTTCGACGTGACGCTGACGTTAACGACGGCGGGTGTCACTCGTGCCGCCAGAGTTTCCATCGCGTGATTGAGAGCGAGCAGTGCGCTGACGCTGTTGTCGTCGAGCGGCGACACGCTCGAGGTCACGGTTGCGGCCGACGCTCGCGCCATCGGCGGCTTTACCATTTCATAACCGGCAACTGAGCCGACCATCGCGATTGCCACGGCCGGCGCGATCAGTCGCTTCGAAAGGCCTTTTCGTACGTGCGTTATCCATCTTTCCGTGCGTTCCATGTTTGCTTCTCCTGTTGGGTATGAACTAATTGTTTAGTTGATTAACGCAAAAAAATTTTGACTCCTTGAAGCTCAAATCGCCGACATCGTGATCGCCTCCGCTCCCTGCGTTTGCTGCAGCGCGAGCCGCCACACTTGCAGGCTGTAGACCGGCAAACCGCGAGCGTCGAATCGCCGCGATTGGAACACGACTAATATGACCTGAGGCTGCGCGGAGTGTTGTTGTGCGCGAGCGCGAACCACACGCGCGGACCGATTCGTCGAAGCTCGCAAAGAAACCAGAGTGGCGCGCCGCGAGGGCTTCAGGCTGGTACTGCGAGTACGCGCGTTTGCGGTTCTGGCTTTTTGATGGCCGGGGACATTCACCCGGGCAACGGCTTCGATCGCTCGCGGCGCCAAAGACGAACTCTGGACAAATGAAGCTGGGTGGACCAGCGTCGCGGAACGCGCTATTGCCGAATTCCAATTCGGAACTGATGCGCTCGGAGCACTTCGAAAGGCAATCAATCGCGGCATGTGTGGCGCGCAAACCAGCGCAGCGACGGCTAACGCGGCCATGCCGGCAATGGCGGTTCGCGAAGCGCGCGCAGAACGCGGCCGGTCAGGATCGAGAATGCGGACGAGCCGTAGTGAGGTATCGCGCACCCGCCCGATAGCGCCCAGAGCAAACGCCAGCCGCCGTTGCAGCGCACTCTTTTCGGCGACGGTGACCAGGCACTCAGCATATTGGCGCGAGTCCGAAGACTCCTGCAGAACGAGATCGTCGCAGGCCATTTCCCGCTCCAGCGAGAGTCGACTCTGCAGCCACCAGATGGCGGGATGGAAGAAGAGCAGGGCGGCGATAAACCGTTGGGCCAGATTGCTCCAATCATCCCAGCGCCTCAGGTGGGCGAGTTCATGCAGCAGGACCGAATTCAGTTCGGCCGGTGCGAGTTCGCGCAAGGTCCAGTCCGGGAAAACCACTAGCGGACGGAAAAATCCGATCGCAGTGGGCACGCGCAGCTTGCTTGAAACGCATAGTCGAACACGGCGCAACGAACCAAAATCCTGCAGCGTCTCACTTAAGCTTGGATCGAGGGTCGCGGGATCGATCTCGGTGCAGCTCCGGCGCACCCGCCGCAAATGCCAAAGACTGATCGCGATCCGCAGCAGACCCAGCGCGGCGATGCTCGCCCAGGCAAGAAGGAACCATTCCGCCCAACTAGCCGGCAACGTCAGTTCTGGGTGACCTGCCGCCTTTACTACCCCACTGCCCAGAGCCGAAGGACTATAGATCGCGAGCGCAAAAATTGCCAGCAGCGCCGAAAGGGAGATCGCGAAGCGAGTGCTCGCGCCCTTCCGCCGGAGTGCAACCAGCAGCAACCCGGTAACGATGGCGATCAAAAGACCCAAAGCCGTGCAAGCGATGAAATGTTCGGCCATGCCATTGGCCAGCGACGGCATCATTGCGAGGCCACTCATCGTTTGCCCTCCGCAGCGTCGTCTAATAACTTGCGTAAGTTGTTTAACTCTTCTGAGCTAATTTGCTCATCTTGAAGGACATTTAAGACAAGAAGTTGGTGGGAATTCTTGAAGAACCGACTTACAACCTGGCGCACGGCCGAGCGGCTGGCATCGCCACGGTCCACCACGGGAGAGTAAATATGCGCGCGCCTGTCTTTCTTATGTTGAACATAGCCCTTGCGCTCCAGAACGCGAATCGTGGTCAGGACGGAGTTGTAGGCCAGTGCAGGCGAGCGGGGAAGCGCGTCTAAAACTTGCTGAACGGTCGCCGAGCCTTTGGTCCAGAGCACATCCATCAACCTCAATTCAGCCTCGGTGAGCGTCTCTGACTGTCTGGGTGGCACCCGGTTTCTCTCCTCTATCTCATTAGACGCAGCGAGGACGAAAAAGTAACTAGTTAATTAGTTTCATGAGCAGTGCAGGCCAGGAGGGACGACCGCCGGCCCTTCATTCCGCCAGCGATTCCGACGAAAAGCAGTGGGGCAGCAGATCACGAATGGAACTGCTCTGGATTCCATTTGGCCCACGGTAAAACACCTGTGCCTCAGGACCAAATTCAGCGATCACTTGTCGGCAGGCTCCGCAGGGAGAACAGGCGAGGTTGCGGTCGTTGACGACAGCCACCGCGCGCACGCGAACCCGGCCGAGAGCCGAGACGGCAGCGAAGATCGCCGATCGTTCGGCGCAGTTGGTCAGCCCGTAAGAGGCGTTCTCGACGTTGCAGCCGGAGAAGGTCTCTCCAGTTTCGAGCAGGATCGCCGCGCCAACATGAAAGTTGGAATAGGGCGCATAAGCGTGCGCGGACGCCCGCTTGGCGGAGGCGACAAGTTCGTTCTCTTGTTCAGCGGTGAGTTTCGGATTGGCGTTCATGACGTGCAGTCACGATAACTCACCCGAGCAGCGCCGTACAGAGGTTCTCAGGCGGCCTCGTGCTTCTCCGCGGACGGTTTCTTGATCGTGCCTTCCGAAGCTTTCTGATCGCCGCGTGCGCCACCCGGTCCGCTGCGTCCGGTGCGAGTATCGGCCAAATTCGTGCTTGGGCCTTCTGTGGCGTCGGTGGGGGCCGACGGATTCATCTCGCCCGCGCGATTTTCCGGCGTGTGACTGTGTACGCGCATCTGTCCCGGACCGCTGCTTCCCGGACCGGAACCATACTTCTCGGTTCCGTGACTATCCTTCTGGCGTTCTTCAGATTCGTTCTTCTGATTGCTTTCGTCGTTGGCCATCGCAGACTCCTGATGAGGGTTAGATGGCACCGAAGTCAGTTGCAGTTCGCCCTGGTTGATCTAGGCGAAGAGACGCGTTACGCGCGCTGTTGGAAAGGCCGCGGCCGTGTGTCTACGACAACTATCTCCCCGCGGATTTTTTCTTGGTTTTGTTTCCCAGGACGAGATCGGCGAGCTCCAGATAACGGTTGCCGGTCGCTTCCGAACCGCCGTGGATCACGGTTCGCGGGGTCTGCTGGGTATGTTTGCGGAGCAGGTCCTTATCCACCCACAACCCTACGGGATGGTCGTCGGGCGCAGCCAAGATCGTGCGCTTAGGGTGCGCTTTGGCTTTCTCTACTTTTGCCGGCATAAGAGCCTGTTGGGGTGAGCTGAGGGCAGCATACAACATCACTGTTACATCGGCAATAAGAAAAGTATGACAATTTGCGCCGTAAGCGACTGGTGGCCATTTCCCCGAATCCGAAACTTCTGCTAAACTGTCCCGCCGTTCCACCCACAGGAGATCACGTCATGAAAACACGCCAGTTGCTTGCGGTAATTTTCACTCTGGTCCTGACGGCCACGCTGGGCTTTGCTCAGTCGAGCGCCTCGGACGCCCAGAGCACCACGACCAAGACCAAAACGACCACAACGACCAAGAGCAAGACGCCGAGAAGCGCAAAGATCGACATCAATACCGCAAGCGCCGAGCAGTTGGACGCTCTGCCGGGAGTAGGATCGACCTACGCGCAGAAGATCATCGACGGCCGTCCGTACAACGCCAAGAACGACCTCGTGCGCAAAAAGATCATTCCTCAGTCCACTTACGATCAGATCAAGGACCAGATCATCGCGCATCGCACCGGAGCCAAGAAGAAAGCGGCGGCGAAGTAGGGAATAGGTTTGCCATTCCGAGTCCGCGCAGCGGGGAGGAATCCCTGCCCTATAGATCTTCGTCAGGAGAGGGATTCCTCGCTGCGCTCGGAATGACATAGCCTGTTCCGAGTCACCTGTCACCTGTCCTCTGTAACCTCTATAATCCTTTGCATAGGGTTTTCGACCATTGCGACCTGTGGGATACCTGGTTGCGATGGCGGAGCTGGAGCAGCGCTCCAGCCGAGGGTGCACGCTGGAAACGGCTGCGCCTCCCGTTTTGGAAAGGAAACCACCTGCCCGGCACCTTCTGTGTCTGCGAGTGCTCCCCTCCTTAACGAAATTGAATCCTGAAAATCTTGGGTGCGTCTTATTTGAAGCGCGGCCCGCTACTGCAGACCGTTCTGTTCAACTATGCCGCTGCATGACAAATTCGGACGGGCAATCACCGATCTCCGGATCTCGATTACGGATCGATGCAACTACCGGTGCGTCTATTGTCGAACTGGTAACCAGGGTGCGCAATATGCTGACCTCAAGTTCGACGAGTACCTGCGCATGGCTCGAGTGTTCGTTTCACTCGGCATCGAGAAAATTCGAATCACCGGCGGCGAGCCGCTGTTGCGAAAAGGCTTGGTGGACTTCATCGGCGAGCTTGCGCAGCTTCGCACGCCCACAGGCGGCAAGCTCGATATCGCAATCACAACGAATGGGCATCTTCTCGAAAATTTGGCGGCCCCCTTCAAAGCTGCCGGCCTGAGTCGCATCACGGTGAGCATGGATGCAGTGGACCCGGAGAAGTTCACCCGCATCACGCGTGTGCCCGGAGGTTACGAGCGAGTGCTCGCCGGGATTCGCGCCGCACGGCGGGCGGGCCTCGATCCGGTAAAAGTAAACTGTGTGCTGCTGCGCGGCTTTAACGACGATCAGGTCGTTGCCTTCGGAAAATTTTCGCGCGACGAAGGCGTGATTGTTCGCTTTATCGAGTTCATGCCGCTCGAGGAAGATCGCGTCTGGAGTCCGGAAATCGTCGTCACCTTGGACGAAATTGTGGGTACGCTCACAGCCTGGAAGCCGCTGCGGCCGCTTGCTCCCAATGTGCTGAGTGAAACCGCCCGACGCTATACATTCGAAGACGGCAAAGGGGAGATCGGGATCATCGCTCCTGTGTCTCACCCTTTTTGCGGTCACTGTTCGCGCATCCGCCTGACCTCCGACGGCAAGATTCGCACCTGCCTGTTCTCGCTCTTCGATCACGATCTCTATCGGGTGATGCTCGATGGAGGCAGCGACGAAGATTTAGCTGCCTACATTCGCGCCACCGTCGAGAAAAAAGAAGCGCGCCATCACATCGGGGAAGCGGAGTTCCTGCCGCCATCGCGCAGCATGGTCCACATTGGCGGTTGAGCCGCCACAATGCCGGGTTGGCTTCTCGGGAGCTCAACTGTGCAACATCTTTCATGCCCATTCCATCTCAAAAGTAGAGCAAGTGTTTACCAATGAGTTATCAGGCCAGCAAGCCTTTCGGGCGACGAAGAACCGACCGGCCGCTCGAACCCGAAGAGTCTGAGTATCTGCAAAGCATTCGCCGGGATGTGGAGCAGGACGAGAGTGGGCTGCTGCGCCGTTACATGCGCCTGTCGGGGAAGGCGCTGCACTTGACCAACGAATCAGAATCGAAGAAAGACGAGGCGCGTCACACGGCGGACTGGGAGGCTGCGTAGGTTCTCGATTCGCCTTCACCGCAGCTCGAAACAAGTGTTTCTGGTGAGCCCAGAGGAGATGCCGCCGGACCTCCCGTGCGCCCGCTACAACTTTTGTTTCAACTCTGCGAACGCTTCGCGAATCTCTCTTCGGCCTTCTGCCTGTACACCTCGGATTGACCTTTGGGGATGCTGAGCGATTTCCAGTTAGTTCCCGCAAAATGCTTGGCGAGGAGCACGATCTGATTCACGTGCCCGGCATAATGGAGTAGCTGGCGATTGATGGCCTGCATCACGCTTAGTGGACGCCCGGCAATCGTGACATTTCGAAGCAGATCGTCACCTTCCAGAGCGCTAATCGCCTCAAGCGCGTAATTCCAGCCCGTATTCCACCAGTCGATCATTTGTGCGCGGGTCGTATTGCCGTCGAGCACGAACTCCTGGTCGCGGTGACGGTCAGCCTTCTCCCCGTCACTGGACAGAAGATTGGTCCAGCGCGAACGCATGTTCCCGGCCATGTGTTTCACGATGATCGCAATGCTGTTCGCTTCAGGATCAATCAGCCGGAACAGATCCAAATCGCTCACCTGGGCCATGGCCTCTTCGCCGAGTTTTTTGTAGCTGCGCAGATTGCGCAGCGCGTCTTCAAGATAAGCCGCACCGATTTTGCTGTCGGACATAACAACCCTCCGTAGCGCTTTGTCATTCCGAGTCCGCCGCAGCGGAAGAGGAATCCCTACGCTTAACGGTCCTTCACAGGCTAGCGATTCCTCTTCCGCTGCGCGGATTCGGAATGACAAAACACGATCCACTCACTCTGCCAACATGATCCGCTGGATGGACTGCGCCTTTCCCGTATTGGGATCGCAGCCGATCACGACGCCACACAGGCGCGGGTCGCCGCGAGCAGCCTCGAATCGTCCCGGCATGCTGGTCAGAAATCGTGACAACACCTGTTCTTTCTCCACGCCAATCACGCTGTCGTAAGGACCGCTCATACCGATGTCAGTCTGATACGCCGTGCCTTGGGGGAGAATGCGCGTGTCGGCCGTGGGTACGTGCGTGTGCGTGCCGAGCACGGCCGTGACCCGTCCATCGAGGTACCACCCCATCGCCATTTTTTCCGATGTCGCCTCGGCATGGATGTCCACGAGCACGACTTTTGCCTTGATGTTATCGAGCAATTGGTCCGCAGTACGAAAGGGACAGTCGTTGTGAATCATAAAAACGCGTCCTTGTAGATTGATCACAGCATACGGAACACCAGAGCGCGTGACGCCTTCGTAATGTCCATGGCCCGGAGCAGAAGCCGGATAGTTAGCCGGACGCAGAACGCGATTTGCCGAAGTACCATTTCGGGACGCATCGCGCAGGTAATCGCCGATTTCTTTCTTGTCCCAAACGTGATTGCCGGTCGTGAGCACGTCCGCTCCTAGATCGAAGAACTCTTCACAGATCGCGGGCGTAACGCCGAAGCCTCCGGCTGAATTTTCTACGTTAATGACGAGGAGATCGATGCGATGGTCGTCCATCAGATGATGCAAATGTTCGCGCACAATCTTGCGCCCGGGACTGCCGAACACATCGCCAATGAAGAGAATCTGCACTCGTCAGGATAACTGTCGCAGAGAGATGCGGCAATTTTGCGGCGACTTTTTCGCGGCACCAAGCAGCGCGACTCTTAATGGAACGGATTTCAACGGGTCCGACAGTGAAAGAAAATTCGGAGTTCTTCGGTTTCGCGAGAATCCCGAACACGGCGGGGTAGATGGCAGATTACCGGAGATTCTTCGCGTCCGCCGGCGACCGGGAATGAGACTACTAGGCCGCCTGCCCCACAGGCAATCGGCGCAGCTCCGGATCGGTCGTGAAGAGCCGCTCGACCATTTCCACTGTCCAGTGGATAAATGGCTTGTCGAGCTGCGCTTTTCGTGCGGGAGTGGTCGCATTCTTGCCCATGTCGAGTCGATCAAATTCGATGGCCACGCCAACCGCCCCGCCATTTCGGGCCGGTTTCTCAATGCGTACAACCATTCCCCGTGACGACACTTTAATCTCGCGGTCGCCTTCCAGCATGGCGAATTCAAGGACCACATCACCGCCGCGGACCGGAGGCTGGTTGCAGTAGAAGAAGGCGCCCAGCAAGTTCATATCGCGGAGAAAGGCCGGGTGCTGCTTCTGCGCGTCAAAGCTGACGCGCGCCGAGATTGGCATACGAACACGTGCTTGACGACGCTGCTCAGGCAGGACGGCTCTCATGATGTCCAGGGCCCGTTGACTTTGCTCAAGCATGGATGTCTCCAGTCTGGGGGGAGATGACGAGAAACAGTGCAGTTACTGCGCCAGTTGTAAGTAGCTGAATCAACACAGTCAACATTGGCTGTCTTGGGGACAGGCGGGAAAAAACTGCACGGTAACGAGGCAAACAAGGGAGCTTTGTGGCTGTGGAAAAGTTTTGCAGGGAGCGAAGTTTGCCGGATCAATGCCTACCAATGACCGAAATTCCCTGATCATTCCCTGTTCCTTTCGCTCAGCGTCCAGGACATTGACTGTCCATTCCTGGCTATCAATCTGAAAACACAAGGAGTTACTTGGAAAATTGGAAATTCCCTGATAATTCGCTGTTAATTCCCTGAGCGCTGTGCGCAAACCCGCATGAATGGCGGGTTCGCCGCATTCGTGACAAGAAATTCTTTGAAAAATCCCTGTTCTCAGGGATTTGGGAAATCTGGGCGGCCGAAAAACGAGGCATTTACAATCGGGCCTGATGACCACTGACTCCTCCGCTCAAGCCCGCGCTAAGAAAATCAAAGTCCTAATTTTTGACGTGGACGGCGTGCTCACCGATGGCACACTCTGGTTCTTTCCCAATCCCAGCCAAACACAGTCGAATAGCTCCACGGAATCGGAAGCCAAAGCCGACGCGAGCGGATACGAGATTGTTACCGTCAACCGCTTCGAAGGCAAAGGTTTCAACGCTCATGACGGCGTGGGCATGTCGCTGGCCCGTCTCGGTGGGTTAAAGCTGGGAATCATTACTAAACGGGTTTCCGAGGCTGTAGTTCTGCGGGCGCGCGAGCTGCGAATTCACCACGTGCTGCTCGGACAGGACAACAAGCTGCTCGCGTTCGACCAAATCCTGGACGCAGAAAAGGTCAGCGTCGAGGAAGTCGCCTACGTCGGCGACGACATTATCGATCTGCCGGTGCTGCGACGCTGCGGGCTGGCCATCAGCGTTCCGAATGGACGCAGAGAAGTGCGCGAAGCCGCGCACTACATCACCGATCACGCCGGCGGCTGTGGCGCTGCACGCGACGCCATCGAATTTATTCTGCAGGCGCAAGGAAAATTCGAGCGGACGCTGGAGACGTATCTAGCCGAGAGCACCTCTCCGGAGATGCGAGGGAACTGAAAACAAAACGGAGAGCACGCTTCCGTGCTCTCCGTGTCCTCGGTGTCGAATCCGGTGTTTTACCGCCAATCGCGATCATGGCGAATGTCGCGGGTGTCGCGGCGAGTGTCCACGCGATCGCGGTTGAGATCGCGGACGCGGCTGCGTAGCTCGGCGCGTTCGCGTTGTGCAGCAGCGTAGCGTCCCTCGCGCAAGTCCTGCCGAACCTCGGCTTGATCTTCGGTGATGTTCGCGCGATCGCGGTTCATATCGCGATAATCGGCAGTGCGGTCGGCGTAATCGTGACGCTGGTTCCAGCGCCCGTCGTTGTCTTCCGCCATGAGACTGCCGGCGCCCAGAGTTCCCAGAACTAGTAACGTGATCAGAGTGCGTTTCATTTGGATTTCCTCCTCAACTCCGGCCCGCCGGCGGGCTTACCTGTAGGAACACGGGCCATGCGAATAGTTGCGGGAACCTTGGGTGAACACGAAGGACACGAAGGACACAGTGTGGCAGGGCCGCAACCAAATTTGGTCATCGGACACTATGTTTGAGATCTGTCATCCCTCGGGCCGCCGCGGAAAACTGTCAGCCACGCTACAGCAAGTACGGCCCTGGGGATCTGCTTTTTGCCGGCGACAACGAAAAACTGGTTCCCCGCGCCGCAAAATCCGATTCCTGCAACTTACGGCGCTCGCATCGCGGCGCGAGGGATGACAGTGCAAAGAAACGGCGCAAGGATTCGGGAAAATCTTTCTGCCAGAACAAAACTTTGCAGGTTAGTAGTACAAGGCAGAAACAGGGAAGGAAGTGCCGAAATCCAGGTCGATAGCAATTTTGGGCGACGATTCGACTCGGCCTTCGTGCCCCTTCGTGCCCTCGTGTTCACCCCAAGGTTTACTGCTCAAATTGAGAAACTCCGCCATCCAGCAGCTCTCGATTTCCTGCTCCGGGCTGTCAACCGCAGACACACTGTTGCCATCTCACATGCAGCGACCAATAATCGCCTGCTGTCTCCATGCTTTTTGGTTGCAAGCTTGCCTACTTCGTCGAGCAGGCCCAGACACCCAGCAGGGGAGGAAGAGATTTCATGAAGAAGAATCTGTATCGCCTTGGAATGGTTCTCGCGATGAGCGCTGGCTTTGCGCTTGCTCAGAGCTCAGCGACACAATCGACAACGCCGAAGACGTTCCCGGATCAGCAGCAGCAGGCTCCGGCGGCACAGCAGAACCCGACACAAAATCCGAGCAGCGCGCAACCGCAAAGCTCGGAACCGCTGCCCTCGACGACGAGTCAGGCTCCGGACCAGACACAACCCAGTTCAACGACGCCCAGCACGAGCTCCAGCTCCAGCTCTAGCAGCCAGACCACCAGTCCGGCTCCCAGCAGCACGATGCCGCAGAGCGACCAGAACGCGAGCCCATCGAGCACGACTCCGGCCACGCCTGATCAAAGTGCAAGTCCGTCAAGCGCGACCCCGTCGACCACTGACCAGAACGCAGCTCCTTCGAGCACGACTCCTGCGACGCCCGACCAGAATGCGAATCCATCCAGCTCTTCGCAGAGCACGATGCCGCAGTCCTCGACGCCTGAGTCGCAGCCGAATCCGCAGAGCACCACTCCTCAATCTTCCACCACGCCTTCGACCGATCAGAACGCGAACCCGTCCAGCGGCGCCAGCTCCACGATGCCGCAGAGCGACCAGGGCATGAGCGCTGATGTCAGCAGCAAGATCCAGACTGCCTTGCAGCAGAATCCGGACCTCTCTGGCGTAACGGCCTCGATGAATGGCAACAAGATTGAACTCAGCGGCAACGTGAGCAAGCGGGAAGATCGTAAAGAAGCCGTGAAGATCGCTCGCGACAACGCTAACGGCAAGAAAGTCGTTGATCACATCAAAGTAGGCGGCGCGATGAGCAATAGCAGCAGCGCGACTCCGCAAACCACTCCAGAATCGAATCCCCACAAATAAGTAAACCCGAAGCGAAAAAGGCGGCCTGGTGACAGGCCGCCTTTTTTCATCAGTAAAGACCATCCAACCGGCCTGTCATCCTGAGCAACTGACCTCGCTTTAGGCGAGGTTATGGGGTCCCATGAACACGCTCGTTCAAGCGTTCCTTTGATCTGTCATCCCTCGCGCCGTCGCGAGAATGTCCTAGGGCAGGAAGACTTAGATTTTGCGGCGCGGGGGACCTGCTGTTGCCTGTCGCCGGCAAAAAGCAGATCCCCCGGTCCGCACCGGCAGCGGTACTGCTGACGGTTTCGCGCGGCGGCCCGAGGGATGACAGTCTTAAACAGTATGTCCAGAACCAGGATTGAGCCGGTGCACGCAGTTTGTTCATTGGGAGTCCGCCTGAGGCGGATTCAGGATGACGAATACCTTTTCAAATTTCCGATTACGAAATTACGGAATCACGAAATTTCCTCACTCGTATCGCAGCGCGACCAGCGGATCGACGCGCACGGCGCGCCGCGCAGGCAACAACGCCGCCAGCAAAGCAACGCAAGCGAGCACGAGCACAGCGAAAACGAACGTGCGCACATCGTGATCGCTTATGCCGTACAGGAGCGTGCGGATCAGCCGTGAGCCGGCCCAGGCCAGCGCGATGCCTGCCGTGATGCCTCCGGCGAGCACCAACGTCGTCTCGTTCAGCACGAGCCGGAAGATGTTGCCACGATCGGCGCCCAGTGCCATGCGGATTCCAATCTCGCCTGTCCGCTGCGTTACTCCGTACGAGAGCGCGCCATACAGCCCGATAGCGGAAAGCACCAGCGCCAGCAGGCCGAAGAAGGTGGAGAGAATAGCCAGCAGCCGCTCCTGCGAGAAGGTGCTCGCCACCTGTCCCGACATCGTGACCATGTCGTAAATCGGAAGATTAGGATCGATGTTACGTAGGGCCGCTCGCAAATCACCGGCCATTAGGTCGGGATCGCCCGCCGTGCGCACGATCAACGTCTGCTCCGGCGAGAAATTTTTCATTTCCACCTGAAGCATCGGCGTGAAGATTGCCTCTTGCGTCTCCCATTGCGCGCTGAAGTAGTGGGCGTCGCGGACGACGCCGACGATCTCGGCATCCGGCCGGTTTTTCGTACGAAAGGAAACCTTCTGCCCTATGGGAACTTTGCCGGAGAAGTAGTGTTTGGCGAACGACTCATTGATCACCACAACCGCAGGCGCACCAGAGTTATCCGCTTTAGTGAAGTCTCGGCCCTCTTTTAACGGCATTTCCAGCGTCGAGAAGAAATCCGGGCCTACGGCATAGGTAACAGTCCAGTGGTTGGACAGTTCCTCTCCCGTTTTAGGAATGTAACCGACGACAGTGGCGCTGGAGAGCGTCGCACGTCCGCTGAAGAGAGGACTATCGACAAAGGTGGCGGACTGAACGCCAGATAATTCCCTCACCCGTTCGAGCAGCTGCTTGTAAAGACTCTCAGAACGTTCGTCACTGTACCCGATCAGGTGCGGATCCATCGTGACCATGAGCAGATGTTCCTGATTGAAGCCCAGATTGATGTGGTAGAGCTTGCGCAGCGTCCCGAGAAAAAGTCCTGCGCCGACGACCAATGCGAGTGAGAGCGCGATTTGACCCGCGACGAGAATGCGGCCGAACGGCAGCCTTCCGGAGCGGTGGGAACTCTGTGCGCTTTTGAGCGCCTCCTGCGGATCGACACGCGTCGCCATCCATGCGGGAGCAAGGCCGAACAGGACGGCTGTCCCGACGCAGAGCGCGGCAAGAAAAGCAAAGAGATGCCAATCCCAGCGCATGGGCAGGGAAGTCACACTCGGCGCGGCCTGAGTGGCGAAGCTCACGATCGAGTGTCGCGCCCAGATCGCGAACAGGATGCCGACTGAGCATCCAAGCAGCGATAGCAGAAGGCTTTCCGTCAGCAGTTGCCGCAAAATTCGCGGGCGCGTTGATCCCAGTCCGATGCGGATGGCGATCTCTTTTTGCCGCGCTTTGCCGCGCGCAATCAACAGCCCAGCGATGTTCCCGCAGGCGATCAGCATGACCGCTCCAACCACCGCCAGTAGGGCGCGTAGAGGATCCGAGTACCGCCGCCGCAGACTGCTCTCTCCCTGGCTCGCTGGTTGGAGTTCTATGTTGAGCTTCTGCATGACGGCTGCGTCGTCCGCATCGTTTCCTTTGTTTTCGAGTTCCGTCTGATGAAAAATTACGGTCAGCTCGGCCTCGGCTTTTTTTGAATCAATGCCCGATTTGAGACGAACGATCGGGAACCCCGGCGTGTCATCCGGATCCGTGAATCCCGCGGAGACGGAGCCTTGCTCGATTTGCGCGCTGGTGATCAGGGGCAGGAAGACGCTGGTCGGCTCATCCAGCGAGAAGCCCATAAATCCCGGTGGAGTGACGCCGACGATCACGCAGGGAATGGTATTCACCGTGATTGGCTTGCCGAGCACGTTGGGATTGGCGGCAAAGCGGCGCTGCCAGAATCCATAGCTGATCATCGCCGGCCATCCCTGGCTGCTGGCGTTTCCGGTTTTGGAATCATCTGCGGGCGTGAGGGTTCTACCGAGAGCTGGGCGAACTCCCAGCAAGTCAAAGAATGTGCCCGAGACCAGCTCGGCAGGCGCAAGCTCCGAGGACCGGTCAACGCCAATGCTCAGCCTCTGGTCCTGCTGATAAGCAGCGATGTTCTCGACTTGCGTGGACCGGTGCAGCATTTGGTCGAGGTCGCGACTCGTCACATTCCGCGAGACTTGGAAATTTCCTGTCTTTACCGCCTGGGTTCGGACAAAGAAAAGATTCTGGGGATCGCGCACCGGCATCTGCTGGAGAATGAGCGAATCCACCAGACTAAAGATCGCGATGTTCGCGCCGATGCCGAGAGCTAGTGAGAGGACAGCAACAGCAGTAAATGCCGGACTCTTGCGGAGGGACCTCAGAGCATATCGCAGATCCTGAGTGGTGGACTCGATCAGATGCAGTCCACGCGCGTCCCGACATTGTTCGGCATATTGTTCCAAGCCGCCGATCTTTCGCACAGCGGCCTCACGCGCGTGCTGCGGAGGCATGCCGGCAGCGAGGTTCTCCGCGATCTGCTGTTCGAGATGAAAGTCGAATTCGCGCTTGAGCTCGGCTTCGAGACGGTCGCGGAAGAACAGTGTACGCAAGCGCAGTTGCAAGAGATCGAACCAGCGCATAAAAACAGCTCCTAGCTGCTAGCTACTAGCTTCTAGCCGCTGCTCGCCAGAGCTAAGGGCTGCTCGCTTTCGAAGTGACTTTCCGTACTCCACGGAAAATCCGCTTAAACTTAGCGGCCCAGCTAGTAGCTAGAAGCTAGCAGCTAGTAGCTGCTTCTTCACGCTTCCCGCAGAACGACGTCGATCGCTGCGGAAAGGCGATTCCAGTTTGCTTTCTCGCGCTCCAGTTGAGCGCGGCCGGCGCGGGTAAGCCCATAGAACTTGGCGGAGCGCCCGCCTTCGGTCTCGGACCAGTGCGCTTTGATCCAGCCCTGCTGCTCGAGCCGGTGCAGCGCGGGATAAAGCGAGCCTTGCTGCACCTGCAGCACGTCGCCGGAAATCTGCTGAATGCGCTTGGCAATCGCCCATCCGTGCTTTGGTTCCAGCGCCACTGTGCGCAGGATCAGCAGGTCAAGCGTGCCTTGGACGAGATCGCTGGGTTTGCCCATGAATGTAGATAATCTACAATACAGAATTGTAGATCGTCAACAAACAATTCCTGGATGCTATTCCGAGGCGATTGGGGCTCGTAGCGAAACGGTTTGGGAACGATGTCGGCAGGAAGAGAGTCTCTTTGGGGTAGATGTCACCAGCGCTTTAGCGCCGGAAGACGCGCGTAGCGCGATTCGAATGCGTCGTGCACGCCAAGCGCGTGCACCCGCGCTAAAGCGCGATCTAAGGGTGGACGTTCTTCCGCAGGGCCTGAAAGCCCTGCTCCCCCCGACTAAAAAAGTCGGGGGCTCCCACCGAAATTCCGGATACAGCAGAAACCTAAACCTGCCCTAGAAGCAGAGTTTTTTCTGAAACACACTCTACCCGCGCAGGAACCACGCAAAAAATCCCCCCAGCACGGCTGTACCGAAGGAGAGCCACGCGACGTAATCGCCAGGGTGCCCACTGTGAGCTTTGCGCAAAATCGAATTGCCTAGCTCCAGGCTGTGGCTGAATCGCAGCCACTTGCCTACGCGCTGATGGAAGAGACTGGCAAAGGCAAGGAGTAGCGCCAGCACGCCGGCGATACAGCAGCGAACGATCGAGGGAGTCAGTGACTCAGACGCAGCTTTGGCCGCCGGAGCTGGTTCGATGTTCTGTAAAACCGCAGCTGCGTAGCTCGCCTGATCGGTGAAAAAGTGCGCATCGCCTTCGGCCACGCTGCGGATGTTAGGAACGAACGTGAGAACGATCCCCAGGGCGATCAGCGCTGTTGTGGGGATCAGCATCGCAAGAGGAGTACGCTCCTGCTCGGCTTCGGTTTCTGGTTTTTCTTCCACCTCGGATGACTCATCGATCGGCGCACGCTCGCCCCAGCCAAAAAATGTCCGAAAAGTAAATCGAAAGACCGCGCCTGCCGTAATGATCTCGGAAAACATAAACAGGTACGCTACCCAGTTCTGATGAAACTCATTGGCCGAGTCTGAAATCATGCTCTCGCCGAGCAAGGTGCCGAACGGAGGCGCGCCGGCGAGTCCCCAGGCTCCGAGAAGAAAGAGCGCTGCTGTCCACCACATGCCGCGACCGCAGCCGTGCAGGTGATCTTCTCCAATCTTGTGCAGACGATGCAGCACGATACCGGCACAAAGGAAAAGCCCTGCTTTAATCACTCCGTGCGAAAGCACGTAAACCAGGAAGCCGCCAAGGGCCTTTGGCGCGAGCAAGGCAACGCCAACGAGCATGAGTCCGGCATGAGAGATCGTCGAGAACGCCAGCAGACGTTTCAGGTGATGCTCGGCATAGCACATCAGCGCGCCGACGATGGCGGTGATCGCCGCCATCACCAGTAAGATCGCCCGCAGCTCGCGCGTATGCGGCGAGAGGCTGCCTTGGAACATCGTCCAGTACACACGGGCGACGGCGTAGATGCCGAGTTCGACCATCACGCCGGAAAATAACACGCACACCGGACTGGGAGCGACGGCGTGCGCATCCGCGAGCCAGAAATGAAACGGCACGATGGCCGCCTTCACCATGTAGCCGACCGCGATCAGCAGGAAAGCGAGCAGGATCAGAGAATCGTCTTGGGTCCCCAGGGCTTTCCCAATTTGGGCAAAGTTCAGCGCGCCGGTGCGCGAGTAGAGCAGCCCAATGCCCATCACAATCATGAACGCGCCAACGGTGTTGACCAATCCAAAGTTGAATGCGCCCTGCAGCGGAGCCGGCTCCTGCGTCTTGAGTCCGCAGAGCGCGAAGGCGGAGACGCTCATCAGCTCAAAGAAGACGAACAGATTGAAGACGTCGCCGGTGTAGCTGAAGCCGCACATCGCGGCCATGAACAGCAGCATGAGCGGTTGAAAGTGGTTCTCGGTTTCTTCGAAGATCTTCCAGGAAAAGATGAGTCCGGCAAGCGTAAGCACAGAAACCAACAACGCGAGCGTCGCACCGATGCCGTCCACGGTAAGACAAATGCCAAGGGCAACATCGTGGCTGCGCGGCCACCAGTTGCCTAGCCAATACGTGAGCGGCTGGAGCCATACAGTATGAAGAATGACCAGTGTCATCCAGACATTCGCCGCCGCGGTCGCAATCGCCAGCGTATCGGCCACTCTGCGACCAATCACTTTCGCAACCAAAGCCAGAAACGCCGCCATTGCCAGTGGCACGGCGATCGGCAGAGGCAGCAGCATCGTAGGGTTCATCCCTGCATCACCCGCAACTCTTCGGGATCAACGCTGCCGGCGACTTCATTGGCCTTCACAACCATCGAGAGCAGCAGCGCCATGATCGTCGCTTCCACAACGATGTCGGTGAGCATGAGCGCCTGCACCAGTGGATCGACAACAGGGGTCCCGACTGGAATGTCGGCAAAAATCGGAGCGGTCCCTCCCACTTTGAAACCGATGCCCAGCAGCAGAACGTAAGTGGAGGTCTGCAACACCGCCGCGCAGACGACCTGATGAACGAGATTCTTGCTCGTGACAATCCCATAGAGTCCCCAGAGGAAGACCCAGGCGGCGACGATGTACGTGAGGTAGTTGAGCATAAAAAAGCTGCTAAGCTGCTGAGCTTCTAAGCTGCTAAGCGAAATGTTGAAGTTGTCATCCTGAGCGCTTGCGCGAAGGATCTTGAGTTTCGTCGCCTTAAACAAAAAGCAACCACAAGGTCCTTCACTCCGGCGCAAAAGGCGTCCGCCGCGGCGGATTCAGGACGACAACGTTTGGGGAGATCACGAGCTTTTCCTTGCCGCAATAATCTCCTCCAAATAAATCTGCATCAGCACCAGAAATCCTCCTGTGACTTCCATGCCTACGACGATGCTGATGATCGCGATCGTTCCAGAAGAGAACAGATCTCCCGTAGTGCCGAGCGGGACGATGTTCGTCAAAAAGTGCGCGCCGAAGAACAGCGCAGAGACGCCGATGATCGCGTATCCTGCGGCTCCGCCCGATTCCGCAAGCTTGATCAGCGGGCTTTTCACGATGCGCTGGAAGGTCTCCACATCGCCGGAGAGATGGACGACGAGGGGCGCGGACGCGAGAATCACTCCGCCTTGAAACCCGCCACCCGGCGTGAGTTGTCCATGGACCGCGATGTAGAGGCCGAAGACGATCATGACGCCGACCATCATCTCCATGCCCACACGCAACGTGTCCGAAACGGGAAGCTTCTCTTCCAGCTGTTCCTGTTTCTTATCTTCCTCGCCTTCTCCTTTTTGCGGACGAAACAGAAGCAGGACGCCTAAGACGGCGGTGAAGAGAATGAACTCCTCGCCGAGCGTGTCGAAGGCGCGATAGTCGTAGTTGATCGCGTTGACCACGTCGGTCGCATGGCGTTCAAACACTGCGACTTTCGTGACTACATCGCCATAAGGACCGCGATAATCACCGAGTGGAGGAGCATCCCGGAACCCCCAGGCAAAGAGCGCCGCCAGTCCCGCGGCCGAGACGAGAAAGAAAATCGTACGCACCTGAGCGCTCATTGCCCCTGCTTTTCCTTCTGCTGCTTCTGTTCACGGCGCATGTCCTGATGGCGCATTTTGGTTAAGGCGAGCAAGATCATCAGGGGCAGCATCACCGCGCCGATCGTGATTTGCGAGAGTGCAACATCCGGCGCCTGAAAGATGAAGAACATCAGCGCGCAGAGCAGTCCATACGCACTGAGAGTCACGACTTGTTGCTTGGGATCGCGGCTCAGCGCCACGCCGGGGGCGGCCAGTGCGACGAGCAGCAGAATCACCCATTGCAGCAGCCTCATGAATTCGACTCCGGAGGCACGAGTTCATCGGTGGGCTTGATCGGCACTTCCTCGCCTTCGTGCGCATGCCATTCTTTGAATTCGGCGATGCGGAAGGCGCGAGCAGCTTCGTGCGTCACGATGCTGTTCATCGCCACCAGAATCAGCGTGACGAGGATGGCTTTGAAGCCCTCTGGCTTCAGACCATCCTGCAGAAAAATTGCGATGGTGAAGAAAATCGCACTCAGCGAAGCGGGCGCGGCCAGATAGTGCATCTGCTGATAAGGATCGCGCATCCGCATCATTCCCAAAACGGAAAGCAGCACGGTGAGCACGCCGGCAGCAATGAGGGCGTCGATGGCGATGGCTTTCATTGCGGCAAATGACGAGCGAAGAATCGGGCAAAGACGATGCCGCCGCCGAACGACATCAAGGCCAGCGCGATCGCAAGGTCCATCATGGGCATGCGGTTGAAGGCCATCGTAAGCACCACGAGCAGCAGCGTGATCACGACGCCAATCATGAGGAAGGCAACCAGACGATGGCGCGCGTCGCCGCGCATGGACATCCACGTAAGTGGAACCAGGGCAAAGATCATCACCTGTCCGGCCAGTTCCCAGACGTTCATCGCGCTCCCAGAGCCTTGGTCATCTTCTGTACCGTACTTCGCTTAAGTTGGTGGAAGAGCATCTTTTGCTGCCGTGGATTAATGCCCAGGACGACCGATGTTGGAGTCGCGCTGGTATAGCCGACGGCGAGCACGCGACGCGCGATGTCGTGCGGATTATCCTCCTGACCGGCATTGAATTCAGCCAAGCGGAAGACCGATTCGGCGCGTTCGATTCCCAGTAGATCCTTGGCTGCCGTCAGCCACACGGCCCACGCGCCGCTCAGCAGATACCACGGCAGCCGCCAAATTGCGAGCAGTTCAGAAAGCTTTGGGTGAAACCGCGCCGGATATTTAAAATCGACTACCCAAAGGCCGGTTGTGGCAAACGCTGTCGCGACCAGGCCGATCAGCAGCTCATGCAAGGCAAACGTACCGATCATCACAAGCCAGAGAAGATACGAGATCGGCACGGCCGAGAGGAAGATCGCTACGGATTTGGATTGCTTATTCACGGGGCGCAGAACTGCCACATAGATAGAGCAGAGGAGCGGTCTTACGGTTGTATGTAGCTGGATGCTGCTAACGATTTGTCATCCTGAACGGAGGCGCGGTTTTGCGCCGGAGTGAAGGACCTTGCGGTTGCTTTTGCGGTTGCCGTTGAAGTTGGGCTTGCGTTGCGGTTCTCGTCGGGGCCGAAAAATTCAACCCCAAAGGCAACAGCAACCCCAAAAGCAACCACAAGGTCCTTCGCCTAAAACCATGGCTCAGGATGACAGGTCATTAAGAGTCTGGACGAGGACTTGGATTTATTTAATGCGCGTAGTTTATTCATTGGGACCGCCGCGGAATCACAGACTTACTACCGCCCGCCGAACAATGCCGTCCCAATCCGAACGCAAGTCGATCCTTCCTCGATAGCGACCTCGAAGTCGTGGGACATCCCAATCGAGAGAATCTTCATTTCCACGCTGGGAAGATCGCGCCCGGCAAACTGCTCGCGGAGATTACGTAAGGCGCGGAAGTAGGGACGCGCAGTTTCGGGATCGTCGCCGAGCGGCGGCACCGTCATGAGTCCCTGAATACGGAGATGCGGCAGACGCGGCGCAGCTTGCAGGAGTTGTTCGAGTTCCGACGAGTCCGGTGCAAGCCCCGCTTTCGCAGGATCGCCAGTGTTGATCTCAATCGCGACCGACAGCGGTCCGCGTCCGGCGCGGTCGGAGGCGGCATCTAGCTTTTCCGCCAGGCGCAGCGAATCGACCGAATGAACTCCTGAAAAAATCTCGGCCGCGCGATTAGCTTTGTTCGATTGCAGCCGTCCGATGAGTACAAACGTTGCGTCGGCGAGTTGCGCGAGTTGATCGCGCTTGGCGGCAAACTCCTGCACACGGTTCTCGCCGAAGTTTTTTATTCCTGCTTCATAGGCCTCGATAATTTTTTCGGGAGGCTGCGTCTTGCTGGCTGCCATGAGCGTGATCTCGGAGGGAACACGTCCTGCACGGCGCGCGGCCGCGCTGATGCGCTCGCGAATCTCGCGAACGCGTTCGGCTATAGAGGAGGTTGCTTGCACGGAAGGGAAGCGCCGGATCAGGCGTTCTCGATGCCCAGCAGCGCGCTCATTTCTTTGTACAGGAAACCCTTGCCGGGAACATAGGGCTGGATCCATTTCCCGTTGAGCACGAATTGAGGTATGGCACGCTTGCCCACGTTGCGAATCACTTCGTCAGCAGCGCCGGGAGTGTTCTCGATGTCAACTTCCCGAAATGGGATTTTGTGTTTATTGAGAAAGTTCTTGGCCTCGCGACAATCGCGGCACCAGAAGGCGGTATAAATCGTTAGGTCCATCGTAGTCCTGGAGGGAATGAACGAGCAGCTAAGCTCCTAGATTTTGACGGCATGACCACCCCTTCAAAGATTGTCATCCCTCGCGCCGCCGTGATGCTCTTTCCCAACTGGAATTTGATTTTGCGGCGCGGGGGATCTGTTTTCCGCTGATCCGAAGAAAAAACAGATCCCCCAGGCCGCACCAGTCCTTGCGACATCTTGGAACTCCGCTGGCGGCCTGAGGGATGACAATTTCAGTGGCTTTCATCTCGTATTACCCTGCACTAGCTCCGAAAATCTCCTAAGCTGCTGAACTATATGTGCCGGACAGTCGCAGGAGAACGCTCAGCAGCTCAGAAGCTCAGCAGCTTAGAAGCTGCTTTCAAATCCCCAGCTTCTTGACTTCTTCGTTGTAGTACTTGCGGTAGAGGATGTCCCACTCCTGCGTGCCTTCGGTGATGATGCGCTTTTGGCTCTCGATCTTCAGCCGAGCGGCGGCGTCGATCTTCTCTTCCGCCTTGACCAGATCTTGCAGGATGCGTTTGGCTTCAGCGCGAATGCTGTTGGGATCTTCGATGAACTCCACGCTATCGAGCGTTTTGAGGGTGTCGGCCACGGCTTTGGCCAGCTTATTGACCTTTTCGGCGGAGATCCTCACAGCACCGCCTTGTACTTTTGCACGAGCTGCTGCTTCACCTTCTTGAACATCTCCTGATAGCTCGCTCCGGTGGTGCGCATTTCTTCCTGATAGGCCTCAAGAATCAGCCGAACCTCGTCATTAATGCGATCTTCAAGCTGCATCTCCTCCAGCAGAGCAGCGTTCACCCGCTCGATCGTGCTGTTCAGGTCGGAAGTCTCGATGAACTCGCCGTCAATCAGTTTTTTTGTAACCTGGCGGGCCAGATAGCCCACATATTCTTTGGAAACCAGCATGTTTGGATTCAGGAGAGCGGGATAAACATTCGAGTTTAGCAGAAAAAGCAGCTTCGTACTGCGAAGCCCCGAAGCTGCGAAGCTTGGAAACTGCAGGGTGGACGGAAGCCGCATCGCTGCAATTTCTCCTTTTGACTGCCTCAGCGGAACGGCCTATCATCCAAATTAGTAAGGAGCTTTTATGCTTGGCAAACTCGGACCGATGGAGCTGTTGATCCTGCTTGCGATTGCACTGATCATCTTTGGTCCCAGCAAACTTGCGGATCTTGGCAAAGGATTGGGCGAAGGCATTCGCAATTTCAAGAGCTCGGTAAAAGATCACGAGCAGGACGCGACCAAGAAGTAACGGGATCTTAGTTTTACGTCCGTGCGCGCTCGCTTGCTTTCTAGGTCTAGCTGACCTGTGTCAGGACAGTGTTCGCTTCACCAGCGCCACCCGGGACACTTCCCCCTCATTCCTCCTCGCCAGATCGGCCACCGGTCCTATCCGCATCCCGATTCCCTGTTCTTTCGCTGCTCCATTCGCTCAGGCGGCGGAGCGTCTGCAATTTTGTGCTACATGATTTAAAGATAAGGAGTTATTTCAAAAAAGGAAGATTCCCTGCTTATTCGCTGCTGGTTCGCTGAGCGTCGAAGCCAAAGGTTCGTCTTTGCTGCACAAAACAACACTGAAAAACCCTCTCCCCTGCTAAATTCGCTGTTCTGAGGGAAAGTTCGATTTTGCAGACCCTGCTTACGACAGAGATTCCACGTCGAGCACGTCTCAACTCTGCCACTGTTCGTTTCCGAACACTCGTTCGCATCACTGGACATCCTGAAGCCTGAAAATCCGTTTCTTCTTCCCGCTAACCTTCCATAATCCAGCAGCTTATGGCGCATTCTGGTTCGGCGCGCCACGTGCCATTTAGACTATGAGCTAACGCCAGCGAACTGCCCGATCAAACATTCGCAGCGATTTTTTAATTAGGACACCGGCAATGATTGAACTGCGCAGCATCGAGAAGACCATCAAGTCTCCAGCGGGAACGATATGGCTGCTCCGTCGCATTAAGCTCGATATCCGACAAGGTGAGTTCGTTACGATTATGGGGCCGTCCGGCGCAGGCAAGACGACGCTGATGAGCATCCTCGGCATGCTCGACGATCAGTGGACCGGCGAGTATTACTTTGCCGGTGAGCCCGTGCACAAGATGAACCGCAAGCAGCGCTCGGAGCTGAACAAGAAGAACATTGGGTTCGTCTTCCAAAGCTATCATCTGCTCGACAATCTCACCGTCGCCGAAAACCTCGACCTGCCGCTCTCGTATAAAGACATCAAGAAGTCGGAGCGCACGAGCATGGTCTGCGACACTCTTGATCGCTTCAACATCGTCGGCAAGAAAGACCTGTATCCGAATCAGCTCTCCGGAGGACAGCAGCAGCTCGTGGGCGTCGCGCGCGCGGTGATCAACAAGCCCAAGCTGATCCTCGCCGACGAACCGACGGGGAATCTGCACTCCGATCAGGCGCGCGAGATCATGGAACTCTTCCGGCAGTTGAATGAAGCGGGCACGACGATTGTGCAGGTCACACATTCTGAGGCGAACGCCGCGTATGGCAGCCGCACGATCAAGCTGCTCGACGGCTGGATTGTCGGCGACACGGCAAATCCGGTCGAGGCAGGTCACGCGCTAGCGACGTAAGCCGATTCTGAAAATCGAAATCTCTCTACCAGGGACGAAGAAGGAGCCTTGAAGCCGATGCCTAAGTGTTCTCATTTGCGAAACCGAATTCTCGCTACATCCGCCGGCGCGGTCCTGCTGTTTACTGGCGCGCAGGCGCAGACGGTGACCGAGCGCCCATCGGCGCCGCAACCGTCGGCAAGCACTTCCACGAAACCGCGACCCAAGATCGATTTTTCGAAACCGCCAAGCGCGTTTCCGAATTTTCTTGCGCGTTACGAAGGACGGACACTGGCGCCGCCGAAGCTCACCAATTCTGCGCGTATCGACCAGCTTATCCATGACGGCAAGCTGACGCTCTCGCTGGATGATGCTGTCGCTCTGGCCCTTGAAAACAATCTCGACCTCGCGATCGCACGCTATAACCTGGATATTGCGGATACAGACCTTTTGCGCACCAAAGCTGGTGGCTTTGCTCGAGGCGTGAACAGTGGAGTGGTGCAGGGAACCCCGGGAGGGGGCATCGGTGGTTTTGGAGCAGGCGCTCCTGGAGGCGGAGCCGGCGGTACCAGCGGCGGAGTCGGCGGTGCAGGATCAGGTCAGGGCGGCATCGTGCAATCCACCATCGGGACTGGCGCACCGGTAAATTCCTACGATCCTCAGCTCAATGCCCAGTTCCAAGTTGAGCACGGCGTCTTTCCCGTCTTCAACCAGGTCACCACTGGCGTGCCCGCGCAGGACCTAAACACTACCACGGGCAATTTCGAGTTCAGCCAGGCGTTTCCCACCGGCGGCAGCATCGATTTCCTGTTGCAAAACAATCGCCAGACTACCAACGGTAGATTTACCGAACTGGTCCCGGCGTTGAACAGCGGATACCGCTTCACCGTCACACAGCGCCTGCTTTCCGGTTTTGGACTTGGACCGAACCTCCGCTTTCTGCGCATCGCGCGCAACAATCGCGAGGTCACCGATATTGCTTTCCGCGATCAGGTGATCGCGACCGTCACCCAGATTCAGAACATCTATTGGGACTTGGTCAACGCCGCAGAGAACGTGAAAGTGAAAGAGCGCTCGTTGTCGTTGGCGCAAAAATCCTTAGAAGACGATAAAAAGCAGGTGGAATTGCAGGCTGTTGCTCCTATTGACGTTACTCGTGACGAGGCCGTCGTCGATACCAGCAATCAGGATTTGATCGTGGCGCAAACGAACCTGCAACTTCAAGAATTGCTGATGAAGAACGCGATCACGCGCAATCTCAGCGATCCCGTAATTGCCTCGGCTGCCGTGGTGCCCACTGATGGAATCGTCGTTCCCGAAAATGAACCAGTGGTTCCGATTCAGGACTTGATCGGCGAAGCCCTGTCGCATCGTCCGGAATTGTCGGAGGCGCGCATCGATATGACCAACCGCCAGATTACCCGCAAAGCGGCTAAGAATGCGCTGCTGCCGAATCTCGATCTGATCGCGTTCTACGGCGGCTCAGGTCTCGCGGGCGTACCGAATCCACTGCAGCCAGGCGGAGCCGGAAACGAACCTATCACTGGTCTTAGCGATGCGCTTTTGCGAACTTTCAATGGCAGCTCGCCGGATTATGCTATCGGCTTTAACCTCAACATCCCGTTGCGCAATCGTGTGGCATTGGCCGATCAGGAGCGTTCCGAATTGGAATTTGGGCAGGCGCAACTCCTGTTGCAACAATTGGAAAACAAAGTGGCCATCGAAGTCCGCAACGCGCAGTTCGCTCTAACGCAGAACCGCGCTCGCGTAGTAGCCGCGAAAAAAGGTGTTGAGGTCGCGCAGAAGACGCTCGATATCGAACAGAAGAAGCTCGCGCTCGGCGCTTCGACCAGCTTGCAGGTTTTGCAAGTCGGCCGCGACCTCTCCGTAGCGCAATCCACCTTGGTCACGGCGCTCACGGATTACGCCAAGTCGCGCGTCGAACTGCAACGCTCTATCGGTGCTACCCTGATCGATAACGGAATCAGCATAGAAGACGCCGAGTCGGGCAACGTGCACGCGCTACCGCGCATGGTGGGTGTTTCGGCGGCAAGCCAGCAATGATGTCTTACCACAGAGACACGGAGACACAGAGAAAGGCGGAATTTGAAATTCAGAAGTAAGAAGTAACTTCGGATTTCGGTTTTCTCGGTGTCTCTGTGACTCTGTGGTGAAAATGTTTTTCTCTCCTGGTGGAGGATGAATGCCGATTAGCTCTGCGGAGCAAGGCGAGATTACAACGGCACACATCGCACTGGCGCCGCGCATCCTGGTCGCCGACGATCAGGGAGACGTGCGCGAGGCGCTGCGTCTCCTCCTTAAAGGCGAAGGCTATCGGATTGACACGGTCGCTTCTCCGGAAGCCGTGATGGAAGAACTTGCCTCGGGCGAGTTCGACATTCTTCTCATCGACCTCAATTACACGCGAGACACGACTTCGGGCGAGGAAGGTCTTGACCTGCTCTCTAAAATTCAAGACCTCGACAGCAGTTTGCCTGTGATCGTGATGACCGCCTGGGGCAGCGTGAACATCGCTGTGGAAGCAATGCGGCGCGGCGCTCGCGATTTCATTCAGAAACCATGGGAGAACGAGCGTCTCGTCAGCATCCTGCGCACGCAGATTGAGCTGAGCCGCGCGCTCAAACGCGCGCAGCACCTTGAAGCAGAAAATCGGTTGTTGCAGGCAGAAGGTCGACCGACGTTCATCGCCGAGTCCGCAGCGATGCGTCCCGTTTTGGACCTGATCGCCCGGATCGGTCCGAGCGACGCCAATGTGCTCATCACTGGTGAGCACGGAACCGGTAAAGAGGTAGTCGCGCGAACGCTGCACATGTTATCGCCGCGTTCTCCCCGTCCGATGGTCACTGTCAACACCGGCGGCTTACCGGAAGGCACCTTCGAAAGCGAACTCTTCGGACACGTGAAAGGCGCCTTTACCGACGCGCGCACTGATCGCATTGGCCGCTTTGAGCTTGCTGATAAAGGCACGATCTTCCTTGACGAAATCGCGAACGTTCCGATGAAGCAGCAGGCCAAGCTGCTGCGCGTGTTGGAAACCGGAGAAATGGAGCGCGTCGGCTCGTCGAAAACCAAGAATGTCGATGTCCGCGTGCTATCGGCTACGAACGCCGATCTGAAAGCTGAGTGCAGCAAGGGGACTTTCCGTCCTGATCTGCTGTTTCGATTGAATACGATCGAGGTCCATCTGCCGCCGCTGCGCGAACGCCGCGAAGATGTTCCCCTTTTGGCACAGCATTTTCTGAAGAATTACTCGCAACGCTATCGCAAGCCGGTGAACAGGTTCGATGCCGCGGCGATGCAGAAGATGCTGGAATACTTCTGGCCAGGCAACGTCCGCGAGCTGGACCATTCGGTGGAACGCGCGGTTCTGCTGGCTCAGAACGACTCGATACGCACCAGCGATCTCGGACTCAGCGAAAAACGCGAGAGTACTTCGTCGATGGAAGAGATGAGTCTGGAAGAAGTCGAATCTCTGCTCATCCGCAAAACGCTGGCGCGCTATTCCGGCAACATCAGTCATGCGGCGGAGGCGCTGGGCCTGAGTCGCAGCGCACTCTATCGTCGTATCCAGAAATATGGACTCTGAGCAGCCCATTGATTTCGGCGGCTACACGCCCATTCCGTCTCCCGGCCGCCGCAAGCGCAAAAAGAAGCTCAGCTTCGAAAAGCGAGTCCTCATCGGAGCGCTCATTGCCGGCGCGTTTCCCTTTCTGATTGCCGAGTTGCTGCTCTGGTTTGGCAACTACTCTTCGCAGACCCAATGGACGCTAACCTTTTTTCTGGCGCTTGCCTGGCTAATCGCAGCTTTCGCTCTCCGCGGACAAGTTATCCGCCCATTACAAACTCTTTCCAACATGGTGGCCGCTCTGCGCGAAGAAGATTTTTCTTTTCGCGCGCGCCGAGCCAGCCGCAACGATGCTTTGGGCGAACTCGTTCTCGAAATCAATTCCCTTTCTGACACTCTGCAGAGCCAGCGCCTCGGATCGATGGAAGCCGTCGCGCTGCTCAAGAAGGTGCTGATGGAGATCGATGTCGCCGTCTTCACTTTCGATCCGCAACAGAGACTTCGCATCGTGAATCGCGCTGGCGAGCAACTGATGGCCATGACGCAGGAGCGCATGATCGGCCGCTCCGCGCAGGAGCTGCGCCTCGATTCACTATTGAACCAGCCCGGCGGACGCACGCTGCGCATGGGCTTTCCCGGGCGCGAAGGTCGATGGGCCATTCAGCTCACGTCATTCCGCGAACGCGGCGTACCGCATCAGCTTCTGCTGATCTCCGATCTCAGCCGCGCGTTGCGCGAGGAAGAGCGTCAGGCGTGGCAGCGTCTGATCCGCGTGCTCGGGCACGAACTGAACAACTCGCTGGCGCCCATTAAGTCCATTGCCGGAACGCTGCGTTCGTTAGCGGGTCGCCCGAATCGCCCTCCCGATTGGGGACAGGATGTCGAACGCGGATTAGAAGTCATCGAAAGCCGTGCCGACGCGCTCAGCCGCTTCATGCAGGCCTACACGAAACTCGCCCGTCTGCCAGCGCCGACCTTTGGCAAAGTTGAAATCGGCGATTTGGTTCGCCACGCTGCCTCCGTGGAAGCGCGTTTGCCGGTCGAAGTTGTCGCGGGAAGGGAAGTGATTCTTGACGGCGATCCGGATCAACTCGAACAGTTGCTGATCAATGTTGTGCGCAATGCTGTGGATGCCTCGCTCGATCCGTCAATCCGTACGCCTGGATCGGTCGAACTAGGCTGGGACGTCAATGGTCAGTCGGTCGAGGTCTTCATTCGCGACCACGGCCCCGGATTGCTGAACAGCAACAATCTCTTTGTTCCGTTCTTCACGACGAAATCCGGGGGCAGCGGCATCGGCCTCGTTCTCAGCCGCCAAATCGCCGAAGCCCACGGTGGCACGCTGACGCTGGAAAATCGTAAAGATGTCCGCGGTTGCCAGGCGACGCTTCGCCTTCCGCTCGATTCGCACGTTTCCGCGTAAAGCGATTGTCATGCTGAATCCGCTGCGGCGGTTGCTTGCAGCGTCGCGACAGTCAGTACCGTTCGCGGTAAGCGAACGGGTGAGGGAATGGCCACGTCGGCGATCCACCCATTCCCTACCGGGAACGGTACTGACTTGGGCTGCTGACAAGCTCCAGGAAGAGATCTTCCAGGGTACGAATTTTGGGCGTGACACTGATCAACGTTCCCCTCATCAACCAAATGTCCTCAATCGCTGCCTGCTGCTCGCCGGCAGCAATCGTGAAACGGATGTGATCGGATGCGACGCTGACGTTCCGCGCGTAGGCAGGAGGCGCCGCAATTGCTTTCGCGACGATCTCAAATTCATCTCCGCCGGCCAGCAGCTCCTGCGTGCGGCCAGCTGCTACGATTCTGCCTTTATTCACGAAGAACACGCGGTCACAAATCAGCTCAACTTCAGAAAGCTGATGCGAGCTGAGGAAAACACTCTTGCCGCGCTCCCGAGCCGTTCGCAGCAACCCGCGCACCTGATGCCGCGAAATCGGATCGAGAGCCGACGTCGGTTCATCGAGGATCAGCAAGTCGGGATCGTTCATGAAAGCTTGCGCGATGCCCACGCGCTGCAACATGCCGCGCGAGAACTTACCGACGTTGCGGTCGGCTTCACCGTTGAGTCCGACTTTGTCGAGAAGCTCGGTCGCGCGCGAAGAAAGTTCAGGTTCACGAACTCCATTCAGCGCGCCATACAGCTTCAGGATGGTCTTTGCCGAGCGGTGATAAAAGGCGGGGCTCTCAGCGAGAAATCCAATTCTGCTGCGCGCGCGCACATCGCCGAACGGGCTGCCGAGTATCGTCCCATTTCCGGAAGTTACTCGGGTGATGCCTAAAGCAATGTGAATAGCCGTGGTTTTACCGCGCCGTTCGGACCAAGAAAGCCGACAATCTCCCCCGATTCCATCGCAAGACCGAACTCCAGCAATGCCCAGATCTCGCGACGCGAGACAAAGGATCGATAGCGCTTGTTGACGGCTTCGAACTGAAGAACAGGTGCCACGGGAGAAGGGAACGGATTACAGGGAACAGGTTACAGCGAACCAGATGTTGTCTCGCTAGAGCGTGTTTCAAAAATACGCTCGTCGTTCTTAATTCAATAATTCATACCCCTGTCATCCTGAGGGAGGGCGAACGCCCGAGTCGAAGGGCCCCGATAATCTATCCCTTTAGAACGCCGTTTAAGCTTTTTTGAAGAACATCAGACCCGCTGCGCTAATTTCGCGCCAAAACCTGAAGAGCATAGTCAGACATCAACATCGCTGGGGTCCTTCGATTCGGGCGTTCGCCCTCACTCAGGATGACAAGAGTTGAAAAACGATATCAGCATCACTGACTCCGGAATAGCCATTTTTGAAACGTGCTCTAGGAAGGCAGAACTGAAAAGGAAGAAGGACTGAGGGCATGACGATCAGCAATAGAGAACAGGGGCAGGTCCCAGTTTTTCCCTGTAACCTGTCCCCTGTTCCCTGTAACCTGCCTACTTCACTTTGGCGAAAACGATGACCAGCGTGTACAGCGCGAGCGATTCGATCAGCGCCAGGCCGAGAATCAAGGCGAACATGATTCCAGGACGCGCGCCGGGATTGCGGGCTAGGGCTTCGGCTGCCGAGGCAGTGGCTCGTCCCTGACCCAAACCGCAAAGGCCCGAGGCGATGCCCATGCCGATGGCCGCGCCAATCGGGACGGCCCAGTTGAAGGTCGCTCCCGTGCCGCCCGCAGTCTGGGCGTACAACGGCGAAGCGATCGTGAGAATCGCGGTAGCGATCATGAAGAACGTCGACTTACGCATTGAGTGGTGCTCCTTACTAAGAATTGCTGCAAGGAGGTGGTTGACGCACACCGTGCAGGCGCCCTCACACTTGCAGCTTCGGCCAGGACCGCCTGGCAGAAAATTTCGCGATTTCGCGATTTTGTGATCGGGTGATTTGAAAATCCAACCCAATCCTCCAATAAACAATGCGTGCACTGGCTCTACACCGGCTCTGGTTCGCACTGTTTAAGACTGTCATCCCTCGGGTCGCCGCGCCAAAGCGTTAGCAGCTCCTGCTGCTCGTGGGGGATCTGCTTTTGCTCGCGTCGGGCCACAGCATATCCCCCGCGCCGCAAAATCCAACTTTCTTTCCTACGAACGTTCTAGCGGCGGCGCGAGGGAGGACAGCTCAAACGTCAAAACGAGAGTATTCATCGATCTCATGACCTTGTCTATGGCGAGGTCAGTTGCTCCGCAGAACTTGAAAATCGCGAAATAACAAAATCACGAAAGGACCTCAGTGTTCTTCGGCCACCGCGCCGGCCAGGTACACGGTCGCGAGCAGCACAAAGATATAGGCCTGCAGTAGCGAGACAAACGTGTGTAACAGTAAGAAAACCACCGGCAGGCCAATCGGAATTAGAGAGAAGAAGACTAGTGTGACCAAATCGCCGGCGAACATGTTGGCGTAAAGACGAATGCTGAGCGACATCAGCCGGGCGAAGTGGCTGATGATCTCAATGGGCAGCATCAGCGGCGACAGCCACCATACCGGTCCTAGGAAATGTTTGCCGTACCTGAAGGGTCCGAGCTTCTTGATTCCCTGCCAGTGGTAATAAATCCAGGCAACAATCGCCAGGCCAAGAGGGACGACCGGCGTTGCTGTAGGCGCGACGAAGCCGGGAATCAGTCCCATCAGGTTGCCAATGAGGATGAACAATCCGAGCGCTGTAAGGAAAGCCGTGAACTTGTCCGTCCGATGCTCGACAATGTCCTCTACCTGTTGATTGATGAACTCCTCGGTCAGCTCGAAGACATGCTGGATCGGCCGCGGCTTGTCGACCGAGAGCCGGCTGCGCACGAGAACAAAGAGAATCAGCAGGATGACGACCAGCAGAATCTCCATGGCGAAGAAGTTGTTCATCGGCGCCGCAGGATCGTAGGTGAAGAAATACGGACTCCTCGCCCCGGCTGCCAACGGATGCGCGCCCAGCGCGGACAAAACCTTTGCTGCTACCCCGCCGAGATACTCGTTTAGTATGTGGGTGAAGAACAATTCTTCATTCATGCCTTAGGAAATTTTGCCGCTCAAAAGGTTGGAATTAGTATCCGCGGCGCAGGTACATCGAAAGCTCGTATCCGGCTTCAATCATGATGGCGAGAGCCGGAAGAGTGAGCCCAGCCAGCAGGCCGGATGCGCTCATCGCGGAACTTCTGAATATACCATAGGCGACCACCGCGACCAATCCGTAGCGCAGCAGAAAACGTAGTACCAGACCCGAAGATCGCTGCGTTCCTCCACTGGCAATCACGCGGTCGGCAAAGGCGATCACCAGCTTCTTCAGTGACAGGAAGTTGACGATAGCGACCACACCGCCGGCAAGCCATCCGAGCGCAAACCCATGATCGAGGGCAAACCAGAAAACGATGGTAAGGCAGGACAGCAGGACCATAGAGAAGCGAACAATCCGCAAGTAAGCCGCAGAGTAAAAGCGCTCGGACTCTGTTTCCGTCTGCTTCGCGCTTAGGGACACATCATTCACGGCTCGCCTTCAGCCCCACGCGAAACAGTTGGATGAATCCTGCGGCAATTCCAAAGCCAAGCCCAACAAACTGAATCCAGTCACGATGCAGATAAACATCCAGAATATGACCGATGATCCAGCCAATCAGCGTGGCGGCAGGGAAGATCACCGCCAGCTCGATGTAGTTGTTCACCTCGGACCAGTTGTTTTTTTCGGATTTTTCAGGTTGTTCTTTCGGCATAATGAACACTGAGCGGCGGAATGACTGTCAATATTCTCGCATTGGAGCCGGCCTGCGGCGTCTTAGCTCGTAAACGTTCCCGTCGAGACTTAACGCAGCCGGTCCAGCTCCCGTCTCAAAAAAAGCCGCTCGGTCATAGTCGGGAAATTTCCTCCGGTACGCCTCTCCCCAGCTCTGCACAAACTGATTCATAATCCCGGACGGAACCAAGGCCCACACGCTTCCTCCAAATCCAGCTCCAAACGCCGAGGCGGCATAGGCTCCGCACTCGCGAGCGGAGCGCGCGAGGAATGATGTCTCAGGAATCTGGTTACCGAGCAGGCATTCGGCTGCTTCCTGCGACTGAGCTGCAAGTTCGCCGAAGCGAGCCCAGTCCCGGAGCGACAAAGCGTTGCCGGCTTCCGGCACAAGCTCGTAACTCTCCCGCAGGAAATGCTCAAAGCGAGCTAACAGCGCCTTCGGATCGCCAGGAGATTCGAGAATCAAATCTCGAATCTGCTCACGGGCGCCGATACAGGAATCCACGGCTGCTGCCAGTGATTTATCATTCCTCGCTCGTTTTTGATTCCAGAGATCCAGAACCGTCCGCGCCAGCTGGGATGCGCGATTATACTGCCCTTGCGCGAAACCAGTTTTATCCGCTGCCACACCGCTGGACGCGATGACGAACGAGACGCCCGCCGGAAGCGCAATGCTGCGCTCGTGCCGCACAGGGCGAAATGCATACTGGCTGAGTTGCCCGGCATGGGAGTACAAAACCGCTGTGTGATCCTCGCTGCCGCCTAGAGTTCCGACCCCTTCATCTCCCTCCAGTGAACGGAAGGTACTACCGTTTTCGACTGCACCGAGGTAAGCGGCGAGATGTTCGCAATCCGGCAAATTCTGCTTGTATTCTTCTGTTTCCGAAAGGTCATTGGCGGCAGCCAGCGCCAAAAATGAACCAACCACAAAAGCGCTGGAACTACTCAAACCTGACGCTCGCGGCAGGTCGCTGGAGAATATGACATCCGCCCCGAATCGAGCAGAAGGAAAGTTGCGGCAAACTCTGCGCGACACCGTGACCGGATACAGCGCCCAGTGAGGGTCGACGATTCCTGTTTTGGAACTCAGTTCCCATTCGGCTATTCTGCGATCGTTCGCAGTTTCCAGAAAGCGGATCTTGCGATCCTTGCGTCGCCAGCAGAGAAAACAGAATCCCCGTTCCACGCAGCAGAGCAGGCTGCGTCCGCCCGCATAATCGGTGTGTTTACCGAAAAGCTCGATTCGGCCTGGAACAAAAAAGGCAAAGTCAGCTGCGTTGGACAGCCCGACTTCTCCTGCCGCTTCCCGCAAACGATCGAAGATCGCCGCTTTGTTGTGCGCCTCCGCTGCGCTCATACTCGCGTGTTGGAGGACAACGGCGTAGTCGTTCATAGATTCACGGCGCAGCCCTTCAGGCGCGCTGTGACTGGAGCGATGTCTGCTCGGCTGGAGAGATCGAGTACCCCTCCGCGAAACGGTTCTACCCGAAAAGTCTCGTCGAGATGGTCGATGGAATACTGCACTGCCGACTGCAATTCGTACTCCCCGCGCGCTGAGCGGTCGACCTTGGCACATGCGGAGAAGATGATCGGAGTAAACGACCAGCAATTCATGCTGATCAGCGCCTCATCGGGAACAAACTCGGGCTTTTCCACGACGCGGCATAGCACGTGCTCGGCGCTCACTTCGAGAATGGCGTACGTCTTCACCTTGGCCGCATCAATGTTGCTGTGGGTGATCAAGGCCTTGCGATCAAAGCCGATCAGGCCGCTGCCGCTCATCGCGACCAGACGCTGAAGTGCTTCGACCGGATAAATGTTGTCCGAATTCACCATCAAAAACCGTTCATTACCGATGAACTCCTTCGCCGCAAGCACCGCATCGGCTGTTCCCAACGTCTGCTGCTGAATGGCGAACGAAATCTCGATGCGCGTCGTCTTCAGCGAGCTGTAGTAGTTGCGAATGACGTCGTGCTCCGGACCAATGACCAGGCAGATCCGGCGACATCCCGCATCGGCGAGCGCGTTTATACCGTAATCGAGAAACGGACGCCCGACGGGAATCATGCCCTTGATTCCCGCATCGGCATACTGCGCTTGTGCACCATCAAGCGCGCCATCACCAGCAGCACGCATTCGGCTTCCAAGACCGCGCGCGAGGATCACGGCTTTTCCATTGAACGGGAAGATCACTCCGACGCTCTTTCCCGTTGCTCGCGTAAACCCCGCAGCATTCGCCGGAGATCGACCGCTCCCCGCACTGCTACGACTGCGGTAATCACAGCGAACGCAATGCCGGACAAAACCAGCCAGATGGTCCAAAACACGAGCCAGCTATTCATTGCACCTCCACCCGCGCTAAGAGTGCGTTACGCCGCTGTTGTCCGGTCCCTGCCAGTGATCCCAAAATGAAACCTAGCGCGGCTAGCCCAAATGCCATAAAGCCTGTCACGTTTTCATTCCAATGCAGGAAAAAGAACGGCACAATTGCACCCAGCGCTCCCATGAGCATCGCCAGATAGCCGGCCGCGGTGTTCGCCCGTTTCCAATAAAGTCCGCCGATGACTGAGATAAAAGCACCGGCAAGGAAGATCGTGCCCGTAATATTCAGATAAAGATACACGGCGCCTGGCGGCGTGTAGTACAGCCCCCAGAACATCAGGAAGAGGCTCACGAAGAGGTTCGCGACGCGATTCACGACAATCTGCGCACGCGAGCTGAGTGGTCCGGCACCGCAGATTTGGCGCAAGGGGAGAACCACATCCTGCGAGATCACAGCGCTCCATCCCAGCAGGTAAGAGCTATTTACGGACATCGTGGCGGCCAGCATTCCCGCGACGACGATGCCCTTAATGCCAGGTCCCAAAATGGAACTAAGCATGGCCGGCATGGCGTCGATGGGCGCCAGCGTTCGCCCGCCGACCACCGGAGCGGGCACTCCGCCGGTCAGCGCGCCCGAACCGTACAGCGCGAGCGCCGCGATTCCCCACAACATCGGCAGCATGCCACGTCCGAGAAAGATGAAGCCCGTCCAGGTCATCACCCGCTTCGAAGTCTCCGGACTGCGCGTGGAGAAAATGCGCATCGCGGTCGTCTGCCAGCAGGTGTGAATCGAAAACCACAGCAGGATCTGCCACAAGAGAAACGTCAAGCCGAACTTCGGCGCGAGCAGCGGATCAAACCCCGCGCGGCCCATCGTGCCCGCGACCTTCGCGACAATGTGACTCCAACCCGCATGATGCACGGCAAAGATCGTGACCAGGATCGTTGCTACCGAGAGCAGCACATATTGAATGAAATCCGTGATCACCACCGACACCATGCCGCCGATCACGGTGTAGAGCAGTTCGAGCAGCAGGATGACCGTCATGACTTCGACCAGATATTTGGCATGGATCCCACTGACGATCGTCAGGAACTCGCCCTCGATCTTGAGAAAGACGCCCATGTTGAGAATGCCGCCCAACGCGACAAGAACGCCACTGAGCAGCCGCAGTCCGCGGCTGTAGCGCACTTCAAAGAATTCGGGAACGGTCATTAGGCGCAGTTCGCGAAACTGGTGAATTACGAATCCCGTGCGTCCGACGATGATCATCACAACTCCCGAGATCAGCGCAGCGGCAAACGCGGCAAAGCCGTAGCGATACCCAAGCTCGCCGTTGTACATGAACGTGATCGTGCCGATTTCGGTTGCGGCCAGCGTCGCAATGCCGATCGCAGTCCCGAGCTCGCGGCCGGCAACAAGGTAATGAGATACGCTGCCGATGAAACGTTTACCAATCAGTCCAAGCGCAACCGAGGCGAAGAGGTAAACGGCGACGATGGTCCAATCGAGTGGGGTGAAGGTCATGAGTGGCGAGTTGATGGTAACAAGAGGACGGCCCGTTGTTTCTACGGCCATGTTTTGGCGTGGTTGCCTTGCGACAGAGACGACAAAAATACAGCGCCGGGACGAGAGTACGGGCTGGGACGTTTTGCCGATTATCATCCTAAGCGACGGCGAATCCTGGGTTAAAGAACGACAGGAACGCCTGCAGGGGGCGCATTCCGGTTCAATGACGGATCGATCCAACGGATATGAGGGAATAGCTCCTGAGTTTCTGCAACGACGGGGCTGTGCGCGCAGGCGTTCGGAAGCCATCGGCGTGAAGGATGTTCGGGACTGGGCGGGCGCGCTTCCGGGTGGGGCCGCTGTTATCGATTTAGGCTGCGGGCCAGGGTTCCCGATAACGGAGATACTGGTTTTGGCAGGTCTGAACGTTTATGCCGTCGACGCTCGCCATCTTTTGTCGAGGCATTTCGACGCAACCTGCCGGGGATACCGGTGATCTGCGAAGCTGTGGAGGACTCCACATTCTTCAATCGGACCTTCGACGCTGTCATCGCATGGGGTCTCATGTTTCTGCTTCCCATCGAACAGCAGCGGAAACTCATTAGCAGCATTGCCGGCATATTAATACCTGGGGGCCGGCTGCTGTTTACCTCTGTCGCTGAACCATTGGCATGGAACGATGCGATGACAGGATTGGAGTCGCGATCGCTCGGAGCGGTGGAATATCGGAGTCAGCTGGAAGCAGTTGGGCTGCGCGTCATTCGTGAGCACGAAGACGAGGGCCAAAACCACTACTTTGATGTCTTGAAGCCCCTCGATGATTTCCATCATTAGCGCTGAAAACCCAAGATCGCGGATTCAGGCAATCGCACAAATCCCTCGTACTACAATCGGCGGGATCGAACCATGAACACAGGAGAGCCATCTTGATGATGCAAGCTGTCCTGCGCTTGGGGCTCGTCTTATTCCTTGCCACAGGCGCAACCGCGCAAACGACTTCCCACCTGGGGCTTCAATCAGGCCAAGCGATCGCCGGCTTGCACGCCAGCACCGCCGAGCTCAAAAACGAAGTGCTCGACTCACTCTGGCAGGCCGATCGGTCGGGACTGACACTGCTCCACGTTCGTGACCAGATCAACGGGAACCTAATTCCCATCGCCCACGATGTCTTTATATTGGAGCTTCAGGATGGTTCGAGCATTGCATCAACCAGCATGCATGTGCTGGATGCGCCGAAAATTACCGAACTTAGCGCGAATCCCAGCGCCTCGCGCCTCGCCGAACACTTTGCGGGAAAACAGATTTCTGTCGAGCTGGAATTCCCAAAGAACCACCTGCGAGTAAGCTGGCGCGCATTCCTGCGGGACGGCTCGAATTACATTCGGCAGGAGATCGAACTGCACGCCACGCGCGAGTCCGTTCCCATTACGGGAGTGCAGATGTTGGCGCTGTCGGCAGCACAAGGGAAGGTCATCGGCAGCGTCCGAGGTTCGCCCGTGGTTGCGGGTGACGATTTTGCCGGATTCGAGCATCCGCTCTCGCAATGTGAAGCGCGGGGAAATCAAATCGGTTGCGCCTTGAAGCGCGTTCTGCCGCTGCGCGTAGGCGAGAGCGTTACGTATTCCTCGGTTGTCGGAGTCACTCGTCCCGGGCAGTTGCGCCGCGATTTTCTCGCGTACGTCGAACGCGAGCGCGCGCACCCCTATCGTACGTTTCTGCATTACAACACCTGGTACGACCTCGGCTACTTCGGACGATACGACCAGGCCGGCGTTCTCGATCGTATTCGCGCCTTCGGCGAAGAGCTTACGCGCAAGCGCGGCGTGAAGCTCGATTCTTTTCTTCTCGACGACGGATGGGACGACCCCACACATCTTTGGCATTTCAATACAGGATTTCCGGATGGACTCACGCAGGTGCGCGCGGCAGGAGAACAAATTGGCGCTGCGCCGGGGATCTGGATGTCACCGTGGGGTGGCTATAGCAAGCCCAAGCAGGAGCGACTGCAATCGGCCAAAGAATCGGGCTATGAGATTGTCCAGGGCGGGCTCGCTCTCTCCGGGCCGCGTTATTTCGAATACTTCCGCAAAGTTTGTCTGGAGATGATCGAGCGCTATGGCGTGAACCAGTTCAAGTTCGATGGAACCGGCAACGCGGATCGCGTGGTGCCGGGCAGCCATTTCGACAGCGACTTTGATGCGGCGATCACGCTGATCTCCGAGCTGCGCGCGCGCAAACCGGATTTATACGTGAACCTCACGACCGGGACATTTCCGTCTCCATTCTGGTTGCGCTATGCCGACTCGATCTGGCGCGGAGGCGACGATCACGATTTCGCCGGTGTCGGATCTTTTCGCCAGCGCTGGATCACCTACCGCGATGCCGATACGTATCAGCACGTTGTTCAGCTCGGGCCGCTGTTTCCGCTCAATTCGCTGATGCTGCACGGAGTGATCTATGCCCAATACGCAAAGAACCTGAACACCGATCCCCATCACGATTTTGCCGACGAGGTCCATTCCTATTTCGGAACCGGCACGCAGCTGCAAGAGATGTACATCACGCCTAGTCTGCTCAGCGCCGCCGATTGGGACACGCTCGCTCAAGCCGCAAAATGGTCGCGCAATAATGCCGACATTCTGCGCGACACGCACTGGATTGGAGGCGATCCGGCGAAGCTCGAAGTCTATGGCTGGGCGGCATGGTCGACTGACAGCGGGAAGGGAATTGTCACGCTCCGGAATCCCAGCGATCGCGCGCAATCGTTTTCCATCGACGTAGCGAAACTTTTCGAACTGCCGAAAGCAGCGCCGCAGCGATACCACACTCGCACCGTCTGGAACACGCAGGCTGCTTCCGCGCAGTGGAAGGCGGCCCAGTCCAACTCGGTTTCGCTGCAACCCTTCGAAGTCATCACTTTCGAGGCTGACCCCGTCCGATGAGCGCGGCCAATCGTGCGGGTTCTGTTCTGCGGGATTTCCTCCGCCACCGCTGGTCGCGGCGATAAGGCATGAACGGCTGTTTTACGTGAGAGCTACCCAGCTTCTAGCTGCTAGCTTCTAGCCGCTAACCAGGTGTGTTTTTGAACAGCCGTGTGCCGCCTGCGAAAATGAACTTTCCCTCAGAACAGCGAATTTAGCAGGGGAGCCCGATTACGATTCGCACTTTGGCCAATAAGGACGCGGGTCGGGCGTTTTGGCTGAGCGAAGCAGCAGGGAATTTGCAGCGAATCCCCATTTTTCCGCGTAAGTGCCTATGTTTTCATTCCAGTACGGGGATCGAGCACTGGATCGCCCTACTCCTGAGTGAAGCCAGCAGCGAAAGAGCAGGGAATTTGGCTGTGTGGCATTCAGAAGGGGCCACTCAGAGCCGTCAATCCGACCCGCACCGGCCAGCAGCAATCTATCTCCGGAGAGCTGATCTTCATCTTTCGTGTGTTGTTAGCAAATTAAAATGTCCGGTTTTCATAGCAAATGAAATGTCCGGTGGTTAGAGATTAACCAGCAGCAGTCGTGGCTGGAGGAAAGTGGGAATCCCGCGTTGTTTGCGGGATTTCCAAGTAAGGCGGGAAAGTCG
>DASTJH010000001.1:0-6867 GCA_035716645.1 Terriglobales bacterium | reverse complement strand
TAGAAATCTACTCCGCGACCGCTTCTTTCTCGATCGTGACCTTCAGGTGCGCGGTCACTTCTTTGTGCAGTTTCACGGGAACGGTGAATTCGCCGATCGTCTTCAGCGGCTCGTGCAGCTGAATCTTGCGGCGGTCGAGATTAAAGCCTTTCTTTTCGAGCGCTTCCGCCAGATCGCCGGACGTGACGGAGCCGAACAACTGATCGTGCTCGCCCGAACGGCGCTGGAACGAGACGGATAGCCCGTCGAACTGCTTCGAGAGTTCTTCTGCCTGTGCTTTTTCTTTCGCCGAACGACGTAGCGCGGCGGCGCGCATCTGCTCGATGACTTTTTTGTTGCCAGTTGTGGCTTCAATCGCCAGCTTGCGGGGAAGCAGAAAGTTGCGCCCGTAGCCTTCGGCAACCTTGACCACATCGCCGCGCGAGCCCAGTTTCATGACATCTTCTTTAAGAATGACTTCCATGAGATGACCTCATTCAAAAATTCATTTCCTCGGATTCACACAGATCAGCACGGATCAAACGAACGAAAATCCGTGCAAATCTGCCGAGGAAAAGTTAGGCTGCTCTTCCTGCGAACGGCAGCAGTGCGATGTTACGCGCGAGCTTGATGGCCGAGCTCAGGCGCCGCTGATGTGGCGTGCAGACACCGGTCAGGCGTCGCGGTACGATCTTGCCGCTTTCGGCAACAAACTGCGCCAGCAGGCGCACGTCTTTGTAGTTGATCGCGTCAATCTTCTCGGTGCAGAACTTGCACACCTTCTTGCGGCGGAAATACTTCCGTCCGCCGGGGCCACCTTCGCGGCCACCCGGGCCGGAACGAGGTGGACGGCGCTCGCCGCCTCCTTGCCGTTCTCCGCCGCCTTGTCCTTCGCCTGCGGATGTTGCTGGTCTATTTTCGTCTGCCATGATGCTCCTTAAAATCGTCGTACGCTGATCGTCGTACGTCGTTCGCTAAAAGCTTGTGATTGGCCGTCAGTCCTTAGCCGTTTGCAAATCCTGCTGATCGAAGGCCACTCCGCGCACGACGTGCGACGGCCTTTACGCCGTCACTGCGGGTGCCTCTGCTGCTGGCTCCGGTGTTGCCGGAGCTGGAGCTGCCTTGCGCTTCGAGTCGCGGATCGCCTTAATCTTGTCGAGCCGCTTCTGTTCTTCATCAATGCGCACGCTCAAGAACTTGATCACTGGCTCGTTCACGCGCAAGCGGCGCTCGAGTTCGTGCACCAGTCCGCCGCTGCCGTCAAACGTAAGCAGGATGTAGATTCCATCATGGAACTTGCGCACTGTGTAAGCGAGACGGCGTTTGCCCATCTTCTCCACGTTCTTGATCTGGCCCCCGGACGCTGTCACTTCGTGTTCCAGCGTCGAGATCAGTTTGTCCTGGTCCTCTTCCGTCATGTCGGGCCGGACAATAAACATCAGTTCATAAGTACGATTCATGTGCTCTCCAAAAATCAGTTGCCAGCTTCTTCCGCAGGCTCCGGCTTGCGATTAAATTTCTGCATCGCTGCTACCGGGCCTTCCTTCACGATCATCTCTGCGGCCGCAGCCGCATCTTCCAAAGCGGGGCCGATCACTTCCAACCGTCCTTTGCTCAACGGCGCAAGCAGATATTCTTTGCCGTCGCGTATCTCGTGCTCCGGAGCAACTCCGATCCGGATTCGCACGAAATCTTTCGTCCCCAGCGAGCCGATAATGGACTCAATCCCGTTGTGCCCCGCCGAACTGCGGTTGCGCTGCACACGCAGCGTGCCGAACGGAAAATCTAGCTCATCCTGAATCACGATCAGATCCGATTCAGGCGTGAGTTCCAGCTCGCCCACCAGGCACCGGACCGCTTCGCCGCTCAGGTTCATGAACGTTTCGGGTTTGGCAAGAACCACCTGCTCATTGCCGATCGTCGTTCGTGCCGTGAGCGCCCGGCATTGCCGGTTACGAACATCCACCTTCAACTCGTCCGCAAGCCAATCCACCACCAGAAAGCCGAGGTTATGTGGCGTGAATTCGTACTGCGGTCCCGGGTTGCCGAGTCCAACAATCAGCTTCACGCTCGCAACCGTCGTACGTCGCCTTCCGTCACTTCTTTTCCTTCTTCTCAGCCTTCTCGGCAGGAGCAGCCTCGGCGCCCTCTTCCTCAGTCTCCTGCTTGCCCTTCTTGATAACTTCCGGCTCAGCCGGCGCAGCCGCTGCTCCCGCAACCGCGTCAGCAGCCGGTGCTTCTTCTTCCTTGATGGTGATGATGTGCGCCACAGGCTGATCTGCATCGCTGACAAATTTCAGCTTGCCGCTCTTCGGAAGATCGGCGATGCGGAGGACCATGCCGAACACGAGCTCGGAAACATTCAGCTCGATCTGGTTCGGGATGTCACCGGGCAAACACTCGACTTCGACTTCGCGCGCGATCTGTTCCAGAATGCCGCCCTGCTGCTTCACGCCCGCCGGTTCGCCGACGAGCTCGATGGGCACGTTGACGCGCAACTTCTGGTCCATGGCAATGCGCTTCAGGTCGATATGCAGAAGCGAACCCTTGATCGGCTCGTATTGCCAATCCACGATCATGGCTTTAGTGCGGTCGCCATCGAGCGTGAGATCGAATACCGTGTTGTGGCCGGTGGCCGAGTGCAGAATGCGCGACACCTGCCGCGGATCCACACTCACCGGCACGGAATTCTTGCCCGCGCCATAAACCACGGCGGGAATCTTGCCGCTAACGCGCACGCGCCGGGCGTCATTTTTGGTACCGGGAGTGCGCTGCTGCGCTTCGAGAATATTTTGTTCAATCGTCTTGGTCGCCATATTCGAATTCCTATAAGAACAGTTTGCTTACAGATGTTTCTTCATGAATGGACTGGATCGCGCGTCCGATCAATCCCGCAATTGAGAGCACTCTAATCTTGCCTCCACAGTCGGTGCGTGCTTTCTGTGCTTCTTCCGAAAGGGGTACCGTATTCGTCACTACTACTTCTTTAATGCACGAATTGGCAAGATTCTCCACCGCAGGAGGTGAAAGTACAGGATGCGAAGCGCAGGCATAAACCTCGCTCGCGCCGTTTTCCATCAGGGCGCTGGCCGTTTTCACCAAAGTTCCAGCAGTATCGATCAAATCGTCGATGACGAGACATGTGCGGCCGCGCACATCGCCGATCACGTGCATCACTTCCGCGACGTTCGCTTCAACGCGGCGCTTGTCAACGATAGCGAGGGCCGCGTCGACTTTTTTCGCAAAAAAGCGTGCGCGCTCCACGCCACCTGCGTCCGGTGACACCACGGTCAAATTTGGCAACTGCAACTTCTTGAAGTGGTCCACCAACACCGGCGAAGCAAACAAGTGGTCGACCGGGATATTAAAGAAACCCTGAATCTGCGGCGCATGCGGATCAATCAACAATGCCCGATCGGCTCCCGCTGTCGTGAGCAGATCTGCTACCAGCTTGGCCGAAATCGGCGCTCGAGGTTTGTCCTTGCGATCCTGCCGCCCATACCCGTAATACGGTACGACGGCCGTGATGCGCCGTGCCGAAGCACGCTTGAGGGCATCAATCATTAACAGCAATTCCATCAGGTGCAGATCAACTGGCCGGCATGTTGGCTGCATCACGAAAACGTCTGCGCCGCGCACGTTCTCCTGAATCTGGACATAGGCTTCGCCATCGGCAAACCTTCTGACTAGTGCCTGCCCGCGCGTCAGGCCGAGAAACGCACATACTTCATCAGCCAGCGACTGATTTGCCGTACCACAGAAGATCTTGAATTTCTCATCCACACGCGCACGCTGCGGCTTGTGCGCGTGTTTCTCCTCAGTGCTCATCTTCTTCTCGGCAGTGGCAACTGTAGTGGCCATGGTTCTAACATCTCGTCGTGCGTCGCACGTCGTTTGTCGTACGCCTACCACTCCGGCCCGCTGCAATGCCTTCGCGAACGATGCACGTCCAACGACTACAGCGAGCTTTCTGGCTGGGCCGCTAGGATTCGAACCTAGACAAAGTGCTCCAAAGGCACTTGACCTACCATTAGTCGACGGCCCAGTACTTAATATCGACGTCGACTTAACTTGAGATCCCTCGCAACGCTCGGGATTTGGGCGGCGGGCTCAAACGCCCGCTGCGCGCCTCCAGCTTCTTCCAATACTGGCTTCTCGTCAACGTGCTTGTAACTACCGCCTTCGTCCCACTCTTTTCCAGCTTCCGTACGGCCTGCTCGGCCTTAGCCCGCGACTCGAACATTCCGTAAACGGCCGAACCGGAGCCTGAAAGCGACGCATACGCCGCGCCTGCGCGTTCGAGCACACGTTTAACCTCGCGCAATTCGGGATACAAAGGAAAGACGACCTTCTCGAAGTCGTTTTCTATCCCGGTACGGACAAGGTCGAGCAGTGGGTTCTCGGCCCGGCCTCCGCGCCTTGCGGAGACACCGGATCTGCGAGGCTTACTTTCCAGCCCCGCATTCAGCCACGCGGAAATCTCACGGCCGAACTCCAACATTCTATCGGACGCGTAGGCGGCGGTCAATTGTGCTCCGTCGCTCGTGCCTTCGGTTGACGATGTCATTCCGAGCGAAGAAGTTCGTTCGCTCGCGAACGAACTCCGCAGTCGAGGAACCTGCTTTTCGCGTCGGGGAACCATGAACCGATCCCAGTCCCCGAACGCCTTCGGCGTTGAAACCGCAATCTCCGGCAACGCGATGACACACGGCATCGCCGACAAATCGGGCAATGGATAAACTTCCTCGCCGCGTCCTACACCGAGCACCGTGCCGCCGATCAAGAACAGGGGAAGATCCGATCCGACTTCCGACGCGATCCGCAGTCGCTCCGGCGCGGACAAGCGCCTCTTCAATGCCGCTTCTAGCGCCAGGAGCGCTGTCACCGCATTAGCTGACGCTCCGCCCAACCCACCCTGCACTGGCAGTCGCTTCTCGATTTCGATTATGACGCGCCCGCGAGCTTTTAGTGACTCGATCGCGCGTTCAACAATCTTCCAGCAGGTATTCGTGGAATCGCGCGGCACGCGCGGATCATCGCAACGAATCTCTTTTCCGGAGCCGCGATCAACCGAAACAGAAATCACATCATGCAGCGCAATAGTCTGATACACCGTGCGCAGCGCGTGGAATCCATCCGGCCTCAGTGCGCCAATGCGCAGCCCGAGGTTGATCTTCGCGAAGGATGGAACTGAGACTCGCATGAACGATAGATTTAATCACACTCAGGTGAGAGGCAAAGGTATGATCATCGGAATGCATCACCTGACGGACCCGGCTTTGAAATTGGGATTGACTGCTGTATTGGCTGCTCTGGCGTCGCTTGTCATCTGGCTACGACTCGGCTCGCAGTGGACCCGCCGGCTACGATCAATAAATTGGACACCCATCTCGGGTACCATTGAGAATGGGACGGTCTCAACGATTCGAACGGAACGCCGAGAGCTTGTCACCTGTACCCTGAACTACTCTTACCAAGTCAATGGCGAGTATTTTGGCGGGGCTTACCTACGGCAGTTCACCGACGAGCAAGCGGCCTATGACTACATCGATTCCATGAACGGAAAGCTGGCGAGTGTTAAATACAACCCTCGGGAGCCTGGGTGTTCAATTCTGACCTAGCGACTTGGGGCGCTTTTGCTCTCTCGTAAAGCCGGTATCGCTCTCATGATCGGCGTCGCCGTTGGAATGGCAGTGGTGGTGCTCTTGTTGCCGCCTATTCCGCAACCAGAGTCATATCATCACTTCGCCGATCAGCGCCGCTGGCTAGGAATTCCAAACTTCTGGAACGTAGTCTCGAACCTGCCGTTCGCAATTGTGGGCACTTGGGGAATCCTGTTTCTCTGCAAACATACGAGGGATGTTTTTCTTGATCTTCGTGAGCGCTGGCCATACCTGGGCGTCTTTATCGGCCTTTTACTAACCGCCTTCGGCTCAGCCTATTATCATCTCGCGCCGAACAATACCTCTCTTGTTTGGGACCGGCTGCCAATGACCATCGCCTTCGGGTCGCTAATTGCGGCCCTGATCGCCGAGCGAATCAGCGTTCGCGCCGGAATCCAACTCATGCCGTGGCTCATTGTTTTCAGCGTTGCAAGCGTGTTGCAGTGGTATTGGACTGAACTTCACGGCCACGGTGACTTGCGAATCTACGGAGCTGTGCAGGCTTATTCAACACTAGCGGTCGTACTCGTGCTGCTGCTTCCATCGCGATACACCCGCGGCCGTGACTTCGTGGTCGTATTCGGCTTTTATGTGCTCGCGAAGATTTTGGAAACCGCCGATCGGCAGATTTACACGCTTGGCCACGTAGGCAGCGGGCATACACTCAAACATCTCGCTGCCGCAGCCGCCGGTTATTGGATTCTGCGCATGTTGCAGCTTCGGGAACACCTCACGCCATATTCATTGCCTGTTAACAAACACGATTTAAGCTCTGTATCATCGTAAAGAAGTAGGAAGTGCTGCCCTCGCGAAGCGGGCTTGACATGGCCGAATTCGCGGGCGAGGGCGCCCGCGCCACACTCATTCCATGCGCAAAGCCGCCCTCTTCTACAACCCCCATTCCGGAAGGCGGCGCAAACAGCGTGTACAGGACGTAGAGGCTGCTGTCTCGGTATTACGTTCAGCAGGAGTGGAACTCGAGGTTTCGCCCACTCGCGCGGCGGCAGACGCGGGCGCGCAGGCCCGCGTGGCCATTCGCGACGGCTTCGATACGATCATCGCCTGCGGCGGCGACGGCACCGTTCATGACGTACTCCAGGGAATCGTAAATCGCGACGCTGCGCTTGGCATCATTCCGCTGGGAACGGCCAATGCGCTGGCGCACGATCTGCGGCTCCCACTCTCGCCGGAAAGGGCGGCGCGCGCGCTGCTCACTGCGACGCCT